>NZ_JBHSRS010000083.1:0-435904 GCF_042659145.1 Polaromonas aquatica | reverse complement strand
TCTTTTCGATTCGCTCATCTCAATCTCCTAAAACTGATTTTTACCCATCAGCTAAGGAGTACGTTTTTCGGGGGCAAGGTCATGCTTCATATACAAGGAAATTAAGTATGTCGAATCAAGGAAGCGCTAAGCCAGCTGTTGAGGGCACTAAATTTGACCCGCTGTCACACTTGCAAATCATGTTGCCGATACTTATTGGCATGCTTGAAGCTCAAAGCGGAAAACCCATCCCTGAGGGCCAAGGTTGGAAGAATGACCGGCAATTCTTAGCAAAGAAGTTTCTTTATCATCTTCGTACGCTGCTTCGGACAGCTGAGGGCGAAAAGATCACATACAGCGAGGGCGAACACAGCTTCGTAGACCACGCGACGATCAACATAATTGCCCGAGCATTGCTTGAAAACTTTATTGTTTTCGAGTGGGTATTTGGAGCAGAGGAAGAATCGTTGAGTTACTTCAGATATTTGACGTGGGTACTAGCCGGATTAAGGGAGCGTACTGATACTTCAACTCTCACGGAGGCATCTAAAAAGAAGCAATTGGCCGAGCGGGCGCGTTGTGAAAAGCTGTGTGAGGATATAAAAGCAAATAAACACTTTTTAGAGCTATCCAAAGGGGCACAAAAGGCGCTGTTGTTAGGAAAGTGGAGGATGGGAAGGAGCGTTGAAGAAATAGCGCAGCAGGTCGGATTTCATTCTCGACAGCTGGATGGACTCTATTCCTACCTTTGCTCCTACTCCCATTCCAGTTACATCTCCGCCTTACAGATCGGACAGGCCGATGAACCAATGGAGAGGGAGCTTTCTCGCATGTCAATAGGCGTGTCGTGCAATATGACTGCTCGCATGATTAAGACGTATGCGCGTCTCTTTCCTGATGCACAACAAGTCTTCGAGAGTTCAACCGCAGAAGATAAGCGTGCAGTTGAGCGTTGGAACTTTTTACGTGAGGACTTCGAAATGAGCTATGGTCCCGACATTGCTAAAGTGCGTCGCGCTTGGAAAGATGGACACCCTGACAGCACGAATGATTCTCTAGCAGGTCAAGCTAAGCCGGCTGTGCGTCAGAGTTTTCCTCAGTAATTATTGGGCAGGCTGACTCGCTGCCTTCTTCAGCTTCCGGCAAGCCCGAAGATTAGTAAACGTCTTGAAGCGGTGATCTTCAACAGCCATCTCTCGATAACTAAATTACCGTTATTCATCGCCACGAGACGAACCTGCCGCATCTATTCCAGAAGGCGGTTTTTGTTCCGGGAGCATACAAGTTCGCCGTTATTCCGTGATCGCGTCCAGTGTTTTTCAGGACGAGTTCGCCCGTTCTCGGTCCCATTGACAGGGCATCAACCGGGTCATCTTTGTAAATGTAAATATTAAAATACTGTTCAAAAATACAGTGCTATTGCTAGAGTTCAAGGCATGGATGAGCTACGGCCCTCAGATTGGATAGCGCAGTGTGCTGAACGGCTACATGACCGCTGGCACACGGTGAAGACTGCCGAACTGGAGGAGGTCGCGGTGGATATTTGGAAGAATGACTACCTGCGTTCTATGGACCCGGCTGACGCAGCGGCGTTTTGATTGACGCCTGTCACCACGACTTTTGATTAGCGGCAAAACTCCATCCTCTGCTTATCTCCGATGGATTGCCGCATGTCTAGGCGATCTTCCTCTTGCAAATGTTACGAAATGCGTCCAACATTCGTAAACAGGTGTGAGCCGAAATAGCTAAATGCTACGTTTCGACACCAAAATACAAGAGGTCAAATGGGGGATCGGAGGAATGCAACCGCCATCGCAAGAAGAACTGCTTAACAAGATACGCGAGTTGCTATCTAAAGCGGGGCCAATGAACAGCAATGGAACTGTTGTCGACACGGGCAACCTTCAAGCCATAAACGGGAAGGTGGTCCCATACGAGTTAAAGCTTGGATGGGATATTGCCACGGCAAGCGTTTGCGACGATACATGGGGCGTGTTTAATATCCGCCTTGCCAGATTTATCCGTGATCAAAATTACGATGACGAGAAATTGAATGACGTGCTAAGTCAAATTCAAATTGACGATAGTCATTGGCGCTGGCTAAACAAATCTCTCAAATATACGGAAGAAGAATTTAAGTGGTTTTTTCTTATCGCTGAGTCTTATCCTCAAGCCGCTTGCCTCATATATCACCCAAAGCCAAGTGCTATTGACGGCCAGGGCATTTTCTACATTGAATTTGTTGCCGTAGCCCCGTGGAATCGGCAAAACCCTATGCAAGAAAAGTCATTTTCCGGGTTGGGTACTTTGATAGTCGGAAAGGTCAGGGAGTACGCTATACAAGAGCTAAAACTCCATCCCGGATTTTGCCTTCATGCATTGCCTAGAGCTGCAGGTTTTTATCACTCTATCGGTATGCAAAGGTTTGAACACATGGACAAACCGTCTCTGCAATATTTCGAGATGCCCGGATGACCCTACTTCATGATGACTTTCCGTTATCTCCCGATTGTTGGGCAGACGGCGTCGCCTATTACAAGGCTTTCCTGCGGGCTGATTCTTTTCTTGCTGGTGTTCCTAAGAAGGCGAAGGACGCTAATAGCGACAGGCAACTGTATGAATTGACTGCCCATCTACTTTCCAGTACCGGACAGCAAGATGCCCTATTTCGAGCAAAGCTTGGGGCGCCAGAAACACTCATTGCAGTTTGGCTAACTAAAATAAGAACTCTTGCAGAGTGGTTTACGGTTGCGGAAAACATCCCCCCATTCACCGGGTTAAATGCCGAACATCTGAACGAGATTGTTAAGTTAAGTTCAGATGTTTCAAAACTTGCAGATGTTGGACCATGGTTGCTTAAACATGGGATTGTGCTTATCCATGAGCCTGGACTCGCAGGAATGAACGTTGATGGGGCGGTGTTCAAAATCGCTTCAGGTAATCCTGTTGTCGGATTGAGCCTCAGATTTCCCCGGGTTGATCATTATTGGTTCACTTTAATGCATGAACTCGCTCACGTAGTGCTGCATGCAGAAATGCTTTTTACCCCAATAGTTGATGACTTTGAGCAAGTTTCAGCCGAGCTTGTGGAGCGGCAAGCAGACAAATTGGCTCAGGATTCGCTGATCGCGCGGAGCGAGTGGCGAAGTTGCCCTGCAAAGTATTCTTTAAGCGAGCAGGACGTTATAGAGTTCGCAGCAAAACTAAACATAGCCCCTCAAATCGTGGCTGGGCGGTTACGGCGTGAGTTGAGGCGGTATGACATTTTCTCTGAACTCGTTAACGAAATAAACGTCCGGGAGGTTTTGTTTGCCAAATCCTAGATACACACCATTTTTAAAGCTCAAAGCTAATGAGATTGCTGCCTACGCTGCATTGAGCGAGGAAATTAAGCAACAAATTAAGCCATTTTTCGACTTGGCGCGACGTGATGGGATGACCGAAGCCAGTTTCTGCGGAATGGTAACGAAGGCCAAGACAAAGGTTCAGCGATATCTAGGAAAGCAGTTCTTCTTTCTCGACAACTATGATATTTCGGATGATCTTTCCGTTAACGGAAAGGCTAACTATGAATTTGTCATTGAGACTTTCAGAGAGTTGAACTTTATCCCTGTCATCGGACTAAATCGCACAGACGCCCATAACAAGGCGGTGTTTGTTGGCAAGAAGCAAGGTCTAATCAAGTCGGATACTGCTGCGATTCGATTAGAGGAGACTGATTTTGAGTTGTTTGAACTCGTAAAAGAAAACCTGACGGAGCTGCTAGAAGATGGCGATCTTTTTCAGGACTGGGTTTTAATTCTTGATTGTGGCATGTGTCGAAATGTGGACGCAGCGGCACACGCCGTGAAGCTCGCTACGTTCATTAAACGAGCCAACGAAACTTTTGAGTTCACGGAAATTATTGTCACTGGATCCTCCATCCCAGCCTCAATCGCCGACGTGGCAAAAGTACAGCAGAGAGAGGTGATCGCCAGAAATGAGTTGCTTATATATCGAGCAGTGCTCAACACCCCAGACGTTGGGATTGTGGCTTTTGGGGACTACACGGTAGTGAGTCCTCTATATTCAGATATCACCATTCCGCCGGAAATGATGCGAAACGTCACCGCACCCAAGGTGTTATATAGCCACGAGGACCAGCACCTAATTGCCCGTGGCGGCGCCTTGAAGACTCATGCGAGAGGGAGCTTACAGTACAACGATATTGCGGGTGAGATTGTCAAACTTGCGGTCTACCGTGGGCCTGCATATTCGTTTGGAGATAATTTTCTTCATGAAAAAGCTCAGATGCTCGGAAAGCAAGTAACTCCAGGCTCAATCCTCAACCCAACGATCAATGCGCACATCACCTATATGGTCGCAGGCCATCCTGTTTGGGTTTGACGTCCGAGCAATGATTGAGCAATAGAAATATTTACTTCCCTCACTCCTGTCTTTGTTGCAATCATTTTTGTGAGATTGGCGCGACTGAGTTTTTGTGCTGCCTTCTCCTCGACGCCGCACAAGGCTAATAACTCGCACTTCCAGAGAGTAAGTAACGCCACTTCCTTGTTAAATCTCGGACTATCTGTGGCCTTGCGCATATAGCGCAACATCAAAGTTCCATCGGAGGCTTTGCTTGCTACCACCACACCCCAGTGAGTTGGGGCTAACTGAAAAGCTTGCCGCTCATGATTTTTGGTCGTCACCAAAGTAATGCGTTGGAACGCTTGGTCATAAAAGGCGCCTTGACGAGTTATGCGGCTGATTGCATCCGTCTCACCTTTAATCTCATAACAGTGCGCCATGTTGTGTATCGAAACAACATCAGCAATAGCGTTACCGTTGTGAACGCGTACTTCCTCAAGAACAGCTTTGGGGGCAACTGGTCTGCCCTTGAGGAAATCTACGAGAACCGCGCGAATTTCCTTGTCTGTTAATTGATCGCCTTGCACGTTTTCTCCTATGGTCACGGGATGATAACCCGTCATCGAAAGCTGAATTTGCATCCTACGAAGTCCTCATTCAGCTAATCGGACGGCATTTTCGGACCTCCTTTAAAATCAAGGAGTTGCAAGTCATTTTGGGTATGGTGCGCGGTCCTGCCAGCCGCACCAAAAAAGAAAAGCCCGCAACGAAAGTTGCGGGCTTTTTTCTTTTTGTGGCCATTCGCAGCGCCATGCATTCGAGTTTCCTGTACTGTGAATGCTATTTCCGGACACACCATGAGTAAAGCCTTTACCAGGGAAAGCGACTCTGAAGACGAAGAGCTGTCTCTCCCGCCGCTCCCGGTGGGTGGCAAAAATTACATTACGCCGCAGGGGTATGAGCGCCTGAAAACGGAACTGCTGGCGCTGATTGACGAGGAACGGCCGCGGGTTGTCGAAATTGTTCACTGGGCTGCCAGCAATGGCGACAGGTCCGAGAATGGCGACTATATTTACGGAAAAAAAAGGCTGCGCGAAATTGACAGGCGCATCCGTTTTTTGACCCAGCGGCTTGAGATTGCGGAAATTGCAGACCCCTCCGTGCACCACGGCAAGGACCAGGTTTTTTTTGGGGCTACCGTGGTTTATGTGGACGACGCAGATGTGGAGCGTACGGTCACTATCCTGGGCATTGATGAGGTGGATACCTTGCAGGGCCAGATCAGCTGGGTCTCACCTGTCGCAAGGACGCTGCTCAAATCAAGGGTGGGTGATGAGGTCAGTCTTGTCACGCCCCATGGCGTGCAGGTTTTGCAGGTCTTGAAGGTGGATTACCCGGAACCAGCGCTACCGGCAGGCGATCACACCGATTGACCGCTTCCCGGCAATTGTTCAGGCGCCTGGTTTGGCGCGCTGCACTCGCAGAACCGACGGTGTCCGTTTGACGCTTCGCAGCACGGATGCAAGATGCACGCGGTCGCGCACCGTGACGCCAAAACGCAGTTCGGTCGCGTCCTGTGCCCGCTCCTGGCCCATGTTGACATGGGTGATGTCGGCTTCCGCGCCGGCCAGCGCGGCCGCTACGCGCGCCAATACACCTTTGCCGTTGGAAATCGTCACAAGGAGATTTGTCTCGAATGCGCGCACCGGTTCATCCGACCATTCAACCGCGATGAAACGCTCGCTGTCGCGGGATTGCAGGCGCTTGGCCACGATGCAGTCATCCGTGTGCACGACCAGGCCTTCTCCCCGCCCCAGATAACCGAGGATGCCATCGCCCGGGATGGGCCGGCAGCATGGGGCGAACTGTACGGAAGCGCCTTCGCTGCCATCCAGCATCAGCGCGCCTTGCGACACCGACTCATGGGCGGTGTAACGTTCGCGGCTCATGAGCAGCGCATCGGGTTTCTCGCCGGCTTCTGCAAGCAGGGGCACGATGCGTTTGGCGATCATGCTGGCAATGCGTTTGCCCAGACCGATGTCGGTCAGCAAATCAGCCCTGGAGCGGTTGCCGGTGAAGCGGAGGATTTTTTCCCAGATGAGATGGTGGGCTTCATCGTCCTCGGCCAGCTGCTTGCGGTCTATGCCTTCGGCCCGCAGGGCCTGGGCCAGCATTTTTTCGCCCAGTTCCTGGGATTCCGTCAGCGCCATGGTCTTGAGGTAATGGCGGATCTTGGACCTGGCCTTGCCCGTCCGGACAAAACCAAGCCAGCCGGGATTGGGATTGGAAACTGAAGCGGTGATGACCTCGATCACATCGCCGTTGTTCAGCTCGGAGCGCAGCGGTACCTGCTCGCCGTTGACCTTGGCGGCAACCGCCCGGTGGCCTATGTCGCTATGGATGGCATAGGCAAAATCCACAATCGTGGCGCCGCGCGGCATCGCCATGATCTGGCTTTTCGGGGTGAAGACATAAACGGCTTCGGGAAAAAGGTCAATCTTGACATGGTCCCAGAACTCCGCGGCGTCGCGTGTTTCGTGCTGTATGTCGAGCAGCGACTGCAGCCACTGGGCACCCAGGCGTTGTGAGGCATCGCTGTTGGGATCTGCCGCCTTGTAAAGCCAGTGTGCGGCCACGCCGGACTCTGCGACCACATGCATGGCCTCTGTGCGCATCTGAAATTCAATATTGGTCCCGAACGGCCCCACCAGGGTCGTGTGCAGCGACTGGTAGCCATTGATTTTCGGGATCGCGATGTAGTCCTTGAACTTGCCGGGCAGCGGTTTGTACAGCTGGTGCAGTACGCCCATCGCGGTGTAACAGGCGTTCAGGCTGTTGACGATGACCCGGAAACCGTAAATATCGGTCACCTGGGCAAAGGACAGGTGTTTTTCGTCCATCTTGCGGTAGATGGAGTAAAGCGTTTTTTCGCGCCCGGAGATCTGCACGGGAATTTTCTCGGTCTCGAAAGCCGACTCGACCTCCACCTGTACACGTTTGATGACATCGCGCCTGCGCCCCCTGGCTTTCAGCAAGGCCTTTGTCAATGTGGCGTAACGCCAGGGGTGCAAATACCGGAAAGAGAGGTCCTGCAGTTCCCGGTAGGTGGCATTCAAACCCAGGCGGTGTGCGATGGGAGCATAAATATCCAGCGTCTCACGTGAAATCCGTGCCCATTTTGTTCGCGGCACATCCCCGAGCGTTCGCATGTTGTGGGTGCGATCAGCCAGCTTGATCAGGATGACCCGCACGTCGCGCGCCATGGCCAGAAGCATTTTGCGAAAGGATTCCGCCTGGTTTTCTTCCCGGGTGTTGAATTCCAGCTTTTCAAGCTTGGTCAGGCCGTCCACCAGTTCAGCGACTGGGGCGCCAAAACGCTCAATCAGCTCCGGTTTGGTCACGCCACAGTCTTCGATGGCGTCGTGCAGCAGCGCTGCCATCAGCGCCTGTGCGTCCAGCTTCCACTCTGCGCACTGCTGGGCAACCGCAATCGGATGCGTAATGTAGGGCTCACCGCTGTTGCGGAGCTGGCCCAGGTGTGCCTCGTCGGCAAACCTGTAAGCCTGGCGTACGCTGTCCACATCGGCCGCCGTCATGTAGTCCAGTTTTGCCGTGAGAACGGCAAAACTCGCTGCGGCGGCGTTGGCCGCTGCAGGCGTTGGTTTGCTGATGTGCTTGGGCGAAAGCAGTGCGCTCATGGCTTAAATGTATCCCGGCATACATAAAACATAAAACAAATGGCTTTTGCAGGGCAAAAAAGCGGGCCGGAAAAACAAAAAGCACCGCGGGGCGGTGCTTTTCTGGGGGCCGCAGGACGGATCAACCCGGCACTTTTTTGAGCATTTCCAGGCCGATCTTGCCTTCTGCAATTTCGCGCAAGGCCGTGACGCCCGGCTTGTTCTTGCTTTCGATCTTGGCTGCGTGGCCCTGGCTCAGCATGCGGGCGCGATAGGTCGCTGCCAGCACCAGCTGAAAACGGTTCGGGATTTTTTCGAGGCAGTCTTCAACGGTAATGCGGGCCATGATGATCTCCGGTAATTCGGTAAATGAGCGGTAACTCAGGGGATGTGCAGTGCGTCAAATGTATCGGCGCGAGCACGTCGCTGGGCGGCAAACTTGAGCCGCTGGGCGTGAACAATCGTTTTCAAGTCGAAAACTGCGCGTTCAAACAACTCGTTAATTATAACGAAATCGAATTCCCGGGCCTGGGCCATCTCGCTGGCCGCGTTTTTCAGCCGCAATTCAATGACTTCGGCGCTGTCCTCGCCGCGTCTCTGCAGGCGGGAGCGCAACTCCTCCCAGCTGGGAGGCAGTATGAAAATAAGCACGGCATTGGTAAAAATCCGTTTGACGTTGATCGCGCCCTGGAAGTCGATTTCGAGGATCACATCGGCGCCGTGGGCGACCCGTTCCTCGATGGCGTGGCGCGACGTGCCGTAGCGATGGCCGTGCACATGGGCCCATTCAAGAAACGAATCCCGAAGCACCATGCCGTCAAACTCCTCCGGCGACAGGAAAAAGTACTCTCGGCCGTGTTTTTCCTGCCCCCTCGGCGGACGCGTGGTGTGGGAGACGGCGGGCTGGATGCGCGAGTCGAGCTCCATCAGTGCCTTGACCAGGCTGGATTTGCCGGCTCCGCTGGGGGCCGCTACAACAAACAGGTTTCCGGGGTAGTCCATGGGCGTAAAGGCTCTTTTGCTATTGATTTTAATAAAAGGTTGAACCGGCAGGTGCTGCCCAGTGCTTATTCAATGTTCTGCACCTGCTCGCGGATCTGTTCGATCAATACCTTCATGTCGACAGAAATACGGGTGAGCTCGAGCGATGCCGACTTTGACCCCAGTGTGTTGGCTTCGCGGTGCAACTCCTGGATCAGGAAGTCCAGGCGTTTTCCGAGCTCGCCGCCGCTTTCCAGCAAGCGGTCAATCTCGTCAAGATGGGATGCGAGGCGCGTGATTTCTTCCGCCACGTCAATGCGGATGGCAAAGGCAGTCGCTTCGGTCAGGGCCCTGTCCTGGGCAATTTCGGGCAGGGTGGCGCTGTCGGACAGCGCCATGGCCTCTTTCCAGCGCTCCAGGAAACGGCTTTTTTGCTGTTCCACCAGTTTGGGCACCATGGGCACCGCCAGCGCTGACAGGGCACGCAGTTGCCCGGTGCGATCTTGCAGCATCTGTTTTAGCCGGGCGCCTTCCCGCTCCCTTGCTGCCAGCAGTTCTTTCAAGGCCTTTTTGGACAGCTTGAGCAGTTCTTCGCTGTAGTCATGGGGCTTGTTGTCCTCATTGGTGGCGATGCGCAGGACATCGGCCACGCTGAGGGCGCTTGCATGGGGTAGCCATGACTTGATGCTGTCTTCAAGCGAGCCCAGGCGCTGCAGCGTAACGGACGAAGGCGCCCGCAGGTTGCTGGCCGAATTGCTGTCCAGTGAAACCCGGAGCTCTACCTTGCCGCGTTTGAGTTTGGCGGTCAAAAGCTCGCGCAGGGCAGGTTCTGCCTGGCGCAATTCATCGGGCAGGCGAAACGCCAGGTCCAGAAAACGGCTGTTCACCGAGCGTATTTCCACACCCAGCCGCGCACTTGTGTCCGCGACCGAGTCCGTTTCTGCCGGCGAACCGGCCGTGTTTGACTGGACGGCTGCATAGCCTGTCATGCTGTAAACTGACATTTAGTAGTACGCTTTTTGTAAGAACGGGACCGTAGAAGCAGGTAAAAGCAGGTCGGGTCGGCTGTTTTACCTCTGCTCATTTCAAATTATGTCAAAGGTCAAACCAGCACCACTGCCACCCGACACCGTCATAGGCGGCTACCGGGTTGTGCGCAAGCTTTCCGCCGGCGGCTTTGGTGTAGTTTACTTGGCCGTAGACAACGAGGGCCAGCAGGTCGCCATCAAGGAGTACCTGCCGTCCTCCCTTGCAGGCCGCCCGCCCGGGGAATTGCTGCCGCAGGTCCAGCCCGACAAGCTTTCGCTGTACCGACTGGGTCTCAAGAGTTTTTTTGAGGAAGGCCGCTCGCTCGCCCAGATTTCGCATGGCTCCGTGGTCAGCGTGCTCAACTTCTTTCGCGAGAACGAAACCGTCTACATGGTGATGAATTACCTGGAGGGCGGCACCCTGCAGGACTTCATCATTACCGCGCGGGAACTCAAAAAGCAGAAGGTGTTCCGCGAATCGACCATCCGTTCTCTGTTTGACGAAATCCTGCGCGGGTTGCGCATCGTGCACCAGCACAAGATGCTGCACCTGGACATCAAGCCGGCCAATATTTTCATCACTGACGACAACCGGGCCGTGATGATCGATTTCGGCGCGGCCCGCGAGGTGCTGAGCAAGGAAGGCAATTTCATCCGGCCCATGTACACGCCCGGTTTTGCCGCGCCCGAAATGTATCGCCGCGATTCGTCGATGGGCCCGTGGACCGACATTTACGCCATAGGCGCCTGCATTTACGCGACCATGCAGGGGTATCCACCAAACGATGCGCCGCAGCGGCTGGAAAAAGACCGCCTGTCCCTGGCGCTGTCCCGTTTGCGTGGGGTGTACTCCGACAACCTGATCGAGGTTGTGGAGTGGTGCATGTCGCTTGATCCGCTGTCCAGGCCCCAGTCCGTGTTTGCGCTGCAAAAGGAGCTGAGCCGGGAGGGCGAGCGCCGTTACACCAAACTCACCGTCAGTGAAAAGGTTCGCCTGCAGTTCGACAACATGGTGTCTGACACCAAAAAGACCGCACGCAAAGCCACCGGTTTTGCGACCAGATTCAAATGAAGTTTTCCGTCTTTCAGGTCAGCCGCAAGGGCGGCCGGGCAAAAAATGAAGACCGCATGGGCTATTGCTACACGCGGGAGTCAGGCCTTTTTGTACTGGCCGACGGCATGGGCGGCCACCCGGAAGGGGAGGTTGCGGCCCAGCTGGCCTTGCAGACCATTTCTGCGCTGTACCAGCGGGAAGCGCGCCCCATCATCAAGGACACCACGGAGTTCCTTTCAAACGCCCTGACGGCTGCGCACCACCAGATCATTCGTTATGCCAGTGAAAAAGGCATGCTGGACACGCCGCGCACCACGCTGGTTGCCTGCATTTTGCAGGGCACCGGCGCAACCTGGGTGCATTGCGGGGATTCGCGCCTGTATGTGGTGCGCGACGGTGAACTGCTCACGCGCACGCGCGACCATTCCTACCTGGAGCAGCAAAGCGCCGGCGTGATCAAGCTTGAGCGCATTAACCGCAATATCCTTTTTACCTGCCTGGGATCGCCCACCAAGCCGGTGTTTGACGTCGCTGGCCCCGTTGTATTGCAGCAGGGCGACAAGCTGATGCTTTGCTCGGACGGCCTGTGGGGCAGCCTGAGCGATGCCGATATCGTGAAACACTTGGGCAGCAAGGGCGTATCCGACGCCGTGCCGGACCTGGTTGAAAGTGCGTTGAAAGCCGGTGGTGAACACAGCGACAATGTCACCGTGCTGGCCATGGAGTGGGAAACGCCCGATGCCTTCGAGTCCACCCGGGGCGTGTCTACCGACAGCATCATGGATGGGGTATTTGCCTCCACCATCCAGGCCGGTGGCCTCGACACGGGTGGCGATGACCTTGATGAGGCAATGATCGAAAGATCGATTGCCGAGATCAACGAGGCCATACGCCGCTCGGCAGCCCGGAAAGTCTGAACCACCGTATGTCCGGGGCCGTCGCTCCGGAGCTCGTGGGTAAACCAGAGTGCCGCGCCTAGTCTTTTTACCTGTCCGGCGTTGTTCGCCAGAAAGTCCTTCATCATGAGTCAATTTGAAAGAAGCGGTGCACGCGCCGCAGATGCCCTGCGTGCAGTGCGCATTACCCGCAATTACACCGTTCATGCAGAAGGCTCGGTACTGATCGAGTTTGGCGGCACCAAGGTCCTGTGCACCGCCTCGGTTGAAGAAAAGGTGCCGGGCCACAAAAAGGGCAGCGGCGAAGGCTGGGTGACTGCCGAGTACGGCATGCTGCCGCGCGCCACCCACACCCGTAGCGACCGCGAGGCCGCCCGCGGCAAGCAAAGCGGGCGCACGCAGGAGATCCAGCGCCTGATCGGCCGCTCCATGCGCACTGTGTTTGACCTGAAAAAACTCGGCGAGCGAACCATTTACCTCGACTGCGACGTGCTGCAGGCCGACGGTGGCACCCGTACCGCCAGCATCACCGGCGCCTTTGTGGCCGCGCAGGATGCGGTAAACAAATTGCTGGCCGACGGCAAGCTCAAGGAAACGCCCATCCTCGACCATGTGGCGGCCATCTCGGTCGGCATTGTGCAGGGCATGCCTCTGCTGGACCTTGAGTACACCGAAGACTCCGCCTGCGATACCGACATGAACGTGGTCATGACCGGTGCCGGCAACTATGTAGAAGTGCAGGGCACGGCAGAGGGCGCGGCCTTTTCTCGCAAGGAAATGGATGCCTTGCTGCTGCTGGCCGAAAAAGGCATCCGGGAACTTGTTGTCCTGCAGAAGAATTCACTATCAAATTAATAGCTGGTTGCGCCCGTCATACGGGGGCCAGGCGTACTTTTTATTATGAAAATCGTATTGGCATCGAATAATCAGGGCAAACTGGCCGAGTTGCAGGCCATGCTGGCGCCCTTGGGTGTGCAGCTGGTGCGCCAGTCCGAACTGGCCATTCCCGAGGCAGAGGAGCCCTTCCGCACTTTTGTGGAAAACGCGTTGACCAAGGCGCGCCATGCGGCTCGCCTGAGCGGCTTGCCTGCGCTGGCCGACGATGCGGGTTTGTGTGTGGACGTCTTTGGCGGTTTGCCCGGTGTGGACACGGCCTTTTATGCCACGCAGTTTGGTTATGCCAAGGGCGACAGCAACAACGTCAAGGCCTTGCTGGAGCAGATGGCCAACATCGACAACCGGCGCGCTGCGCTGGTCAGCACACTGGTGGCTGTGCGGTCTGCAGATGACCCCGAGCCCCTGATAGCTGCCGGTCGTGTCGTCGGCGAGATTGCGCGTGAGCCCATGGGCAGCAACGGCTTTGGTTTTGACCCGGTGATGTTTATTCCCGAATTCGGTCAGACCTTTGCGCAACTCCCGGTCGAGGTCAAAAATGCCAATAGCCATAGGGGCAAAGCGGCGCGCCAGATGATGGCTCTAATGCGCGAGCGCTGGTGGATATGAACCACCCCCGTTGCTCCCCCACTGCGTGTGGGTCGCCTCCCCCCCCCTCAAGGGGGCGACGCCAGTGGCCTGGCGAAGCCAGTTCCACGGCGTCTGCTGACCAAGCCGTGCTGGTTGCCGACATCGCAAACCGTAGGGATTGATCGCGTGAAAGACATCCAGCACTACATGCGCAGCGGCACGCTGCAGCTCGGCGCCTTGCCGCCCCTGTCGCTCTACGTGCATTTGCCCTGGTGCCTGAAAAAATGCCCTTACTGCGATTTCAACTCGCATGAGGTCTCGGGGAAGATGCCCGAGCAGCGCTACATAGACGCGCTGGTGGCCGACCTGGAGGCCTCGCTGCCCCTGATCTGGGGACGCACCGTGCACAGCATTTTCATAGGCGGCGGCACACCCAGCCTGTTCTCACCACAGGCTGTTGATCGCCTGCTGGGCGATATTCGCGCGCGGCTGCGGCTGGAGCCTGATTGTGAGATCACGCTGGAGGCCAACCCCGGCACGTTCGAAAAAGACCGCTTCAGGGCTTTTCGCAGTGCGGGTGTCACGCGGCTTTCTGTCGGTGTGCAGAGTTTTGATGACCGCCACCTCAAGGTGCTGGGTCGCGTGCATGACCGCGCCCAGGCGATTGCCGCTGTTGAAGAAGCGGCGCAGGCGTTTGACACTTTCAACCTCGACATCATGTACGCGCTGCCCGGCCAGACGCTGGAAAACCTTGAGCAGGACATGCGCCAGGCGCTGGCGCTGCAGCCGCCGCATATATCGATTTACCATTTAACGATAGAGCCGAATACATACTTTGCCAAATTCCCGCCGGTGATACCGGAGGACGACACAGCCTATGCCATGCTCGACAAAATCACAGAGATGACCGAAGGTGCGGGGCTGCAGCGTTATGAGGTGTCGGCCTATGCCAAACCCGGCCACCGTTGTTTTCACAATGTCAATTACTGGCAATTTGGCGACTACCTGGGCATAGGCGCAGGCGCGCACAGCAAGCTCAGTTTTGCGCACCGGGTGGTTCGCCAGGTTCGCTACCGGGAGCCCAAGCTTTATATGGACAAGGCGCTGGCGGGTGATGCCGTCTCGCAGGAAACCGAAGTGGGACGGGCAGAATTGCCCTTTGAGTTCATGCTCAATGCCCTGCGTCTAAAGGACGGCTTCAAGCTGCAGGATTTTGCAGAAAAAACCGGCCTGCCTTTCACCGCCATACAACAAGGCCTTGAAGAGGCCGAGCGCAAGGGCCTGATCGAGCGGGACTTTGTGCATGTCAAGCCGACCGAGCGCGGTTTTGATTTTTTAAACGATTTGCAGTCGCTCTTTTTATAGTCTTCCCTGATCAGCACCCAAACTCCAGATGGACACTCCAGGCATCATTCTTCTTGTGGTCAGCGCATCGATCAGCTTTGGCCTTGGCCGGCTGTTTGTCTATTTCAGGGACAAGAAACGCAAGGAAAAAAAAGAGCAGGCGTTAAAGCGCGCGGCGCAGGCCCTGCGCGACGCACCGCCCGAGGCTGAGTCAAAAAACAAAAGCAAGCGCAAACGTCAATTGAACCAGCAGAAAGACAGGTTTTAAGGCGCCGCCCTTGGTGTTGCCTTGATGTGACCCAGGGTCACCCAGGACAGTACAAACGCCACTGCCGAACTGCAGGCAATGCCTGCCAGCATGGGCCTTGCAGTGCCATCGACAAACAGGCCGGTGATGGCCATGATCACCGCACCCGTTACAAACTGCAGCGTGCCCATCAGTGCGGAAGCCGTGCCCGCGATGGGGCCGTGGTCATCGAGCGCCAGCACTGCCGTGGTGGGTATGACCAGGCCCAAAAATCCGAACCCCAGGAACAACAGGCCCAGCATCACGTCGAGCCGGTCCACACCCATCAGGTTCACAGCCAGCAGGATGAGCATGATGGCTGCATATGCAGTCACTGCAACCTTCACCACGGGGGCGAGGCCGAACTTCCCTGTCAGGCGTCCCGTCAGCTGCGACACGCCAATAAACGAAGCGGCATTGGCTGCAAAGGCAAGGCTGTATTGGCGTGGTGTCAATCCGTAGTGGTCAATCATCACAAACGATGAATTGGCAAGGTAGGCAAAAAAGCTTGAGATGCCGAATGCGCCTATGAACACCAGGCCGAGAAAGTGGCGGTCTCGCAGCAGCACGCCGTAGCCGCTGAGGGCGCTGCGCACGCTGCTGCCCAGCCGTTCTTCAGGCGGCCGGGTTTCAGGCAGGCTGGTGGCCAGCAGGATCAGGCCCAGGATGGCCGCTACGGTGACGGCCCAGAACACGCTGCGCCAGCCTATCGTTTCAATCAGCAGGCTGCCGGCCAGCGGCGCAAGAATCGGCGAAACGCTGAACACCAGCATCAGCAGCGACATCAGCCGCGCGGCATCATGGCCGGTGTGCAGGTCGCGCACAACAGCCCGCGGAATCACCATGCCGGCACTGGCGCCCAGGCCCTGGATAAAACGCAGCACGACCAGGGTCTGGATATCGGGCGCCAGCGCGCAGCCTATGCTGCCGACGGCAAAAAGCGTCATGCCGAAATACATGGGCGCCTTGCGCCCCACCATGTCCGACACCGGGCCGTAAATGATCTGGCCAATGCCCAGCGATATGAAAAATGCCATCAGGCTGGCCTGCACGGCGCTCATGGAGGCGCCCAGGCTTTGCCCGATGGAGGGCAGGGCCGGCAAATACATGTCGATGGCGAAGGGCCCTATGGCCGAGAGCAGGCCCAGTACCAGCGCGGTTTTGAAGAAATTGCTTTTCATGAAAGGTCGGTTTTGGTGGACAAGGAACGCCTGGCGTCATCCCGCTGCCGGTGAGCTGAAGGTTTTGGAGGGGCGCAATGCCAGTGTCACCAGTCTGGTTTCTGGCATCCGGTGGCGCGCTAGCGCCTCAGATGCGGCTGATGCGGCTTGTGAAATGAGTGGGGGAATCTAACACAGACTGTGTGTTCGTGCAGGCAGGCCGACACGCCAGCCTGCATTGAATCTCGCCGGCGCAGGCTGGTTGCCCCGCAGGGGTCGCGGTAGCAGGCAGCACCGGGTATTTAGCGGACTTCGCAATCCACGGTGTTGGACTTGATCGGCCCTGTATTGCTGCCTGGTGCAGTGGATTGGTTGAACACCGGCGGTGGCGTGAACTGCAGGCCGGGGTTGGCGGGTACAACGACCGGCGGCACTCTGAGGCTTGGGGTGTAACCAAATTGGCCGGACGAAAAATTACTGGTGCCGGCGGGGTTGGTGACATGGATCAGGCCGTCCAGCACAACCACATAGAGTCCCGGGGCGCGCACCCCCGTGGGCGGTGGTGGTGTGAGCTGCGCCAGGGCTTCACCAGAAACCAGCGTGACCAGCAAGGCCAGTGTGCTCAGGATGTAGTTTTTCATGGGGTTTCCTGCGATGTGGGGTTGTAGGGGAAGTCGCTCAGCTGCGTTTAAACACGTTTTAAGGCTGCCTGAGGGAAACCTCCATGCTGGCGCTGCCCTGCAGATTGCCTGCAGGCGTGGTGATGGTGGTGGCATCCTTGCTGCGTTTGCCCAGCTCGCCGGTGGTACTGCTGAAGCCGCCCTGCGCCAGTTCAAGCTCAACCTTGTCCAGCTGGGGTTGTGCGGCGTCGTAGCTGTAGCGCGTCAACACCAGCCGCGACTCGGGCTGCAGGACGATGGCGGCGCCGTCCACAAACTCCAGGCGGCCAAAGGTGTTGCGTTCGGTGGTGAGGGTGTCGCCCTGGCGCAGCGGTGAGTTCAGGGCCAGCACCCGGGTGCGGCCATCGGCACCCTTGGCCACCATCAGGCCGGAGACGCGGGTTACCTGGCCGACGACCTGCGCCTGCGTCAGCGGAGTCAGCAGGAGCAAGGCCAGCATGGCGGTCAAGGCATGGAAAGAAAAGAAGCGTTTGTGAGGTTTCATGTCATGCCCCTCAGTTGCAGTACATTTTTTTTACAGACTCATTTTTGGCGACGCCGCTGTCGGATTTCGCGACGACTGTATCCTTGCTGTCGCTCTTTTTCTCGTCGCTGCTTTCTGCTGAACCGCCCCCGCTGTTTGCCGCCGGTATGGAGACGGGCATTGCGGCGACCTGCTCGGGTGTAAGCGCACTCTGCGGCGCAGGTACGCGTGGGGTGGATTGCGTGACGGTATTGATAATGTTCACGGTTGAATTCAGTGCCTGCGAGACGGGGGTGGTTGCTGCCCTTGCCGCAGCGTCTGCCGCGGCCCTCGCTGCCGCGTCTGCTGCTGCCTTTGCCGCAGCATCTGCCGCTGCTTTTGCTGCGGCGGCTGCGGCGGCTGCAGCAGCCGAAGTGCCCGCAGTGAGGCGGACAAAGTTGTTGCCCGCGTTTGGGTAGCTGACGGCGATGCCCGCCGCGTTGCCACCAAAGGACAGGTCGGGTGCATTGACCGTGCTGAAACTGCCGCTGCTGCCCTGGCCTGCTGTCAGAACGTTGAACGTCGACCCGACAGCCGGCACAAAATTGTTGATCCCCCGCACATTGAGCCTGCCGTTCAGGGTCGCATCAGCGGCAACGGCGAGCACGTCGAAGCCGTCGCTGTCTCCCAGCTTGACGTTGAGTATTCCGGTGCTGCCCTGGACGTACTTGCCCTGCACGGTCAGCCTGCCGTATCCGTTGGCCGTGCCCAGCGACAGCGTGCCGTTGTTGGTCAGTGTTCCAGCGCCACCCAGCACAAGGTCGCCCGAGCCGGCGAGCGTGCCGCCAGTCTGCACGTTGACCGCCCCGGCGTTGATGGCCGAGCCGCCTGTCAGCGAAATTGTGCCGCCTGCAATATTGAGCGTGCCGTTGGCATTGCCGCCGTCCTGCGACACCGTGAGCCCGCCGCCATTCAGGCCCAGATTGGCGTTCAGTTGCACCGCATGATCGGCGGCAGGGGTGCTGTTCTGGAAGTTGCTGTTCAGATTCAGGTCGAGCTTGCCCGCCGTGCTGGTGATGTCCGCATTGATGATGATGTTGTTGTGGGCATTCAGTGTCAGCGCTGCATCCGTACCATTGGTTTTGGCGATGGCGGAAGACACGGTGATATCGCCCGGGGTAAGCGGGCTGCCTGCGCCTGTGGTGATACTCACATTGGTGCCCAAATTGAGCTGGTCAACGATGGTCGAGGCTGCGATATGAGCACCTGTTTCATTCGACGTGATGGCATTGCCGCCCACGATCGAGACACCGGAGGGCAACCCGTCCGCGACGATCTCGATGTTGAACGGGTCGATATGCCATTCGCCACCCTGGCCGACCACAGGCGCCTTGACCACATCGAGCGAAGTCTTGCCTGATGTATCGACATAACCACCACGTCCCGAGCTGCCGGTGGCCGATATATCGCCGTCCAGCGATGCCGCGTTTTCTGCAATCAGCACCACGTTGCCACCGGTCGTTCCATTGGCACTGATGTTGGAGCTGGCCGATGTCTTGATATCGCCGGAAGCCCGCAGGAAGATCCGCCCGCCTTCACGCACCGCGCTGGAAGCGTTGATGGTGCCGCTGTTGCTGATCAGGCCTGCAGCCAGGCCTATGCGTCCGGCTTCGGCGGTGATCTGCCCCAGGTTTTTGACCTCCCCGGGCGTGCCGGTGATGGCCACTGAAACGCCGGGCGTGGCGGTGTCCACCAACTGCACGGTTTGTCCGGCGGCCAGCAGCACCTCGCCACCCGGCGCATTCAGGCTGCCGCTGTTGCTGACATTTGCGCCGACAAGGTAAATGCTGCCCCCGCTGGCTGCATTGATGGTGCCCTCGTTGCGCACGTCGCCGGGTGTGCCGGTGCCCCTGAAGTTCAGGCGGTTGGCCAGAAAGTCGCTGTCGCTGATATTGAGCGAGCTGGCGATAAAGCGGGCGACGTCAATACGCGCGCCCGGCCCCACCATGATGCCGGCCTGGTTGATCAGCCACAAGGCGCCGTTGGCCCTGACCTGACCCAGGATTTGCGACGGATCGCTGCCGGTAACGCGTGCCAGCAGGGCTGCGGAACTGTTCGGCTGGCTGATGTCGACCGTCGCACCAGAACCGACGCTGAAACTTGCAAAATTGGCAATGGCCTGCTGCGTCGTCTGGTTGATGTTCAGCACGTTGCCGTTCTGTGTGAAGGTCGCGCTGCCGGAGGTGACATTCCAGCCCGTGGGCAGGGTGTTTGCGGGTAGCGCCAGGGAAGGCGCATTGACCGCCATCATTGCGGCGGCAGCCAGAAGGGAGAGGCGTTGGCGGCGGAAGTGCATGGTCATGGTCTTTTCCTTTTAGAACGCCAGGCTGGCGCTCAGGTGGGCCTTCCAGCTGCCCCGTGTTTCGGTTGTGGATGTGCCGGGGTTCTGCACGCGTGCAATGTCCAGGCTGATGTTGAAGTCGCGGCTGGAGACATAACGAAGGCCTGTGCCCATGCTGGCCACCGTTACGCTGGCGGGTATGCCGCTGCTCCCCACGCGGTTGTTGGTGCCGTGACCTGCATCGACAAAAAACAGGGCCCGCAGCTGGCCGGGCACGCCGATGTTTGCGGCAAGTTCCGGCGTATAAATTTCTGCGTTGGCGACAACGCCATTGTCTGCAGCGACCGCGCGCTCCTGAAAACCGCGTACCAGTGTCGAGCCCACCAGGCCGAACTGCTCGCCCGAGACCAGGGGCAAATTGGTGTACTGCGCGCTGCCGGCCAGCCGACCCTGCCAGCCGTTGGCAAAGCTCTTGAAGACGGATGCGGCGCCACGCAGTATGGTGAAGTCATCACGTGTGCTGCGGTTGCCGGGCGTGAGGTAGGAGTACCGGTCATTGCGCCCATCCACATTGGTGTAACGCTGCCCGCTCGGCAGGTTGTGCGACAGGCCCACGCTGAAGCTGGAGACCTGGTCGGCGCTTTCGCGCTGGCTGCTGTAGGTGAGGTTGAGGGGGGTTGTGGTGTACGGTACGCAGGACGCAATCGGCGGCGTTGGCGGCGCGATGCTGACCGGCACCCCGCCGACCTCACAGCGCGAGTCGACCAGTTTGTGGTCCAGGCCCAGCACCAGCTTGGCGGTGCTTTCACCGGAGCGGCCCAGAAAGTGGTTCCAGCGCAGGCTGTAGACGTCGCCCTTGCCGGTAAACCCCAAAATTCCGCCCAGCACGGGCGAGGTCGACGGCGAGTTGACGCTTGACTTGCCGTAGATGAAATCAAGGCTGTCGCCAGAGGCGTAGAGCGGAATGCGGTAGCCGAGGGAGTACACCCTCAGGCTGACGCCCGAAGGGCTGTCCGGCGAGGTGGTGTACGCAAGGGTGCCGACCTGGTCACGGTTAAAGAGGTTGGAGTGCTGCAGGGCGACCCCGGTGCGCCATCGGCCGCTGGACGGTGCGCCCGTGTTGTCCAGCGTGGTGAGGACGCGCAGGGGTTTGTGGTCGGTCACCAGCACGGTTGCGTCGATGTTGCCGGGTTGCTCGCCTTCTGCCAGCGAGACGCCGATTTGTTTGGCCGGGCTTTCGTTCGCCAATTGAATCGATTCGGAAATGGCGCTCAGCCTGGGCGGGCGCCCGATTTCCAGCCGCGTCAGGCTGGCGCGGATGTTGGCTTCGTCGAAATGCTGGTTGCCCTTGATGGTGATCGATGAAACCACAGTTTCCGTTACCTGCAGCCTGACGGTGCCGCCTGTCAGTTCCTGCTCCGGCACCGACACCTGCACCGTGCTGTAGCCGGCTTTGGCATAGGCTTGCTGCAGGGCCTCCATGGCCTGCTGGATGTCGGCAAAGGCCCGTTGTGAACCCGCCAGGGGAGCAAGCATACGTTCTACGTCCGCAGGAGGCAGCAAGGTATTGCCATCAACCTGGAAGCGGGTGATATCAAAGAGTTCGTCAGCTGCAAGCGCAGGGGCAGCAAATGCGGCAAGCATCAAGGCCAATGCAGCCCCGCCAAGGTTTTTTTTGAAGCGTCTTTGACTCATTTGTTCTTAACCACGAAAGCTGGCAGGCTGAACAAATTACTGCGCGACAGTTGCCTTTTGAGGCTCTGTTCAGGATATCGCGCGATGGTAACAGGAGGTAACCATAAGTACGGAAAAAATTGCAATCCTTTACAGGTGCTGTAGCACAAATGCGCTACAAGGCGCCAAAAGGATTGCCTCAGAGGCTGCGATGAGAGCGGCCCGGGTATTGGCCATGCGTAGCTAGTCTTGCGAACAGGCCCCGCTGCGCATGCGGGAGACTGGAGGCGGGTCGAACGGCATGTGGCCGATCGATGGCAGGGTAAGTACCTGCCAGGGATATGGCGGAAGCGGTGAGATTCGAACTCACGGAGGACTCGCATCCTCGGCAGTTTTCAAGACTGCTGCATTCAACCGCTCTGCCACGCTTCCGGAACCCAAGAGTTTAACCGCTGCGTGTGCCTGGCCGGAGCCTGGCTCGAAAAAAGAGCATTCAGCCTGGCTGCAACATGCCCTTGGTTTCGATAAAGGCCACGACTTCCGCCAGGCCGGTATTGGTTTTGAGGTTGGTCATGACAAAGGGCTTGAGGCCCTTGGGCGTGGTGCGCATGCGGATGGTGTCGGCTTCCATCACCTTCAGGTCGGCGCCCACATGGGGTGCCAGGTCGGTCTTGTTGATGACAAACAGATCGCTTTTGGTGATGCCTGGGCCGCCCTTGCGCGGGATTTTTTCGCCCGCCGCCACGTCGATGACGTAAATGGTCAGGTCACTCAGCTCTGGGCTGAAGGTGGCCGCGAGGTTGTCGCCGCCGGATTCGACAAACACCACATCGGCATCGGGAAAATCCACCAGCATGCGGTCAATGGCCTCGAGGTTGATGGATGCGTCCTCGCGTATGGCGGTGTGCGGGCAGCCACCGGTTTCCACGCCCATGATGCGTTCGGCATCCAGCGCGCCGCTGACGGTGAGTATGCGCTGGTCTTCCTTGGTGTAGATGTCATTGGTGATGGCCACCAGGTCGTACTTGTCTTTCATGGCCTTGCAAAGCATTTCAAGCAGGGTGGTTTTGCCCGAGCCGACGGGGCCACCTATGCCGACCCTGAGCGGAGGCAGGTTTTTTGTGCGATTGGCAATGTGGTGCATGGTCATGAGCGAAATAGCCTTGAATATTGGGTTTCGTGTTGCGAAGAAAGTATGGCCAGCATGGGTGAAAAGGCCTGGCGCTCGTCGTCCGGCAGGTTCAAGGCGGTTTCAACGGCCTGCGGGATTTCCCGGCTCAGGTGCGCCAGTATGCGCTGGCCTGAGCTTTGGCCCAGGGGAACGGACTTGAGAGCCGCCTGCATCATGTTCTCGGCCCAGCCGAAGGCATAGGCCAGCAGGCAGTCGCGCACGCCTGCCTCCGTTTGCGATGCGGCCAGCGCAAACGCCATCGGGTAAGTGGGGGGCAGGCCGGCGCAGGCCTGGATGTGTTCCGCGTTGGCACCCTCATGGTTGCGCAGCCACTCCAGCAGGGAACGTCCCATTTGTTCGGCCTGTGCGCGCATCTCGCTGGTTTCGCGTGTTTGCAGCACCCAGTCATTGAGCTGCTGTATGCGCTGTAGCCGGTTTTCCCTCCAGGCGGGGATGGCTTGTGCGATGACAGCCAGGTCACCTCGCGCAAGCGTTAAATGAAGCTGGTCCGCAAGCCAGGCGCTTGCTATGCTTTCTGTAGCTACTCCCGCGCATTCCACGGCGACCTCCAGCCCTTCGGAGTATGAAAAACCGCCTACGGGCAAGGCCGGTGATGCCAGCCAGATCAGCTGGATCAGGCTGGAGGCCGGCAGGGTTTGCGCAGGCTGGACGGGCATGTGGTGGCCCGGCCTCAGTGGCTGTGGGGCTTGTGTTTGTGAATCTGGATCGCTTGCGGAGCGCCTGCATCGGCGTGGTCGTGACCGTGGTTGCAGTCCGGGCCATGCACATGGGCTGCCGGTGATGCTGGTGCGGGGACAGCCGCATGCGCATGTCCGTGATCGTGATCGTGATCGTGATCATCACCGGCATGGCCGTGCGAGTGCCCATGGGAGTGGCCGCCAGCGCTGTAGGCCCCGCCTTCGGGTTCAAAGGCTTCGTTCACCGCATGCACGATCAGGTGCATGGAACGCAGCATGTCTGCCAGTACGTGATCGGGCTCAATCTTCAGGTGGTCCGGCTTGAGCTCAATCGGTACATGGCGGTTGCCCAGGTGGTAGGCGGCGCGTACCAGGTCAAAGGGTGAGCCGTGGTCTGGGCAGTGCGTGATGCGCAACACGGCTTGCGGTGCGGCGATCACCCGGACCATGGAACCGTCTTCGGCGACCAGCACATCACCACCACGCACCAGCGTGCCGCGCGGCAGAAACACGCCGAGCTGGCGACCCAGCGAGTCAGTTGCGTCGAAACGGCTTTTCTGGCGCACGTCCCAGTCGAGTTCGACGGTGGCGGCGCGTTTGAGCAGGACCGGAGCGAGCCCATGGCCCTGGGATAGCAGTTTGGAAACTTGAATCATGTGTCGCTTGATACGGAAAATAGGAAGTGATAATATAACAATTGTTATAACTTGAAGGTATTTGCCATGTCTGCTCTCAAACTGACACAAATCGGGAATTCCGTAGGAGTCATCCTGCCCAAGGACGTACTGGCACGGATGAAAGTTGAGAAAGGCGACACGGTTTTTCTGACTGAAGCGGCCAACGGTATCACGCTGACGCCGTACGACCCGGAGCTTGAGGAGCAACTCAAATTGGGACGTGAGTTCATGAGGGAATATCGCGATACTTTCCACCAACTGGCCAAATGACTGTCTGGAAATGGGTCAATCGTCAGGTGTTGTTGCTGTTGCACGATGAGAGTCTGGCCGAACATGGTGGAAGCCCCGGCCTGCGTGACGAGGGTTTGCTTGATTCGGCCTTGGCTAGACCATTGAATCTTGCCCTGTATGGGCAGCCGGACGTGGCCGATCTTGCCGCGTCCTATGGCGTGGGTCTGGCAAAAAACCACGCCTTTGTCGACGGCAACAAGCGCGCCGCATTCCTGGCCGTGGGTATGTTTTTGGCCGTCAATGGCTATCGCTTGCATGCGACGCAAGCGGACGCGACCTGGACGGTGATGGATGTGGCTGCCGGTACGATGGACGAGCCCGCCTTTGCGCAGTGGCTTAGAGACCATATTCAGATCCGTCAAACTCGATAGGCAGGTCAAAAAAGAAAATAGCGCTGCGCCATGGGCAGGCTTTTGGCGGGTTCACAGGTCAGCAACTGGCCGTCGGCCCGCACGGCATAAGTCTGCGCATCGATTTCCATCGTTGGCAGGTAATGATTGTGGACCATGTGCTGCTTGCGGATGCCGCGTATGTTTTTCACGGCGCTCAGGTTTTTGGCAAGGCCGAATTTTCCCCTGATGCCTGCGGCAAGACCCGCTTGCGAGACAAAGGTCAATGAGCCCTTGGCAATTGCGCCGCCAAAACTCCCAAACATGGGGCGGTAGTGCACAGGCTGCGGTGTGGGGATGGATGCATTCGGGTCACCCATGGCCGCCATGGCGATAAAACCGCCCTTGAGGATGAGCGCGGGCTTGATGCCAAAAAACGCCGGTTTCCAGACCACCAGGTCAGCCCATTTGCCGACTTCTATGGAGCCGACTTCGTGCGAGATGCCGTGGGCAATCGCCGGGTTGATGGTGTATTTGCTGATGTAGCGTTTGACGCGGAAGTTGTCGTTGCGGGAATCCCGATCAGCCTGAGCTTGTCGAAGGCCAGGCTCAGCGCTAACGGAGGACGGGGCGAGCCAGCCGCGCTGCTGTTTCATCTTGTGCGCGGTCTGCCAGGTGCGGATGATGACCTCGCCGACGCGGCCCATGGCCTGGCTGTCGGAGCTCATCATGCTGATGGCGCCCAGGTCGTGCAGTATGTCTTCGGCGGCTATCGTTTCCTTGCGGATGCGGCTTTCGGCAAAGGCCAGGTCTTCGGGGATGGATGCGTGCAGGTGGTGGCACACCATCAGCATGTCCACGTGTTCGTCCAGCGTGTTGACGGTGTAGGGCATGGTCGGGTTGGTGGACGAGGGCAGGAAGTTGGCCTCACCTACAACCCGCAAAATATCCGGTGCATGGCCGCCGCCCGCGCCTTCGGTATGAAAGGCGCAGAGCGCCCGGCCCTTGGTTGCAGCAATCGTGTTCTCGACAAAACCCGATTCATTGAGGGTGTCGCTGTGGATCGCCACCTGGGTATCGGTTTCCTCGGCCACATCCAGGCAGTTGCTGATGGCGGCCGGGGTCGTGCCCCAGTCTTCGTGCAGCTTCAGGCCTATGACGCCGGCATTGATCTGCTCATGCAAGGCGGCGGGCAGGCTGGCGTTGCCCTTGCCCAGAAAACCAAGGTTCATCGGGAAGGCGTCTGCGGCCTGCAGCATGCGTTCTATGTTCCACGGGCCGGGTGTGCAGGTAGTCGCAAAGGTACCTGTAGCCGGGCCGGTGCCGCCGCCCAGCATGGTGGTGATGCCGGCCGCCAGTGCTTCTTCAATCTGCTGCGGGCAGATGAAGTGGATGTGCGAGTCTATGCCGCCCGCGGTGACTATCATGCCCTCGCAACTGATGATCTCGGTGCCGGGGCCGATGACGATGTCCACGCCGGCCTGCACATCCGGGTTGCCGGCCTTGCCTATGGCGGCGATGCGGCCGTCCTTGAGGCCTATATCGGCTTTCACGATGCCCCAATGGTCGATGATGAGCGCATTGGTCATCACGCAGTCCATGGCGCCTTGCGCCCGGGTTTGCTGCGACTGCGCCATGCCGTCGCGTATGGTTTTGCCGCCGCCGAACTTCACCTCTTCGCCGTAACTGCCGGCGCGCAGGGTGTAGTCGGCCTCGACCTCAATCATCAGGTCGGTGTCGGCCAGCCGCAGGCGGTCGCCGACGGTGGGGCCGAACATTTCGGCGTAGGCGCGTCTGCCAATCGTTGCCATTTATAACTTTCCTTGAACAAGGCCGCGAAAGCCATAAATTATTCGCTCGCCGGCAAAGTCCACCAGCTCAACCGTGCGCTGCTGGCCGGGCTCGAAGCGGACCGCCGTGCCCGACGCGATATTGAGCCGCATGCCACGTGCGGCATCGCGTTCAAAACCCAGCGCCGCATTGGTTTCCGCAAAGTGGTAATGCGAGCCCACCTGTATGGGCCGGTCGGAGGTGTTCTGCACCACCAGCGTCAGGGTGCGCCGGCCTGCGTTGAGGATGTGCTCGGGGCCGTCGGTCAGCAATTCGCCAGGGATCATGGCCTTGCCTCAAGCCAGTTGGGTGAGCAGCGTGACGCCAAACGCGGCAACGCCCGCACCGGCAAGACGCGGCACCCAGACGTTGGCGTGGCGTAATGCCCAGCCCAAGGCCAGGCCGGTGGCGTGCAGCAGGACGGTGGCTGCCAGCATGCCTGCCAGCGTGGCGGCTGCATCGGTGCTGCCTGCCAGTTCGTAGCCATGCGCCAGGCCATGAAAGATCGCAAATACGCCGACCAGCAGCGCGGCTGCAACACCCGGCATGCGCCAGCGCGTGATGACCAGCAGGCCGGTAACCAGCAGCGATGCTGCAATCATGGGTTCAACCGCAGGAAGCTGCACGCCTTGCAGGCCCAGCATGGCGCCAACCAGCAACATGGCCGCAAAGCCAAGCGGCCCCCAGAGCATGCCGGGACCGGCGCGGCGCGCGGCCAGTGCGCTCCACAAACCTACGGACAACATGACGGCCAAATGGTCGAAGCCGGTAAAAGGATGCACCAAACCACTCATAAAACCCGGGTGGGCATGGCCGTCCGCGCCGGTGTGGGCTAACGCCAATACAGGCACAAGGCCAGCGATAGCAGCAAGAATTCGAAGGTTGCGAGAAGTCATTTTGTAGATCTCCGTGGTTGTACGAGCGGATTCATTCCAGGGCCATCGCGGAACCGGCTTCGCCGGGCCGCAGGTGGCGCCCCCTGGGGGGAGGCGCCGAAGGCGCTTCGGGGGGATTCATATGATCGGCTGGTGCACGGTGACCAGCTTGGTGCCATCGGGAAAGGTGGCTTCGACCTGGATGTCCGGGATCATTTCTGCAATGCCGTCCATGACGTCGGCGCGGGTCAGGATGGTCCGGCCTTCGCTCATCAGCTGGGCCACGGTTTTGCCGTCGCGTGCGCCCTCCATCACGGCGGCGCTGATCAGCGCAACGGCCTCCGGGTAGTTGAGCTTGAGGCCACGCGCCTGGCGGCGTTCGGCCAGCAGTGCCGCCGTAAAAATCAGCAGCTTGTCTTTTTCTCTGGGGGTCAGTTCCATGGGCGCTTCTTTGGGATGTCTTCTCTGGAATGCCGGGAGGCCGGCAACCGGTTTTGCTACTGTCCGGCAGCAAGAACGGTGCCATTCAATTCCATCTTATCCCGGTCCGGTGGGGGCATGCTTTGGCATTTTGGATGCTATATAAAACATAGCTTGCTGCGCGCATACCCATTGGGCTACAGGCCTTTTTGATGCATGTATTTGGGCTTTTCAGGCGGTTTTTAAGCCCAAAAAGGCCTCTCGGAGCCTGCACAGCGCCGCCATAACGCCAGAAAACGGCATTTTTTAAAGAAAAACAGGCCGTGGCCGCCTGAATACAAGCGCAACCAGCTATTGTTTTTATAGCAAACCGGATCGCAGGATATCTCTGGGGATGACGGGTTTGGCCGCTCTGGCCGTGGCACAGAAACTGCAGTGAAGCTCTCATTCACTTCATTGCACGCCTTGACCGACACAACAGCGCCATCCGGCAACCTGCCCGCCAGTGCGGCCCCGGCAGGCAGGGAGAGTGTCGGCCCGGACGCTCCCGATGTGGCGGTGCAGCGCATCATCAAGGTCAGGCGCGACTACAACAGCTGGGTGGCCAGCGAGACCATGGAGGACTACGCGCTGCGTTTTACGCCGCAGCGTTTTCGCAAATGGTCCGAATGGCGTGTCGCCAACACGGCCTTTGGCGCGGCCTCCTTCCTGATCCTGGAAGCCGTGGGCGCTACCCTGCTGGTGAAGTACGGTTTTACCAATGCCTTCTGGGCGATTGTGGCGACCGGGCTGATCATTTTCCTGGCCGGCCTGCCCATCAGCGTTTACGCCGCGCGTTACGGCGTGGACATGGATTTGCTGACGCGCGGCGCGGGTTTTGGCTACATAGGCTCCACGCTGACCTCGCTGATCTACGCCTCCTTCACCTTCATCTTTTTTGCGCTTGAAGCTGCCGTCATGGCGTATGCACTGGAGCTGGCGCTGAACATCCCGCCCAGTTGGGGCTACCTGATCTGTGCGCTGGTGGTGATCCCGTTGGTCACACACGGCGTGTCCGCCATCAGCCGCCTGCAGGTCTGGACACAGCCCCTGTGGCTGGTGATGCTGGTCGTGCCCTTTGCCTATGTGCTTGTGCGCGATCCTGGTGCTTTTTCCGGCGTTCTGCACTATGCAGGTGAAAAAGGTGGCGCAACTGGCTTTGATTTGCACTTGTTTGGTGCTGCCTTGACGGTGGGCATTGCCCTGATTACCCAGATGGGAGAGCAGGCTGATTACCTGCGCTTCATGCCGGTGCAAACCACAAGCAATCGCTGGCGCTGGTGGGGCAGTGTGCTGGCGGGCGGGCCGGGCTGGGTTTTGCTTGGCGTGGTCAAGATGCTGGGCGGGGCGCTGCTGGCTTACCTGGCGATTTCAAACATGGTGCCGGTAGAGCGGGCGGTGGACCCGAACCAGATGTACCTGGCCGCTTATGAATATGTCTTTCCCAATTACGGGATGGCGGTGGCGGCCACGGCGATTTTTGTGGTCGTGTCGCAGCTCAAGATCAATGTGACCAACGCCTACGCCGGTTCGCTGGCCTGGTCCAATTTTTTCTCGCGCCTGACACATAGCCACCCCGGCCGCGTGGTGTGGGTGGTGTTCAACACGCTGATTGCCTTCATGCTGATGGAGATGAATGTCTTCCAGGCGCTGGGGGACGTGCTGGGGCTGTATTCCAACATCGCGATTGCCTGGGTCATGGCCGTGGTGGCCGACCTTGTGATCAGCAAGCCGCTGGGCCTGTCGCCGCCTGGCATCGAGTTCAAGCGCGCCCATCTTTACGACATCAACCCGGTGGGGGTAGGCGCCATGGCGCTGGCTTCGCTGCTGTCCGTCACGGCGCATCTGGGTCTGTATGGCGAGACGGCGAAGGCGTTCTCTGCGGTCATTGCCATGGCCACCGCCTTTGTCACCGCGCCGCTGATTGCCTGGGCGACCAAAGGCCGTTATTACATTGCCCGCAGTTCAGCGCCCGTGGATGCCGCTTCATACAAACGTTACGCCACCCAGCAGTGCGTGATCTGTGAGCGCCCTTACGAAGGCCCGGACATGGCCCATTGCCCGGCCTACCAGGGGCCTATCTGCTCGCTGTGCTGCACGCTGGATGCGCGCTGCGGCGACATGTGCAAACCGCACGCCAGCCTGTCGGTGCAATGGTCGGGCGCATTGCGCTGGCTGCTGCCAAAGCGTGCCTGGCCTTACCTCGATACCGGGCTGGGGCATTTCCTGCTGCTGATGCTGGTGATCGTGCCCTTGCTGGCCAGCGTGTTTGGCCTGCTCTACCACCAGGAGCTCAGTGCGCTGGCGCAAAGCGTCACTGACACGGCCATGCTGGAAGCGCCCAGGGCGACCTTGCGCTCCGGTTTCCTGAAGGCCTACATGGCTTTGCTGGTCACCGCCGGGCTGGTGGCGTGGTGGCTGGTGCTGGCGCACAAGAGCCGGCAGGTGGCGCAGGAGGAGTCGAACCGGCAGACACACTTGTTGATGCGCGAGATAGAGTCGCACCGGCAGACCGATGAAGCGCTGCAGGAAGCCAAACGTGTTGCCGACCATGCGAACCAGGCCAAAAGCCGCTACATCAGCGCCATCAGCCATGAGCTGCGCACGCCGCTCAACAGCATCCTGGGTTATGCGCAACTGATGGGCGAGGACAGGACCATACCGCCGCACCGCAAGCAGGCGGTGAGTGTCATCAAGCGCGGTGGCGAGCATTTGCTGTCGCTGATCGAAGGCACGCTGGACATCGCACGCATAGAGGCCGGAAAACTCACGCTCAGCGTCAGGCCCATGCGTTTTGCCGATGGTGTGCACGAGATGGCCGAGCTGTTCGAACTGCAGGCCGCTGCCAAGGGGCTGGGTTTTGTATTCGAAGCCAGCGGCAACCTGCCCGAGCTGGTGCGGGCCGATGAAAAGCGGGTGCGCCAGATCATCATCAACCTGCTGGGCAATGCCATCAAGTTCACGGCCCAAGGTCAGGTGACTTTCAGGCTGCGGTATGCGCGCGAGATGGCCCATGTCGAGATTGAAGACACCGGCCCGGGCATGAGCCCGGCCGAGCTGGCGCAGATTTTTGAGCCTTTTGCACGCGGGGGCGCGGCAGGCCAGGGCGCAGAAGGCACACCGGGCGCCGGCCTGGGCCTGACCATGGCCAAAATGCTGACAGACCTCATGGGTGGCGAGATGACCGTGGTCAGCATGCCCGGCCAGGGCTCGGTGTTTCGGGTCCGGCTGTTTTTGCCTGAAGTGCATGGGGCTTCGGGTGCGGTGCAGGGCGCAAGTGCCGGGCCGGCCAGGCGCCAGCCTGTAGCTTATGAAGGGACGCGCCGCAAGCTGCTGGTGGTGGACAACGAGGAGCCCGACCGCGAATTGCTGGTGCAGTTGCTGCAGCCCATGGGTTTTGAATTGCGTACCGCCGCCAGCGGGCATGACTGCCTGGACCTGCTCGCCGCAGGCTACCAGCCCGATGTGATCTTCATGGACCTGGCCATGCCCGGCATCGATGGCTGGGAGACCTTGCGCCGGGTGCGCGCGGCAGGGCACAGCGGCGTTCATCTGGCGATTGTCTCGGCCAACGCTTTTGACAAGGGGCTGGACAACAAGGTCGGTGTTCGTCCCGAAGATTTCATGGTCAAGCCGGTACGGCATACCGAACTGCTTGACTGGCTGGAGCAGCGCCTGGGCCTGGCCTGGCTGTACGAGGCACCCCCGGCCATGGAGACGCAGGCCTTGCCGCAGCCCGCCCGGCAGCCACGAGTGCTGCCGGATGCACCGCAACTCGCCTTGCTGCTGGAGGTGGTCAACCTTGGTTTTTATCGCGGCATCATGAACCGGCTGGACGAGATTGAAGCGCAGCAACCGGCTGCAGCCCTTTTTGTGGAAGACATGCGTGTGCTGGCGCGGCAATTCCAGTTTGAAGCCATGGGCCGCCAGCTCAGCAAGCAGGAGGCAGGCCATGGGCAGGGTGCTTGATACCGTACAACCGCAGCAGGCCATGCCGGAGCACAGGCTGAACAAAACGCTGGACCGTGCCAACAGCGACGTGGTGCTGGTTGTGGATGACGTGCCCGACAACCTGTCGGTGCTGCATGATGCGCTGGACGAATCGGGTTATACCGTGCTGGTGGCGACCAACGGGGAAGCGGCGCTGCAGCGGGCACAACAGGCCCTGCCCGACATCGTGCTGCTGGACGCCATGATGCCAGGCATGGACGGTTTTGAAGTTGCCAGGCGCCTGAAAGCCATGCCTGAAACAGCCCATATCCCCATCATCTTCATGACCGGATTGACGGAGACCGAATACCTTGTGGCTGCGCTGGAGGCGGGCGGTGTTGATTACGTCACCAAACCGATCAAACCCAAGGAGGTCATGGCCCGCATGGGCGTGCACCTGCAGGGCGCGCGCCGTGCGCGGCAGGAGGCGCGGCAGGCCGGCCAGGCGCGCAATGCGCTGGATGCCTTTGGATACGCCAGCATCACGGTACGCATGGGCGGCAAAACCGAAGGCGAGGGCAAACTCATCTGGCAAACGCCGCTGGCGCGTGACCTGCTCATGCGCTACTACGGCACCTCGGCGCCGCAAACCCCCGAGCCCGTGCTGAACTGGCTGCGCCGCCATGTGCTGGATGCCGAACCGCAGATGGAGCCGCCCCGCCTGACGGCGGAACTCGGGCCACGCCGCCTGACATTCCGGCTGCACCAGCAGACCGGCGACGGTGATGCAGCAGGTGCCGGTGCAGCTGACTGGCTCATCGTGATGCGCGAAACCTCCGAGGATGCCGTGGTGGAGGCCATGAGCCTGAGTTTCAAGCTCACGGGCCGCGAAGCCGAGGTGCTGTACTGGGTCGTCAAGGGCAAGATCAACCGCGATATAGGCGACATCCTGGGCGCTAGCCCGGCCACCGTCAAAAAACACCTGGAACGCGTCTATGCCAAGCTGGGTGTGGAAACCCGCACGGCTGCTGCAGGCATGGCCATGAACCGCATCCGGCAGCTGCACCCCGAGTTTGAGGGCTGAACCGCCCCGGGGAACAGCGCCCAAAGCGTGTTTTCGTGCCAGCGGTTACAATAAGAGGTTCGGTAACGCATCAGCGTTTTATAACGAAGCCTCTTTTACATGCGGCTTTCTTCTCAAATGCGGCGCTTCTCAGAGCCCGATTCAAGAATGCTCCCGGTGTTTTCAGTGCCCCTACAGCGCTGAACCTCTCAAACACTGCAGCATTTCCCGGCAAGCACTTCCCCCAACGGTGCCCAATCCCAGGCTCAATCAGTCCAGTTCCCGGAGGGAGCGGGGCGGGTAGAAACCGAATAACCGTTGGCTTGGGAGTCCCAGGCTGTTTGTTTTTCTAGTATTTCGATTTAAGAAGCCGGTAGCTCGACATTCGGCAAACCGGCAGGGATTTTTATGACGCTTCATCATCACAACAACATAGCGGTAGGCAAATACCTTGTCTCGCCGCTGGCAAAACCCCAGGACACCGGCGGCTATGCTGCATCGGTTTCCATCCGTTCCGGCCGTGGCAGCGGGACGCACGATCGTGTGCTGCGTTTTTCCGGGCTTTTCGACAGCGCGGCCTCAGCTTTGCAGTACGCTACCGAGCACGCGCTGGGCTGGATCCAGGAACGCACAACACCCGCCTGCGCCTGACCTTGAGGGTCAGTCGCAGCAAACAAGTTACAGACAGGTTTTTTTCAAATTCTCAAGGAGTTGAATCATGGCTAAGGAAGAACTGATTGAAATGCACGGCCTGGTAGACGAGGTCTTGCCCGATTCGCGTTTTCGCGTCACGCTGGACAACGGTCACAAGCTGGTGGCCTATACCTCCGGCAAGATGCGCAAAAACCATATCCGTATCCTGGCAGGTGACCAGGTCTCGCTGGAACTGTCGCCTTACGACCTCAGCAAGGGCCGCATCACCTTCCGTCACATTGCCGGACGTGGGCCAGGCCCCGGAGCCGGTCCGGCCCAGCGCGGCGCACGTTGATCCTGCGAGCCGGAAAATAAAAAAGGCCCTTCTTAGGGCCTTTTTTCATGCAGGGCCGTATCAATGCGGCCCGGCCATGTGCGTTGTCTTCCTGTCCAGCAGGACTTCGGGCTCCTGCGCCTCGACCCAGGTTTCGTTGTTCAGGCCGGCCTGCATGCGCTTGACGTCCAGCTCATCCATCCACTTGGCCACCACCAGCGTGGCCACGCCGTTGCCTATCAGGTTGGTCAGCGCCCGCGCTTCCGACATGAAGCGGTCTATGCCCAGGATCAGCGCCAGCCCGGCCACCGGAACGGTGCCCACGGCGGACAGCGTAGCGGCCAGCACGATAAAACCGCTGCCGGTAACGCCGGCTGCGCCTTTGGAGGTGAGCAGCAGCACCGCCAGCAAGGTCAGCTCCTGCATGAGCGTCATGGGCGTGTTGGTGGCCTGCGCGATAAACACCGCGGCCATGGTCAGGTAGATCGACGTGCCGTCGAGGTTGAAGGAATAACCTGTCGGGATCACCAGGCCCACGGTGGTTTTTTTTGCGCCCAGGTTTTCCATCTTCTCCATCATGCGCGGCAGCACGGATTCGGATGATGAGGTGCCCAGCACGATCAACAGTTCTTCCTTGATGTATTTGATGAATTTCCAGATGCTGAAGCCGTGAAAGCGTGCAATCAGGCCCAGCACCCCAAAGATGAAGATCAGGCAGGTCAGGTAAAACGCGCCCATCAGTTTGCCCAGCGAAAACAGCGAACCCAGGCCGTATTTGCCGATGGTAAAAGCCATGGCACCAAAAGCGCCCACAGGTGCGAGTTTCATGATGAAGCCGACGATGGCGAACAGCACATGCGAGGTCTTCTCTATGAAGTCAAACACCAGCGTGCCGCGGCCGCCAAAGCGGTGCAGCGCAAAGCCGAACATCACGGCCACCAGCAGCACCTGCAGGATGTCGCCCTTGGCGAAAGCATCCACGATGGTGGACGGAATGACGTTGAGGATGAAGTCGACCGTGCCGACCATCTTGCCCGGGCCGGTATAGGCCGCAATCGATTTGGTGTCCAGCGTGGAGGCATCGACATTCATGCCCGCGCCCGGCTGCAGGACATTCACCAGCACCAGGCCTATGACCAGCGCGAAGGAACTGACGACTTCAAAGTAGAGCAGGGCCAGGCCGCCTGTCTTGCCGACTTTTTTCATGTCCTCCATGCCGGCAATGCCAATCACCACCGTGCAAAAGATGATGGGGGCGATCATCATCTTGATCAGCTTGATGAAACCGTCGCCCAGCGGTTTCATTTCCGAGCCCAGCGCCGGGTAAAAATGGCCCAGGAGCACGCCGGCAATCACCGCGCATACCACCTGAAAATAAAGCGACCGGTAAAGAGGCTGTTTTGGGATGGTGGTCATGGCAGTGGGGCATCCAGAGGACGCTGGTGGTCAATGAATGAGCCCAATATAGTGCTTTGCAGGCTTTATGTCATGTGGGACAAGAGCGCGCTTTGTGCCCTGGCGGGGGCCGGTGCGTGTACGCTATGTCGCTGGCGAATGCCGTTTGATCACGTTTAACGAAAGAAACCCATGAAAAAAATCCTTGGCGTGTCTGTGCTGTCCGTCGCCGTGATGGTGTCGCTGCTGTTTTTGCTGTCGCGTGCCGGTGCCGAGCAGATCGGCGAGGTGGACACGGTTTTCAAATTCATAGGCCCGGATCACAAGATCGTGGTTGATGCGCATGACGATCCGAAAGTCAACGGCGTGACCTGTTATGTGTCCCGGGCAAAAACCGGCGGCCTCAAGGGTGCGGTGGGCATTGCAGAAGACAAGGCGGAAGCCTCGATTGCCTGCCACCAGGTCGGCTCGATTTCATTCGCCAAACCGCTGGCCGCCCAGGAGGAAGTGTTTAACGAGCGGATTTCCCTGGTGTTCAAGAAAATTCGCATCGTCCGCATGGTCGACAAGGCGCGTAATACCCTTGTGTACCTGACTTATTCCGATCGTGTGATCGAAGGGTCGCCGCAGAACAGCGTGGCGACGGTGGCCATAGACCGGTCCATCCGGATTCCCGTGCAGTGATGGCATGAAAAAACGATACCAGGCCCATTTTTAAGGAAAAAGGACCTGCGGCCCAGCATTCGCGGGCGCAGCAAGCTATTTTTCTGATAGCGATTGAGCCCTGCCGCACGCCGGGGCTGCGCCAGCGTGACGTCTTTACAGGAGGTTTACGTGCTGCTTTCAAGCCCGATGCGGACCCTCCCGGGCTTGCAGTGATAATAAATTTGAGAGCAGGATGCGCCGGCCGGGTTGCCATCAGCCCGCAGGTCCGCAGGGGGAGCCAGCCTGCCGGGCCAGGATGTCCCGGGGCAGGCAGGCCCCGAGTGAATTGGCGTAAAAACCGGGTTGACCCGGACCATAAGGATAAGGACGATTGATGAACCCGCAAGACCAAGCGCAGCCCGCCATATCCGACAAACCACCCCGCAAGCCCTTGAGCCGTCGTACATCCCTGGTGGGGGGCGCCGTGGCTGTTTTGCTGCTGCTCGCGGTGGGTGGGCTGGCCTGGTACCTGACGCGGCCCGCGGCGACGCAGGGCGGACCGGGTGCAGGCCGGGGTGCGCCGGCCAGCACGGTGGGGGTGGCCACGGCGGAAAAGGCCAGCGTGCCTGTCATGCTCGATGCGCTCGGCACGGTCACACCCCTGGCCACGGTCAGGGTCCGCGCCCAGGTGACAGGCGTGCTGCAGAAGGTACTGTTCACGGAAGGCCAGATGGTGCGGGCCGGCGACCTGCTCGCCACCATAGACCCGCGCCAGTTTGAAATGGCGTTGATGCAGGCCACCGGCACGCGTCAGCGTGATGAAGCGCAGCTCGACAGCGCCAGGGTCACCCTGCAGCGCTACCAGACCCTGTTGGGGCAGGACTCCATCGCACGCCAGGATGTTGATACCCAGGCCGCACTGGTCAAGCAACTGGAAGGCACGGTGGTTGTTGACAAGGCGGCAGAAGGCGCCGCCCGCCTCAACCTCGGCTACACCCGCGTGCTGGCGCCGGTCGGCGGCCGTGTCGGCTTGCGCGCCGTGGATATCGGCAATGTGGTCAGCGGCAGCGACGCCAATGGCATCGTGCTGATCACGCAGCTGTCACCCATCGATGTGGTGTTTGCCGTTCCGCAGGACCGCGTTGCCGAGCTGCAGCAAGGGTCCGCGACGGCGCTCAAGGCTACTGCCCTGGACCGGACCCGGGCCAGCGTGATCGATACCGGCGTGTTTGCCTCGCTGGACAACCAGGTGGACACGACCACCGGCACGGTCAAGGCCAAGGCACGCTTTGCCAACAGCCAGCTGGCGCTTTTCCCCAGCCAGTTTGTCAATGTGCAGGTGCAGGTCAGAACCATTGACAACGCCGTGGTGGTTCCTGTCACGGCCTTGCGCCAGAGCAATACCGGGGACTATGTGTATGTGCTCAACGCTGCCGACCGTACGGTATCGCTCAGGCCGGTGAAGCGCGGTCATGCGACGGTTGACAAAGTCGTGATTGCTTCTGGCCTCCAGGCTGGTGAGCGGGTCATCACGGAAGGGGCGGACCGCCTCAAGGACGGCTCCAGTGTCGTGCTGGCGGGCGATCAGCCGCGCCCTGCCGGCGGCGCAGCCGGTGCCAACAGAGGCAAACGCCAGCGCCCTGATGCAGCAGGTGCCGGTGCGCCTGCCCCGGCCGCTTCGGGCGCTGCCGCAGCTGCTTCTGCGCCAGCATCCGGCGCTTCCGGCCCAGGACACCGCCGCGCCTCCCAAGCAGAGGGTTCATGAGCGCCGCGAAGGGCCGCCCCGGGCAAGCTCGCAGCGTCGTGCGGAGCAAGAAGGTTTTTCAATGAGTCCCTCACGCCCCTTTATATTGCGGCCGGTAGCGACCTCGCTGCTGATGGTGGCCATCGTGCTGGCCGGTATGGTGGGGTTCAAGTTCCTGCCGCTGTCGGCCTTGCCGCAGGTCGATTACCCGACGATACAGGTGCAGACGCTGTATCCCGGCGCCAGTCCCGACGTCATGTCGCAAACCGTGTCGGCGCCGCTGGAGCGCCAGTTCGGCCAGATGGCCGGGCTGACGCGCCTGAGTTCGACCAGCGCCGCCGGCGTGTCCATCATCACCTTGCAGTTCGGCCTGGGCATCACGCTGGACGTGGCCGAGCAGGAAGTGCAGGCCGCCATCAATGCCGGCGGCTCGCTGCTGCCCGCCGACCTGCCGGCGCCGCCGGTCTATGCCAAGGTCAATCCCGCCGACGCGCCGGTGCTGACGCTGGCCATCACCTCGGACACCATGCCCCTCACGGAGGTGCAGAACATCGTCAACACCCGGCTGGCGCTGAAGATCAGCCAGGTCAACGGCGTGGGGCTGGTGTCGCTCAGCGGCGGCCAGCGGCCTGCCGTGCGCATCCAGGCGGACACCCGCGCCCTGGCCTCGTACGGGCTGGGGCTGGACACGCTGCGCACCGCGATCACGGCCGCCAACGCCAATGGCGCCAAGGGCAGCATTGACGGCCCGACCCGGTCCTACTCCATCAACTCCAACGACCAGCTGGTAGCCGCTGCGGACTACAAGAACCTGATCATTGCTTTTCGCAACGGCTCGGCCGTGCGTGTGTCCGATGTCGCCCAGGTGGTGGAAAGCGCCGAGAACATCAAGCTGGGCGCCTGGTCCGGCCTGACACCGGCCATCATCCTGAACGTGCAGCGCCAGCCCGGTGCCAATGTGATTGCCACGGTGGATGCCATCAAGGCGAAGTTGCCCGAGCTGCAGGCAGGCCTGCCCAGCGCACTCAAGGTCGATGTCCTGAGCGACCGCACCACCGGCATACGCGCCTCGGTGCTGCATGTGGAGATTGAACTGGTGCTGGCCGTGCTGCTGGTGGTGCTGGTGATTTTTGTCTTTTTGCACAGCCTGCGCGCCACGGTGATTGCCAGCCTGGCCGTGCCGATTTCGCTGATAGGCACCTGCGGCGCGATGTACCTGCTGGGTTACAGCCTGAACAACCTGAGCCTGATGGCGCTGACGATTGCCACCGGTTTTGTGGTGGACGACGCCATCGTGATGATTGAGAACATCTCACGCTACATCGAGGAGGGCGAGGCGCCCATGGCGGCCGCCATCAAGGGCGCCACACAGATCGGCTTCACCATTATTTCCCTGACGATTTCGCTGATAGCCGTGCTGATCCCGCTGCTGTTCATGGGCGATATCGTGGGGCGCCTGTTCCGTGAATTCGCCGTCACGCTGGCCATCACCATCCTGATCTCGGCCGTGGTGTCGTTGACCCTGGTGCCCATGATGTCTGCACGCTGGCTCAAGCATGTGCCTGAGGGTGGCGGCAGCAAGACCGGTGCCCGGCTGCAGCAGTTCACGGACCGCGTGATCGCGCGTTACGACGTCTGGCTGACCTGGGTGCTCAAACGCCAGGGCCTGACGCTGCTGGTGGCGCTGGCGACCTTGCTGCTTACGGTGCTGCTGTATGTGCTGATCCCCAAGGGCCTGTTTCCGACTCAGGACACCGGCCAGTTGCAGGCCCGTATTGAAACCGAACAGTCGGTTTCCTATGACCGCATGGCCGAATTGCAGCAGGGCGCTGCGAAGGTCATCCTGGAAGACCCCGATGTTGATACCCTGAGTTCCTTTATCGGCGTGGATGCAGCCAACAACACCATGCTGCACACCGGCCGCATGTTGATCAACCTCAAACGTGATCGCATAGGCACCCAGCAGGCCACCATGGACAGGCTCAAGGCTGGCGTCGGGAAAATCGCCGGTGTAACGCTCTACCTGCAGCCCACGCAAGACCTGACGATAGACGCGGAAACCGGCCCGACGCAGTTCCGTGTCTCGATCGAAGGGTCTGACAACAGTGTGGTGGTGCTGTGGGCCAACAAGCTGGCGCAGCGCATGCGGCAACTGGAGGACCTGCGCAATGTGGCATCCGATGCGGGCTCCAGCGGTGCCTCGGCCTACATCACGGTGGACCGCGATACCGCTTCGCGCCTGGCCATCCCTACCTCTTCGATTGACGACGCACTCTACAGCGCCTTCGGCCAGCGCATTGTCTCGACCATTTTTACCGAAACCAACCAGTACCGCGTGATCCTGGAGGCCATGCCGGACCAGCTGACGACACCCGCATCGCTGGGTAACCTGCAGATCAGGACCGGTGCGGGCGGCACCACGCCGCTCTCGGCTTTTGCGACCATCACCGAGCGTCCCGCGCCGCTGCAGGTCACCCACGTGGCCCAGTTCCCGGCGACCACGCTGGGTTTTGACACGGCACCCGGTGTGTCCCTGGGCAAGGCAGTGGATGAAATCAAGCAGGCCGCCAAGGACATTGCCATGCCTGCCAGCGTCAACATGACCTTCCTGGGTGCGGCAGGGGCGTACCAGAATTCGCTGTCCAACCAGCTGTGGCTGATCCTGGCGGCGGTGATCTGTGTCTACATCGTGCTTGGCGTGCTGTATGAGAGCTATATCCACCCGCTGACGATTCTTTCGACCTTGCCGTCTGCCGGTGTAGGCGCACTGCTGGCGCTGATGATCAGCGGCTCCGACCTGGGGGTGATAGGCATCATCGGCATCATCCTGCTGATCGGCATCGTGAAAAAGAACGCCATCATGATGATCGACTTTGCGATTGATGCGGAGCGCCACCAGGGCAAGTCGGCGCAGGAGGCGATTCACCAGGCGGCGCTGTTGCGCTTCAGGCCGATTCTGATGACCACGCTGGCGGCGCTGTTTGCTGCCGTGCCCCTGATGCTGGGTTTTGGTGAGGGCGCCGAGTTGCGGCAGCCCCTGGGGCTGGCGATTTTTGGCGGGCTGATTGTGAGCCAGGTCTTGACTTTGTTCACGACCCCGGTGATCTATCTTGGGTTTGACCGTTTGGGCCAGAGGGTCAGGGGGCGGAAGTGAGGCTTCTTTCAAACTCTGTAGTGCCTGTAGCCCGGGCCGAATGCGAGCGGCCAGCGATGGAGCTGATGGCGTGGCGCTTTCACTGGCAGGCCGGGGGTAGCCCGGCGGCTAGTTACTTTCTTTTGCTTCGCCAAAAGAAAGTAAGCAAAGAAAAGGCGAGCCGCAGTCAGGGTCGCTTCGCGATACCTTGCGCTGCTCGGAGGAGCCGGAAATTTCAGAAACTTGTCTGCTGCGCAGCCTTCGGACATCTGAAATTTTTATCCGTCTCCTCCTGTGCTGCTCAGCCCTGCCAGAACGGCACTGCGGGAGCGGGAGCAAATACGGGACCGGGTTCCGCAGAACGCATCGCGTTCTGCTCCCCGAACCCGATTCCGTTTTCTTTCTCCAAACCCGTCCTGGCTGGGCCGAGCAGCGCAGATGGAGGCGGAAGGTCGGGCCAAACTTGTTTGAGCCGCAGGCGAGTTGTTTGGACCGCCGCTGGAATCGAGCAGCGAAGGGACCCAGACTGCGGGTCGCCTTTCTTTCCGTTAGGTTTCCTTGGCGAGACAAAGAAAGGTAACTCGCCCGCCGGGGCGAGACCCGGCCTGGTAATGAAGGGCGCTGCATCCTGTTCCGAGCAGGGCTCGGGAGATAGCACATGAACCTTTCCGAGCCGTTCGTAAGAAGACCCGTAGCCACAGTCCTCCTGACCATAGGCTTGGCCTTGGCCGGCATAGGCGCATTTTTTGTATTGCCGGTGTCCCCGCTGCCGCAGGTGGATTTCCCTGTCATCTCGGTGAGCGCTTCCATCCCCGGTGCCAGTCCCGACACCATGGCCAGCAGTGTGGCCACGCCGCTGGAGCGGCGCCTGGGCGTGATCTCGGGCGTGAACGAAATGACCTCGTCGAGCAGCAGCGGCTCGACCCGCATCAGCCTTCAGTTCGACCTGAACCGCAAAATTGATTCGGCCGCGCGCGAGGTGCAGGCCGCCATCAATGCCTCGCGCGCCGACCTGCCCGCCACCTTGCGCAGCAACCCGACCTACCGCAAGGCGAACCCGGCCTCGGCGCCTGTCATCATCCTGGCGCTCACCTCCAAAACGCGTTCGCCAGGGCAGATTTACGACGAGGTGTCCAACCTGCTGCAGCAAAAAATCTCGCAGGTGCCGGGTGTCGGCGATGTCGAGATTGGCGGCGGCTCCTTGCCTGCCGTACGGGTGGAGTTGCTGCCGTTTGCCCTGAGCAGCTACGGCGTCAGCACCGAGGACGTGCGCGCCGCGTTGCAGGCCTCGAATGCCAACCGGCCCAAGGGCGCGATTGAAGGCAACGGCCAGCGTTTCCAGATCTACTCCGGCGCCAACACGGCGACGGGCGGGCTCAAGGCTGCGGATTACCTTGGCCTGGTTTTGACCTGGCGCAATGGCGCGGCGGTCCGGCTGAGCGACGTTGCCGAGGTCACGGACGGCGTTGAAAACACCAATACGCTGGGACTTTTTAATGGCGACCCGGCCGTCATCGTGCTGGTGACACGCCAGCCGGACGCCAATGTGATCGCCACGGTGGATGGCGTGCGCGCCCTGTTGCCGGAACTGCAGGCCCAGTTGCCGCAGGATGTGCGGCTCGCGGTAGCCTCGGACAGCACCAATTCGATCCGTGCGTCACTGCATGAAATTGAACTCACGCTGGTGATTTCGATTGTGCTGGTGGTGCTGGTGGTCAGCGCCTTTTTGCGCAGCGCGCGTGCCACCATCATTCCGGCGGTGGCCACCATCGTGTCCTTGCTGGGCACCTTTGGCGTGATGTACCTGCTGGGTTTCAGCCTGAACAACCTGAGCCTGATGGCGCTCACGGTGGCGACCGGTTTTGTGGTGGACGACGCCATCGTGGTGCTGGAAAACACCAGCCGCCACATCGAAGCCGGCATGGACCGCTTCAAGGCGGCGCTGCTGGGCGCGCGCGAGGTGGGTTTTACCGTGCTGTCCATCAGCCTGTCCCTGGTGGCGGTGTTTATTCCGTTGCTGTTCATGGCAGGGCAGACCGGGCGCCTGTTTCGTGAGTTTGCCGTCACCTTGTCGGCAGCTGTGCTGATTTCGCTGGTGATTTCCCTGACCACCACACCCATGATGTGTGCCTGGTTGCTGAAGAGCCGCAAGGACAGCGGCAATGAGGAAGGCAAACCGGCTGGCCGTTTTGCTTTCATACCGCGCTGGTTTGAGCGGCGCTTCGAGAACATGCACCGCAGTTACGAAGTCAGCCTGGACTGGGCGCTGGGCAACCGGTTGCTGGTGATGGTGATCCTGCTGGCCGTCATCGGGCTTAACGGCTTCCTGTTCGTGAAGGTGCCCAAGGGCTTTTTCCCGCAGCAGGACACCGGGCAGATCAACGGTGGCCTGCGCGCCGACCAGAGCATTTCATTCCAGGCCATGCAGGGCAAGCTCAAACAGCTGGTGGACATCATCCGCGCCGACCCGGCGGTGGACACGGTGGTCGGATTCACAGGCGGCAGCCGCGCCGGCGGCGGTTTCATGTTCATCAACCTCAAGCCGGTCGGTCAGCGTACGGACAAGGGCCTGGCCGTGATAGCGCGGCTGCGCCCGCAACTGGCGCGCGTCACGGGCGTGACGCTTTTTCTCAACCCGGTGCAGGACCTGCGCGGCGGTGGCCGGTCGAGCAACTCCACCTACCAGTACACGCTCAAGGGCGACAACGCCGCTGACCTGCGCAAATGGGCCTTGCGCCTGTCCGACCAGATGGTGTTGCAGCCGGCGCTGGTCGATGTGGACACCGACCAGCAGGACAACGGGGTGGAAACCATGGTCACGGTGGACAAGGACAGTGCGGCGCGCATGGGCATCAGTTCAAAGGATGTGGACAACGCCCTGTACAACGGCTTTGGCCAGCGCCAGGTAGCCACGGTCTACAGCGACCTGAACCAGTACCACGTCATCATGGAAGTGGCGCCGCGTTTTATACGCAGCCCCGAGTCGCTCAAGGATATTTATGTACCGGCCAACGGCACCGGCGTAGTGACCGCCGCGCCTGCCGCCAGCGTTGCCAACACCTCAACCCTGACGAACATCGTGAACCCGGCCCTGCGCGACCAGTCCACCGGGCAGGCGCTGACCTCGTCTGCGGACACGATGGTGCCGCTGTCGGCCATTGCCCGGTTTTCGCAGAATCCCAAGGCCTCTTCCGTCAACCACCAGGATGCGGAACTCGCCACCACGGTGTCCTATAACGTGGCCGATGGTTTTGTGCTGCAGCAGGCCCAGGCGGCCGTCAAACAGGCCGAGGCAGAGATCGGCATGCCTATCAATGTGCGCGGCAGTTTCCAGGGAACGGCGCGCAATGCGCAGGACTCGCAGGACCAGCAGCCCATGCTGATCCTGGCTGCGCTGATCGTGATCTACATCGTGCTGGGCATTCTTTACGAGAGCCTGGTGCATCCGGTCACCGTGCTGTCGACCCTGCCTTCCGCCGGTGTGGGGGCGGTACTGGCGCTGATGATCTTCAAACTGGATTTTTCACTGATCGCCCTGATAGGTGTTTTTCTGTTGATAGGTATCGTCAAAAAAAACGCCATCCTGATCATCGATTTTGCGATTGAAGCCGAACGCGCGCGCGGCCTGACGGCAACGGAAGCGGTGCGTGAAGCCTGCCTGCTGCGTTTCAGGCCCATCCTGATGACCACCATGGCCGCCATCCTGGGCGCCTTGCCGCTGGCCATTGGTTTTGGCGAGGGCGCCGAGTTGCGCCGGCCGCTGGGCATTGCCATCATTGGCGGCCTGATCGCCAGCCAGTTGCTGACCCTGCTGACGACGCCCGTTGTTTATGTGCTGATGGACAAGCTGCGCCGCCGCAGCCCGTACGAGCGTCAGTTAAGCCATCATCCCGATGAACTGCAACCCGGGGTCCACCCATGAACGAGTCCATGCATTCCACTTTTTCGGCAAGACCACCCTATGCGTTGCTGGCTGTTGCCGCGCTTGCGCTGCTTGTTGGCGGTTGCGCTGTCGGCCCCGATTACCAGCGGCCCACCACGCCTGACGTCACTACCTTCAAGGAGGCCGGTGACTGGGTGCCTGCTGTACCCGCCGACACGCTGGAGCGTGGTCCCTGGTGGTCGCTGTTTGGCGACCCCTTGCTGGACCAGCTGGCCGCGCGTGTGGAGGTGTCCAACCAGAACGTGGCGCTGGCCGTGGCTGCGTATGCCCAGGCCAGGGCGGTGGTGCGCGAGCAGCGTGCTTCGCTGTTCCCCTCGGTCACGCTCAACGGGGGAGCCACACGCTCGCGCAGCAGCGGCAACCTCACCACGGGTGCGGCCGGCCGCACCGGCAACAACTACCAACTGGGCATAGGCGGCAGCTGGGAGCCCGATGTCTGGGGCCGGCTGGGCCGGGCGGTTGACGGTGCCACGGCGGGTGCCCAGGCCAGTGCGGCCGACCTTGCTGCAGCCAGGCTGTCTGCCCAGGGCGAACTCGCAGTCAACTACCTGTCCTTGCGCCAGACAGACATACAGCAGGCCCTGCTCAAAAGCACCAATGAGGGTTATGCGCGGGCTTTGGAGATCACGCAAAACCGTTACACCGCCGGCATTGCCGCCAAAACCGACGTGCTGCAGGCGCAGACCCAGCTGGCGAATGGCCAAGCTACCGCTGTTGGCCTGCAGCGGCAGCGTGCCCAGCTGGAACATGCGATTGCCGTGCTGGTCGGCGAGGCTGCCGGCAACTTCACGCTGGCGCCTGTGGCCGACTGGAAACCGGTGGTGCCGGACATCCCCGTCGGTGTGCCTTCCACGCTGCTGCAGCGCCGGCCCGACATTGCCGGCGCGGAGCGCCGTGTGGCGGTTGCCAACGAACAGATAGGCATTGCCAAAAGCGCCTATTTCCCCAGCATCAGCCTGAGCGCATCGGCGGGCTCCAGCGCCAGCCGCGTGGCCGACCTGTTCAAGACGGCCAGCAATGTCTGGTCGCTGGGCCTGTCGGCTGCGCAGCTGGTGTTTGACGCCGGCGCTACCGGCGCACGGGTCGACGAGGCCGCAGCCGGCCGGGACCAGGCGGTGGCGCGTTACCGGCAAGCCGTGCTGGCGGCCTTCCAGGATGTGGAGGACCAGCTGTCCGCCACGCGCGTGCTGCTGGCCCAGCAGGAGTTGCGCCGGCAGGCCTCGGAGGCCGCTGACCTGGCGGAGCAGCAATTGCTCAACCGCTACCGCAGCGGGCAGGTCAGCTACACCGATGTGATTACCGCGCAGACCACGGCGCTCAGCGCCCGCAGCGCACTGGCGCAGGCCCTGGCGGACAGGCAGACTACCGCCGTCGCGCTGATCCAGTCGCTGGGCGGCGGCTGGCAGGTCGGTCAATAGCCCGTGTAGCGCCCGTTTTTGCTATCAAATCAATAGCTGGTTGCGCTTGTATGCAGGCGGCTGAAGCACTATTTCCTCTTTAAATGAGGATGCTGGGGTAGCTGCCGGCAGCAGGGCCTGGCTGATTTTTTGAGTCATTTGATGCTCTGGCCCCCGTCTTCTGCGCGCGGTCAGCTATGAAAAACATAGCGGTCTGAAACCCTCATGCCGGCAGATCCGGCTTTTGCCCATGCAGCGCCTCGAGGAAAAACCGGGCCGCTTCGCTCAGCGGCCGGTCCTTGCGGGTGATGGAGCCGAAGGCCTCCATCTTGTGCTGGATACGGCAGGGCAGGATTTTGACCAGGCCGTGCCGGGCGTAGCTGTCGGCAATCGACTGCGGTATCACGCCGATCATGTCGGTCTCGGCAATCAGGCTCGTTGTGGTGAGTATGGATGCGGTTTCGATCAGGCCCTTGGGTGTAGGCGCCTGCAGCAGGCGGAACTCCTGCTCCAGCACTTCGCGCATGGGGCTGGGAGCCGGCTGCAATATCCAGGGGTAGTCCAGCAGGGCGCTGAACCTGACGCTTTTCTTTTGCCCCAGCGGGTGCCTGACGCCCACGACAACGGCCAGCGCCTCGTTTTCAAGGGGCTTGAAGACATAGTCCTCTCCCCGGTGTGCATCGCGGATCCGGCCTATCGCCACATCCAGCACACCTTCGCGCAGCAGTTCAAACAGCCGGTCGCTGGTGTCCATGGTGACATCCACCGAGAGCAGCGGGTAGGCTTTCTTCAGCGTAATGATGGCGCGCGTCAGCAGCCTGGGTGAGGGCGCCATGATGCTGCCGACCGAGACCCGGCCCGAGGAGCCCAGCTTCAGCTCCGCCAGTTCGCGTGTCATGGACTCGACCGAGCCGCGCATGCCGCGAAAGTAGCGCAGCACGCTGGTGCCGGCGGCGGTGAGTTTTTGCCCGCGTCCCACGCGTTCAAACAGCCGCTGGCCCAGTGCCGACTCCAGTTCGTGGATCATTTTGGTGGCGGCCGGCTGCGTCATGCCCAGCTCGGCCGAGGCCTTGCGCAGTGTGACGTGTTCGCCGACGGCGAGGATGAGCGCCACCTGCCGCATGCGCAGGCGGTTCAGGAGTTTGGGGATCAGATCTGTGTCTGGCATGAGAGGCTTTTTAAATGATTACCATGGATTATCAAATAATCATTTATTTTCAATTTACGTTAAGTGTTGATCTACCTACCATCAGGGCGTTCGTTCACAACAATGATCCGGAGACAAGTCGATGAAAGCACTGAAAATCTTTCCCGCCCTGCTGGCGGCCGCCTGCGCGCTGGGTGGGCAGGCCCATGTGTTTGCCCAGGACTGGCCGAGCAAGCCGGTGCGTATCCTGGTTGGCTCCGCCCCGGGTGGTGGCACGGATGCCATGGCCCGCGCCGTGGCCGACAGGCTGGGTCCATTGCTCAAGCAGCCGGTGGTGGTGGAGAACCGCCCCGGCGTGTCCAACACACTGGCGGCTGACGTCACCGCCAAATCCACAGACGGCCACACCATGGTGATGGGCGTGTCCACCGCGCACGCCATCGCGCCGCACCTGCTCAAGCTCGGTTACGACAACAACAAGGATCTGGTGCCCGTGGTGTTTGTCGGCGCGGTGCCGAATGTGCTGGTTGTCACCAATTCCCTGCCGGCGGACTCTGTCCAGTCGCTGATCAGGCTGGCCAAGGCCAAGCCCGGCCAGCTGAACTACGCCACCAGCGGCGCCGGCAGCACGCAGCACATTGCGGCGGAGATGTTCAAGGACCAGGCTGGTGTGTTCATCACGCATATCCCTTACCGCGGCAGCGGCCCGGCACTGGTGGACCTGGTCGGCGGCCAGGTGCAGCTGAGCTTTGACACCATGCCTGCAGTGATTGGCCAGGTCAAGGCCGGGCGCATACGCGCACTGGCCGTGGCCAGCGCCCAGCGCAACCCGCAATTGCCGAACGTGCCGACCATGGCAGAGGCCGGCCTGCAAGGCGTGGAAATGAGCGCCTGGTATGGCATCTACATGCCGGCAGCTACCCCCAAAGCCGTGCAGGACCGCGTTTATGCCGAAGTCACGAAAGTGCTGGCCATGCCCGAGACCCAAACCCGGCTGGGTGCCATAGGCGCCGACCTGACGCCCATGACGCAGGCACAGTTTGCGGCCTTCCACGTCGCCGAGAACAAACGTTATGGCGAGTTGATCGCCAGGAAAAACATCAAGCTGGACTGAAGCAATGAACGAGAAAAATGTGCCGGTAGTGGCCTTGACGCTGGGCGATGCAGCCGGCATCGGTCCTGAGCTGATTGCCAGGCTGCTGAGCCAGCCCGGCATCACAAAGGACGCCAACATTGTGCTGGTGGGCGACCCCTGGTTGTGGCAGGACGGCCAGGCCATTGCGAAGCAAAGTGTGGCCACGCAAGCTGTCAACAGCCTCGCAGAGGTCCGCACGCGGACTGAATACAAGCTGCCGGCTTTTCTTGCCGTAGACACCATCCGTGCGGACCAGGTGCAACGCAGCCAGGCGCAAGCGGCTTGCGGTGCCTCCGTGTTGCAGGTGCTCAACCTCTGCATGGACGGCGCCAAACGCGGTGAAGTTGATGCCATCTGTTTTGCGCCGCTGAACAAGTTCGCCATGAAGCAGGGCGGCCTCAAACACGAGGATGAACTGCACCACTTTGCCGAGTACCTGGGCGTGACCGGTTATTTCTGCGAGTTCAACACGCTGGGCGATTTGTGGACTTCACGCGTGTCCTCGCATATCCCGCTGAAGGATGCCGCGGCCATGCTGAGCCGGGAGCGCATCGTCGACGCGGCGCGCCTTATTTACCGGTCACTGCAGGCCAGCGGCACGGCCGAGCCCAGGGTGGCCGTTGCCGCTTTTAATCCGCATGGCGGCGACGGCGGCAGTTGCGGACGCGAAGAAATCGACATCATCGAACCTGCGGTCAAGGAGCTGCGCGCCAGCGGTTTTCCCGTTGACGGGCCTTTCCCTGCGGACACGATTTTCCTGAAGGCACGTGACGGCCATAAAGATTCACGATATCAGGCCATCGTCACCATGTACCACGACCAGGGCCAGATCGCCATCAAGCTGATGGGCTTCAGCAAGGGCGTGACGGTGCAGGGCGGCCTGCCGGTGCCCATCACCACGCCGGCGCACGGCACGGCCTTCGACATTGCCGGCCAGGGCATCGCTGATGTCAACGCCACGCTCAACGCATTTCGCATCGCCTGCCGCATGGGAGGACGCCTGTCGGCGCCTCCCCAAGGGGCGTAATAAGGCTCACCCCCACCCCAACCCTCCCCCATCCGGGGGAGGGCTCGAAAGACTCATCTCACCAGGAAACCATCATGAAAATCAAATCGGTGCGCGCGCGCGTTTTCGAGTGGAAAGGCAAGACCGTTCCACCGCAAGGCAACTTCTGCTCCAACGCCATGGACCTGGTGTACTCCAACACCGAATCCATGAGCACCTTTCGCTTCCACTCCTGGACGGTGGTGGAGATTGAAACCGACGACGGCATCATCGGCCTGGGCAATGTGGCCCTGGCACCGGCCATCGCCAAAGCCATCATCGACCAGTACCTGACGCCGCTGGTGCTGGGCCAGGACCCCTGGGACTACGAATACCTGTGGCAACGCATGTACCGCGCCACCCATGCCTGGGGCCGCAAGGGCGTGACCATGGCGGCGATCTCGGCGATTGACCTGGCGATCTGGGACATCCTGGGCAAGTCGGTCAACAAACCTGTTTTCAAGCTGCTGGGCGGCCGCACCAAGGAGAAAATCCCGGTCTACTACTCCAAGCTCTACCGCACCGACCTGAAGGAGATGCAGAACGAGGCCGAGAAGTTTTTGAACCAGGGCTTTACTGCCTTCAAGATGCGTTTTGGTTACGGCCCGGCGCACCTGCAAAAAGGTGTGGCAGAGAACCTCAAGTCGGTCGAGGCGATTCGCGAGGTCATAGGCTACGACACCGACCTGATGCTGGAGTGCTACATGGGCTGGAACCTGGAATACGCCAGGCGCATGCTGCCAAAACTGGAAAAGTTCGAGCCGCGCTGGCTTGAAGAGCCGGTGATTGCCGATGATATTGATGGCTACGCCGAGTTGAACCAGCTCACCAGCATCCCTATCTCGGGCGGTGAACACGAGTTCAGCCTTTACGGCTTCAAGCAGTTGCTGGATAAAAAAGCCGTGTCGGTGGTGCAGTACGACACCAATCGGGTAGGCGGTATCACGGCGGCGCACAAGATCAATGCCTTGTGCGAGGCCTACAGCGTTCCGGTGATCCCGCACGCCGGCCAGATGCACAATTACCACCTGACCATGAGCACCCTGGCCTCGCCCATGAGCGAGTACTTCCCCATGTTTGATGTGGAAGTCGGCAACGAGCTGTTTTATTACATCTTCGACGGCGAGCCCGTGGCCGAAAACGGCTTTGTGCAGCTCGACGACAACAAGCCAGGCCTGGGCCTTTCGCTCAAGACCGAATTCCTCAAAGACTTCAACATCATTGAGTGAGCGGCATGACTGCACGGTACAGGGGCGTTTTCCCGGTGGTGCCCACCACCTTTGACGACGCGGGCGGGCTGGACATCAGGAGCCAGTTGCGCTGCGTTGATTTCATGATCGATGCGGGCTCCAACGGCCTGTGCATCCTGGCGAATTTTTCCGAACAGTTTTTGCTCTCGGATGACGAGCGCGAAACACTCACGCAAGCCATCCTCAAGCACGTCGCCGGCCGGGTGCCGGTGATTGTGACCACCACGCATTTCGGCACGCGCGTCTGCGCAGAGCGCAGCCGCCGCGCGCAGGATGCCGGTGCGGCCATGGTCATGGTCATGCCGCCGTATCACGGCGCCACCCTGCGCGCCGGCGAGGAGAAGATTTACGAGTTCTATGCCGCGCTGTCGGATGCGATTGACATTCCCATCATGATCCAGGATGCGCCCATGAGCGGCACAACGCTGTCTGCGGCCTTCCTGGCGCGCATGGCCAAAGAGATAAGGCAGGTGTCCTACTTCAAGATCGAAACCGCCGGTGCGGCTTCCAAGCTGCGCGAACTGATCCGCCTGGGTGGCGATGCCGTCGAAGGCCCGTGGGATGGTGAAGAAGCCATCACCCTGCTGCCCGACCTGGACGCCGGCGCAACCGGCGCCATGACGGGCGGCGCCTACCCGGATGGCATACGCCGCATTGTGGATGCCTATGCCGCCGGCCGCCGGGAAGAGGCCGTGGCCGAATACACCCGCTGGCTGCCGCTGATCAATTACGAGAACCGCCAGGGCGGCATCCTGACAGCCAAGGCGCTCATGAAAGAAGGCAGCATCATCGCCTGCGACGCCCCGCGCCATCCGTTTTCGGCCATGCACCCCGAGGTGCGCGCGGGCCTGCTGGAAACCGCCCGGAGGCTGGAACCGCTGGTGCTGCGCTGGGCAAGATAGGCGTCCGGGATTCCGGCACGCCGCGAGGAACCAGGCACCGCCGGCGTTGATTGCCTCCTACCCATTGTGTGGGGCGCAAGGGCTTCAGCTATGCTGCGCGCGAGCAGGGCAGGGCAGGGCAGGTACGCGGAGGTTTTACCGCGCTGAAGACCGTCTACGCGCTGGCATGGTCTGCTCTGTCCGCAGAGAATTGGGCGTGATTTGACGGTTGCAAGCCGGTTTCGTGCCATCATGTGGCAGGTGATGCGCCCGCATTCAGGCGCTTACATTGAGTCGTCCCATTTGCTGGAGGTGTTGCGATGAAGATTTTCAAGGGCGCAATGGCGCTGTCATTTTCTGCTCTGATGTTGCCGCAGGCCATGGCCTGTTTTACCGTCTACAACACGGCCAACCAGGTGGTCTATTCCGGCATGTCGCCGCCCATAGACATGAGTTACCAGATCCACGAACGTTTGCCCGCTGTGTTCCCGGGTGGCCATATGGTGTTTGGCGACAGCATGGACTGTTCGTCCGTTGATGCACGCAAGGTTTCCCCCGAGCTGAGCAACGTGCCGGTCGCGTCCGCTGTGGTTGTCGCCAGGCCATCCAGCCGGGCGAGCCGCGCTGCGCGTAACCGTGAAGCGGACGCGCTTACAAAATAAGTGCAGGCCGCCTTTGATGCGGCGCGCAAATCCTGTTGGCCTGCCGCGCCCTGAGCGCGGTTTGCCTGTTGCTTATTTTCCGTTGATGGCCAGCAGTTCAATCTCGAACTGCAGCGTGGCGTTGGGCGGTATCACGCCGCCTGCGCCGCGCTCGCCGTAGGCAATTGCCGCCGGGCAGGTCAGCCTGGCCTTGCCGCCCACCTTCATCAGCTGCACGCCTTCGGTCCAGCAAGGAATGACGCGGTTCAGCGGGAATTCGGTGGGTTCGTTGCGTTTGTAGGAGCTGTCAAACTCCCGGCCGTCGGGGAAGGTGCCCTTGTAATGGACCTTGACCTTGTCGGACGCAAGCGGGCTGGCGCCTGTGCCGTCTTTCAGGGAGCGGTACACCAGCCCGCTTTTGGTGACGACTGCGCCGGCCTCCTTGCCGGCGGCGGTGGCCGCATCGGCCTGGGCCCAGGCAGCAGGCAGTGCCATCAGGGTGGTGACGGCAAAAGCGGCCGTGAGAAGCGTTGAGCGCATGAAAAATCCTTGTTGCTGGGAGAGGGGTTTGAAGAGGGTTGAGGCCTTGCGGGCTGCGGCATTTATACCCCTGTTTTTGCGCCGCAGCAGCTCTTTCGCACGGGTGCATTGCCGCGCGATTTTTGGCACAGGACTTTCTCCTACACCGGCCACCGTTCTCAAGCTACGTTCCGCGGCATGGCTTGTGATATTTTGGAGTGAGTTCAGGTCACGTCACGTCTCCAACAGAAAAAGCACCATGGCACTCATCACCTATATCGTTGAAGACAGCGCAACCATTCGGGAGAACCTGATTTCGACGCTGGAAGAAATTGCGCCAGTCAAGGTGGTCGGTTTTGCCGAAACCGAACATGAGGCCAGCCGCTGGCTTTCGGACCACAACGGTGACTGGCAGCTGGCCATCGTCGACCTGTTTCTCAAGGAGGGCAGTGGGCTGGGGGTGCTCAAGGGCTGCCAGAACCGCCATGCCGGCCAGAAAGTGGTGGTTCTCACGAACTATGCCACCAAGGACATCCGCCGGCGCTGCGCTGAACTGGGTTCTGACGCCGTTTTCGACAAGTCCAATGAACTGGATCAATTGCTGGATTACTGTACGGCCACCACCAACCACGGGCTGCACTGAAACCTTAAAGCCTGCTTCACCACTGTGTGCGGCTCAAAGGCCCAAAGCAGGCGGCCAGTGACTCAGCCTTGCAGGCGATAAAACGGTCGCGTGCCGGGCTGAACTGTATGAAGCGGGTATGCGCGGTACCGGGTTCGTCCACCACATCTCCCGAGCAGTCCTTTTTGCCGTTTTGTTTTGTTGAGGTCTCCACGACCTTGTAAAAGCCCTTTTCGCTGGCCTGCGGGGTAACGGTATAAATCCACTCCGTCACCGCATCGCCGCTGGTGCTGAGCATTGATCCATTGGCGCGGTACTGGAAGGTTTCCGTGCACTTGCCGCCAAACAGCGTCCAGTTCCAGCTGCCCACGATGGGGTGTGCTGGTGCGGCCGGCACAGCCGGGTCAGCTGCACGGGCTGGGGACAGCTGCAGTGCGGCGGCGCACAGCAGCACGGGGAGGATTGTTGGCCGGAGCAGAGTGTGTTGCAAGTCATTCATCCTGAAACGGTGCATTGCCGGTATTGGCTGCGGGTGCTACTTTTTTGATAGCTGGTTGCGCTCGCGTTTAATGAGCCAGAGGCCTAATTGGCGTCTGAAACTGATGTTGCAAGAGCGATTTTAGGTCCCGGCGAGGGTACTTTTCGAGTCCGTGTGGCATACAGGCGCTCCACCTTCCACCAGGGCGGCAAGAGTTCCAGCACTTCGGGCCGGGTAAACCTGTCGTCCATCAGGTAAATCACGCCAACATCAAGCTGTGTGCGTATTACCCGGCCGGCTGCCTGCACCACCTTTTGCAGGCCGGGGTAGAGGTAGGTGTAGTTGTAGCCGAGCTCGCCGCTGCCGTCCGTTTTGCTGTCGGCCTTGCCGTCAAAGTAGGCGCCCATGCGCTTCCTGATTTCCTCATTCACCGGGTTGACCTGCGGCAAACCGAGCGTGGCGACAAACGCGCCTATCAGTCGCCTGCCCGGCAAATCCACGCCTTCGGCAAACGCGCCGCCCAGCACGGCAAACCCTATGCCCTGCGAGTCGGGTGTGAAGCGCGCGAGGAACTGCTCGCGCCCGGCTTCATCCATCTGGCGTTTCTGTTCCCACGCGGAAATGTGTGGGTAACGCTCCCGGAACAGGGCAACAAGCTTTTGCAGGTAGTCGTAGCTGCTCAAAAATGCCAGGTAGTTGCCCGGTGTTTTTCCGTATTGCCGCGCCATCAGGTCGGCAATCGGCCCCAGCGACTGGTCCCGGTGCTGGTAGCGCGTTGAAATATTGCTGACTGCCGCAACCCGCAACTGCTCATGTGTAAAGGGCGACTGCACATCAATCCATGCCGTGCCGGCGGGCAGGCCCAGCGTCTCCCTGTAAAAATCCTGCGGGCTCAGGGTGGCTGAAAACAGCGCCACGGAATTCACCGCCGCAAAGCGCGGCGCCAGAAAAGGCGCGGGCACCACATTGCGGATATTCAGCGTGGCGCAGCCGTGGTCGCCCTGAAACGCGCTGGCCTCTGTTTGCGCTGAGTCATTGAGCGTGATGTCAAAAATGGAGTGCGCACCAAATGCATCTGCCATGCGCGAAAAATGCAGCGCCTCGAAATAAAAGGCCTGCAACTCGCCGTCAACCCGCGTAGGGTTGGCTACCAGGAAGTCGGTGATGCCGGTGATGGCCTGCTGCAATGCCTTGAGAAAACTGGCGGGCAGTTCGGTATGGACCTGGTAGGGCTCGGTCTGCAATTTGTGCAGGTCATTGAAGTTGCGGTTCAGGCGTTCCAGCGCGCCCCGGACGGCCCTGGGCGCCGATGCATGCACCTGGTGTAACTGGGCCTGTTCCAGCGTGGCCGAGTACATCTTGCGCGCCCGTTCGACCATGTTGTGGGCCTCGTCCACCAGCACGCTGACGCGCCACTGGTTGGTGAGTGTCATGTTGTAGAGCAGGGCGCTGCTGTCGAAAAAGTAGTTGTAGTCACCCACCGCCACATCCGACCAGGTCACCAGTTCCTGGCTCAGGTAATAGGGGCAGACCTGGTGCGCCAGCGCGACCTTGCGCAGGGCAGGTTTGTCCAGCATGCCTTCGCTGGCGGCGTAATGCACGGCGGCAACACGCGCTTGCGGCAGTCGGTCATAAAAGCCCCTGGCCAGCGGGCAGGCATCGCCGTGGCAGGCCTTGTCCAGGTGCTCGCAGGACTTGTCGCGCGCCACCAGTTCCAGCACGCGCAGCGGCAGGCCGCCGGCGCTGTCCTTGATCAGCGCCAGCGCGTCCAGCGCCAGCTTGCGTCCGGGTGTTTTGGCGGCCAGGAAAAAAAGCTTGTCCAGCTTCTTTTTGGGTGTGGCCTTGAGCAGGGGGAACACCGTGCCCACGGTTTTGCCAATGCCCGTGGTGGCTTGCGCCATCAGGCACTTGCCGGCGCTGCTGGTTTTGTAAACGGCTTCTGCCAGTTCGCGCTGGCCGGGCCTGAAGCTGGCATGCGGAAAATCCAGGGCCGTCAGGGCCGCGTCGCGCGCCAGCCGGTGCGCCAGCTCCTGATCGGCCCAGAGCAGGAAGCGTTCGCATTGCAACTCAAAATATTCCTTCAGTGATGCGGCGCTGAAGTGTTCGGTCAGCGGTGTTTCCTGCAAGCTGGCGACATCAAAGTACACCAGCGACAGGTTGATGCCGTCCAGGCCTTTTTCATGGCACAGCAGCCAGCCGTAGATTTTGGCCTGCGCCCAGTGCAGGTTGCGGCGGTTGTCCGGCATGGCATGCAAATCACCACGGAAGGTTTTGACTTCTTCAAGCTGGTTGAGCGCCGGGTCATAACCGTCGGCCCGGCCGCGCACGCGCAGGTTTTTGTACTCGCCCTCCAGGCTGACTTCGGCCTGGTAGCCGTCCCCGCGCCGCGAGGCGACGACCGCATGGCCCGCCATGCCTTCCTGCGCGGACGGGGCGGGCGTAAAACGCAGGTCCAGGTCGCCGTGTTTGGCCGTGAACTCGCATAAGGCCCGAACGGCTACAAGGTACTTCAATGAGGGCTCGCTCGGGTGGCTCAGTCGGCGACCGGCGTTTTGCCCTGTGCCGGGTCGTAGAAAAAACGTTCCTGCACAATCTTGTCGCCTCGCCAGCGCTGGTGTGCGAGCTCTTCCATGCGGAAGGTCCGGCCATCGGCTGTGACGTATTCAAAGATCCACTGGATCACCACCAGGTCGCCATCGACCAGAACCGACTGCGCAGGCAGCGTGCGCATCTCCCGGACGGCCGCCAGCGCAGCACGTTCGTGCGCCACCAGGTTTGCCAGTCCGCTGCGGGGCGGGTGGCTGTTTTCCTGCATGCTTGCGTCAGGCGCGTAAAACTGCTCGATGGCTTCCACATGCGCGCCGCTTTCAACAAGGGCGATAAACTGGTTGACAACTTGGCGTGTGGGCATGGCGGGCAGTCAGGAGGCGGTTTTTGAAGCGTTTTAGGTGCCTGGCCGACGTATGGTGCGCGCAGCCAGCTATTGTTTTGATAGCGTCCTGAATGGCGGTTTGCCGCACCGGAAGGCGTTTGATCCAGCGCCTTGTGGCCATTCCGGCGCCATTTTTAAGCGGTCTGTTTCATCATAGCGGTGTAGCGCCGCTGCATTTCTTCGGGCGCCACGTCCTCAATGCTGTGCCCCACATTCCAGCGGTGGCCGAAGGGGTCGCGAAAGCTGCCTGAACGTTCGCCGTAAAACTGGTTCTGTGCCGCCATTTCAAGTGTGGCGCCCGCGTCCAGGGCACGGGCGATCACCTCATCGCAGTTGTCCACATGCAGGTGCAGCGTGAAGACTGCAGGCGCGGTGCCGTCGGGCCCGAGGATGCCGTACTCCGGGTACTCTTCCGAAATCATCAGCGTGGCGTCGCCAAATGCCAGTTCGGCGTGGCCTATGCGGCCGCCGGGTTCTGTCAGCCTGAACTTTTCGGTGGCGCCAAACACCGCGCTGTAAAACGCGATGGCGTCATTTGCATTTCTGACGTGGATATAGGCATACAGCTCGTGAATGGCCATGATAGCTCCCGGAGTGACAGATGGTGAGGCCGCACAAACACGCAGTTTAGCGGGCCACCCTTACCGGGATGCCAAGCGCATCATTGCGGCTTGCCGCCGTTCAGCGCGTTTCCAAATTCCTCGCGCGACAGCTGGTTGTCCTTGTTGGTGTCGGCGGCATCAAAGTGTTTGGCCACATTGCGAAAGGCGGCGGCTTCCGAGCGGCTGATACTGCCGTCCCGGTTGGCATCGAGAAAATTGAAGGCGCGCTCCAGATCCTGGGCGGCATATTTAGGGGCGGCCGGTGTGGCGGGCGCAGCGGCAGCGGGTGGGGCAGCTTGCGCCTGGGCGTCTGCCTGGACTGGCGCAGCTGCAGTCGTGGTCTGGGCCTGTGCGTGCATGGCAAACAGGGCAGCGGCGGCGCTCAGGGTGAGCATCGTGGCCCACACCAGGTGCCTCGACTTGTGTGCAGTCTGCAGGGTTTGTGCGGAAATCTGTTTTTTCGGGCTATAGCTCATGGGCAGGGGTGCGGGTTTCGTCACCAATTGTGGAACACGCCTCCATTGGACGCTCATGCCGGCCGGAGTACCAGTGTTCTTGCACAGGGTTTCCTGGGTTTACATCAGCTCGACGGTCGGACACATCTTTTACAGGTCTGGTGCAGCCCTGGCGGGTTGACAGCACCGGTATTTGAATTGATACTAAGCTAAATGGTTAAGTTTGAAGACGAAAATGTCCTGAATGCCGTGTTTGCCGCACTGGCAGACCCGACCCGCCGCAAGGTGCTGCAAACGCTGGAGCACGGCAGCCGGTCGGTCGGTGAACTGGCCGCGCCGCATGGCATGTCCTTGCCTGGCTTTATGAAGCACTTGCGGGTGCTTGAGGATGCCGGGCTGGTCAGCCGCGCAAAGGACGGGCGGGTCGTCAATCTGGCGATCTCGCCCGAACCCATGCAGGAGGCCGCCATGTGGCTGTCCCGTTACGAGAAGTTCTGGTCCGGGCGGCTTGATGCGCTGGGCCGCTACCTTTATAGACAAGAGGAGTTGAACCCGTCATGGAAAGAAGCACAACCCAGGACCGTCCCGCCGTCAACATCACCCGGCATTACCCCGTCAGTCCTGAAAAAGTCTGGCGCGCGTGGACCGACCCGCAAGCGCTAGTGCAGTGGTTCGGCCCTGATCCGGCCGGCGTGGTGAGCATTGCCGATGTGGATCTGCGTGTGGGCGGCCGTTACCACATCCAGTTCGGTGTACCCGGGCAGGAGACCCATGATGTGAGCGGTAACTATCTTGAAGTCGAACCGCACCGTAGGCTGGTTTTTGACTGGTGCTGGAAAAGCACGCCGGAGCGCGTGTCGCTGGTGTCGCTGGCCTTCAAACTCTCGGGCGCCGGCACCGAGCTGGTGTTTGTCCATGAGCGCTTCTTCGACCAGGCCGCGCGCGATGGGCACAACCAGGGCTGGGCCGGCGCTTTCCTCAAGCTCGACAAACTGTTGGCTCCCGCGTCGTCTGCCGCCTGAGGTCAATCTGTCACCCTGAAAGGAGACTCCATGCTCGCCAACCGAAACGCCATGGCCACCATCGCCGTCAGGGACATGGCTGCCGCCAAAAAATTTTATGAAGGACAACTGGGTCTTACCCCGCTTGAAAGCGACCCGGAGGGCGTGCTCAGCTACCAGAGCGGCACCGCCACCGTGGTGGTGTACGTCTCACAGTTTGCCGGCAGCAACCAGGCCACGGCCTGCACCTGGGCCGTGGGCCGCGAGTTTGACAACATCCTTAAAGCGCTCAAGGCCAAAGGTGTGGTGTTTGAGCACTACAACATGCCCGGCATGACGCGGCAGGGTGACGCGCATGTGGCCGGTGACTACCGGGGCGCCTGGTTCAAGGACCCCGACGGAAACATCCTGCACATTCTCAATCGCTAGAACCTGCGTGTCGATGCCGCCTTGCATCAGGAATGGTTTGTGAAGCAGGAAATATCAACATGGAAAAATGCTGCCTGAAAACAGGCTTGCCGACACAGGCACCGTCATGAACCGGACCGGCGCTTTGCCGTATTGAAAGTCGTTTACAAGAAGGAAAAGGAGATACGAATGACAAAGAGTATGGACAACCGCAAGCGCTGGTGGGCGCTGATGGTGCTGTGCCTTGGGGTGCTGATGATTGTGCTTGATACCACCATCGTGAACGTGGCGCTGCCTTCCATACGCAGCGACCTTGGTTTTACCGAAACGTCGCTGGTCTGGGTCGTCAATGCCTACATGCTGACATTTGGCGGCTTCCTGCTGCTTGGCGGCCGGCTGGGCGACCTTTATGGGCAACGCCGCCTGTTCCTGGCCGGGCTGACGCTGTTTACGGTGGCCTCGCTGGCTTGCGGGCTGGCCAACTCGCAGGCTTTGCTGGTTGTTGCGCGAGCGGTGCAGGGCCTGGGCGGCGCGGTGGTCTCGGCCATTTCGCTGTCGCTGATCATGAATCTTTTCACCGAACCTGCCGAGCGCGCCAAGGCCATGGGGGTGTACGGTTTTGTCTGCGCCGGCGGCGGCAGCATTGGCGTGCTGCTGGGGGGCTTGCTGACTGACGCCTTGAGCTGGCACTGGATATTTCTGGTCAACCTGCCCATAGGCGCCGCGGTATTTGCGCTGTGCCTGATGCTCTTGCCCGGTGGCCGGGGCCAGGCCAGCGGCGCAAAGCTGGACGTCTGGGGCGCCGTCACGGTCACCAGCTCGCTGATGCTGGCGGTCTATGGAATCGTCAACGGTAATGAGGCGGGCTGGACGTCTGTGCAGACGCTTGGCCTGCTGGGCGTGGCCGTCGTATTGCTCGCCATGTTCCTGTCCATTGAATCTCGTGTGCAGACACCGCTGATGCCCCTGGGTTTGTTCCGCTTGCGCAATGTCGCCACGGCCAACGTGGTCGGCGTGCTCTGGGCGGCAGCCATGTTTGCATGGTTTTTTATCTCAGCGCTGTACATGCAACTTGTGCTGGGCTATAGCGCCATGCAGGTCGGGCTCGGCTTCCTGCCCGCGAACCTGATCATGGCCGCGTTCTCGCTGGGCCTGTCCGCCAAAATCGTCATGCGCTTCGGCATCCGGGCGCCTCTCGCGGCGGGGCTGCTGCTGGCCGCCGTGGGCCTGGCCCTGTTTGCCAGGGCACCGGTCGGCGGGCAATTTGTTGCAGACGTTCTTCCCGGCATGCTGCTGCTTGGCCTGGGCGCCGGCATGGCCTTCAATCCGGTGCTGCTTGCCGCCATGAGCGATGTGGACCCCAGTGAGTCCGGCATTGCGTCAGGCGTGGTCAACACCTCTTTCATGATGGGCGGCGCGCTGGGGCTTGCAGTACTGGCCAGCCTGGCCGCTGCGCGTACCGATGGCCTGGCCATGTCGGGCGCAGGCGCGCTGGCGGCACTCAACGGCGGCTACCAGCTGGCGTTTGTGATCGGCGCGGTGTTTGCCGCCGTGGCGGGTGTGCTGGGGGCAGTGTTGCTCAGGCCGGGCACTGCCATCGGCACGGGCCCGCAGGGCGAGCCTGCTGCTGTGACGGATGCTGCTGAGTGAGCGACAGCAGGCCAGGCGCAGCACCGGGGTGGCCTGTCGATAGTTTTCACCCGGGTGGTGACCATCTCGTGTCAAGCATCAGCGCCCATTGCTATGCGGGTACTGATGGCCTGAGCTGTTTCGATTGTCAAGCCGGTGAGTTTGTCGGTATCGATGATGCTCAGCCGGCTCTTGTCGAACACAATCGAAAGTGAGCCCCAAAGGCTTTCCTTGGGGCTGACAATGGGCGCTCCTACAGAGGCGTACTGTGACTGCAGCTCGCCGACGGAAAGGTAATGCCCGGCACGGCGGATCGCGGCGAAGTACTTGCGAAAGCCCGGCCAATCGCCCGGAAGCCCGGCCGCGACAGCCTCCTCACCGTGCTGGTCGAATACCTTGCGCAATTGCGGGCTTGAAAATGAAGCCAGGATCAGCTTGGGGGCTGAACCCAAAAACAAGGGCCTTGGGCGTCCACGGCCGTATAAAAGATGTGCCGGTACTGCGCCATACTCGCGGTGGGTATCGAGTACCTGGTTGCCGAACCAGCCAGAGGTGATGCAGTCGAATCCAGTTTTTTTCGCCAGCTCCTGCATCAGCGGTCGGGACACCCGCAGCACGGGATCTGAGAAGCGGATGTAGTGATCTAGCACAACGATCTTCGGGCCCAGCGCATACAAGGAGTTGCCAACCTGCTGCAACAGGTCGGCATTAAGCAGAATACGGACGTAGCGATAACCGGTCGGGCGCGATACGGCCAATACGTCGACTATCTCCTCTGCCGTCAGCGTCTGCTTGTTCTCATTAAAAAGGTCGAGCACGCTGAGAGTGCGTGCGAGGCTGGAGCTTACTGAATCGGACACTTCCGCTCCTCTGGTGGTCTATAAGCGCGTCACAGTCCCTGATCGCGCCGTTAGAAAGCTTTGCATTTTATTCTCGGGCGATGCAATTATGTTGCCAGCGCACGCAGTCCGCTGCTGCGCTCCCACACGACAGGAAGCGCCACATCGTCCGCAGGGAATTCGCCTGGCTGCACCCCCGGGTCGTGGCGCAAGCGCATGGTGCGGGGGCGTGGATCCCACTGTACGTCCTGTCCAAGGAACCGGACGGACAAGCCAATGCGCGTCTCGGTTGTAGATTTGTTTCCTGATGCGCCATGCACGGTCAAAGGGTGATGGCACAGCACATCACCAGGCTGCATGTCCCAGCTCAGGAGTTTTCCGGCCTGGTCGCCGGCATCACTGCCGTAGTCGGGGCAGACCGGCATGGATTCGTCCGCCAGGTTTGGATCGTAGTCCGGCGTGACGGCACGAAACATCTTGCCCCAGCGGTGCGATCCGGCCACGTACTGCAGGCCGCTGTTTTCCGTGGTAACCGGGCTCAGTGCAATCCACATGGAGATCAGGTCGTTGCCGCGGAACGGCCAGAACGGCAGATCGTTGTGCCAGGGTGTAGGTGCACCGGCGGACGGCGTTTTTACGAAGAGCTGGTCATAGTAAAAACGGATGCTGTCGGAACGCATCAGGGTCGCGGCAACTTCCGGTGCTGGCGAGCGGTCACGTAACAGGCGAAAGCGCCAGTCGAGGTCTGAGAGGTAGACATTCGAATAAAAACGTCCGCTGCCTGCTGTCTTGTTCTGCACTTCGCGCGGGCGACCGGCGCCGGAGTCCAGGGCTTCTAACGCCGCCTCCTTGAGCAGTTCGCACCAGTCTGAGTCGAACACGCCGCGCAGGCAGACCACGCCATCCCGCTCGAAAGCCTGGACATCCGCATCGCTCACTTGCGTTGCTGACCGGATCGATAAGGGTTGGTGGGTGGATGGGACTTCAATCGAACGGGAATCTTGTATTACTTGTTGCATCACAGTCTCCTTCATAAAAGAAATTTACCGAAACATTTGGGTTTGCCCGTACGCAACCTTGTGACTTCGCACGCCGACGTGGGCTACCCTGCACTCACGAAAATCCGCACAATAATTCTTAACTCAGTACCGGTTCAGGGCGCAACTTGCTGGAAACAGGCGCGGCCGTGCGTATCACTTCAGACCAGCGATCAATCAGATTGACAAGGGCATCTGCGTTTGTCGCTTGATCGAGCACGTAGCGGTCCGGTCGTAAAACCACCCAGCACGCACCCAACTCTTCGAGCCAGCCTGACAGCGCTTCGTCGGAAATCCAGGCCAGTGCGCCGGTGTCGACCAGTGCCCAAAGCGCCTGGGTCTGCCGGGTGCGTGCTAACGTCGCGCCGCACAGCACGAAGCGCGGTCCGGTCATGTCGTCGAGGCGCGAACCGTCACTCAGAAGGGGCTGACGGACCAGGGTTCCAGCCGACATGCTGCCCCCGTGCGCGCCGGGGCCGAGTGGCGGGGAGAGATTGACGATCTCATCATCGCCGGCGAGCATCCGGCGGTCGCGTTCGGCCGCCACATGCGGGTCGGTGGTCTGGATGATGCTGCCGAGCCTGACCGCTGTCTGGACGAACTCGCGCACGTGCGGCCGACGCTCGCTGCAATAGCTGTCCAGCAATTTTGCGTCAGCGTCACGGCAGATTGCGGCGAGCTTCCAGGCCAGATTCGAAGCGTCGCGAATGCCTGAGCACAGACCCTGGCCCAGGAAGGGCGGCATCAGGTGCGCAGCGTCTCCAGCGAGTATCAGTCGCTCATGCCGCCATTGGTTGGCGATCAGCGCATGAAAGGTATAAATGGCCCGTCGCTCCAGCCTTGCATCGCCGGGTTTGATCCACGGCGCCAGAAGACGCCACAGGGCTTCATCCCTGACGATGGTCTCCGGATCGTCTCCGGGCATCAACATGATCTCCCAGCGACGTCGTTGCCCCACGACATGGATGTAGGTGATGGGACGCTCCGGATCACAGTACTGAATGGTGATGTCGGGCAGCTCGACCTCCCGGATCATCACTGCGTCGATAACAAGCCAGGCCTGGTGCATGCCCATGTCTTCCATGCCGCCGCCAATGAGCTCGCGGACCATAGAGCGTCCACCGTCGCATCCGACTACCCAGCGGGCGCGCACATTGCGCGTCTGTCGGGTTTGTGCATCGCGAACCAGTATCCCGGCATGCTCTTTGCGGTCTTCGATGCCCTCGACCTGCGTGTTTAAACACACGTCGACGTTCTCGAAGCGACCCACGCCATCACGCAGCACGGCCTCGAGATCGGGTTGGTGGAATATGACATTGTTGGGCCAGCCTTGTGGACCTGAAGGGGGGCTGGGTTTGCGCTCCAGCAGCGTGTCACCTGCAACATTGAAGTACTTCATGCCAGCCGACAACCGTGACCGATGCAAAACCTCTGTGGCAAGGCCGATGGACTGGAAGATGCGCGCTACTTCGCCGTCAAAGTGCACTGCACGTGGCAGGTCCAGCGGAGCAGGCTCGCGCTCGAGCACCACTACGTTCAAGCCCTGCTGGCCGAGCAGATTGGCCAGCGTGGCGCCCGTGGGCCCATAGCCGACGATTGCAACGTCAACAACTGCCGACGACATGGCGCTTTCAGGCGCAGTCATGGGTAGGCCCTCTTCTTCATCTTTGGACTGACTCGGCCTGGGAGCGGACTGGAACTGAGCCTCTGGGCCGCCGCATGGACAAGTGGGGCCCTCAGGCAGGTAGATGGAATTCGAGTCGGCTTCATAATTTATGTTCTATTTATCTCAATGTGAGACTATTGTTATAAATTCAATTGAATCAAACAGTGGGGTTTGCACCAGTATCTCTATTTGATAATAAATTTAAAAATTACGAAGTGAGCAAATTTAAACTCCTGAAAAAGTTATTTTTTTGAGACTGCATTTCTGAAGCTCTGCCTGTTTATCTCGAAAAGGACGACGATATGAGATCTGTAAAAAAATCATTGAACTGGGTCAAGTTGGCTGGTATTGCGCTGGCTGCGGTTGTGAGTTGGGGCGCTCATGCTGACCCCATCAAACTGCGCTTCGCATCATTCGCCCCGGACACGGAGCAAACGTTCAAGACGGTGTTCAAGCCCTTCGCTGAAGCCGTCAACAAGGATTCGGGCGGAACGGTTCAGATTGAGCTGTTTCCCAATGGCGCACTGGGCCGCAATCCGGTTCAGCAGCCGCAGATGGTGCTCGACGGCATTGCCGACATAGCGTGGATAGTCCCGTCCTTCTCGCCCGGGCGTTTCCCGGAAACCGAGGTATTCGAATTGCCCGGACTGTTTCGTGACCTCCAGGAGGCCACGTTGGTGTTCACGCGCCTGATGGCTTCCAAAAAAATAAACCCGTTTGAGCAATTTGTACCGTTGGGAACCTTCACCACCGATCCTTACAGCATCCACAGTCGAACACCGATCAGGGCACTTGCAGACCTGAAGGGGCGCAAGATCCGCGTATCCGGCTCCATCGAGGGGGAAACCCTGCGCGCACTTGGCGCAGTGCCCATTGGTATGGCTACAACCGAAGTTGTTGAAGCCATCGCCCGCGGCACCATCGACGGCACCACGACTCACCCGTCCCCGTTGTTCGATTTTGGCTTCGTTCGTGTCGTCAACTCACACTACTTTGTGAAGCTTGGTGTATTGCCCATAGTGATGCTGATGAACAAGTCAAAATTTGACAGCCTGCCCAAGCCCGCGCAGGACGCCATCATCAAGCACAGCGGTATGTGGACTGCCAATCTCTTTAATGCAAACATCACGACCTACAACGCTGAGCTGGTAAAAAGGCTCGCGGATGATCCCAAGCGCACCCTCGTGACGCCGTCAGCAGCAGACCTTGCAAGCGCTCAGATAGCGTTTAACTCGGTCATCAAAACCTGGACCGAAAAGTCCCCCCGCAACAAGCAACTGCTGGAACTCGTGCAGGGTGAGCTGGCGGCAGTACGTGCAGGCAAGTAAGCCTGACGCCGCGAAAACTGCTGATCAGAAAAGGGATGTTTTGATGCTTATGACCTGTGAACGGCTGGCAATGCGCCTGGCAAGCGGAATCTCCATTGCTGGGCTGGTCGCCCTGATGTTCCTCGCGGTGCTTACCCTGCTTGATGGCTTGATGCGCTCCATCTTCAATCATCCGATTGAAGGGGTGCGCGACGTGGGATCACTTGCCATCGCAATCGGCATCAGTTGCTGCTTCCCGGTCTCCCTGATGGAGCGCAGCAACATTGCGGTTCGCTTTGTCGCCTCATTTCTGGGTTCGAGTGCCGGCCGTTTCTGTGACCTCATTGCCTCGGTTCTGACTGGCCTGGTCTTTTTCGGAATGGCATACGAGTTCACGCGCTACGCCTTCAAGTTGGGGCAGGCCCGCGAGACGACCTGGATCCTGCACATCCCGATCGCTCCTTTCTGGTATTGCGTAGCGGGCGTTCTTTGGTTGACAGTCCTGGTGCAGATCGTAATGATCGCAGTCGACGTCGCCAACCTGATCAACCCGGCGCGCGTCAATGCGCTCGCCCCGGAACATAACGGTCTTTCAAGGGTGGAGTCATGAGCGTCTTGACGATTGGGGCGATCGGTATCGTCGCGTTGTTTGTTCTGATCCTGCTGCAAGTGCCGGTCGGGATTGCCATGCTGGTGGTTGGTGTGGCTGGTTACGCCGCGCAAACTGGCTGGGGACCGGCGCTGGCGATGTTGGCCAGCGAACCCGCAGGACTGTTGTCCAGCGTCGACTTGGCCACCGTGCCCTTGTTCCTGCTGATGGGTACCTTTGCAAGTGCGGCAGGATTTTCAGCCGAGATCTATAACGCTGCTGCTGCCGTTTTAGGCCATCGCCGCGGTGGATTGGCCTATGCAACGGCGGGAGGTTGTGCAGCCTTTGGTGCCATCTGTGGCTCCTCAACCGCCACGGCGGCGACGTTCGCCAAAGCGGCACTGCCGGAGATGCTCTCGCGCGGCTACTCCCCGGGGTTCGCCGCGGGAACCATTGCAGCCGGGGGGGCGTTGAAGTCACTCATCCCCCCATCGGTCGCAATGATTCTGTATTGTGTCGCTGCCAAAACCTTCATCTTCGATCTCTTTATAGCAGCCATCATTCCTGCCGTTCTGACGATCGCTGCCAACCTGTTGATGATCGCGGTCGTCGTGCGCTTGCGACCCGAAATTGCACCCATGTCCGAGCGCCTGCCCTGGTCAGAGCGTTGGCCCTTGATCCGCGCAGCACTACCGGTGCTGTTCCTGATGGTCGTGGTGTTCTGCGGGCTCTACAGCGGCATCTTTACCGTCAACGAGGCTGCGTCGGTGGCGGCGGTGTTGTCCTTTGCGTTTGCAGCGATGCGCGGACGACTGACCCGTGTTGCAGTCTGGCGCGGCATGCGCGACTGTGCCTCTGCCAGCGCAATGATCTACATGATCATCATTGGGTCGACCATCTTTGGCGCCTTTATTGGCCTGGCCCAGATTCCAGAGGCACTCATCGCGCTGCTCAATGGAACGCAATTAAGCGGCTTGACCATCATCTTCCTGCTACTGGTGATTTACCTGATTCTTGGCGCGGTTTTTGATGAAATCGCTGCGATGCTCATCACTCTGCCATTTGTCCTGCCCATCATCACCCAGCTGGGCTACGACCCCATCTGGTGGGGCATTCTGAATATCGTGATCATAGAAATTGGCATGATCCTCCCTCCGCTTGGCATAGCTGTGTTCGTGCTGCATGGGATGGCGCCGCAGATATCTTTGAGCAAGATCTACAAGGGGGTTACACCTTTCATTCTTGCTGATATGTTCGTGTTGGCATTGCTGACCCTGTTCCCTGCGTTGTCGCTATGGCTGCCAAAGATCCTTCAAAACTAACTTGCGGGGCCGGCACCGCCACCTGCCTGCACAGGTGCGCTTGCGTTGCCTTGCCAATTTGGCGTTCACCGATTTTTGTAAATCCTTAACGCTTTACCACTCCATTTTTTCCACAGCTCAGCGTCTCTCGCGAAAGTGCCAACAATGCCGTCGAAATCAATTGATTCTGAAATACCTTTGCTGTACCACAATGACATGTCGGTTTGCGCTGCAAAAGTACGCAACGCGCTGCACGAGAAGGGTATCGCCTGGCAGGGAGTGAGGATGGACCTGCGCGCTGGCGATGTGCAAAAACCCGAGTACGTCAAGCTGAATCCGAACCAGGTGGTGCCCACCTTGGTGGACCGCGGACGGGTCATTATCGAATCCAACGTGATCCTCGAATACATTGAAGACCGCTGGCCAGGCACCGTGCGCTTGCGACCTTCCAGCCCTGCCGACATTGCCGCGATGAGGCTGTGGATGAAGCAGCTCGACGACGGTGTGCACGCGACCATTGGTACGGTATCTACCAGTATCGCTTTCCGTCATCAGTTCCTGGCGCGGCCAGCACCCGTGCTGCAGGCCTGGTACGACAACATGGTTGATGAAGCTCGCCGCAACCGCTTGCGCCTGGCCATCGAGCAGGGTATGGAGTCTGCGCAGTTTTCGCAGGCGGTCAAGCGCCTCATCAGGTTGCTTGATGATATTGAACGCGCGCTAGCCGACAGCCTTTGGCTGGCTGGACCGAACTACTCGCTGGCCGATATCGCTTACAGCCCCTACATGATCCGGATGGAGCACTTGGGCTTCGGCGACCTGCTTGCCGCGCGGCCGCGTATAGCAGACTGGGCACGGCGTCTTTACGCCACGCCAGGTTACATTGCCGGCGTGCACGGGTTTATGGATCCGGCCTACCTCACAATTTTTGAGCGCGAAAGACCAGCTGCGCGGCAGCGCATCAATGAGATTGCAGCAGTGCCACTGGCACGGTGAAGGCTTCAGGGTCTACAAAATAGAACCGATACGCACCAATGACACAAGCCTGTATTGCCGGCATCCATGGCCAATGTGCCGCGTGCGCTTGAAGTGCTTCTTTGCGGCTTGCCGGAAACTCTTCTCAGGTCGCCGTGAGCGCCTGGTAGGCTGCGGTTATACGGGTGGCGGCATGCTGCAGCACGGGCAGGTAGCGGCGTGTGGCCACGTCAAAAGCCATGGCGGAATCGATCCAGATAATGTTGACGCAGCCCAGCACGTGTGCGCCGTTCATGATGGGCACCGCGATGCTTGAGGTCTTGGCCATGAGCTCACGCTGCCGGGTACCGTAACCGCGGCGCCGTGTCGCGGCCAGCGCGCGGCGCACGGCCTCGGGGTCGCGCATTTTCTCCTGATCAGGGCCGGGAACCGTCGCAATGCGCTCCAGGATTGCCTTGCGCTCTTTTGCCGGTGTGAAGGCGAGGTAGGTCCAGCCGGCCGCGGTGCTCAGCATGGGCAACTGGCGCCCGACCCATGAGCGCTCTATCGACAACGGGCTGCGGTAATGTGTCGTGGAACGGATGACCATTCCCTCATCTTCGTAAGTCGTGATATCCGTAGGCCACACCACTTCATCACAAAGCTCAGCCAGCACGGCATCGGCAATATCGGTGATCCAGTCTTCGTCCTTGTAGCCGCCGGACAGGCTTTTGACCTTGAGTGTCAGGCGGTACGCGTCGCGCAGGGACGTGCGGCGCAGGAAACCTTCGGTGCGCAAGGTTTCAAGAAGGCGGTGTACGGTGGGCCTGGGAAGGCCTGTGCGGCTGGCTACTTCAACTGATGTCGCATGCCCGAGCGCATTGACGGCGCGCAGCACGGCCAGGCCCCGCTCAAGCCCTCGTACGGAATGGTAGGAGGATTCGCTCATGGACAGGCAATGTTCAAGGGCTGGACATTCAGTTGAAATCGTTTGACGCCGGATCATAGCAAGCCATATCCTTCGCCGGTCGCGTCGCCTGATGACGCTGAAGGAAAAACATGACCCGTCCCCCTGATGCCCAGCTAACCCACCTGGGACTTTATGTTCGCGACCTCGATGCGATGGTCGCTTTTTACGGCGACCTGCTTGGCATGGTGGTGACCGACAGCGGCGAACTGCGCGGCGGGCGCATCACCTTCATGAGCCGGAATGCCAACGAACACCACCAGCTCGTGATGGTCAGCGGACGTCCTGATGACGAGTACTCACCCGTCAGCCAGATGTCATTCCGTGTCAAATCACTGGAAGACCTGCAGTACTACAACCGCACCGTTGCAAAAATGGGCTTGCGTGATCTGCGCCCCTCAAACCATGGCAATGCGTGGAGCATCTATTTCCTGGACCCCGAGGGCAACCGGATAGAGATATACGCGGGATCGCCCTGGTATGTGAACCAGCCCTACCAGCAACCGCTGGACCTTGACGCGCCGGCCGACGAGATTCGTGCCAACACAAAAGCCATGGTAAGCGGCGACGCAAGTTTCCAGTCGCATGAGACATGGCAACGCGCTTTAAGCGAGCGCCTGTCCGGCTGAGACGCACGGCCAGCATTCCCCTTTTTCCTTTTACACGAGACATAAACAACCCATGAGTACCGATATGAATACCCAAGCACAAGCCGCCACGAGCGTCGCACCTTTTCGCAGCGTATGGTCCGAATTGCGTGAAACCTCATTCCGCCAGGGCTGGATAGACGCGGGTGGTATCAGTACGCGCTATATCCAGGCCGGACCGGAGGATGGCCCGCCACTGCTGATGGTGCACGGCACCGGCGGCAGTTGGGAATGTTTTTGCGCCAACCTGGCGGTGTTTTCAAAACACTACAACTGCTATGCCTTTGACACGATAGGCTCAGGTTTTAGTGGCAAACCCGACATCGACTATGAGATATCCGTGTATGTCGAACACGTGAGCAATTTCATGAAGGCCGTGGGGGTGGACAAGGCGTCCATCTTCGGTGTGTCGCTTGGCGGCTGGATCGCCTCGCGTTTCGCCCTGACCTATCCGGAAAAGGTACAAAGCCTGGTGCTGGTGTCCGCTGCCGGCCTGCTTACCGATGCGCAGACGTCCCTGGATATCAAGGGTGCGCGCTTCAAGGCCGTGGACGACCCGAGCTGGGAGAACGTCAGCTCCGTTTTCAAAGGCCTGATCCTTTTTGAGCACAACCGCATTCCCGATTTTGTTGGCGTGCGCCAGGCTGTGTACCGGAAACCCGGCATGCGCCGTGCCATGGAGCACATCCTGTGTTTGCAGGAGCCAGCCATGCGTCCACGTAACCTGATTGCTGAAGCCGAATGGCAAAGCCTGCAGGCGCCCACGTTGCTGATAGGCGCGGTGGATCACAAGGACATCTTTCTTGAGACCGCACAACGTCTTTCGAAATTGATCCCGAAGGCCGAGTATCTGGAAATCCGCGGTGCGTCTCACTGGGCGCAGTTCGAATCGTCGGAAGAGTTCAATCGTGCAGCTCTGGATTTCCTGCAACGCACAGTGCGCTGATTCATTCAAGGACGCGCGCGCCTGGTTGCCAGTCCAATCAGGCCAGCCATGACAGTTGCCCGTCAAAGACCCGATACATCAAGAGGAGACAAAACATGAACATTCGAACACGCCGTCACCTGGCATTTACGGCAATCGCCGCGTTCACAGGGTTTTCCTGCCTGCTGGCAGGCTCGCCTGCGGCGGCCCAGGACTATCCGACAAAACCCATCAAGTTCCTGGTCGGGTTCACGCCAGGCGGCAGCGCTGACCTCGTCAGCCGGTTTGTCGCACAGAAAATGAGCGAGCGGCTTGGCCAACCTGTCGTGGTCGAGCAAAGAATGGGCGCCACCGGCATCATCGCGCAAGATGCGGTGGCCAAGGCCGCGCCGGATGGCTACACGATGGTGCTGCTCACGGGTGGCCACCCCACATCAGCGGCTATCAAAAAAACCTTGCCCTACCACCCGGTGAACGACTTCGGCATGATCTCGACCATCATTGAGTACCCGATGGCAATCGGGGTCAGGCCGGATTCGCCGATCAAGTCCTTTCCGGATTTGCTTGCGCGCGCAAAGGCTGAGCCGGGCAAACTCAGCATGTCGTCTGCCGGCACCGGCAGCCTGCATCACCTGCTCGGTGAGTGGATCAAGATCGAGTCGGGCACCGAGATGATTCACGTGCCATTCAAGGGTGCAGCGCCGGCGTACACGGAACTGCTTGGCGGACGGATCGACGTGTTTATTGAGACCATGACCTTCCTCAACGTCAACTTCAAGAACGGCCAGGTGCGACCGCTTGCCGTGTCGTCTTCGCATCGGCTCAAGGACTTCCCCAATGTGCCTACGATTTCGGAAACCCTCCCCGGGGTTGATCCCACCTCGTGGCTTGGACTGGTGGTGTCGCCCGGAACACCTCCGGCCATCGTGAGTCGCCTTAACCGCGAGCTGCGCGCCGTTCTTGCGGAACCCGCGACTGCCGAGCGTTTTGCCGCTTTGGGGGGCATACCCGCACCATCGACACCCGACGAAATGCGCACCAGGGTCCAGCGCGAGATTGACCGCTGGACCCGTGTGGTGAAGCTGCGCAATATCGAACGCCAGGATTGATGCAGCAGTGATTACGGGCCTCATAAGGGCCCGTTTCTGTTTCAGAAGGGCCGCCTGGCCTGGTTGGCAGGAAGTGCCTGTTCTGTGCCATGCAGCAATCAGGCAAAAAAACTTCGCCCCAACTTTTTCCGGATCAACTTGAGTATTAAAAAAGGAGACGCGACATGTGCAGACTATGTGACGAAGGACGGCCTCAGGCCCATTTTGAGCCGCGACGGGGATTCCTGAAGGCTGCGGCGACAACGGCAGTTGCCGCCGCAGGCTTCAACCTGTTTACGGCGCCCCCTGTTGCCGCAGCCAGTGCCAGGCCGCCAGTAAACAGCGGCGGCGCCGGTCGTCGTTACATCATTCGTGGCGGTGCTGTCATGTCGATGGATCCGAAGGTAGGCGATTTCGCTGAGGCCGACGTGCTGGTGGAGGGAAAGAAGATCCTCGCCGTAGGGCGCAACCTGCAGGCCGGCGGCGCGGCGGTGATCGATGCCCGCGGCCGCATCGTGATGCCGGGATTTGTTGACACGCACCACCACCAGTTCGAGACGGCACTGCGTAGTTTTCTTGCGGACGGCCTGCTTGGGGCTGACGGAAAACCTCACGGTGAAATCAACTACAGAGACTACATCCTCGGGAAGTTTTCCCCTGTGTACCGCCCGAAGGACGTGTACATCAACGAACTTTTTGGCGCACTAAGCCAGCTCGATGCGGGTGTCACGACGGTGCATGATGTTTCGCAGATTCACCATTCACCGCAGCATTCCGATGCGGCGATCAAGGGTATTGTCGATTCGGGACGCCGCACAGCCTTCGGTTATTTCGAGGGCCGGGGCGCCCTTGCGCAATACCCTGACGATGCGCGTCGCATCAAAAAGCAGTACTTTTCTTCTGCCGACCAGCTTGCCACCATGATCATGGGCGGCGAGATCTACCTGCCAGGCTACGAGAAAACCTGGAAGATAGGGCGTGAACTCGGCCTCCAGGTTGCAGCGCATGTCGTCGGTGCCCGTACAGCCCCGATCTTCGACGCACTGGCTACGGCCAATCAGTTCGGCCCTGACAACCTGTTCATTCATATGGCCGGGATGTCCGATATGAGCTGGCAGAAGGCCAAGGATGCGGGTGTCGCCGTCTCGCTTGCAGTCCCCATCGAGATGAACATGCGGCACGGCCAGCCACCGATTCTGAAGGCCCTCAGCATGGGTATCGAGCCATCCCTCAGCGTGGATGTGGAATGCACCCTGACCGCGGACTTTTTCACGCAGATGCGCACCACCATGGCTCTGCAGCGCATGCTCGTGAACGACAAGGCCCTCGCCGGGCAAACGGATCTGCCTGAACTCCTCACCACGCGCGATGTCCTGCGCTTTGCCACCATGCAAGGTGCGAAGGACCTGAAGCTGGACCATAAGGTCGGCTCGCTTACACCGGGCAAGGAAGCCGACATCATCATCCTGGATGCAACTTCGATCAACGTGGCGCCACTCAATCACGTGCCGGGCGCCGTTGTGTCGCTGATGGAGCGCTCCAATGTCGAGACGGTCATCGTGGCCGGTAAAGTGCGTAAGTGGAAAGGGCAGGTGCTTGACGCCAACCTGAACATGCTGCGCAAGGAGCTGGAGGCTTCCCGTGACTACCTATTCACGGCGGCGGGCATTCCGCAGAATCTTTTCCGCTGAAATTACCGGCCGGCTACACCGTTTCTGGCCCTGTCGGGGCTTGCAGGAGTCAGCCATTCCTGTGCCCGGCCCTTTCCCCATATACGCCACCCGGCGTATTCCCGAATGCTTCTTCGGTCCGCAGAATTGGCTCATCGTTGTGTAAAGGCCTGCAAACAGGCTTTTACCGGCGAGCCGAGAACTACCTACTTACCGGAGAAGCATTATGCAACGTCGATTTACCCTCAAGGCGCTTGGCGCCGCCGCCGCTCTTGCAAGCCTTGGCGTATCGCCGGCTTTTGCAGCCGACACCATCAAGGTTGGCGTTTTGCACAGCCTGTCGGGCACCATGGCGATTTCCGAAACCACGCTGAAAGACACCGTGCTCATGGCGATCGAAGAGATCAATGCCAAGGGCGGTGTGATGGGTAAAAAGCTGGAACCCGTGGTGGTTGATCCGGCCTCCAACTGGCCCTTGTTCGCAGAAAAAACCAAACAGCTGCTGGGCCAGGACAAGGTAGCCGTCATCTTCGGCTGCTGGACCTCGGTGTCGCGCAAGTCGGTTTTACCTGTGGTTGAGGAAATGAACGGCCTGCTGTTCTACCCCGTGCAGTATGAGGGAGAAGAACTCTCCAAAAACGTGTTTTATACCGGCGCGGCGCCCAACCAGCAGGCCATCCCGGCAGTTGATTACCTGATGAGCAAGGCTGGCGGCGGTGCCAAGCGCTGGGTTTTGTTGGGCACGGATTATGTGTACCCACGCACCACCAACAAGATCCTGCGCGCTTATCTCAAGAGCAAGGGTGTTGCCGACAAGGACATTGACGAGAAGTACACCCCGTTTGGCCACTCCGACTACCAGACCATCGTGGCGGATGTGAAGAAATTCTCGCAAGGCGGCAAGACGGCCGTGGTATCAACCATCAACGGCGACTCCAACGTGCCTTTCTACAAGGAACTGGGCAATGCCGGCCTGAAGGCCAAGGACGTGCCGGTGGTGGCCTTTTCTGTGGGCGAGGAAGAACTGCGCGGTGTGGACACCAAGCCGCTGGTCGGCCACCTGGCTGCCTGGAACTACTTCATGTCGATCAAGAGCCCGGCCAATACCGAGTTCATCAAGAAGTGGTCTGCCTACGCCAAGGCCAAAAAACTTCCTGGCTCCGACAAGCCTTTGACGAACGACCCGATGGAAGCCACCTATATCGGTATCAACATGTGGAAGCAGGCTGTGGAAAAAGCCAAATCCACAGACACCGACAAGGTCATCGCCGCCATGGCCGGCCAGACTTTCAACGCGCCATCAGGCATTGTGAGCAAGATGGACGAGAAAAACCATCACCTGCACAAGTCTGTCTTTATCGGTGAAATCAAGGCCGACGGCCAGTTCAATGTGGTTTGGAAGACGCCTGGCCCGGTGAAGGCCAAGCCATGGAGCCCGTACATCGAAGGCAATGACAAGAAGCCCGATGAGCCGGTGAAGGGCACCAGCGTCGCTACGACGAAGTAAGCACGATTTCGGCAACGCCTTCCTCTGCGTTTGCTGCGCCACTGTCCGGGTATCCGGGGCGGCGCAGCAAGTCCGGCTCAGGTGTCTGCCGGAATCGCTGTCCATTTCGCCGCGGTTGTGGCATCGGCCAGGCCTTTCCCTTCAAGGCCGTTGCAGTCTGGGCGCGGTGCGCCGTGTCCAATCTACTGGTTCTTTTCCCATGTTGTTTCGTCATCTTCTTCTGATTGCTACACTTTTTATAGCTTCCCGAGCTTATGCATTGAGCCCTGAAGAGGTAAAAGGCATGGCCATTGGTGAAACCGAGGCACGAGTGGAGGTGCTGAACAAGGCGGCTGCCAACGCTGATGAAAAGACAATGGCGTTTATCCAGGCGCTGTCTGATGATGCCGTGAAGACCAGGGGTGACAAGGTTTACGTGGTGAAGGGCGACAAGGCCTTTGACCCGGTCACTGGAGCGGAGACACCGCTGCCGGCCGATGCCGAAGATGTGATCAATCCCAACCTGATGCGCAGCGAGCTCGACAACGCGCTGGCTGCGCTGAAGCTTTTTTCCAAAGATGAGAAAGTACGGCGCGACGCCATCAAGACGCTGGGTAGTGACAACGATGAAGCGCGCCTGCCGCTGATTGAAAAAGCCTATGCGGCTGAAACGGTGCCCCAGCTCAAAAGCCAGCTCGAACTGATGCGCGCTGCTATTTTGCTGGGAAGTAGCGACAAGGCCAAGCGACTGGAAGCAGCGGCGCAGCTCTCCGCCAGCAAGAACCCAACTACGAAAACGGTACTGCTTGAACGCCTGGCCACTGAGACCGACGCTGACGTCAAGGTGGCCTTGCAGGCAGCGCTCAGCAAGGTAGATGCATCCCTAGCATGGGGCGACAAGCTGGGCGCGATTTTCAGCGGAATCAGCCTGGGCAGCATTCTGTTGCTGGTGGCACTAGGCCTGGCGATCACCTACGGGCTGATGGGCGTCATCAACATGGCGCACGGGGAACTGATGATGATTGGCGCCTACGCAACCTATGTGGTGCAGGGCCTGTTCCAGAAATACCTGCCTGCTGCCTTTGACTGGTATCTGCTGGCTGCCGTGCCGGTGGCCTTTATGGCGTCGGCACTCATGGGCGCCGTGCTGGAGCGCAGCGTGATACGCTTTTTGTACGGCCGGCCGCTGGAAACGCTGCTGGCCACCTGGGGCATCAGCCTGATGTTGCAGCAATTGGTACGTTCCATCTTTGGCGCGCAGAACGTGGGTGTTGAAAACCCGGTGTGGATGAGCGGTGGCGTGCAGGTGTTGGGGAATCTATCGCTGCCCTATAACCGGCTGGTCATCATTGCGTTTGCCGCGGCGGTGCTGTTGGGCGTGGCCTGGCTGATCAGTCGAACGCGCCTGGGCCTGTTTGTGCGCGGCGTTACGCAGAACCGGCCAATTGCCTCCTGCATGGGCGTCAACACGGCCCGCATTGACACCTACGCCTTTGCGCTGGGCTCGGGCATTGCAGGCCTGGCCGGCTGCGCGCTCAGCCAGGTCGGCAATGTGGGTCCGGATCTGGGCCAGGGTTACATCGTGGATTCCTTCATGGTGGTGGTGCTGGGTGGTGTGGGCCAACTGGCGGGCACGGTGTATGCAGCTCTGGGGCTGGGTATCCTGAACAAATTCCTGGAGGGCTGGACCGGCGCCGTGCTGGCCAAGATAGCTGTTCTGGTGTTCATCATCATCTTCATCCAGAAGCGGCCTCAGGGCATTTTTGCGATGAAGGGCCGGAGCGCAGAAGCATGACCACGAACGCTCCCATGATTCCAGCTGTATTGCTTCCGGCAAAAGGCCCCTTGCTGACGCGTGCCGGCTGGAGCACTTTCATGATGGCGCTCATCGCCGTGTGCGCCGTGGCTCCCATGCTCAACCTCTGGGTGCCCGAGGGCAGCCTGTTCCACATGAGTACCTATGCCGTGGCGCTGCTGGGCAAGATCATGTGCTACGCCATCTGCGCGCTGGCCATGGACCTGATTTGGGGTTACACCGGCATTTTGTCGCTGGGGCACGGGGTGTTTTTTGCGCTGGGCGGCTACGTGATGGGCATGTACTTGATGCGCCAGATTGGCCATGACGGCAATTACAAAAGCGATTTGCCCGACTTCATGGTTTTTCTGGACTGGAAGACCTTGCCCTGGCATTGGACCTTCAGCGACAGTTTTATCGCGACGCTGTTCCTGATTGTTCTGGTGCCGGGCGTGGTGGCTTTTGTGTTTGGCTATTTTGCTTTCCGCTCACGCATCAAGGGCGTGTATTTTTCCATCATCACGCAGGCCATGACTTTTGCGGCCATGCTGCTGTTCTTCCGCAACGAAACCGGCTTCGGCGGCAACAATGGTTTTACCGACTTCAAACGTATCCTGAACATCCCGCTGGCCACGCCGTCGATGCGCATGACGCTGTTCGTTATCACGGGACTCACGCTGCTCGGTTTCTTCCTGTTCGCCAAATGGCTGGTGAGCAGCAAGTTTGGCCGCGTGCTGCAGGCGATTCGCGACGCGGAAACGCGTGTGATGTTCTCGGGCTACAACCCGCTGGGCTACAAGCTCACCATCTGGGTTATCTCCGCTGTCATGTGCGGTGTGGCCGGCGCGCTATATGTACCGCAGGTCGGCATCATCAACCCCGGTGAAATGAGCCCGGCCAGTTCCATCGAGATCGCCATCTGGGCCGCCGTGGGGGGGCGCGCCAGCCTGATCGGGCCGATTGTTGGCGCGTTTATCGTCAACGGCGCCAAAAGCTGGCTCACGGTGGCTTATCCCGAGTTCTGGCTGTACTTCCTGGGCGCGCTGTTTATTGGCGTGACCTTGTTCCTGCCCGATGGTGTGGTCGGATTGGTGAAGAAATTCCGGAAGGGCAGTGAGAAATGAGCAACGCCGGACAATCCCAAGTCGTGAGGGCCATGCCATGACCCCGGACCTTCTTGAGCAGGGTGCGCGACGTATTGAAGAGCACATGGCGCTGCTGGCTGCCGGGGGGGGGAATGCCGGATCGGGCGGGCGCCATGCCAGCACGGGCCGCGTTGTCGAGTCCGGTGAGGTCGATGTCACGCACGGCCGCATCCTGTACCTGGACGATGTGAGTGTCAGCTTCGACGGCTTCAAGGCCATCAACAAGCTCTCGCTGGACATTGCCCCCGGTGAGTTGCGCTGCATCATCGGCCCCAACGGCGCCGGCAAGACCACCATGATGGACATCATTACCGGCAAGACCCGGCCCGACGAAGGCACGGTTTTTTTTGGCAGCACGATAGATCTTTTGCGCTACAAGGAAGCCGAAATCGCCCAGTTGGGCATTGGCAGGAAATTCCAGAAACCAACCGTTTTTGAGCAGCTCACGGTGTTTGAAAACCTTGAGCTGGCCCTGAAGACAAATAAGGGCGTGAAGTCATCCATGTTTTTCAGGCTGGACTCGCAGCAGAGCGATCGCCTGGCTGAGATCCTGGTGACGATTCACCTGGCCGGAAGCGTAGGCCGCATGGCAGGAAACTTAAGTCATGGGCAAAAACAGTGGCTGGAAATCGGCATGCTGCTGATGCAGGACCCCAAGCTGCTGCTGCTGGATGAGCCTGTTGCCGGCATGACGGACGAAGAGACGGCGCGCACTGCGGAGCTGTTTTTGACACTCAAGGGAAAACATTCGCTGATGGTGGTGGAGCACGACATGAGTTTTATCAAGACGATTTCTGAAATTGTCACGGTATTGTGTGACGGGTCTGTGCTGGCGCAGGGAACGCTTGATGAGGTGCAGGCGGACGAGCGGGTGATTGAAGTCTATCTGGGACGCTGAGGTGGCATCATGCTGAACGTCAAAAACATCAACCAGTACTACGGTGGCTCGCACATCCTGCGTGACGTGAGTCTGGATGCCTACCCTGGCAAAGTCACGGTGCTGCTTGGTCGCAACGGCGTGGGTAAAACCACGCTGCTCAAGTCGTTGATGGGCCTGATTCCCATCAAGACCGGTAGCATCGATTTCAATGGCAAGCAGATCCAGGGGAGCACGCCTTATGAGCGTGCGAGGGCCGGCATAGGCTTCGTGCCACAGGGGCGTGAAATTTTCGCGCGGCTGACTGTCGAGGAGAACCTGCGCATGGGCCTTGCCTACAAGCGGGCGGGCACGCCAATCCCCGCCGAGTTATATGAGCTGTTCCCTGTACTCAAACAGATGCTGAATCGCCGCGGCGGAGACTTGTCTGGCGGGCAGCAGCAGCAACTCGCGATTGCGCGCGCACTGGCCGCGAAACCCAGGCTGTTGATCCTGGACGAACCGACCGAGGGGATACAACCCAGCATCATCAAGGACATCGGCAAGGTGGTCCGCATGCTGGCCGATCGGGGTGACATGGCCATCCTGCTGGTCGAGCAGTACTACGATTTTGCGCAGGAACTGGCCGACGACTACCTGGTGATGGAGCGTGGGGAGTTCATTGCGCGCGGCCAGGGCAAGGACATGGAAGCCAATGGCGTGCGGCAACTGGTCGCGATTTGACGCCAACCTGATCTGAAGCCATGTCCGGATCATCCGGGCTTTTTATGCGCGCATGCCGGGTCCGCCGTGTTTTCAGTCGACCGTAGAATCCTTGGGTCGCCAGCTTCCGGTGGCTCAAAAAAGCAACATGCATGACCCTGCTCGCACTGGACAATTGGCTTTTGAAACCACGGTCTCCCGCAGGTTTGTCGGGCTTTCGCCGTTTCCTGGTGGAGTTTGTCTGTTTTGGGCTCAAGGAGGCGCGGGCCTGCCTGTTTGCCGGCCTGTTTTTTACCGCTGTATTTCTGGTGCCGCGCGCAGGTTTGTTTGGCGTTCCGCGCTACGACCTGTTGCTGGCCATCGCGTTGGCCATCCAGTTGTGGATGGTATTGACGGGACTTGAAACCATTGATGAGCTCAAGGCCATCTGCCTTTTTCACGTGATCGGGTTTGCCCTTGAGGTTTTCAAGACCTCGGGCAGCATAGGCTCGTGGAGTTACCCGGACTTTGCCTATACCAAACTGTTTGGTGTGCCGTTATTTTCGGGCTTTATGTATGCGGCCGTGGGCAGCTACATCATCCAGGCATGGCGGCTTTTTGATTTGAGGGTCAGGCACCACCCGCCTTACTGGATGGCGGGGGTAATGGCCTTGCTTGTTTACGCCAATTTCTTTACCCACCATTTCATAGGTGACTACCGCTGGTATCTGGCGGCAGGCCTGTGCGGCCTGTATGCGCGTTCGGAAGTCGTTTTTCGCCCGTTTGACCAGGACAGGCGCATGCCCTTGCTGCTGTCTTTTGTGTTGATAGGTTTTTTCATCTGGCTGGCAGAAAATATCAGCACTTTTTTCAGCCTGTGGCACTACCCCAACCAGATGGGCGCCTGGTCCATCGTGCATGTGGGCAAGTGGAGTTCATGGTCGCTGCTGGTGGTCATGATCTTCACCATTGTGGCCAACCTCAAGCACATCAAGGCACGCATTCATGTGCCTGACTAGTTGAGACAGGTGATAGGGCAGTTCCGGATCTCCCTTTTTCGGGATACAAAAAAGGCCGTCAAGATGGTCTTGACGGCCCATTCTGCATAGCTCCATCTGTGGCGTTCATCACGCCCCCAAAGCGGAGTTTTAAGCAGCCATGACGTGACTACCGCTGTGCGGGAATCACAATAATCGCATCTGTACTGGTTTTGGGCTGAACAATGACATTGCTGCCCGCATCTTTGGGTATGACAGCCGTCTCTACCTCACGGATCACGCCACCGCCAGCCACGCTGCCCTTGGCTTCACCGTAACCCTCTATGCGGGCCTGGCAGGCCACCTTGTCTTCGCCAGAAAGTACATCGCAACGTTTCAGCGCGTTGGCCTTGAACTGGCCGTCGGCGTTGTTGAGCTTGCCGGCGCGTTTGGCTGCCGCAGCATTCCTGGTTTCGGTCATGCAGGTTGCACGGTCCTCTTGTGACCTGCCGTTGTTGCAGGCTGCCATCTCGCTTTTTGCATTGCCGGTGGCATCGATGCCTGTGGTGCCTGAAGCAATCTGTGCTGTTGCTGCGCTCATGGCGAGCAGGGCGGTGATGAAAAATCCTGCCGCGCCCCTGGCGACGCTGTTCAGCTTGAAATGGATAGGTGCATTCATGTTCGACTCCTGGTGAGTCCTTTGTGGACTGGTGAATGCAGTTTAGGAAAGCTTGCCAGCCTGCCATGACAGCCAAGGCGACGGGCGTGCGGGCGGGCACGCCCGTATACGTGTAGGACTGGGCTTAGGCCGCAGGAAGATGCCGGAGCCTTATTGCAAAAGGTTATGTGGACCAGATGCGCGGGCTGGAGGGTGCCAGTTGCCAGAAATGACTGCGCCAGGCCAGCCATATCTGGCGCAGTAGCGCCATGGCAGGTTCCACCACCGGTGCCAGCACCCTGACCAGCACAACCTGCCCGTCGGGACTGGTTGCGCCCGTGGTGGCGCACAGCGGATGTGCCTCAATGACCTGGCGTGCCTCGTCCAGGGCTTCCTGTCGGCGTTGGCGTTCAAGTTTGCTGCCTGCCACAAAAAACAGTGTGGCGATGCAGCGGTGGCCGGCCATGCCCAGGGGGCTGTTCATCAGCAGGGTGTCGCCGGCCCGGATGCGAGCGCGCTCCAGCCACACACCGGGCACTTCCATATGCTGGCAGAAGCTGCCGGATTCAAAAGGCTTGCCTGCAGCGGGCAGGCCCAGGGCTGTGATGTCCCATCCCAGCAGTTCGGCACCCGGGGCCAGTGTCATGCTCAGGCGATTTTCGGCGATGCAGCCGTTGTAGCCTATGGACTCCAGCGGCAACCATTCCAGGCGCGCACCGGCATCCAGGGTGATCGCGGTACGCTGCAATGCCGGCTCACCGTCCGAGCGGTAAAAGCGGGTCGCACCGGGCGTGGTCACCAGTCCGTGTGCTTCGGCGGCGACACGGATTCCGATGTCCAGCGTGTCGCCGCCTACCAGGCCGCCGGGTGGGTGTACCAGCACGTTGTGGCAAAGGGCATCGCCTTCAGGGTACAGGCTTTGCAGGATTCGCAGTGGACCGGTGTGCACATGTCGCGCAACACAGCGGTCTGCTTCCATGCTGTATTCAATGTCAAGTTTTGCGTGCCATGGCATGTCTGGAGTTTACGCGTGCGATGCAGGCCCGGGTTCAGGATTTCCAGAATCCCCTGTGCGGCTCACTGGCCTCATGCACCATGACCGGGCCTATGCACTCAATGGGGTGGGGTGAGGCCGCGAAGACGTCACGGCAGGACAACTCCGCATCGCGCTGTTCGCTCCTTTCGCCGCGAAACACCCGAAGGCTGACCGCATCAATACCGAACACCACACGCTGGATGCCGGACCAGAAAATCGCGCCTGCGCACATCACGCAGGGTTCGGCAGACGAATACAGCGTGGCACGGGCCAGCACTTCGCGGCTGGTTCGTAAGGAGGCCTCGCGGACCGCATTGGTTTCTGCATGGCCCGTGCAGTCACCTGTTTCTGTGGTGTTGCAGTAGGCCTCGGCCAGAACATCACCCTGGCCCGACACGATGAGCGCACCAAACGGGCGGTTACCGCGCTTGCGTGCGGTGCATGACCAGGCGATGGCCTGTTGCAGATAGAGACCATCCTGGCCGGTGAAGGCGTTTGTCGCCATGGTCGTGCTCATGCGTCCACCATGCGATCTGCCTTGGGTGGCAGCATGGACAGGTTGAAGAGGCCATCTGGGCTTGGCCTTGTTTTCAGCCCATAGACCTCGACCACCTCATCGACCTGTTGTTCCACCAGCAGCTTGCGGATATCGCCAAGGCCGTGCCCGCGTGTATCCGGTGCCCCAAGATATTGCGCGGTCAGCCGCCAGCGTTCCAGCTCCACCTTTTCATCAAGAATGGGTTCGCGCTGCCTTGTGGCTGCGATGGCAGCCGCCGGGTTTGCAAAGGTTTCAACGATGGCACGGTTGGTTGCACGTAAAAAGGCTGCAATCACCCTGGGGTTTTGTGCGATCAGGTTGCTGCTGGCCAGGATGGCATTGCCGTACAGGTTGACCCCTGCGTTGGCGTAGGGCAGCACCGAAAGTTCATCCTGTTTCATGCGCGCGAAAAGTGAAACCGCCGAGTCGTGGAAATAGGTGGCTCCGTCGACATCACCGCGAACCATGACGTTGTCGCGTGAGCTGAAATCGGTGGTGGACCATGCAAACAGGTCGGGTTTGAGTCGCAACTTGCGCGCCACCATGGGCCATGAGCGGCGGGTGGATTCCACGGCGGCGGCAGCTATCTTTTTGCCTTCGAGGCTGTGGAAGTCTGTGGTGATGCCGCGATCCTTGCGTCCAATGATGACGAATGGTGCACGGTTGTAATACTGGTAGACCGCCTGTACCAGCGGCGTGCCCGCGTTTTGTGCATTGAACTCCACCAGCGAACTGATATCCCCCAGACCCAGTTGGTAGACACCGCTGGCAATGCGCGTGATGGATGTGACCGATCCGGCACCAACGTCAATCGTGACATCCAGCCCTTCGTCCTTGTAATAGCCTTTGTTTTGTGCAAGAAAGAAAGGCGCGGTCTGGCCGGTGATGCGGAAATCCAGTGTGAATTTCAGTGGGACAAGGCGAGCGGGCCCCTGGCTCCATGCGGCAGGTATTGCCAATGATGATGTGGCGGCCAGGGATGCGAGAAATGCACGACGTTTGACAGGGCGGTTCATGGTCAGCTCCGGTGAGGCACTTGAAGACACCGGCACACACAAAAATGTGGCACCGGACGGTTCAAGAGCAATTTCCGGGCGACCCATGTAGGTGCATGGAGGCTGAATGCTTCTACTCTTGCCGCTCAACATGCATTTCGCGTGCCAGCCCGCGAGAAGAAGATCGACGAGAAAAATCAGGTTCGGATTTTGCTAGCATCAGAGGGGCGAGAGTAGAAGCGTTCAATTTGCACTGCAATGGTGCGAGTGGGAAATTGCTCTTGATTTTTCCATTCAAGGAGCGCTTCAATGCTGGTCACCCAACAACCTGTACTTCGTAAATTCTGGCATGCCGTCATGCCGCTGTCCGCCCTGACAGGTGGCCCCAAACCATTCACCCTGCTCGGTGAAAACATCGTCCTGTTTTTGGACGCACAGGGCGAACCTGCCGCGCTGCGTGACCGCTGCTGCCATCGAACGGCGCGGCTGTCGAAGGGCTGGTGTGTGGATGGCGAGGGAAAGGCGTGCTCGCAAGGCAGTATCCAGTGCGGCTACCACGGCTGGACATACGACCGCACGGGACGGGTGGTGGCGATTCCGCAGTACGACGCAGGCAGGGCCATCATGCCGGACTATAAAACCACCGCCTATCATTGTGTTGCGCGCTATGGCTACGCCTGGGTTGCGCTGGAGGAGCCGGCTGCGGACATTCCCCATATCCCGGAATTCTCCGACCCGGCTTACCGCACCATTTTCCAGTTTTATGAGCGCTGGCAAACCAGCCCGATGCGGGCGCTCGAGAACTCCTTTGACAACTCGCACTTCAGTTTTGTGCATCGCGCCACCTTTGGTGTGGCGGCAAGTCCGAAGCCGAGCAAATACGAGCTGGTGGAAAATGAGCTGGGCTTTTATGCCGAAACCGTGATTGATGCGGCCAACCCCGAACGTTTTCGGCGCATCAGCGGTGTGGGTGATGCCATCACCACGCGCCACATGCGCAATGCCTATTTTTTGCCGTTCTCGCGGCGCCTTGATATTGAATACCCGTCAGGGATTCGCCACATCATCATCAACTGCTTTACGCCGATTGACGACGGCAACATGCAGCTGTGCCAGTGGTTGTTCCGCAATGACACCGAGGCGGATTGCCCTGCACAGATGCTGATTGACTTTGATGCCGAAATCACGCGCGAGGACAAGGACATCCTGGAGTCCACCGACCCGGACGCCGTGGTCGACCCGCGGCGTCGCGGTGTGGAGTTTTCGATGGACTCGGACAGGCCCGGCATATTGATACGGCGCAAGCTCATGGAGCTGCTGGCACGGCATGGCGAGGCTGAGGTGCACGGTTAAGCACTGCGGTGAGAAGTATTTCCTGCTGAAAATCATTCTGTCATTGCCTCCAGTAAATACTGGAGGCAAGTTCCGCCACGGCCCGTACCTGTGCAACCAGGGCTGCCGCTGGTTCAATGAACAGCTGTCTTGTCTTTGGCCTGCTTGACGTGTGCGGCCAGGTGATCCAGCGCTTCCTGCACCTGGTCAACCAGCACCAGGCAGAGGTCACCGGGATTCAGGCGCGCCAGTGCGGTGTCTATGGCCAGGAACTCGCCGCGAATCTCTTCTATATGGCTGGTCCGGCTGGCATTGTTCAGGCCTTCGCGCAGCAATGCCATCACTTCACCGTCGGCGCGGCCGCGCTGGGCTGCATCCTGGTAAAGAATGACGTCGTCAAATGCGTCGCCAAGGATGGCTGTCTGGCCTGTGATGTCGCTGTCCCGCCGGTCGCCCGCGCCGCTGATCACCACGCTGCGCCGCTGGCCGGGCGTGATGGGCATGGCGTCCACTGCGGCCACCAGGGCGAGCATGGCATCGGGGTTGTGGCCGTAGTCGGCAATCACCGTTGCGCCGCGGTAGTCCATCACATTGAAGCGCCCCGGCGCGTTGTTTGCGTTGGTTACAAAACTGGCGAGGCCGCTTTTGATTGTTTCCCAGTTGACACCGGCTGCCCAAGCGGCGGCCACTGCGGCCATGACGTTTTCGACCTGGAAGGCGATAGCGCCGCCACGCGTGACCGGAATGCCGTGCAGCGGGATGCGCTCAACCCGTGCGCCTTCGGCCGCGACCAGCATGGGCCCGTCGATGTACACGGTGCGTTTGTCCTGTGCACGGTGCGTGGCCATGAGCGGGTGATGCCGGTCGGCTGCAAAAAAGATGATCTTGCCGGGGCAGGCGGCCGCCATTTCTGCCACGATGGGGTCCGCGGCATTGAGCACCGCATAGCCGGTGGGCGAGACGTTCTGCACGATCACGCGCTTGAGCACCGCCAGGTCTTCCACCGTGGTGATGTAGTTCAGCCCGAGATGGTCGCCGCTGCCGATATTGGTGACGACCGCGACCTCGCAGCGGTCAAAACCCAGGCCCTCGCGCAACACGCCGCCGCGTGCGACTTCAAACACCGCCGCATCCACGTCGGGATGCATGAGCACGCTGCGGGCGCTCTTGGGGCCGCTGCAGTCGCCGCTGTCGGTCTGCCGGCCATTGACCCAGACACCGTCGGTGTTGGTCATGCCGGTGCGCAGGCCTTGCGCGGCCAGCAGGTGGGCGATCAGCCGTGTGGTGGTGGTCTTGCCATTGGTGCCGGTCACGGCAATCACCGGCACGCGGCCGTTGTCGCCTGCTGGAAACAGCTCGTTGATCATGGCCACACCCACGGCGCGGCCCTTGCCATAAGAGGGCGAGAGGTGCATGCGCAGGCCCGGCGCGGCGTTGACTTCCACGACACCGCCGTTTTGTGACTCAAGCGGGCGCAACATGCTCTCGCAGACCACGTCCACGCCGCAGATGTGCAGGCCGACCATTTGGGCTGCGGCGACGGCACGGGCTGCGACCGCCGGATGCACGTCGTCGGTCACGTCGGTGGCGGTTCCGCCGGTACTCAGGTTGGCGTTGTTGCGCAGAATGACGCGCTGTCCCTTGGGCGGAATCGATTCGGGCGTCAGGCTTTGTTCGCTGAGCCGCAGCACGGCGATGTCGTCAAAACGGATCCTGGTCAGCGAGGTGCCGTGGCCTTCGCCGCGCCGTGGGTCCTGGTTGACGATGTCGACCAGCTCACGCACGGTATGCAGGCCATCGCCCACGACCTGGGGTGGGTCACGCCGTGAAGCTGCCACCAGCTTGTCCCCCACCACAAGCAGGCGAAAGTCGCTGCCCGGGCAGAATTTTTCGACCATGACGTCGCCATACTCGGCGGCAACCTTGTAGGCCAGGTCCAGGTGTTCACGAAGGGTGATGTTGACGGTCACGCCCTTGCCCTGGTTGCCGTCCTGCGGCTTGACCACGACGGGCAGGCCGATCTGCTGGGCCGCTGCCCATGCGTCATCGGCGTCCGTCACAGGCCGGCCCATGGGCACCGGCACACCGGCGGCCCGCAGCAGCTTTTTGGTGAGGTCCTTGTCCTGCGCGATGGACTCCGCCACCGCGCTGGTGGCGTCGAGCTCGGCGGCCTGGATGCGCCGCTGTTTGGAACCCCAGCCAAACTGCACCATGCTGCCCTTGGTGAGGCGCCGGTACGGAATGCCGCGCGCCACTGCTGCATCGACAATGGCACCGGTGCTGGGGCCCAGCCGCTCGTCTTCATCGAGGTCGCGCAACTGGGCAATGGCTGCTTCGAGGTCAAAGGCGGTGTCGCGCAAGGCGGCATGAATCAGTGCTTGTGCCAGCTCCAGTGCCAGCCGGCCCACGGCTTCCTCGCTGTATTCCACCACCACTTGGTAGATTCCGGCCTCGAGTGTGGCGGAGGTATTGCTGAAAGTGACGGGGCAGCCGGCCGCTGCCTGCAATTCCAGTGCCGCGGCTTCCAGCACATGCGCCAGCGCCAGCTGGCCGCTGTGACCATTCTGGCGCAGCGTGCCCATGCCGGGAAAGAGTGCGCGCACGCGCGGCTCAAAGCCGGGCAGGCCATCGATGGAGCATTCGGCCTCGGTGCAGCCTACGATGGCTTCCAGTGCCGTGTGGCGGCTCCAGAGGTTGGGACCGCGCAGGGCGCGGATACGGGATACTTCCATTACGCTGCACTCCCGGCAGTTTTTTCTGAGGATTCAAAGGCTTCCATGCCCGCGCCAATCAGGTTCAGTGGTATGCCGAGGGCCCAGGCGGCGCCTACTGCAGCCAGCAAGGCGTCTTCGGAAAGGTCGCGGCGTGCGCGCCAGGCCGACAGCTTGCCCAGTCCGGGCAAAAATGCTTCGGTGTTGCCGGTGGCCAGTACCACCTGGTCCTGCCGCACATACAGGGCGCGGCCGCCCCTGGCGCAGTGGGCAACGACGGCCGCTGCTTTTGGGTCGGTGCTGTAGAAAATGACTTCGCCGTCGCACAAGGCTTCCATGTCCACGACGCGTGCATGGGCGGCATTCAGAACCGCCGCGCCGCCGGGCAGCACCACGTCGACCTGCGAGCGCATGACCCTGAACATCTGCTCGTCTTCCGTGATGTCGAATTCGGCCAGGTCCGCTGCGCCATCCAGATCAGTGACCACGCCGACCTGGCAACGGTCATAGGCCAGGCCGCTGCGCAAAATGGTGTCTGCGCCATTTTCAAAGACGGCGGCCTGCACGGCGCGGTTGATCAGCAGGCGCTGGCCGGCTTCCCAGTGCGAGCAGTCGGTGGGGTCCACGCAGCGCTGGTCGAGGAACAGGCCATCCCTGGACGCCAGGCCGGTGTGGCGACCCGACAGGTGCAGCAGCCATGCGACCAGGCTTGCCACGCGATGGGTGCCTTGTGAACCGGCAATGCCGACAATGGGGATGCGGCCATCGTTGTTTGTGTGGTCCGGTGTGTCGGGGAACAGGTGGTCACAAATGGCGCGGCCCACCGGTCGGGGGGAGCCTTCGGCGGGTTTGAGGTGCATCAGCAGGCCGGGGCCGGCGTTGACCTCGACAATGGCGCCGCCTTGCAGGTGCAGTGGACGGGATATGTCCTGGGCCACCACGTCCACGCCTGCAATGTCCAGTCCCACCACGCGTGCAGCCAGCGAGACGATGTAGTCAACCTCGGGATGGACCTGGTCGGTGCAGTCGATGGCTACGTTGCCGTTGCGCTGGATCAGTACTTCGCGCCCGGCCGCCGGCACGGCATCGGGGCTCAAGCCCTGGCGCTGCAGGTCGAGCACGATGGCCTCATCCACGTTGGTGTCAATACGGCTTAACGGAAAGTCTTCTTCCAGCCCGCGCCGTGGATCGGTATTGAGCTGGGCATCAATCAGTTGCACCACGGTGGAGGTGCCGTCGCCGGTGACGGTGGCGGTTTCTCCGCGTGCCGCCGCCACCACGCGGCCCCCGACGACCAGCAGGCGGTGTTCATGGCCGCGCACAAAACGCTCGACCATCACGTCGCTGCCGTGCGGTTGCGCCACGCGGAAGGCCGCCTCGACTTCTTCCCGCGTTTTCAGGTCCAGCGACACGCCGCGGCCGTGGTTGCCGTCCGAAGGCTTGACGACCACGGGCAGGCCGATGTCCTCGGCGGCTTCCCAGGCTTCTTCGGCGCTGTTGACAATCTGGCCTTCGGGCACCGGGATGCCGCAGGTCGCCAGCAGGCTTTTGGTCAGGTCCTTGTCGTGGGCAATGCCCTCGGCAATGGCGCTGGTCAGGTCGGTTTCGGCCGTCCAGATGCGGCGCTGGCTGGCGCCATAACCCAGTTGCACCAGGTTGCCGTCATTGAGCCGGATATGGGGAATGCGCCTGTCGGTAGCGGCGGCCACGATGGACGCCGTGCTGGGTCCGAGGTAGCAGTCATCGACTTTGGCCTTGATTTTCTGGGCCGTGGCCTGCACGTCGGCCGGGCCATAGGGCTGGTTGTTGATGGCCGCCATGAGCAGATGGTGGCCTTCGGCGAGCGCCGTGCGGGCCACCTGCTCGTCGCGCGCCCGAAACACCATGCGGTAAATTCCGCGCCGGGATGTGCTGCGTGTCTGGCCGAAGCCGGTGGGCATGTCGGCCAGGTTCAGCAGCTCGATCACGACATGTTCCAGCACATGGCCCATCCAGGTGCCTTCATGCAGGCGCTGCAAAAAACCGCCGCGTTCGCCTACACCGCAGTGGTGTTCCAGCAGGGCCGGCAGCAGGCCGACAAGGCGGTCATTGAAGCCGGGCAGCAGGTTGGAGGGGAAATCTTCCAGGCCTCCGAGGTCAAGCCATACCTCAAGTACGGCCCGGTAGGTCCAGGTGTTGGGGCCGCGCAGGTAGTTGATGCGCAGCAGCTTGATGTCTTCCTGTTGGCTCATGTTTCGCAAAATTGTCGGCAAGGTACCGGATTCCGTTCCTGCCAATGCAGGGTTTCGGTCCTGGCCGATGGATTTCAGTAAAGACCGGTGAAGATCTCGGGGTTTCTGCCTGTGTCTTGTTATGGTTTGTTCTTGTTGCGGGCAGCAGCTTGCCAGAAGTCGAATTTTCGGTTTTTGTCGTTTTCCGGGGTTTGAACGGGTAAACATCAGTACGGCAGGCCGCATTCGGCGAAAATCCCTGTTTCGGGGTCAATCCGCGCGAATCCGGATATCCTTCCGCGCCAGATGCCGGACTCCAAGAATTCAAAACACAATGCAACATAACCACCCGGTGGACGACTCCAGCCCTATCGACCCTGCTCTGGCAGGGCTTTATTCACAGCTCACAACCCAAGAGAACGTTTTGGGGACCCTGGTGGTTGACCTGGATTCGCAACTTCATTTTGCCGAGGGTTTGCTGGCCCTGACGGACCGGCGCCTGCTGGCCCGAAGCGCCACGGGAGAGTGGTCCAGCTGGCCTTGTGTCGGGGTGAAGGGGCTGGAGTTGCGCCACTTTGACCACGCCGGTGTGGGAACGCTGGAGCTGCAGGAGGCGGGGAAAAGACTGGCCGGCTGGCGGTTTACCCTGGGCGCCAATGTGCAGGCGCTACGCCTGGTGCGGCTGTTTGCCCAGCAGCAGGCGCTGGGCCGGGAGGCCCCCGGCGTGCTGGATGCCCCTGCAGCGGATGGGGATACGGCCCTTTGCCCCGAATGCGATCTGCCTTTGCCGCCTGACAGCGAGGAATGCCCGGCCTGTGCCCGCGAGCTGCACACGCCGCCCTCAACCTGGGTGCTGCTGCGGCTCTGGCGTTTTGCCCATCCCTACCGCCATCAGCTGCTGGCCGGGTTTTTACTGACGCTGGCTTCCACCGCCGCCACGCTGGTGCCGCCTTACCTGACGATTCCGCTGATGGATGACATCCTGATCCCGTTCCAGAACGGCCAGCACATCGAGCCCTGGAAAGTCGGCGCCTTGCTGGGAGGCTTGCTGGGCGCGGCCCTGCTGGGCTGGGCCCTGAACTGGGCGCGTACCTACCTGCTGGCGCTGGTGTCGGAACGTATAGGCGCCGACCTGCGAACCGCCACGTTTGATCATTTGCTGGATCTTTCCCTGGATTACTTCGGAGGCAAACGCACCGGGGACCTGATGGCCCGCATCGGCTCCGAAACTGACCGCATCTGCGTTTTCCTGTCGCTGCACGCGCTGGACTTTGCCACCGATGTGCTGATGATCGTCATGACGGCCGCCATCCTGTTCTCCATCAACCCCTGGCTGGCGCTGGTGACCCTGCTACCCCTGCCGTTCATCGCCTGGATGATCCATGTGGTGCGCGACAAGCTGCGCACCGGCTTTGAAAAGATTGACCGGGTCTGGTCCGATGTGACCAATGTGCTGGCCGACACCATTCCGGGCATCCGTGTGGTCAAGGCCTTTGCCCAGGAAAAGCGTGAGGCCCAGCGCTTTCGCGAGGTCAACCAGCACAACCTGGCCGTCAACGACAAGCTCAACAAGACCTGGTCGCTGTTCACGCCAACGGTCTCCTTGCTGACGGAAATAGGCCTGCTGGTCGTATGGGCTTTTGGTATCTGGCTGGTGTCGCGGCAGCAAATAACCGTAGGTGTGTTGACGGCCTTTATTGCCTATATCGGCCGCTTTTACACACGGCTGGACTCCATGAGCCGCATCGTGTCGGTGACGCAAAAGGCCGCGGCTGGCGCCAAGCGCATTTTTGACATCCTGGACCATGTCTCCAACGTACCCGAAACCGCCAACCCGGTGAAGATAGAGGCCTTGCAGGGCCGTATCGACATGAAGAACCTGGGGTTCCGTTACGGCAACCGTTCCGTCATTCGTGGCCTGGACCTGCAGATACAGCCTGGCGAGATGATTGGCCTGGTGGGTCACAGCGGATCGGGTAAAAGCACCCTGGTCAACCTGATTTGCCGTTTTTACGACGTGACCGACGGCGCCATCCAGGTGGACGGCACCGACATCCGGCGTTTTGGCGTGGCCGACTACCGGCGCCATATCGGCCTGGTCTTGCAGGAGCCTTTCCTGTTTTTCGGCACGATTGCCGAGAACATTGCCTACGGCAAACCCGATGCCACACGCGCCGAGATCGTGGCTGCTGCCCGCGCCGCGCATGCGCATGAATTCATCCTGCGCCTGGCCCAGGGTTACGACTCGCTGGTGGGTGAGCGCGGCCAAGGCCTGTCGGGTGGCGAGCGCCAGCGCATCTCGATCGCCCGCGCGCTACTGATCAATCCGCGCATCCTGATCCTGGACGAGGCCACCTCGTCGGTGGATACCGAGACCGAAAAGGAAATCCAGCGCGCTCTCGACAACCTGGTGCAGGGCCGCACCACGATTGCCATTGCCCACCGCCTGTCTACGCTGCGCAAGGCCGACCGGCTGGTGGTGATGGACCGCGGCCAGGTAGTCGAGGTCGGCCCGCATGACGAACTGATGGCCAGGCAGGGCGCATACTGGCGCCTGTACGAAGCCCAGGCGCGGCAGGTTGACAGCGAGGCCGGTGATGCCGGCGCCGAGGACGGCCGTATTGCGCTGGCTACCGCACAGATTGCCCATACCGCACAGCATGCGGGCAACCCATGAGCAAGACAATCAACATGAGCAACTCCACAACCCCTGCGTCTGCCGTCTTCCAGCTTGAGCGTCAGCCTTCGGGCCGACTGCTTTTTACCGGTGCTGACGGTGAGCGGCATGATGGCGTGGTGCCGGTGAGGGCTTTCCCCCTGGCGGCGCCTGATGAGGGTATCTCCCTGGTCAGCACTGAAGGTCATGAGCTGGCCTGGGTGGACCAATTGCAGGCCTTGCCGCCCGACCTGCGCGCGCTGCTGCAGGAAGAGCTTGCCTTGCGTGACTTTGTCCCCGAGATACGCCGGCTCAAAAGCGTCTCGACTTTTGGCACGCCCAGTGTCTGGGCGGTGGAAACAGACCGCGGCGACACCTCGTTTGTGCTCGCCGGCGAGGAAGACATTCGCCGGTTGGGGCGAACCGGCTTGCTGATCGCCGGCAGCCAGGGCGTGCAATACAGCGTGCGGGACATGACGGCGCTCGACCGCGCCTCGCGACGCCTGCTTGAGCGGTTTCTCTAGGGCCTGCGCCAGGTGCCGGCGCCGGGTGTATTTTTTGCTATTTATTTGATAGCTGGTTGCGCTTGATGTAAAAGGGCCTGAGCCCGATTTCATCAAGAATTCTGCCCTGCAGGGCGGCCGGGCAGGCCGGGGTGACTGTCAACCGGCGCTGAACAATCGTTCAGAAAAATTCGCTTGTTGCGCGGCACGGGTGCGACTGTAATCAGCTTTACTGATGCATTCCGGCCCCATGACTTTTTCCACTCCTGCAATTACCGAGCTCCCTGCCGACCGGCGACCTGGCGGATTGGCGCGTGTGGAAGACCATCGCCTGCTCACCGGCCGTGGCCTGTATGTCCATGATGTGCAGCAGCAGGGCATGCTGCACGCGGTATTTGTGCGCAGCACGCATGCCAGGGCGCGTCTCTTGAGTGTTGACCAGCAGGCTGCCCGCGATGCGGAGGGCGTGGTGGCGGTGATTGGCCCGGAGCAGTTGGCCGGCCATTTCATGCCACCCATCAATGAACTGGTGTCCGGCATGCGCTTGCCTGACTGCCCGTTGCTGGCCCAGGGACGGGTGGATTCGGTGGGGCAGCCGATTGCGCTGGTGATTGCCGGCAGCCTGCAAGCGGCGCAAGCCGCCGCCGAGCAGGTGTTTGTGGATTACGACGCAGAGCCGGCACAGGGCGATATGGCACCCGGCGCAGAACCTTTAGGCAGCGTGCGCCACCAGTCGGGCAACGCCCGGGCATCGGACGCTGCGCATCGGGTGAGCCTGTCGCACCGGCAATCCCGCGTCATTGCCATGTCGCTGGAGCCGCGCGCCGCCGTGGCCCGGTGGGATGCCGGCAGCGGCATGCTCACGGCCTGGCTGGGCACGCAGGCACCGTCCAGGGCGCGTGCCGACATTGCCCGCACGCTGGGCCTGCCGACAAGCCGGGTGCGTGTGATTGCACCGGATGTGGGTGGCGCGTTCGGCGCCAAGGCGTCTGTCTCGCCCGAAGACCTGGTGGTCGCCTTTGCTGCGCACCATCTGAAGGCCACGGTGAAGTGGATCTCCTCGCGCTCTGAAGAGTTCATGTCTGCGGCGCAAGGGCGCGGCGCCAGGCTGGAAGGTGAACTCTGGCTGGATGCCGAGGGGCGTTTCCTGCACCTGCAGGCGCGGCTGCAGTTCCCCATGGGGGCCTGGTTGCCTTTCAGCACAGTGGTTCCCGCGCGCAATGCCGCACGCATTTTGCCCGGACCCTATCGTGTGGCCGGCGTTGACATTGCTGCGCAAGCCGGCATGTCCAACGCGGCTGCCGTCAATATTTACCGTGGCGCCGGTCGCCCCGAGGCCGCTTTGCTGATGGAGCGGCTGGTCGAGATGGCCGCCCGCCAGGCCGGCATCGACCCGGTCGAGTTGCGCCTGCGTAACCTGGTTGAGGCCGGCGCCATGCCATATGCAACGCCAACCGGCGAGTGTTTTGACGCAGGCGACTACAGCGCAGCACTTGAGCGCGCCTGCGCACGTTTTGACTATGCCGGCGAGCGGCGTGAGCAGGCTCGGCGCCGGGCTGCGGGCGAACTGCTGGGCATCGGTGTGGCGATGTATGTCGAGCCCTGCGGGCAGGGCTGGGAAAGCGCCCGCGTCACGCTGCAGGCTGACGGTGGTGTGTGTGTGGCCAGCGGCTCCGCAGCACAGGGCCAGGGTCACCAGACCAGTTACGCCGTGATTGCCGCAGAGGCATTGGCTTGTGATGTGGCGCGTGTGCGCGTCGACCATGGCGACACCGGCTCATGTCCCGAAGGCATAGGCGCGCTGGCCAGCCGCAGCATGGCCATAGGCGGGAGCGCCGTTGCCCAGGCCGCACGCATGGCGGCGCAACGGCGTGATGCCGGTGAGGCGCTGCCGATAGTTGCCGAAACCGTGTATACCGCGCCCAGCGAAGCCTGGAGTTACGGCTGTGTGATTGCCCGTATGGCGATTGACTGTGATACCGGCAAACCCCGCATTGAACGCATGGTCTGGGCCGATGATGCCGGGCGCATCATTTCGCCCCAGCTTGCCGAGGGCCAGTTGCTGGGCGGCATGGCGCAGGGGCTGGGCCAGGCCATGCTGGAGCGCATCGTTTACGACAGCGAAGGCCAGTTGCTGACAGGCTCGCTCATGGACTATGCCATCCCGCGCGCCGACGACATGCCGCCCATGGAATTCGAGAGCCTGGCCGTGGCGAGCAAGGCCAACCTGCTGGGTGCCAAGGGCGTCGGCGAAGCCGGTTGCATTGGCGTGCCGGCTGCCTTGCTGAATGCCGCGGCGGATGCGCTGGCACCGCTGGGCGAAAAAGAACTGGATTTCCCCCTCACGGCCGAACGCCTCTGGCGGGCCATGCAACCACAACCTTTATCCGGAAAGACCACAGCATGAGTACAAAATACCGCAAATCCGACGCCAAGGACTACGCCCGGCAGAACTTCCGTGGAGTCTGGGCTGCCACAGCCACGGCATTCAACGAAGACCTGTCGCTCAACGAAGCCGGTTTTCGCCAGAACATGAAACACTGGGCGCAGGCACTGAAGCTGGGCGGCCTGTTCGTCTGCGGCAAGCAGGGTGAATTTTTCTCGATGTCCGTGGCGGAGCGCAAGCGTACTTTCGAGTTGGCGGTGGAAGAAGCCGCCGGGCATTGCGGCATCGTGACCTCGTGCTCCGACACCAACCTGGATGTGGTGCTGGAGCTGGCGCGCCATTCGCAGAATATAGGCGCCGACTACATCGTGGTGCACAGCCCCGTGCTGCACTTCCACCATGACATCGACTCCACCGTGTATGAGTACTATCGCCACCTCAGCGAACAGCTGGACATAGGCATCGCGCTGTGGAACCACCCGGATTGCGGTTATGTCATGAGTCCGGAACTGTGTGCCCGCATTGCCGAGCTGCCCAATATCGTTGCGATCAAGTACAGCGTGGACCGCGCGATGTACAAGAAGCTCACCAAACTGGCCGGCGACAAGATCATCGTCAGCACGGCGTCCGAAGAGGAATGGCTGGACAACATTATCGAGTTGGACTGGCGCCTGTACCTGTGCTCCACGCCGCCTTTCCTGCTGCAGACCACGGTCGACCAGCGCATCAATGAATACACACGCCTGGCCTTCGAAGGCAAACACGCCGAGGCGCGGGTGGTGCGTGACAGCCTGGAGCCCGCGCGTGCCGCCTTCCGCTCGGCCCGCCCGAGCGGCACGCCGCAGGCCTATACCAAGTACTGGATGGAGTTGCTGGGCCAGGTCGGCGGCCCGGTGCGCCGTCCGCTGCTCAACCTGACGGAGGCCGAGAAGGCCGCGACGCGCGAGGCCCTAGCCCGCAGCGGCCTGAAGCTGGCCTGAGTTGCTTTGAAACGGCGTAGAGCGAGTACATGGCAATGATTCCCATCGCGTTGCAGGTCAACGGCCGAAGTGTCGAAAAAGCCGTTGAGCCGGCCACGCTGCTGGTGGACTTCCTGCGCGAGGACCTTGGCCTGACCGGCACACACCAGGGCTGCGACACGGCCCAGTGCGGTGCCTGCACCGTGATGGTCGATGGCGCGGCAAGCAAGTCCTGCAACCTGCTGGTGGCCCAGGTCAATGGCGCCAGCGTGCTGACGATTGAAGGACTGGAGTCCCCCGACGGCACGTTGCATCCCATGCAGCAGGCCTTTGGCCGCCACCATGGGCTGCAATGCGGCTATTGCACGCCGGGCATGGTGATGCGTGGGGTGGCCATGGCCGGCGAAGACGTTCCGGCCGAGCCCGAAGCCGTGCGCTGCGCGCTCTCGGGCAACCTGTGTCGCTGCACCGGTTACCGCGGTATCGTGGATGCGGTGTGTGAAGGCATGCAGCGCATGCGGACCCAGTCTCAAGTTGAGGTTGCGAGGTGAACCCCTTTGAATACCGCCGCCCCTGCAGTGTGGCAGAGGCCGCGCAATGGCTGCGCGATGACCCCGAGGCCAAGCTGATGGCCGGTGGGCAAAGCCTGCTGGCCGCCATGAAATTGCGTTTTGCCGCGCCGTCGCTGCTGATTGACTTGCAGGGCCTGCCCGAACTGACGGCGCTGCGCGAGGAAGAGGGCGGCCTGTGGATTGGCGCCATGTGCACGCACGCAAGTGTGGCCGCGTCGCTGCTGGTGCGGCGCATCGTGCCCATGCTGGGTCAACTGGCGCATGGCATTGGCGACCAGCAGGTGCGCAACCGCGGCACGCTGGGTGGTTCGATCTCGAATGCCGACCCGGCGGCCTGCTGGCCTGCCGGCGTGATGGCGCTCAATGGCACGGTGTGCACAGACCGGCGCGAGATCCCGGCGGATGAATTTTTTGGCGGTCTTTTCACAACTGCGCTGGAACCCGACGAGATTGTTTGCGGTGTGCGTTTTCCCCGCTTGCAGGACGCGCATTACCTGAAGTTCGAACAACCGGCATCGCGTTTCGCCTTGACTGGCGTGGCTGTGGCGCGGCGTGAAAAAAGCGTGCGTGTGGCCATCACGGGCCTGGGTTTCGGGATTTGCCGCTGGCAGGCCGCTGAACTGGCGCTGTCAGGCAGCTTTGCGCCCGAGGCGCTCCAGGGCCTGCGGCTGGATGCCGATCAGGCCTCGGGCGACATCCATGCGTCCGCAGAGTATCGCGTTCACCTGGCCGCAGTGCTGACCCGGCGTGCTGTACAAAATATCCTGAAACCCACGGCCGCTCAAGCCACCAACCAGACCGTCACCTTATGAATTACCAGGGTTCCAGCCTTCTTCCGCATCCCGTTGAGCGTGTCTGGCAGGCCTTGCTGGACCCGGAAGTATTGCGCCAGTGCATTGCCGGTTGCGAGAAATTTGAACGCACAGGCGAAGACGAATACAAAAGCACGGTCAAGGTTGTGATCGGACCCGTGTCGGCCCGCTTCGCCAGCACGGTGACGCTTGCCGACGTGGTCGAGCCCACCAGCTGCACGCTGCGGTTTGCAGGGCAGGGCGGCGTGGCCGGCTTTGGCAAGGGCGAGGCACGGGTGGTACTGGCGCCCGAAGGCGAGGGCACCCGGCTCGACTGGAAAGCCGATGCCCAGGTGGGCGGCCGCCTGGCGCAAATCGGTTCGCGGCTGATAGAGGCGACCGTGCGCAAAATGAGTGATGATTTTTTTGTGCGTTTCGCGGGTCAGCTTGAAGCTGCTCCTGCAGAAGCTGCGGCTGCCCAGGCGGTTTCCGCAGAAACTGAAATACCTGCCGCAGCACGGTCGTCAGCCACTGCCAAAACTGTGGGCATCGCCGTTGCGGCCGTCCTGGCGGTCACACTGATCTGGTGGCTGAGCCGCTAAGGACTAACAAGTTTTGATAAGCAAGGAATTATGAAAATTTTTCTGAAATTACTGCTGGGTGGAAGCTTGCTGGTCTTGGGGAACATCGCAATGGCGCAGTACCCGGCCCGGCCGGTAAAAATTGTCGTACCGGCCACCGCCGGCGATGGCTCCGACCTGCTGGCGCGGTCGCTGGCCAAGTCACTGGGGGATGCCTTGGGCCAGCCCTTTGTGGTCGACAACAAGCCCGGCGCCGGCGGCAGCATAGGCGCCAACACGGTGGCCAAGGCACCTGCCGACGGCTACACGCTGTTCCTGGCCAATGGCAGTTCGCACGGCGTGACCCCGGGTTTGTATGCGAAGCTGCCTTACGACAGCGTGCAGGATTTTTCCCCGATCGCGTTGATTGCCACGGCCCCCAACCTGCTTGTCGTCAATGCCAGCATGGGCCTGCGCAGCTATGCCGATTTTGTCCGGCTGGCGCGCCAGCAACCGGGCAAGATCACCATCGCATCGGCCGGCAGCGGCAGCCTGTCGCACCTGTCGGCGGAGTTGCTCAAGTCCTCGGCCGGCCTGGACCTGCTCCACGTGCCTTACAAGGGGGCTGCGCCCGCGCTGACCGACCTGATGGGCAACCAGGTGCAGTCCATGATCATCAACATCCCGACCGTGCTGCCCTTTATTCGCAGCGGAAAACTCAAGGCGCTGGCCGTGACCAGCGCCAAAAGGTCGCTTGAGCTGCCGGAGGTGCCGACGCTGGCCGAGAGCGGTGTGGCTGGCTACGAGACGGTGGCCTGGTTCGGCTTGCTGGCACCGGCCCATACCCCACCCGATGTGGTGAACAAACTGCATGCCCAGGTGCAGCAGGCCCTGCTGCTGCCGGAAATCCGGGAGAACCTGGCGCGACTGGGTGCGGAGCCGTCAGGCCTGGGGCCGCGCGAGTTCTCGGTTTATATAAAAAGCGAGATTGCCAAGTATTCTGCGGTGATAAAAAGCGCCGCGATCAAGGTTGATTAAGGAGACACCATGCTGAAACCCATCAATTTCCCCCGCTGGATCGAGGAAAACCGGCACCTGCTCAAACCGCCTGTAGGCAACCAGCAGGTCTGGCGCGACACGGACATGATAGTGACGGTGGTGGGCGGGCCCAACCAGCGCACGGATTTTCATGATGATCCATATGAAGAGTATTTCCACCAGTTTCGGGGCAGCGCCCATTTGCTGATTGCCGACAGGGGGAAGTTCGAACGCATTGACCTGCATGAAGGCGATATTTTCCTGTTGCCGGCCCATGTGCGCCACTCGCCGCAACGCCCCGATCCGGACAGCCTGTGCACCGTGATCGAGCGTACCCGGCCGAAAGGCGTCATTGATGCCTTCGAGTGGTACTGCGCGCATTGCGGCGGGCTGGTCCACCGCAGCGAACTGCAATTGCAGAGCATCGTGGAGGATTTGCCGCGCGTGTACGGGAATTTTTACGACTCGGCATCAAGCTTGCGTACATGCCCCACATGCGGAACCGTTCATCCCGGGCGCGACTGGCAGTCCTGGCATGCGACGCGGTCGGCAAGGCCGGATTAAAGGGGTTAACGGGTATTGACGGGATTAAGTTTATGCCTAAACTAATTAGGCATAAATTTATTGGTTTCGATATTTTCTGGTTCATTTCTACAGCAAGGAATCCTTATGAAACTCAAGTTGAACAGCATGGTGGTGGTGTTGGGCCTGGTTGCCTGCAGTCTCTCGGCTCAGGCGCAGCAAACAGTCAAGATTGGCTTCCTGGGAACCTTGTCGGGTCCTGCGGGTGCTTTGGGTCAGGACCAGTACGACGCCTTCATGCTCGGCCTGGAGCACTTTGGCGGAAAACTGGGCGGTGCCACTGTCCAGGTGATCAAGGAAGACGACCAGCTCAAGCCCGACCTGGGTGTTCAGCTGGCGCAGAAGCTGATTGAAAAAGACAAGGTGAACATCATCACCGGGGTGACATTCTCCAATGTGATGATGGCCATCCACAAGCCGATCACCGATGCCGGCGTGTTGCTGGTGGGCTCCAATGCAGGACCGACGCCGCTGACCGGCAAGGGCTGCAGCCCGCTGTTTTTCTCCACCTCATGGAACAACGATTCGCTGCACGAGTCCATGGGCCAGTACGCCAATGACGCGGGCTATAAAAAGGTCTACATGCTCGCGCCAAACTACCAGGCCGGCAAGGACGCATTTTCGGGTTTCAAGCGTTTCTACAAAGGCCAGGTGATGGACGAAGTGTTCACCCAGGTCAACCAGCCTGACTACTCGGCCGAGATTGCGCAGCTGCAGGCGGCCAAACCGGACGCGGTGTATGTGTTTTACCCAGGCGGCATGGGCGTGAACTTTGTCAAGCAGTACCAGCAGGCCGGGCTGCTCGGCAAACTGCCGCTGCTGTCCACGTCCACCGTGGACGGCACCACGCTGCCCGCGCTGAAAGACATTGCCCTGGGCGTGGTGACAGGTTCGCCTTACAGCCCCGACATCGACAACCCGCAGAACAAAAAATTTGTCGAGGATTTCAAGAAGAAATTCAACCGTTCGCCATCGCTGTATGCGGCGCAAAGTTATGACGCGGCCTCGCTGATAAATGCCGCGCTGCTCAAGACTGGCGGCAAGGCCGATAACAAGGATGCGCTGCGCGCTGCCCTGAAGTCAGCCGAGTTCAAGTCGGTAGCGGGCCCGTTCAAGTTCAATACCAACCAGTTCCCGATCCGCAACTTCTACCGTGTTGATGTCGCAAAAGACGCCTCCGGCCAGGCCGCGTTCGTGAACAAGGGTGTGGTGCTCAAGGACCATGCAGACGCCTATTACAAGGAATGTGCGCTGAAGTAAGTCCGGCAAGGATCCTGGCGGTGACTACGCATTTTCAGATCGGTGATCTGCGGCTGGATCGCGTGGTCGAATCCGAATTTCCGGTGCTGGAGCCGGCCGAGGTCTATCCGGACTGGACCCCGGCCGATCTGGAGCGCGACATGTCGTGGCTCGCGCCGCGCTTTTACGATCCCGCAGCCGGAAAGCTGGTGCTGGCGTTTCAGGGGTTTGTGATCCGCAGCCACGGCAAGACCATCCTGGTTGACACCTGTGTCGGCGACTGCAAGGAGCGGCGCCGTCCGGCTTTTGACCGGCAGGGCTGGGACTGGCTGGACAGCCTGCGGAGTGCGGGGTTCGCCCCTGAAGATATCGACATCGTGCTGTGCACGCATTTCCATGTGGACCACGTCGGCTGGAACACCCGGCTGGTTGATGGCAAGTGGGTGCCGACCTTCCCGAATGCCCGCTACCTGTTCACCCGCAAAGAGTGGGATTACTGGCGCAGCGGCGAGGGTGAGTCGAACATCGCCCGCACAGGCGATTACATGACAGACAGCATCATCCCGGTGGTAGACGCCGGGCTGGTTGATTTTGTGGACACCGATCACCGCATCGATGATGCGGTGTCCCTGCTGCCGGCACCGGGGCACACGCCTGGCTTGGTGTGTGTGTCATTGCAGTCGCAAGGCCAGCATGCCATCATTGCCAGCGACCTTCTGCATACGGTGCTGCAGATCGCCTACCCCGACTGGAGCACACGATTTTGCGCTGATCCGGCGCTTTCCCGCCGGACGCGACGGGAATTCCTTGAGCGTTATGCCAATACGGATGTACTGATCCTGCCGGCGCATTTTCCGGCGCCCACCGCGGGGCATATCGTGTGTGAGCACAATGCGTTCAGGTTTCGTTTTGTGGGTGAGGGCTGAGCGTTATTGCGCAGGCCTGAATTCCCGCTTCATATTTCCATTTACTTACTGCGACTGAAACGATGCCCTTCACCTGGAACCTGCCCTATCCGGTTTTTACGGCGACCGCCGTTGCCGGCCCCATAACAATGCGCCAGTCATGAGCCTGTCGCTTTTCTCAATCCAGATACTCAACGGCCTGCAGCTGGGGGTCCTGCTTTTCATGCTGTCCGCCGGCCTGACGCTGGTGTTCGGCATCATGAATTTCATCAACCTCGCGCATGGCAGCCTGTACATGATGGGCGCCTACTTTGCCGCAACCGCGTATGTGCGCAGCGACTCCTTTTTCATCGCGGCACTGGTCGGCATTGCCGGCAGCGCCGCGCTGGGTTTTGCTGTCGAACGCATCGTGGCCGCGCGCCTGTATGCCCGTGACCACCTGGACCAGGTGTTGGCTACCTTTGGCCTGATTCTTTTCTTCAACGAGCTGGCGCGCTGGGTCTGGGGTGCGTCCCCCTACTACATGAATGTGCCGCAGGCCCTGTCAGGCACGGTCAGCCTGTTTGGCATTTCCTATTCCGCATACCGCTTTGCCATCATCGTGGTGGGCCTGCTGGTGGCGCTGGGCTGCTATCTGCTGATCAACAAGACCCGCGTGGGCATGCTGATTCGTGCGGGGTCAAGCAACCCAACCATTGTTGCGGCGCTGGGCGTCAACATCAAGCTGCTCAATGCGGCGATTTTTGCATTGGGTGCGGCACTTGCCGGCGTTGCCGGCCTGATGAGCGGGCCCATCCTGTCGGTACAACCCGGCATGGGCGAGCCCATACTGATAACCGCCATGATCGTGATCGTGATCGGCGGTATCGGCTCCGTGCGCGGTGCTTTTTATTCGGCGCTGATTGTCGGTTTCATCGACACGGCCGGCCGGGCCTTCCTGCCCATGCTGTTGCGCGAGTTTCTTGACCGCAGTACCGCACAGGCTGCAGGCCCCGCGCTGGCTTCCATGCTGATCTGCATTTTCATGGCGGCGGTGCTGGCCTTCAAGCCGGCAGGTCTTTTTCCGGTGAAAAACCAATGATGCGCAATAAATTTTCCTCCTGGTTTGTCGCCATCGTCACGCTGCTCCTGCTGGTGGCGCCTGTTTATGCGGGTTTTGCGGGTGAGCCGTTTGCGCTGACTTTTGTGAGCCGTATCCTGATTTTTGCGCTTGCTGCGATCAGCCTGAATCTAATACTCGGCTATGGCGGCATGGTGAGTTTTGGCCATGCCCTCTACATGGGGCTTGGGGCATATGTGGTGGGTGTTCTTGCGCAGCATGACGTCACGAATGGGTGGGTACAGCTGGGTGTGACATTGGCTGCCTGCGCAGTCATCGGCTTGATAACCGGCGCGGTTTCCCTGCGTACCAGCGGGATTGCATTCATCATGATCACGCTGGCGTTTGCGCAAATGTTTTACTACCTGTTCGTCAGCCTCAAGCAATACGGCGGTGATGACGGCCTGCCCATTTCTGCGCGCAGCGAGTTTGGCCTGTTCAGCCTGGGCTCTCCGGTGGTGCTGTATTACGTCGCACTGGCGCTGGTGCTGGTCGCGCTGGTTGGTACAAAGCGCCTGGTGGATGCGCGCTTTGGAATGGTCCTGCGCGGCTGCCGTATCAACGAGCGGCGCATGAAGGCCATGGGTTTCCCGACCCTGCGCTACAAGCTTTCTGCCTATGTCCTGTCCAGCATGTTGTGCGGCCTGGCCGGCCTGCTGTATGCGAACCTCACGGGTTTTGCCTCCCCTGCTTATCTGGCCTGGACGGTGTCGGGTGAGTTGATCATCATGGTTGTGCTGGGCGGCATGGGCACGGTATTTGGCCCGCTGGTGGGGGCCATCACGCTGCTTGTCAGCGAGGAAATCCTCAAGGCCATGACCGACCACTGGCCGATGATCCTCGGTCCGCTGATCGTGCTGGTGGTGCTGACGGCCAGGCGCGGCCTTTATGGGTACCTGCTCGACTGGGACGCCTGGCGTGAACGCAGGGGCCTGGCTGCGGCGGAGTTGCTTTCCACAAAGGAGCGGTCATGAGCGCCGCGCCGGGCCGCCCCAAGCAAGCTCGCACCGCAGTGTGAAGCACGAAGGTATTCCAATGAGCCATATTCTTGAAATCAGCCAGTTGGCCAAGCGCTACGGCGGGCTGCTGGCAACTGACCATGTATCGCTGACGCTGGCACCTGGTGAATTGCACGCCATCATTGGCCCCAATGGCGCGGGCAAGACCACCCTGATAGGGCAACTCGGTGGTGAAGTCGCACCGGACAGCGGAAGCATACGGTTTGACGGCAAGGACATCACATCGCTGGCGCCGGCACAACGGGCGCTGCGCGGCCTTGCCCGCTCGTACCAGATCACCTCGGTATTTCCGGAGCTGAGCGTCCTGGAGAACGTGGCGCTGGCCATGCAGGCACACTGCGGGCACAGCTTCGGTTTCTGGACGCCGATGCTGCGGCAGCCTGAATTGGTGGAGCCCGCGCTGCATGCCATCGGTCAAGCCGGACTGGCCCATCGCGCGCGCGCGCCGGTGTCGGATCTTGCCCATGGTGAGCGCCGCCAGCTTGAGCTTGCGATGGTGCTGGTGGCCGAACCCAAGCTGTTGCTGCTGGATGAACCCATGGCGGGCATGAGCCACCAGGAGTCCGGCAAGGTGGTGGAGCTGTTGCAGGGGCTCAAGGGCCGTTACGCCATGCTGCTGGTGGAGCATGACATGGATGCGGTGTTTGCGCTGGCCGACCGCATCTCGGTGCTGGTCTATGGCCGCATCATTGCGAGCGGGACGCCGCAGGAAATACGCGCCAATGAAGAAGTGCGAACAGCCTACCTGGGCGATGAGGTGTTACCGGTATGAACGATTTACTGCAGATAAGCGACATAGAGGTGTGCTACGGAGACGCGCAAGCCCTGTTCGGTGCGGCACTGAGTGTGGCTGAAGGTGAGTTCGTCACGCTGCTGGGCCGCAACGGCATGGGCAAGACGACCACGGTGCGCACCGCCACGGGCATCATGAGCGCGCGTAGCGGGCGTGTGCAGTTTGCGGGGCAGGATGTATCGCGCTGGCCGTCCTACAGGATCGCCCGGCTTGGCCTGGGATTGGTGCCCGAGCAGCGCCAGGTGTTTCCCAACCTGACGGTTTATGAAAACCTGGTGGCCACGGCGCACAACCGCCTGCAGCGCAGCGACCCCTGGACACTGGAGCGTGTGTACAAGCTTTTTCCGCGCCTGAAAGAGCGAGCCGGTAATCTGGGCGCCAACCTTTCCGGCGGCGAACAGCAGATGCTGGCCATAGGCCGCGCCCTGATGACCAATCCGCGCCTGCTGGTGCTCGACGAGGCCACCGAAGGCCTGGCGCCGCTGGTGCGCGGCGAGATATGGGATTGCCTGCAGGCGCTCAAGAACACCGGTTTGTCGGTACTTGTGATCGACAAGAACATTGGTCCCTTGCTGCGCATTGCCGACACGCATTTCATCATGGAGAAAGGCCGGACGGTGTGGAGCGGAAGTTCACCCAGCCTGCTGGCTGCCACGGATGTCCTGAAGGACACACTCGGTGTCTGAGCAACTTGCGGGGCGCGAGGGCTGGCGCAACCTGGGCGTTGCTGAACTGGCGCGCCAATACAATGCCCGCGCTACAGTGCCTGACGTGGAGCCATTTCTGCGGGATTACCGGGACCTGTCCACGCCCATGTATGCCTTGCCGCATGTACGCGACCTGCGCTACGGCCCCAACCCCGATGAGTTGCTGGATCTTTTCCCGGTGCCGGGCCGGGCGGATGCGCCCTTGTTTGTGTTTGTGCATGGCGGTTACTGGCGTTCGCTGGTCAAGGAAGACTCGGTCTTTATGGCCAGGAATTTCACGCAGCACGGCATCGCCGTTGCATCCATCAATTACCAGCTGGCGCCCCAGGCCAGCCTGCATGAAATTGTTGCGCAATGCCGCCGCAGCCTGGCCTGGCTGTATCGCAACGGTGCCGCGCACGGCATGGATGTGAACCGCATCGTGGTGTCGGGCAGCTCTGCCGGCGGGCACCTGGGCGCGATGCTGCTGTCGCAAGACTGGCAGGCCGCCGCAGGCGTGCCGCAGGACGTGGTGAAAGCTGCCATCCTGGTCAGCGGCCTGTATGACCTGGCGCCTGTTCAGCAGACAACCCCTAACGACTGGCTGAACCTTGGCGTGGAGGAGGCTGTTGCCCTAAGCCCAATACAGTCGCTACCCTGCACCAATACCCGCCTGTGTATTGCGGTTGCAGAGCAGGATACCGATGAATTCAAGCGGCAATCGCTGATGTACGCCGCAGCCTGCAGGCAAGGCGGCTGCAGTGTGCAGTACCTTGAGGTGCCGCAGCGCAATCACTTTGACGTGATTCTGGAGTGGATGAACCCGGATACAGCCTTGACCAAACTCGCCTGGGCCCTGTTCGACCCGGCCTAGGCCGTTCAGGCCTGGCCTGCCGTTTTTTTGCGGGTTTTTTTCTGGCTGCTGCTTGCGGCCAGTCCGGTGACTCCACTTTTGAAGTGGGTCAAAAAGGCCTCACACGGTGCCGAGAGCTGGCGCTGGCCATCGGTCAGCGCGACGATATTGCGTTCCATGACAGGAGCCGTCAGCGGTACGGCCACGACGCCAGGAGAACGCGCGCTTGACAGCGCGTAGGACGGGAGGATGGACACAGCAAGGCCTGCTTCAACCAGGCCCACCGCTGTAGTGACATGCGCTACTTCGAAGGCCGGCTGCACCGGCTCGCCGATCTCGGCAAAACCGCGCTCGACAAGTGAGCGCAGGCCGCTGCCGTGCCGCAGCAGCGCCAGCGGTTCGCCAGCCAGTTCGGCCCAGCGCACTTCGCGCCGATCGGCCAGCGGATGGTCTGACTGGCAGGCCAGCATGAGCCTGTCCTGGTACAGCGTGGTGAGCACCAGGCCCGGCATTTCCGTATCTGCAGTGCAAACGCCGAAGTCGGCCTGCCCGCTGCGCACCGCCTGCGCTATGCCATCCACCGGCAAATCAAAGAGATCTACCCGGATACCCGGAAAACGCACGCGAAAGCCGGCCAGCAAGGGCGGCAGCAGCGTTGCTGCCAGAAGCGGCGAGGTCGCCACGGCAAAACGCCCACTGCGCCTGTCCGACAGTTGCCGCAGGCCATCAAAGGCATCGTCCAGGTTTTCAAAAACCTTTTTGATGGAGGGGAGCAGTTCCAGTCCGGCGTCGGTGAGTGCAATGCGCCGTGTGGTGCGCTCAAACAGCCGCACGGCAAGTTCACCTTCCAGGCTGCTGATTAGCATGGACAGCGCCGACGGCGTCAGGTGCAGGCGCTGGGCTGCACGCGTGATGCTCTCGTCCTGTGCCACGGCCACAAACGCCCGCAACTGGCGCATGGTGACGCCGGCAGGGCGGGGGGCATTTCTTTGATCGGTCATGATGGCATTGTGTCCGGGACGAACCCGGAGTTTACGGCCAGGTGCCCAAAGGCCATCCCTGTTGCAGGCGCAAGCGGGGCACGGCCAGGCGCATCACTCGTTGTTGGTGCTGCGGTGCGCCCAGCGGGTGGTGTTTTTCTCGATGTAGCTGAACAGTTCGTACATCACCATCGCCATTGCGCCCACGACAACAAGGCCACTGAATGCAAGCCCCATCTGCATGGCAGAGCCGGCCGAGATCAGCAGGTAGCCGATGCCTTCATTGGCCGCCGTCATTTCGGACACTGTGGTGCCTACAAATGCAAGCGTGATGGCGACCTTGAGCGAGCCATAAAAGTAAGGCATGGAGCGCGGCAGGCCGACCTTGACCAGCACGTCCCAGCGTTTTGCGCCGAGTACGCGCAGAACGTCCTCCAGCTCGGGCTCGAGCGTGGCAAGGCCGGTGGCAATGTTCACCATGATGGGGAAGAACGAGATCAGGAAGGCTGTGAGGATGGCCGGGCCAATGCCGATGCCGAACCACACCACCAGGATGGGCACAAACGCCGCCTTGGGCAGCGCGTTGAATGCCGTCATCAACGGATAAACCGCGGCGTAGGCCAGGCGTGAGCTGCCGACCACAAAACCCAGCAGCACCCCAACGACAATGGCCAGGCCGAAACCGGCCATGGTGACCCAATAAGTCCGCCAGGCGTGCCCAAGGATGACACCCTTGAATTCCCATGTCTGGGTGGCAATGCGCCAGGGACTCGGAAAGATGAATTCGGAAACGTTGAAGACGGTGCAAGTAAATTGCCACAGGGCAATCACGGCCACCAGCAGGACCCACGGAGCCCAGCGTTCGAGTTGTTTTTTATTCATGATGTTGCTTAGGCCGTCGGTCAGGCGTTAACCACGGCGGTGGTCTGGCGGATGGCGCCAATGTGTCCGCGCAACTCGTGCACGATGTCGGTGAATTCCTTGGTGTAGGTAATTTCAAGGTCGCGCGGACGCGGCAGGTTGATCTCCCGCTTGATGACAAAGCGCCCCGGGCTCTTGCTCATGACATACACCGTGTCGGCCAGGAACACGGACTCGCGCAGGTCGTGCGTCACCAGAATCACGTTGAATCTCTGTACTGTCCACAGGTCGCGCAGGGTGCACCACAACTCTTCCCGCGTGAAGGCGTCGAGCGCGCCAAAAGGCTCGTCGAGCAGCAGCATTTTGGGTTCATGAATCAGGGCGCGGCAGATGCTGGCGCGCTGCTGCATGCCACCTGAAAGCTCCCAGGGAAACTTGTCTTCGTAGCCGGCCAGACCCACGCTTTGCAGCAACTTGCGGGCACGCTCTTCGTACTCCTTGCGCTTGTCCTTGAAGTTGCTGCGGTAGGGTTCCACGATTTCAAGCGGCAGCAGCACGTTGTCCATCGTGGTCCGCCAGGGCAGCAGCGACGGGGCCTGAAATGCCATGCCCGACACCTTGAGCGGGCCGGTGACGGGCTGGCCGTCAATCATGATCTTGCCGCGCGAAGGCATTTTCAGCCCGGTGGCCAGTTTCATGAAAGTGGATTTGCCGCAACCCGAAGGCCCAACAATGGCGATGAACTCGCCTTGCCGGACCTGCAGGTCGATGGCTTCAACCGCAAACTGTTTTTTGGCAAGAAACTCTTCGTTGTAGGCCAGCCATACATCCGAGAAGTCCACGAACAGGGGAGCTGTTGGGGTTTGAGGTGTCATGAAGGGTAAAAGTGGCTATCAGGCCAGGAATAACGGGCGCAGCGTGCTATTAAAAGCGTAGTGATCCAACGGCCACCACGCCTTTCTGTGGGTCACTTACTTTTTCGGCAGGATGTTCAGCTCGGCGGCTGTAGGCAGGAAGGAGCCATTCCAGACGGCATCCGGGTTGACGCGGGTTTTGGTGCCAAATGCATCGGAGACCTCCGAGGCCATCAGTGACAGGCGTGGCCCCTTGACCTGGCCGAAGCCTTCGGCGCGTGCATCGGGGCTGTTGATGACGGTGTCGATCGCCAGCTTGAGGCGGCGGGTTTCGAGCGGCACGTTGATGATGCCGTCGCGAGCCTTCACGTATTCAATCGTGGCCGCAGGGTTTGTCACCACGTCTTTTGCGCCCTTGGTGAATGCCTGCAGGAATGCCTTGATGGCGGCCGGATTTTCCTTGATGAGCTTGGGCGAAACAATTACCGCATTGCCATAGTGCTTCACGCCGAAATCGGCGTAGGGCAGCACCACCACGTCTTCGGCTTTGACGCCGCGCGCTTCGAGGTTGAGCAGGGAGGTGAAGGTAAAGCCGGTAATGGCGTCAACATCGCCACGGGCCAGCATGGTTTCGCGCAGCGGCGGGTCCATGGCTGTCCACTGGAAGCCGGTGATGTTGTTGGCCTTGGCGAAAATCGGGAATGCACGGCGGCCTGCATCAAACACCGGGGCGCCCATCTTCTTCCCGTTGAGGTCGGAGGGCTTGGTGATGCCCGACTTTTTCAGCGCCATGACGGAGGCCGGCGTGTTGTTGTAGACCATCATCACGGCCACGGGTTTGTTGGGCGCGTCAGGGTTGTTGGCGTGGAACTCCATCAGCGCAGCCAGGTCGGCAAAACCCATGTCGTAGGTGCCCGAAGCCACACGTGTGACCGCGCCGCCCGAACCGTTGCCGGCATCGACCGTGACATCCAGTTTGTTGGCCTTGAAATAACCCTTGGCTACAGGCGTGAGGAACAGCGCGGCAGGACCTTCAAAACGCCAGTCGAGCTGGAACTTGATGGGCGTGGTTTGCGCCTGGGCCGTGCTGAAGGCGGCAACCGCGACAAAGGTGCTGGCGATTTTGGCGACCAGCGGCATCAGCGAAAAGGAGTTTTGCGTGCTTTTTTTCATGAAGGTGTCTTTGGGTGGTAAGGGTAAAAATGACCGTAACAAGGTTGCGCGATGAAGAACAGAGAGGGAAGCAAAAACAGTGCCAGGCTTGTTTTTCTTCGCGCGCAACAGGCATGGCCCACTTGTGTTTAACCTTTCTTATTTTGTGCGAAGTCAGTCCGCTACAAACGCCTTTTTACCCCGTGATTACCCCCAAAGGAGCCGTCTCATGAGGCGCTGAAGATACGAGTCACGCCAGCAAATCCTTCAATGAACGTGCAATAACTTTGGTGGCTCGCCTGAGGTCTTCAAGTTCAAGGCGCTCGTCTGCCCGTTTGGCATGCGACTCGAGTACGGTGCGTGGACCTGCGCCGTAAATCACGCCTGGCACACCGGCCTCGGCGTAGAGGCGCACATCCGTGTAAAGGGGCGTGCCCATGGCGGGGATCTTCACGCCGAACAATGCTTCGCCGTGCTTCTGTATGGCGTCAACCAGCGGCTTGTTTCCCGCCAGCGGTTTCATGGAATTGGCCAGCAGCATGCGCCTGATGTCCACCGTGATGCCCGGGCATGCCGCAGCGGCATCTGCAATCACCTTGCGTATGCCGGCTTCGACCTGGGCCGGGTTTTCTTCCGGGATCATGCGGCGGTCGAGCTTGAACGTGACCTTGCCGGGAACCACATTGGTATTGGTGCCGCCTTCGATGCGGCCCACATTCAGGTAGGGGTGCTTGATGCCCTCCACTCGAGAGGTGACTTGCTTGTACAGCGCGTTCTGGGCGTACAGCGCCTTGAGGATCTGCACCGCGCCCTGCAAGGCGTCCACGCCCGTGTCGGGCACGGCGGCGTGCGCCATCTTGCCGTTGACCGTCACCTCCATTTGCAGGCAGCCATTGTGCGCAGTCACGACTTCGTAGCTGAATCCGGCGGCGATCATCAGGTCGGGCCGGGTCAGCTTGTTCCTGAGCAGCCAGCCCGGGCCCATTTCGCCGCCGAATTCCTCGTCGTAGGTGAAGTGCAGTTCCACGCTGCCGTTAAGCCTGGCGTTGAGGGACTCCAGTGCGCGAACCGCGAAGGTGAAGCTGGCGAAATCGCATTTGCTGACGGCTGCGGCACGGCCGTAAATTTTGCCATCCACAATCTCGCCGCCATAGGGGTCGTGAATCCAGCCCTCGCCGGGCGGCACCACATCGCCGTGGGCGTTGAGCGCAATCGTTCGGCCCTCACCATAGTGGCGGCGCACGATCAGGTTGGTGATGGACTCCATGCCGTAGGCCCTGACCTCGGTTGCAGGCACGGGATGCTTTTCCGCTTCGAAGCCGAAACTTTTGAGCAGCTCGGCTGTGCGCTCGGCGTGGGGGGCGTTGTTGCCCGGCGGGGTGTCGGTGGGAACGCGGATCAATTCCTGAAGGAATTGCACCTCTTCGTCGAAATGGGCATCGATCCATGCATCAATTTTTTCGTAGTCATTCATGGTGTTTCAGTCGCAAGGTGGTTGAGGAGAAGCTGGAAGGCTTCGACGGCGAGCTGCATGTCGTTGTTCGTTGTGCTTTCCAGCGGGTTGTGGCTGATGCCGGCGTTCTGGCCGCGCACAAACAGCATGGCCTGCGGCATCACCTTGTGCAGCTTCATGGCGTCGTGGCCAGCGCCGCTGGGCATGCGGTGCAACGGTACGCCGAGGCTATCGACGGCGCGCTCCCAGCGGGCCTGCCAGGCCGGCGCGCTGGGCGCAGCGGCGGCACGCTCGGTCAGCTCCAGTGCGTGGTGCACACCGCGGCGTTCGCAAATCGCCTGCAGCTGCGCCAGCACGTCGGCGACCAGGGCATCACGCTGCGCATCCACCGGGGCGCGCATGTCGAGCGAAAACAGGCAGCGGCCTGGCACTACGTTGATCGAGCCATTGGGGACGTTCAGCATGCCTATGGTGGCGACCGAGTCGCCATCCTGCGCCGCGCGTTTTTCCACATAGAGGGCCAACTCGGACACGGCGGCGGCAGCATCGCGCCTGCGGTTCATCGGCGTGGTGCCGGCATGGCTGGCCATGCCGGTGACCTCGCACAGGTAGCGCACGCTGCCGTTGATGGAGGTCACGATGCCCAGCGGCAGGTCGATCTCATTGAGCACCGGGCCCTGTTCGATATGCACCTCGACAAAACCCAGGTAGTCGGCCGGGTTGCGGCGCAGTTTGGGGATGTCGTCGAGGCACAGTCCCGCGTGTTGCATGGCGTCCCGCATGGGAACGCCGTCAGCATCCTTCTGGTCCAGCCATTGCGGATTGAAGTCGCCGATCAGTGCGCCGGAGCCGAGAAAAGTGGCCTTGTAGCGCTGGCCTTCCTCTTCGGCAAAGCCAATTACCTCCAGGTCGAACGGGAGGCGCCTGCCCTGGCGCGAAAGTTCGCGCACGCAGGCCATGGGCGTGAAGATGCCCAGGCGCCCGTCGTACTTTCCCCCGTTGCGCACGGTGTCGTAGTGGCTGCCCGTCATCAGGGTCTTGACGCCGGCCCTGTTTCCCGTGCCAAAGGCCTTGTAGCGGCCCACCACGTTGCCGACGGCATCTATCTCGACTTCGTCAAAGCCGCAGTCGCGCATATTGGTCGAAATGCGCTGGGCGCAGGCGCGGTGCGCATCGGTCAGGTAGGTGACCGTGAGCTGGCCTTTTTCGGCATAACCGGGGTCGCTGTGCTGTGCAAGCTTTTCCTGCCAGTCCCAGACCAGGTTGCCCAGCGTGGGTTCTGTGCCGGACCTGTCGTCCAGGCGAATCTCGGCGATGCGGTGAATGTTGCGCAAGGCCTCGGCCAGTTCGAAGTCGGGGTGGTTGTCCAGCCGGCGCGCGAAGGTCTCGATGATTTCCTGCTTTGCAAGGCCGGTGCCACGCGGGCCGCGCACGGCCAGAATGAAGGGAAAGCCGAACCTGGCGTTGTAGTCAGTGTTGAGTTGCTGGATTCTCGCGAACTCGTCCGGGCTGCAATTTGTCAGGCCAGCCTTGTTTTGCTCGTTCGTTGATTCGGCTGTCAGCGTCTGGCTGACCATGGCCTTGCCGGCCAGTTCGGGGTGGGCGCGGACCAGCGCGAGCTGGGCATCGCGATCGGCTTCGGCGACGATGCGCGCCATGATGTGTTTGAGCTGCGGCAGCGACCTGAACGGACGCTGCGCGAGCGCGGCCCAGGCGATCCAGGGGGAGTGCTCGTAGAGGCCGTCGAGCAGTTGGGCGGCTTCGGGGATGGCCGCCGCATTGAGTTGTTCCAGGGTAATTGCCATATCAGGACTCCAAGGCGCAAGACGCCTTCCACGATGCATGAAGTGCGAGCGTCAAGCGGGGAATACCGCGGAACCGGCTTTGCCGGGCCGCTGGTGTTGCCCCCTTGAGGGGGAGGCGGCGTTGCCGCTTCGGGGGGGAGATCATTTGTAGGGATGGACTTGTTGCCAGTGGTGTGCGATGTCGATGCGTCGGCATATCCACACACGCTCGTGTTTTTGCACATGGTCGAGAAATCGCTGCAGCGCCACGATGCGCCCCGGCCGGCCCAGCAGGCGGCAGTGCATGCCTATGCTCAGCATCTTCGGCGACTCCTCACCTTCGGCATAGAGTGCATCAAAGCTGTCGCGCAGGTAGGTGAAAAAATCGTCACTTTGCGAAAACCCTTGCGGCAGTGAAAAGCGCATGTCATTGGTGTCCAGGGTGTAGGGCACCACCAGGCGCGGCACCACCACGCCATCGGTTCGGGCCACCTTCATCCAGAAGGGCAGGTCATCGCCGTAGTAGTCGCTGTCGTATTCCAGCTGGCCGTCATCGGCCACCAGCCGCCGCGTGCGAGGGCTGTCGCGGCCGGTGTACCAGCCCAGCGGGCGCGTGCCGGTGATCTGCGCAATGGTGTCCAGCCCCAGGCGCATGTGCTCGCGTTCGGTGGCTTCGTCCACATTCTGGTAGTTGATCCAGCGCCAGCCGTGGCAGGCGATCTCATGGCCCAGTTCGACAAAGGCCGCGGTCACCTCCGGATGCCGCTGCAAGGCCATGCCGACGCCAAACACAGTGAGTGGCAGCTCGCGTTTCTCAAACTCGCGCAGGATGCGCCACACGCCCACGCGCGAGCCGTATTCGTAAATCCCTTCCATGCTCAGGTGGCGTTCGGGAAAGCTTGGCGGGTTGAACATTTCAGAGAGGAACTGTTCGGAGCCGGCATCGCCGTGCAGCACCGCGTTCTCGCCGCCTTCTTCATAGTTCAGCACAAACTGGACGGCGATCCGCGCCTTGCCGGGCCATTGGGCGTGCGGCGGGTTTTTGCCGTAACCAGCCAGGTCACGGGGGTAGGGCGAGGTTGAGTCGTAAGTGTTGCTCATGACAATGCCATCGAAATGTCGTTGGTGGGGACCTTGCGGTCAAAGGCGAGGTTTTCTTCGACATGCAGCAAATGCTCGGTCATCAGGTGCACGGAAAGCGCTTCGTCCCTGGCCGCGAGGGCCTTGATGATCCCGGCATGCTCGTCACTGGAGTGCTCGGCGGCGCTGGCGGTCTGGTACATCAGTGTGATCAACGCGCAGCGTGAAATCAGCTCGCCCAGCATTTGCGCGAGCACTTCGTTGCCCATGAGTTCGGCCATGCGCACATGGAAGTCGCCCAGCAGTTTGGTGCGTCCCGGCGCATCACCACTGGCGACAGCCGACTTTTCCTGGGCAACATGGTTTTTGAGGGCTTTTATCTTGGCGGGCGTGACCTCGCGCACAAAGGCGCGGGTCATTTCGGCCTCCAGCATGCGCCGCACTGCAAATACCTGGCGGGCCTCAATTACGGACGGCGCCGCAACGAAAGCTCCGCGTGCAGGCTCCAGCCGGATCAGCCGGTTCTGCGAGAGCTGAAACAGTGCCTGCCGCACCAGCGTGCGCGACACACCGAAATGGTCGGCAAGTTTTTGCTCGGCCAGTTTGGTGCCCGGATGCAGCCTGTGCTCCACAATGGCCTTGGTCAGGGCTTCGACGATGGCGTGGGTAGTAGATGGCTCCATGAATTCATCATAGTTTGAAATTCAAAAAGTGTATACACTTTCAGTGGACTGGGCTTTATGCAAGGCCCTTTTGTAATCCTGACCTTTCAAGGAATCACCATGGGATTGAGCACACACGTACTGGACACCATGAACGGCACGCCGGCAAGCGGCATGCGCGTGAGGTTGTACACCACGCAGGGTGATCAGGCCTTGCTGGTGAAAAGCTTCACGCTGAATGAGGACGGCCGGAATCCCGACGGACTGCTGTACGACAACGCCACATTGAAAGTGGGTACCTACCGGCTGGTGTTTGATGTGGCCGGGTACTTCAAGGCGCGTGGCGTGGTGCTGCCCGAGCCGGCCTTCCTGAATGAGGTGAGCCTTGACTTTGGCGTGGCAGATACCAGCCAGCACTACCATGTGCCCTTGCTGGCAAGTCCCTGGAGCTACTCGACCTATCGCGGTAGCTAAGAGCGCCAGCCCTTTATCGATGCTTGTCATGCGGCAAGGCGACAATTGGGCCGTGAAGTTTTTATCCCTTGCCCCATGAATCCCAAACCAGCCGGTAGCGCCAGCCGCCGCCATGCCCTGTTGCTGACTGCGGGTGCAGTGGCCGGTCTTTTTACCACCGGCGTTCAGGCGCAGGGCTACGCAGGCTACCCGGATCGCGCCATCCGGATCGTGGTGCCGTTTGCGCCCGGTGCCGGGACCGACGCCATGGCTCGCCTGATTGCCCAAAAGCTCGGCGAAGTCATGAAGGCCACCTTTGTGGTGGACAACAAGGCCGGCGCATCAGGCGCAATCGGCACGCAATTTGTGGCCCAAGCCGCTGCCGACGGCTATACCCTGCTGCTGGCCGCATCGCCTTTCACCACGGTGGCGGCATCGACGCCGAACGCCAATTACGATCCGCTGCGCCAGTTTGCACCTGTAGGCATGATCGCCAGCGGGCCGCTCGTATGGGCGGCGAGCACCAGCCTGCCTGCCAACGACATGAAGCAACTGGTCAAGCTCGCCAGGCAGAAGCCCGGAGCACTGAATTACGGTTCATCCGGCGCGGGCGGGGTGAACCACCTCGTGCTGGAACTGCTCAAGTCCCGCACAGGCACATTTATCACGCACATTCCTTACCGCGGCGTGGCACCGGCCACCATGGACATGATTGGCGGGCAAATCCAGCTTGTCACGGGCACCATTCCGGCACTTTTGCCTTTCATTAAAAACGGCAGCATCAAAGCGCTGGCCGTGACCAGCGCAAAACGCTCCAGCGCCTTGCCCGATGTGCCGAGCATGGCGGAGGCAGGTTTTGCAGGAATCGACGTGGTGAACTATTTTGCGCTGATGGCTCCCGCAGGCACACCGGCGCCCGTCATCAATGTGCTCAACACAGCCATCAACAAGATTGTGAGCCTGCCCGAGGTGGTGTTGCGTTTCAGGGCCGATGCTGTGGAGGCCGCGCCAGGCTCGCCCGCACTGCTGGGGCATTTCATTGAAGCGGATTACCGTGCCTGGCGCAATGTCGTCAAAACGCAGAATCTCAAGATAGAGTAAATCCCTTGCCCGGAAGAGAAGTAGCGCAAGAGGAAGGCGATGCGCAGCGAGCCGACCAGGCCAGCATGAGCCGCGGGACTGGCTTCGCCAGACCGCAGGCGGGCGGCCCCCTCGGGGGCAGGAAGCTACACGAAGTGAGCGACCGTGGGGGCCTAATCCTGCCCTTCAGTTAGCGTATCCAGCTGGAACCGGCCGCTTTCATGCCATAACCATGTGTCGGTGTAAACGACCTTCCCGAGCCTGGCGGGCGCGGGAAAGGGCGAGGCCTGGCGGATGGTGCGCTCAATCTCCGCGACGACCTCGGGGGCATGGCGCGGCGCCCGCATCCAGTCCAGGCGGGTCACGCGGCCAGCCCTGTCCAGCTCCACATTGATCACCCCCACGGCGTACAGCAGGGGTGGCATTCTGCCTTTGTAAATGCGCTCTGCATTGAGCCCGTACAGGTGGCTTGCGCCGTCCCGGCGGTAGGCTCGGGGTGTGCTTGCTGCCGAACTTTGGGGTGGGCCGGTGACGGGACCCGTGCCGGGCAATGGTCCTGCGGTGGACGGTGTGCCGGGTGTGGCGTCCGGAGCGGTTTTGCAGGCGCTCACAATTGCCGCGACAGCGGCGGAAAATAACGCCAGCAACCAGTTCCGGCGCGGCTCGGTGATGTCTTGTTTCATATTCAGGTGGATTATCCGGGGCCTGGCTCAGCCCTGGTGCCGTATCAAACCGGCAGGATGTTAAGGTAAGGTGCTGGCGTCGGACCGGTGTTGCCGGTCGTGGTTGGTTCCGGCCATTTTGCCTACTATTTCCTCGTCCTTATCCTCCAAACCGTCACAAATGGTTTTCTGCAACACGAGTCACCATACAGGGCCTTTCCTGGAACGCCTGGCTCTTGAGCCTGCCGTGCTGGTGCAGGTGCAGGCAACCCAGGGTTCTGCCCCTCGTGAGGCCGGTACCTGGATGGCGGTTTTTGCCGACGTATTGATGGGCACCATAGGCGGCGGGCATCTGGAGTACGAGGCCATCGCCAGGGCCAGGGCGCTTTTGCAGGTTGACACACCTGGCCACCGTGAAGAGTCCATGCGTTTTGCGCTGGGCCCCTCTCTGGGCCAGTGCTGTGGTGGTGTTGTGCAGCTGCAGCTGCAGCGTGTTAGCGAAGCGGATGCACCCGGCCTGGCAATGCGCTTGCAAGGTACGCTGCAGCCGGTTGCCTTGTTCGGCGGTGGTCATGTGGGCCACGCGCTGGTACGGGTATTGGCCAGCCTGCCGTTTGCCCTGACCTGGATCGACAGCCGTGACGGTGTGTTTCCCGCCAGCGTGCCTGGCAATGTGGTGTGCGAGCATTCTGACCCGGTGCATTCCGCGGTGCGCAGCCTGGCGCCGCAGTCGCGTGTGCTCATCATGAGTTTTAGCCATGCTGAAGACCTTGATGTGGTGGCCGCCTGCCTGCAACGCCAGCGGGACCGGGCCGATTTGCCCTACGTCGGCCTGATTGGCAGCCGGACCAAATGGGCGACGTTTCGCCACCGCCTGGAGGCCAAGGGGTTCACGCCCGGCGAACTGGCGCATGTGACCAGCCCCATAGGCGTGCCCGGCATCAGCGGCAAGGAACCTGAAGTGATTGCCGTGGCCGTGGCGGCGCAGCTGTTGCAAACGGTCAACGTGAAATAATTTCTGGCTGGGTGCGCGCCGGAAACTCGATAAACTTGCGGCATCAGGTCGCAGCGGAGCCGGGAAATTGGCAGCAAGGTGCAGTTTCTTTTGTTCGTGACCTCGTTTCTGCTTACAGCGCCCGCAGTGGTGAGCAGGCTTGCAAAGGTTGAGAGACATGGAAAGCTATCTTCTCGACTGGGCCAACCTGCTGCTGCGCTGGGTCCACGTCATCACCGCCATCGCCTGGGTTGGCTCCTCGTTTTATTTCGTCTTTCTTGACAGCAGCCTCACGCCGCCCGTGGACGAGGACCTTAAAAAGCAGGGCGTCAGCGGCGAACTATGGGCACTGCACGGCGGCGGGTTTTACCACCCGGTCAAATTTGCCGTCAGGCCGCCCCAACTCCCGGCACACCTGCACTGGTTTTATTGGGAAAGCTACAGCACCTGGCTTTCGGGTTTTGCGCTTTTTACGGTGTCCTACCTCTGGAATGCCGGCACTTATCTTGTAGACAAATCGTTGATGAACTGGTCGCCCGGCGCTGCGGTGGCCGTGGCGCTGTCTTTTTTCGTGGTGTTCTGGATGTTGTACGACGCCATCTGCCAGCTGTTTGGCCAGCGCAAAAACGGGGATGCCATCGTCGGGGCACTGGTCGCGGTGCTGGTATGTGCCGCTTCCTGGCTTGCCTGCCATTGGTTTGCCGGACGCGCGGCCTTTTTGCTGGTGGGCGCCATGATGGCCACGGCCATGAGCGCGAATGTGTTTTTCTGGATCATCCCGGGGCAGCACAAGGTCGTCGCCGCGATCAAGGCCGGCGAGCCGGTGGACCCGGTACACGGCCAGCGCGGCAAGCAGCGCAGCGTGCACAACACCTACTTCACCTTGCCGGTGCTGTTTGCCATGCTCAGCAACCACTACAGTTTTACCTGGAGCCACCCGCAGAACTGGCTGGTGCTGATTTTGATGATGCTGGCGGGCGCGGCCATACGCCAGTTTTTTGTGTTGCGCCACGGCTGGAAGCTGGGCCGCAACCGCCATCCGCTGGCGTACGCGCTGGTGGGCGTGGCGGTGATCATCGGAGTGATCGCCTGGATGAAACCTGTGCCTGCTGTTGGCGACGCGGGCACTACAAAATTGATAGCTGGTGGCGCTCATCCTGCGGCGGGCAGCGACACTATTGGATATGAAAAAGTGGCCAAAGTGCTGGAGCAGCGCTGTTACCAGTGCCACGGCGCGCAACTGCAGATGAAAAACATGCGGCTTGATTCACCGGAACTGCTCAAGCAACACGCGCAGGCCGTGTACCAGCAGGCCGTGGTCACCAAACTCATGCCCATGAACAATGCCACCGGTATCACCGATGACGAGCGCGCGCTGATCGGGCAGTGGTTCCTGGCCGGCGCGAAGGCGCCCTGACCACGGGAAGCCGAAGGGCTGCAGGCGCGGCTACCAGTCAACCACCAGGCCGGCTGCGCGTATCGACGACTTCTCGAAGTGTGCCGCCAGGAAGTCCACGAAGGCGCGCACCCGGGCCGAGGCCTGGTGGCGCTGCGGGTAGACCGCATGGATATCCGCCGGCGGCGTGCGGTAGTTGTCCAGCACCTGTTTGAGCCTGCCGCTGCGCAGGTAACGGGCAATGTCCCACTCGGCGCGCATCACGATGCCGTGGCCGGCCAGGGCCCAGTTCACGGCGATTTCACCGTCATTGGTACTCAGCTTGCCGCGCACCTTGACCGTTTCCGTGCGCTTGCCTGAGGACAGTCGCCAGGTACCGTAGGCCTCGTCACCCTGGCGTATGCCTATGCAGTCATGGTGCGTGAGGTCGTTCGGCACCCTGGGCGTGCCGTGCCTGGCCAGGTAGGAGGGGGCCGCGCAAAGCAGGCGCCGGTTGGGGGCGATGCGCCTGGCCACGACACGCGCATCGGGCGGCTCGCCGAAACGCACGCACACATCGAAAGAGTCCTCGCCCAGCGGTGGCGGGTCCACCGACAGCTGTAGCTGGACCTGCACCCCGGGATGCAGCTTGACAAAACCCGAGATCAGCGGCGCGATGTGGCTGCGCCCGAAACCCAGCGTGGCGTTGACGCGCAGCAGGCCCTTGGGCGCCGCTACCGCACTGGAGAGCAACTGCTCCATGTCGTCGATGTCGGCCAGGATGCGGCGCGCATGCAGCAGGTAGGTTTCGCCCTCGGGCGTGAGGCCAACCCGCCGTGTGGTCCGGTTAAGCAGTTGCACGCCCAGCCGCGCTTCCATCTGGGCCAGCCGTTTGCTGACGGCCGGCGTGCTCACGTCCAGCTCGCGCGCCGCTGCCGAAAAGCTGCCGCAACGCGCCAGCAGGCTGAAAAAGGCCATCTCGGAAGGGGCGGATGCGGGTGTAGACATTGTTGAGTCAAAGTTAACAATGACTTAACTTTAACGGCTTCAGTTAAATCGGGCAATCCGTAGACTCAGGCGCTCGTACCCCCATTTGCCCCCATTCACCCCCATCGACAAACCCCATCGAGGAAAACCCATGAAGAAGACATACAGGATCGCCTGCATTCCCGGCGACGGCATCGGCAAGGAAGTGGTGCCCGCGGGCCAGGCCGTGCTTGAAGCACTGGCTGCCGTCAGCAGCTTCCAGTTTGCATTTGAGAACTTCGGCTGGGGAGGCGACTGGTTTCGTGCGCATGGCGAGATGATGCCGAAGGACGGCCTTGACGCGCTGCGCAACAAGGACGCCATCCTGTTCGGCTCGGCCGGCGACCCGGACATTCCCGACCACATCACGCTGTGGGGCCTGCGCCTGAAGATCTGCCAGGGCTTTGACCAATACGCCAATGTGAGGCCCACGCGCATCCTGCCCGGTATAGACGCGCCGCTCAAGCGCTGCACGCCGCAGCAGCTGGACTGGGTCATCGTGCGCGAGAACTCGGAAGGCGAGTATTCCGGCGTGGGCGGGCGCGCCCACCAGGGCCACCCGATTGAAGTCGCCACCGACGTGTCGATGATGACCCGCGCAGGCGTCGAGCGCATCATGCGTTACGCCTTCAAACTGGCCCAGTCACGCCCGCGCAAGCTGCTCACCGTCGTCACAAAATCCAACGCGCAGCGCCACGCCATGGTGATGTGGGACGAGATCGCGCTACAGGTCAGCCAGGAGTTTCCGGACGTGACCTGGGACAAGGAACTGGTTGACGCCTGCACCGCCCGCATGGTGAACCGCCCGGCCACACTGGATACCCTTGTCGCCACCAACCTGCATGCCGACATCCTGAGCGACCTGGCCGCCGCGCTGGCCGGCAGCCTGGGCATCGCGCCCACCGGCAACATTGATCCCGAGCGCCGCTACCCGTCCATGTTCGAGCCCATCCACGGCTCGGCCTTCGACATCATGGGCAAGGGCCTGGCCAACCCGGTCGGCACCTTCTGGAGCTGCGTGATGCTGCTGGAGCACCTGGGCGAAAACGCCGCCGCGCAGCAGCTGATGCAGGCCATTGAGCAGATCACCGCAGATGTCTCGCTGCACACCCGCGACCTGGGCGGCACGGCCACCACGACCCAGGTGACGCAGGCCGTTTGCGAACGCATCGCCACCACCGCCAGGCGGCCGCTGGCGGCCTGATTCCCCCAACCACCCGAAGGAGACAAGACATGCAATCACAAAAACAAAAAAAACATGACCGCCACTTTTCGAAACTCGCCCGTGCTGCAGGAGTGACTGCGGTCATGGCGCTAGGCCTGGCCGGCAGCGCGGTTTTCGCGCAGGCCGCTCCGGCAGGCTCGGTGCCATGGCCCGTCAAACCCATCAGCCTGATCGTGCCTTTTCCTGCGGGCGGCACAACGGACGTGCTGGCGCGCGCGGTGGGGCTGGAACTGTCCAAAAGCCTGGGCCAGCCGGTCATTGTGGAAAGCCGGCCGGGCGCCGGTGCCACGCTGGGGGCTGACTTTGTAGCCAAGTCCAAAGCCGACGGCTACACGCTGCTGATGGGCGCGGTGCACCACACCATCGCCACCAGCGTGTACCGCAAGCTGCCTTATGACTTCCAGAAGGATTTCGCGCCCATCAGCACCGTGGCGCTGGTGCCCAACGTGCTGGTCGTCAATCCGGGCGTGCTGGCGAAAAACGTGAAAGAGCTGCTGGCTCTCGCCAGGGCCGAGCCCGGCAAGCTGACCTACGGCTCCAATGGCAACGGCACAGGCCAGCACCTCATTGGCGCACAGTTCGAGGGCATGGGCGGCGTGCAGATGCTGCATGTGCCTTACAAGGGGAGCGGTCCGCTGACCACCGACCTGCTGGGTGGGCAGATCACCATGTCTTTCGACACCATCACGCCGGTGCTGGCGCATATCAAGGCCGGCAAACTGCGCGCACTGGCCGTGACCACGAACCGGCGCTCACCCGCGCTGCCAGACGTGCCCACGCTGGACGAGGCCGGGCTCAAGGGCTTCAACCTCGGCACCTGGTTTGGCCTGCTGGCACCGGCAGCAACGCCCAGGGCGCTTGTCGTGCGCCTGAACACCGAACTGGTGAAGATCATCCATTCGCCGGACTTCCGCAAAAAAATGGAAGACATAGGCGCCGAACCTGTAGGCGACACGCCCGAGCAAATGGCCAGGCAGATCAGGGACGACACGGAACGCTTCGCCAAACTTGTCAAGGACGCCAGGGTCAGCATCGAGTGAGGCGGTGTTGATGGTGATGGTCCTTGTGCGATTGGCTGGATAAGTTTTTTTTGCTATTGAATCCATAGCTGCCTGCGCTCATTCCACAAGGGCCACGGGCACTATCTTCTATAAAAATGCGCCGCACCTTCGTGGTGCGGCCATGCCAGAGGTCCCGGGGCATCGGGCCTTCCTCCTTGGCAAGGGGCGATTTGTTGTGTCAATCTGACGCCCTCAACGGGTTCAGGCGGCCGCTGGTGACGGCTCGCGTGCATCTACGGTTTAATGTCGGCAGCTTGACAACAACGGAGGCAATTTTTGATGGTGTTTTCCCAATCTCTTTTTCGCATCGCGCTCATGGGCTGCGTTATGGCCGCTTCGCTGTCAGCGGGGGCCGCGCCCATAGTTGTCGGGCAGGTTGCACCGCTGTCCGGGCTGGATGCTGCGCAGGCACGCGCCTACTCAACGGGCATGCAACTGGCCCTGAACCGGGCCAACAAGGCCGGTGGCGTGAGCGGCCATACCCTGAGCCTGGTTCGCAAGGACGACCACGGCCAGCCGGATGAAACCGTGGCGCTTACCAAACAGCTGCTCAGCGAGGACCGGCCGCTGGTGCTGGCGGGCTACTTCGGTGACCGCAGCATGGACGAACTGCAGAAGTCGGGTCTGCTTGAAAAGGAGAAGATCGCCCTGGTTGGCTACCGCATCGACGGCGTGAGGGGCGACGCGCCTCTGGTCTACAGCGTTCGCGCAACCTTGCGTGATGAAATCAACAAGATCGTCGAGCACCTAGCCACGGTAGGCATCACGCGCCTGGGACTTTTTTACCAGAACGGTCCCGCGGCCCCGCCGCTGGTTGCGTCGGTGGAAGAGATGATGAAGAGCAAGGGCGTCAAGCTCACGGTCAAGGGGGCCTATGAGCCGGGCACGGCCAAGGTCACCAACGCGGTCGTCGATGCCTTTGTCAAGACAGCGCCGCAGGCCATCATCCTGGTGGCCAACGGTTCGGCCGCGGCGGCCTTTATCGAAAAATATCGTATGGATGGCGGCGCCGCCCAGCTGTTTGCGCATTCCGGCGCGGACATTGCGCAGATCTCCAAGCGCCTGGGCGAGGAATACATGAAAGGCCTGGCCATCACACAGGTCACGCCCAACCCCTACAAAATCTCGGGCCGCCTGATCAAGGAGTTCGGCGATGTGGTTGCGGCAACGCCCAAGCTGGAGGTGCCTGTCAGCTACGCCATGATGGAAGGTTATATTGCCGGTTCGGTGATTGTGGAGGCCGTCCGGCGCATGGGCTCCAAGGTGTCGCGCGAAGGTTTTGTGGCCGCGCTCGAGAGCATAGATACCGACCTGGGTGGCTACAAGGTGAGCTTCAAACCCGGTGTGCGCTCAGGCTCCAGGTTTGTGGAGCTGACCATCGTCACCGAATCGGGACGCATCCGGCAATAAGCCCGTTCGCATTTTTTCACACAGGGTCAACAGGCCCCGGTCCTAGTGCATGGTGGACTGGGAAAACAGGTTCAGCACCACCACGCCGGCAATGATGAGCGCCATGCCGACCATGCCCCACAAGTCGATCTTCTGGTTGTGGAAGAAGAAGCTGGTGATGCTGATCAGCACAATTCCCAGGCCTGACCAGATGGCATAGGTCACGCCCGTGGGAATGGACTTCATCGTCACGGTCAGGAAATAAAGCGCGGTTCCGTAGCCGGCCACGGTAATGATCGAGGGTACAAGGCGCGAGAAGCTGTCGCTGGACTTCAGGGCCGTGGTGGCGATGACTTCGGCAATGATGGCGATGCCCAGGGCCAGATAGGAATTCATGCGGCGGTCTGCTTTCTTCTTCGGGAGTGGTGGGGGGTGAAGGGGCATTCTAGGGAGCGCCGGCCCCGTATGGGCCGCAAGCCCTCTCGATTTGTCGGGTTACTGCCCGGTTACCACGGCACAATCGAGAGTGGAGACATTTCAATGACAGCAGCCCAGACCACCATCCCCAGCAGCGTCCCGGACGCAACCAGCCAGCCGCGTGAGTTCCTCGAGCACCTGTACCGCGCCGCCGTGACGCGCGCCCTGCCGCTGGAGAACACCGCCCGCTACCTGCCCCCGCCGCCCACGCCGGCAAGCGGCGGCCGCACGATTGTGATCGGCGCTGGCAAGGCCGGGGGCTCCATGGCCCAGGCGGTTGAGGCGCTATGGCCTGCCGATGCGCCTCTGGAGGGGCTGGTCGTGACGCGTTACCACCATATTCCGCCACGGCCTGCCGGGCTGAAGCAGCGCATAGAGATCGTGGAGGCGGCGCACCCGGTGCCCGACGCGGCCGGCCTTGCTGCCGCGCAACGCATTCTTGCGCTGACGCAGGGACTGACCAAAAACGACCTGGTGCTGTGCCTGATTTCGGGTGGCGGCTCGGCCCTGCTGACCTTGCCGGCCGAGGGACTGGAGCTGGCAGACAAGCAGCGTATCAACAAGGCCCTGCTGAACAGCGGCGCCAACATCAGCGAGATGAACTGCGTGCGCAAGCACCTCTCGCGTATCAAGGGCGGACGGCTGGCCGCAGCCTGCGCCCCGGCGCGTGTGGTCACGCTCACCATCAGCGATGTACCTGGTGACGACCCCTCCATCATCGCCAGCGGCCCGACCGTGCCTGACGCCAGCACCTGCGCCGACGCACTGGCCATCCTCAAGCGTTACGGCATTGAAGTACCAGCCGATGTGCTGGCCCGGCTTGAAAACGGTGCGCTGGAAACTCCCAAGCCCGGTGACCCGGTGTTTGCCGGCCATGAGGTCCACATGATCGCCACGCCGCAGCAAAGCCTGGAAGCCGCTGCGGCGGTAGCGCGAGTTGCCGGGCTTGCAGCGTATATCCTGAGCGACGAGATCGAAGGTGAATCGCGCGAGGTCGGCAAGGTGCATGCTGCACTGGCGCGCGCCGTGGCGCTCAAGGGCCAGCCCTTCCAGAAGCCTTGCGTGATCCTGAGCGGCGGTGAAACCACCGTGACGATCAGGAAACAGCCTGAAGGCACGGCCAGGGGCCGGGGCGGCAGGGCCGGTGAGTTCTGCATGGGCCTGGCGCTGGCGCTGCAGGGCCAGCCCGGCGTCTACGCGCTGGCGGCAGATACCGACGGCATTGACGGTGTGGAAGACAATGCCGGCGCTTATGTAGCGCCCGACACATTGCAACGCGCGCTGGAACAGGGCATGAAGCTGGACCAGTACCTGGACCGCAACGATGCCTATGGCTACTTTGACCCGCTGGGCGACCTGGTCATCACCGGGCCGACGCATACTAACGTCAATGATTTTCGTGCGCTATTGATTTTGTAGCTGGCTGCGCAAGCGGGACGGCGGCCAGGGCCTGTTTTTGTTTGTTTTTATTCGCAAAGCTGCCGGATTTCGGGCGGAATCGGCAATGCCCAGATTGCTTCCGGGTTGTCGCTGCGGCGCCCGGCAAAGATGCGCACCTCGTCGCATTCCATGATGGGCTCATCCCCGCGCATCACCTGGTAACGCTGCACAAAACTTTTTTCCCGCCATTCGGGGATGGACGTATGCAGGTCCAGCGTGTCTCCATAGGTCGCGGTGCGCAGGAAGCGTGAATGGGTATCCACCAGCGGTGTGCCGATCACGCCCAGTGTTTTTTCGGTTTCCTGCCACGAGGGCACACCGCATTGCACAAAAAAGTTGCGCGATGCGGCGTCTATCCAGCGAAAGAAATTGGGAAACCAGACGATGCGAGCGGGATCGCAATCGCCGAACTCCACGTTGATTGTGTAGATGATTTTTTTGCTCATGAGGTCAAGCTGCTACCGGGCCGCCTTGAGGGCGGACGGGTTTTTAGCGGCGGTGTATTACGGGGAAAAAGAAAGAAACATCACCCCATGCGCTGCGGCAGCCACAATGCAATGATGGGGAAGGCAATCAGGATCACCAGGCGGATCAGGTCGGTGGCCACAAAAGGCAGCACGCCCTTGAAGATGGTGGTGAAACTCACGTCTTTCACCACGCTCTTGATCACGAAGACGTTCATGCCCACGGGCGGATGGATCAGCCCGAGCTCCACCGTCATGACGATGATGATACCGAACCAGATCGGATCGAAGCCCATGTGCACGATCACCGGGTAGATGATGGGCACCGTCAGGATGATCATCGCCATCGCGTCCATCAGGCAGCCCAGCACCAGGTACATCACCATGATCAGCGCCAGCACGCCGTAGCGGCCTATGCCCATGCCGGTGAGGAACTCGGTGAGTTTTTGCGGCGTCTGCGTGATGGTCAGGAAGTAGCCGAACAGCAGCGCGCCTATCAGCACTGTGAACACCGCGGCCGAAGTGCGTGTGGCCTGCAGCAGCGCCTCGCGGATCTGCGCGCGGTTCAGCCTGCCGCGCACCACGCCCAGGATAAAGGCGCCACCCGCGCCCATGCCGCCGGCTTCGGTCGGCGTGAACACCCCGCCGTAAAGGCCGCCAATCACAAAGGCGAACAACACCAGCGGCGCCCAGACGTCCTTCAGGCCCTTGAAGCGCTCCTTCCAGGGTTTGAACTCGCCGGCCGGCAGCAGTTCTGGCCGGACCCTGACGATGATGGCGATGGTCATGACATACATGGCCATGGCCAGCAGGCCGGGCAATATGCCGGCCATGAACAGCTTGCCTATGTCCTGCTGCGTGATGATGGCGTAGACCGCCAGCACGGTGGACGGCGGCAGCATGGCGCCCAGGGTGCCGCCGGCTGCGATCACGCCGGTGGAAAACGACTGCGGGTAACCGTAACGCCGCATCTCTGGGTAGGCCACGCTTGAGAAGGTGGCGGCGGTCGCCACCGAAGAGCCGCAGATAGCGGCAAAACCGCCGCAGGCAATCACGGTGGCCACACCCAGGCCGCCGCGCAGGTGCCCGAGAAAGGCATTGGCCGCCTTGAACAACTCCTTGCTGACGCCGGAGATGGACACAAACGCGCCCATCAGCATGAACATCGGGATCACGCCAAAGGTGTAGTCGGTCACGGTGCGCATGGAGGTCTGGCCGACCAGCTTCAGCGCCGGGCCGGGCCCGACGATGTAGCTGTAGCCGGTGACGCCGACCAGGCCCATGGCCATGCCCACCGGCACGCGCAGCAGCATCAGGATGAACAGGACCAGAAAACCCAGGACGGCGACGGCATCGGTACTCATGCGCTGCGCTCCGTGCCGGCATTTTGCGTTGACAAGCTGGACAGGGTAAGTGTCATGTGCATCTCATTCATTGGCTTGGGTTTCGGGTTTGCTGCTGAGCAGTTCCGGCTGGAAGATGAGCCGCCAGGTGCGTATGCCTATCAGGACCACGGCGCAGACGTCGCCTGCCCAGGCAATCGCAAAAAAGGGCCAGGTCGGGATGTTGAGGTCGTAGGTCAGCACGTTGTCGTTCCAGGTGCCGCGCACCTTGTCGAACAGCATGGCGGTCTGCACAGTCACCACAAACATCAGCACCAGGGTGGCAAAGATGTCTATGGCGCGTTTCATGCGCGGGCCGACGCTGCTCCAGACCAGGTCCACCGTGATGTGGGTGCCGCGGTAGCTGGTGGCTGCGATGCCCCAGAAAATCAGTATGCCCAGCAGCAGGCGGCCGAAGTCGTAACTGTCTGGAATCGAGGTGTTGAACACCTTGCGCAGCACCACCGATATAAAAATGTCGGCCGCGACCAGTCCGACAAAAATGGCCGCCAGCCATTCGATCGAGTCGATCACGCGATCCATGAAATTGCGTTTCATTTTGAGTCTCCGAAAGCAGCCATCCAGGGGCGGCGCGGCATTGACGCCGCGGGCCCCGGGTTTGTCGAACGGGCAGGCTGCCCGCTCCCGGTTGCGTCTACAGCGCGGCTTTGTACTTGACCAGGTTGGCCTTGAGCGAGTCCATCACGGCTTTCGGGTCCTGCCCGGCCTTTTTCACGCTGTCGGCCCATTGGGCTTCACCGGGCGCCACGGCCTTTTTCCAGGCCTCGGTCTGCTCGGCCGTGAGTTTGTAGACCTCGTGGCCGGGCTGCGCAGCGATCTTGGCGCGGCCGCCGAATTCGAAGTCGGCCCAGGGGCTGGCGACTTTCTCGGCCCACTCCGTTGTGCAGTGGTCGTCTATGACTTTTTTCTGTGCCGGTGACATGGCGTTGTATTTTCCCTGGTTCATGACCCAGACAAAAGGCGTCACATACAGCGGGCTGTCCATGTGGAAGGTCGTGACCTTGTCGATGCCGAACAGGCCAATCGAACCCCAGGGGAAGGTGATCGCATCGGCCACGCCGCGCTCCAGCATGTCGCGTGATTCGGGTGCGGACGCCTGCACATTGGTGCCGCCCAGTGCGGTGATCATCTGGCCGACCGTGCTGGTGGCGGGGCGCACCTTCATGCCCTTGATGTCGGTGGGCACGGTGATCTTCTTGCGCGAGTGGAAGGTTCCGGGGTCATGCACAAAGGCAAAGCAGAACTTCACGTCCTTCATTTCGCGGGCAGCGTACTGGCGGTACCAGGCGTCGATGGCGGCACTGCCGCTCTTGCCGTTGGCAAACAGGAAGGGCAGCGATGCGCCGGCCATTACCGGGAAACGCCCGGGCTGGTAACCGGGGTTGACATAGGCAAAGTCGGCAATGCCGTCGCGTGCCATGTCGTAGTGGTCGAAGGCCTTGCCCAGTTGTTCGGACGGGAACAGGGTTGCGGTGATCGAACCGTTGGAGGCCTTTTTGATGTCGTCCGCCCAGGCTTGTAGCGCCGGGTTCAGCGGGTGCTGCGCGGGCACCCAGCTGGAGAGCTTGAGCTGCACGGCTTTGTCCTGCGCGAGCGCAGGCATGGCGGCCAGCGCCAGTACTGCTGCGCAGGCGAGCAGGATGCGGCTTTTGCGTGCCGGGAATGTTTTCAGCGACCGGGGTAGCGAGGCGTAAGTCATGGAAGTCTCCTTTTTTGTAGTACAGGTGGCAGGTCTCGAATTGCGTGAAATGGCTTTGGCGGCGAATCGGTCCAGGTACTTTTGTTATTTATTGAAAGAGGGGAAAGTCAAGCCTTGATACTTAACATATTAAGCAATGGATATGAATTCCCAGTCGGGGTTTTCCCGTGTGCGGTGTGCTCTCCGGTCCGGTTTTCAGGCAGGGTACTGCACCAGCATGCCGGCGGCATTGTCCAACAGCATGAACAGGTCGTAGTAGGCGATGCTGACCTTGCCGCCAGTGCGCTCTTCGGCCTGGGCAATCCATTCGGGGTTGTGGCCCCTTTTTGCCGCTTCTATCGACGGCCATATGTACAGTCCCATGAGCTGGCGTTTGTCTTCGCTGAGCAGGTAGTGCTTGCGCACCAGTTCCGGATTGGCCTGCCAGTGCGCCACGGTGCCCAGCGCGTCTTTCATGATGTCCTCGCGCGTGTCCCCTTCGGGGGCCGCAAAACTGACAAATTCGGCAATCATGGTGTGGCTCAGTCTGGCTTGATGTTGCGGGCCTTGATCAACGCGCCGAAACGGATGCTGTCGATGGAGGCACGCGAGCCGAAGTCGCTGGGCGACATGGGCGAGGGTTCGCCGCCTATGGCGGTGATGCGCTCGCGGATGGCTGGGGTGGCCAGGATGCGGTTGACCTCGCGGTTGACGCGCGTGACCACTTCGGTGGGCGTGCCTGCCGGTGCATACAGGCCAAAGTAGGTGTCGGCATCAAAACCCTTCAGGCCGGCCTCGTTCAGCGTTGGAGTGTCGGGGAACAGTGGTGAGCGGCGCATGCTGCCGACGGCCAGCAGCTTCAGGCGGCCGGAGCGCACGTGCTGCAGACCCACGCCGGGATCAAACCAGAAATCGAACCGGCCACCCAGCAAATCCTGCAGGGCCGGGCCGCCGCCACGGTAGGGCACGTGCACGGCGAAGGCACTGGTTTGGGCCTTCAGCATTTCTGCGGCCAGGTGGGGCGAACTGCCGTTACCGGGCGACCCGAAGGACAGCTTGCCGGGATTGGCCTTGAGGTAGCTGATGAACTCCTGCACATTTTTGGCGGGCAGGTCGGGTTTGGTCACCAGGTAGACCAGCACGCGCGCTACCGCAGCGACCGGCCGGATGTCTTTGGCCGGGTCGAAAGGCATGCGCTCGTACAGGTGCGGATTGACAGAGACCATGCCGCCGGAACTCATCAGCAAGGTGTAGCCGTCGGCCGGCGCCTTGGCGACGGCATCACCACCGATGTTGCCTCCGGCGCCGCCGCGGTTTTCGATCACCACAGGCTGGCCCAGCGCATCCTGAAGTGGCTGCCCGATCACACGTGCCAGATGGTCTGCCGCGCCGCCGGGCGGGAAATTCACAATGATCTTGACGGGCCTGGCTGGCCAGGCTTGTGCACCACCGCTGGCGGTGGTTTGTGCATGCGCGACTGTCAGGATGTTGCCGGCAACAAGCGCCAGCGTCAGCAAGGCGTGGCGGCGGACTTGGGGGCGCGGGTTCATGGATTGTCTCTTTCCTGTTTTTTGGTCCAGTTAAACAAAGCAGATGCGGTTCAGGAGGCCTTGGCGGCTTTGGGTTTGCGGTGCGGGTTCTCCATCCAGCGTATAGGCTGCGCTTTCACCGGCCGCGCCGGCGCGCCGTGCTGCACCAGCATCTGGTCCAGCGCCTTGCCGGCTTCGTCCTGCAGTGCCGCGCTGCGTGCTGCGGCAATGGCGGCGGCGCGCAAGTCGTTCGAGGCAAACGTGGCGCCTGCGGCCAGGTGCTCCAGCACATGCATCAGGTTGTCCTTGCCGCGCTCGTTGGTGCTGCCGTAACCCTTGATCAGGCGGCCGCAGAGTGCAATTTCATGGCCCAGTTGCCAGTGCTGCGGCGTGCCCTGCACGACACCCGCCAACCATTGTTCGATCAGCGCCTGTTCGGTGGCAAAACGGCTGCCGCGCACGCGCAGCCATTTCAGCTTGGCCAGCAGGCGCAGCGACAGCATGCCGAAAACCGAATGCGTGCCTATCTTGAGCGGCATGGCCCAGGGTGCCTTGCCTTTGGCCACACGCGCACGGTCCCAGCGTGTGACACGTGCCGCCAGGCCGGCCGGCAGCAGCGCGGCAAACTCGGGTGCGCCGGGTTTGAAATGATCGTAGACCTGCAGCAAATCGTTGCTGCCGGCCTTGACCTCGCCGCTCACACGTTGCCAGCGGCTGGCGCTGCTTTTCAGGTCGGCCACTCGCACGATGTCGTCAAAGGCCATCCACAGCGCCAGCCAGCGCGCCATCTCGCGGGTGGTGGCGTAACCCTGGGTGGAGGCAGGGTCGGCCTGTTGCTCGGCGGCCAGCACCTGCTGCAGGCGCTGCACATACAGGTCGGCATAGGTACGGTCCTGGTACTCCAGCATGCGGGCATGGCCCAGCGCCAGCATGTCGTGCACCTGCGCCGGGAAAATGCGAGCCAAATCGGGTCCCAGCCCTTTGGGGGCGGGCGCAGCCAGCTCCTGATCTGATAGCAGGCTGGTGACCATGGCCGCCTGCTCGCGTTGTGTGTTCACCTGTTTGAAGGCCCGGTCAAAACCGCGCAGGCTGGCCTCGGCTCCCTTGCCGCCGTGCTGTATGACGGATTCATACGCCTTGCGAGGGAAGGGGAACAAACCGCTGCCGGCAATGGCGCCCAGCATCACGGCGCTGACGATGGTGCCGCAGTCTTTGGCCATCTCGCCCATGTCGAAAACCTGTGCCGAGCGGCTTTGTGTGCGCAACACGTCGAGTAGCGGCGCGCTGTCGGTGCGGCCGTCGCCCGGCTCCATGCGCTCGGCGGTGGTAAAGGTGCGGTTGCTGGAGCTGATGACCATGGTGCGCTGGGGCGAGCTCATGCCGTTGCCGATCTGGCGCGCAGTTTCCAGCAGTTCGGACGAGACCAGTCCATCGAGTGCGCCGGGCACCGGGTTCAGGCTGAATACCGGGCGTTTGCCTTTGAGTTCAGCCAGCGGCACCGGGAATACTTCCAGGTAATAGGTGGTGGCGCCAGTGCGCTGCGCCACGCCGGGGATGGAGGTGCTTTGTGCGGGGTAACCGCTGGCCAGCGCGATATCGACCAGCCATTCGGTCAGGACGCCGCCGCCTTCGCCGCCCAGTGCGCAGATCAGCAGGGTGATGGGTTTTTGTTGGGTTTGTGGAGTCATGGTATTCACGCTGGTTGCATCACTCGCACGAGCGCGCTGCGCACGCTGCCCAGCAGGCGCTCATGCCACTTCGGGTTCTGGATGATTTCAGCGCGGTAGAACGAAGGGCAGAGGGTCGCGGCATGGGCGTTTTCCCCACACAGGCCGCAACCGACGCAACCGTCGATCACGGTGGCTACCGGGTCGACCTTCAGCGGATCCGGGTTGTCTTTGAGCGTCAGGGTCGGGCAGCCCGACAGGCGTATGCAGGCATGGTCGCCGTTGCAAATGTCTTCATCAACACCGTATTTCACACGCACCACACGCTTGCCTTTTTTGAGCAGGCCGGCCAGCCAGGGCTTGATGCGGCGCTGACGCTCGAGCTGGCATTCACCCTCGGCGACGATGACTTTGAGGCCGTTGAATTGGGTTGTAAAAGCCTCGTTGAGTGTCTGGCGCATTTCCTCGACGTTGTAGGTGTGCACCGTGCGCAGCCACTTGATGCCCAGGCCTTGCAGGGTGCTTTCAATCGTCTTGTTGGTGTCGGTCAGGCTTTGCAGCTTGTCGCGGGCGTTGAACTTGGCATCGTCACTGGGGGTGGAGATGATGTCCTGCGTGCCGGTGGCCGAGGTGTAGCCGTTTTTGAAAATCAGCAACACCGCATCGTCACCGTTGAACAGCGCCGACTGCACGCCGGTCAGCAGGCCGTTGTGCCAGAAACCGCCGTCACCCATGATGGACAAGGTGCGGCGCGCCATCATCGGCGAGACACCGGCGCGGCTGGCCAGGCTCATGCCGTAACCGAGGATGGAGTGACCGAAGGAAAAAGGCGCGAAGGTGCCGAAGGCATGGCAACCGATGTCGGCCGCGATATGTACCGGCCCGACGTCCTGCTGCGCCAGCTTGAGCGCCGAGAAGACCGGCCGCTCCGGGCAGCCAATGCAAAACCCGGGCGGGCGTGCCGGCAAGGGCTGGTTCAGTTGCTCCGCTATCTGCTTGCCCACGGCACCGCGGCGTTCGGCATTGCCCTGCAGCCAGCCGGTGGCCGAGGAGGTGTCCACATCGGCGGCATAACGCTTGAGGAAAGCCGCCAGGCCGGCGGCCACCACTTCCACCGAATATTCGCCGCCGGAGGGCAACATGTCCTTGCCATGCAGCGGCGTGTTGATGTCGCGGCGGCGCAAAAAGGTGGCGATCTCGTTTTCAATGTACTCGGGCTGGCCTTCTTCCACCACCAGCACCGCGCGTTTGCCCAGGGCAAACTCGGCGACCTGTTCCGGCACCAGCGGGTAAGTTACGTTCAGCACCAGGATAGGGATCTCGGCCTGGCCGAAGGCGTCACACAGGCCGAATTGCTGCAGCGCGCGTATCAACGAGTTGTAAATGCCGCCCTGCACGATGATGCCAAGGTCCTTGCGCGGCCCGTCCATCAGCTCATTGAGTTGCTGCTCCAGGATGTAGCGGCGCGCGGCCGGGATACGTTCCTCGCTTTTGAGCTTTTCGTGCCGGAAGGTGACAGGCGGATGCGCCAGCTTGTCGTAGTTGAACGCGGCGGGTTCTTCCATCAGTTCCCGCGTCGAGATTGCCGGTGGCCGGTTGTCCTTGCATTCAAAACTGCCGCGTACATGGCAGGCGCGTATACGCAGTTCCAGGATGGCCGGCATGTTCGATGTTTCCGAGAGGCGAAAACCGTGTTCCACCATATCGACCATCTTGCCCAGGTCGGGCCGCGGGTCCAGCAGGCACATCGTCGATTTCAGCGCATACGCGTGGGTACGCTCCTGGATCACGCTGGCGCCTTCGCCGTAGTCTTCACCGACCACAATCAGCGCGCCACCGGTGACGCCGGGCGAGGACAAATTGGACAAGGCATCGGCCGCCACGTTGGTGCCGACTATGGACTTCCATGTGACGGCGCCGCGCAGCGGGTAGTGGATGGACGCGCCCAGCATGGCCGCGGCGGAGGCTTCGTTGGAGCAGGCTTCGACGTGTACGCCGAGTTCGTCCATATAGGGTTTTGCCTGCACCATGACATCGAGCAGGTGGGAGACCGGTGCGCCCTGGTAGCCGCCTACATAGGCCACACCCGACTGGAGCAAGGCTTTGGTGATGGCGAGGATGCCCTCGCCGTGGAAAGTTTCGCCCGCGCCCATGCGCAGCGACTCGATTTCCTTGCTGAATGAAACTTCCAAGGCTGTCTCCGTGTTTTATTTTCGTGGGAAACAAGGAGTTTGGCGCCTGCAGGACTATCCATCAATAAAATAACAAGACTATCTGGTATTCATTGAATGCATATAAAAGACATAGACCTGAACCTGCTGCGGCTGTTCGACGCGGTTTACCGCACGCGCAACGTCAGCCGTGCGGCCGAACTGATGGACCTGACGCAGCCCGCCGCCAGCCAGGGCCTGACGCGTTTGCGCCTGTTGATCAAGGACCCGCTGTTTGTACGCGCCGGCGGCGGCGTGCAGCCCACGCCCAAGGCCGACCGGCTGGCCGATGCGGTACGCAGCGCCCTGGCCACGCTGGAGCAGGCACTCAATGAGTCGGCGCAGTTTGAACCGCTGCAGTCGCGCAAGGTTTTTCGCATCCACATGAGCGACATCGGCGAAGGCCGTTTCCTGCCGGCCCTGATGGTGGCACTGCGCCAGCTTGCGCCCGGCCTGCGTATAGAAACGACACCATTGGCCAGCGGCGATATAGCCCAGGCACTGGACAGCGGGCGTATCGATTTTGCGTTCGGCTTTTTGCCCACGGTCAAGGACACACAGCGCGTGCAGATGATCAGGGATCGCTACATCGTGCTGCTGCGCGAGGGCCACCCCTTTATCCGGAAGCGCCGCAGCCGCCAGGCGCTTCTGGATGATTTGCACCAGCTGGAGTTTGTCGCTGTGCGCACCCATTCCGACACCTTGCGCATTCTTGAACTGATGCAGCTGGAAGACCGGCTGCGCCTGACGACAGAGCATTTCATGGTGCTGCCCTCGATTGTCAAAGGCACAGACCTGGCGGTGGTGATGCCGCGCAACATCGCGCAGATTTTTGCTGCGGACGGAGGCTACGCCATCATCGAGCCGCCGTTTCCGTTGCGCGACTTCACGGTGTCCCTGCACTGGAGCAAACGGTTTGAGGCCGACCCGGGCAACCGCTGGCTGCGCCAGACCATCGTGGACTTGTTTTCGGAGCGTTGAATGGGCACGGCCCCTGTCGGCAATCGCAACGGCCGCTTGCTATTGATTTTGTAGCTGCTTGCGCCCATTTACAGGCGGCTAAAGGCTGGTTTCTTCAAAAATAAGACACATGGCCGCTGCCAGGTCGTGCTAGGCTAGCCAGATGTTCAAGCGCTTTCCCTCGTTTTTGCGCCATGTGGGTCCGGGCGTCATCACGGGCGCAGCTGATGACGACCCGTCCGGCATTGCCACCTACACGCAGGCCGGCGCGCAGTTCGGCACGGGGTTGCTCTGGACGGTGTTCCTGTCGCTTCCCTTCATGATTGCCATCCAGCTGGTCAGCGCCAGGATTGGCCGCGTGACCGGCAAGGGGGTGGCGGCGAACCTGCGTGAGCACACACCGCGTACCTTTCTGATGGCGATGGTTTTTTTGCTGGTGATTGCCAACACCATCAATATCGCCGCAGACATCGCCGCCATGGGGGGAGCCCTGCAACTGGTGGTGGGTGGCGGTGCGCATTTCCACGCCATGGCTTTTGGCGTGGTGACGGTGCTGCTGCAGGTGTTTGTGCCTTACCGCAAGCTTGCGCCCATCCTGAAATGGCTGACACTGTTCCTGTTCGCCTATGTGATCGCCGTGTTTCTTGTGCAGGTGCCCTGGCGGCAGGTGCTGTACGACCTGGTGGTGCCCAAGCTGCAATGGTCATCGGGCTACTGGATGATGATCGTGGCGCTGCTGGGCACCACGATCTCGCCCTACCTTTTTTTCTGGCAGGCCTCACAGGAGGTTGAAGAGCTGCGTTTGAAGGGCAACGGGCGCGGCACGGAAAAGGAAGTGCGCAAGGACTTGCGGCGTGTCAAGCGTGACACCTACCTGGGCATGTTTTTCTCCAATACCATTGCATTTTTCATCATGGTTCTGGGCGGTGTCGTGTTGTACGCGGCAGGTGTTCACGACGTGACCTCTGCGGCGCAGGCTGCACAGGTGCTGCGTCCGCTGGCGGGGGACTTCGCCTTTGCACTGTTTGCCGGCGGCATCATTGCCACCGGCATGCTGGCCGTACCGGTGCTGGCTTCGTCTTCCGCTTACGCGGTTGCCGAAGCCTTTGGCTGGCCTGAGGGCCTGGAGCGGCAATGGTTTGAGGCCAGGCGCTTTTACGCCATCATCACAGTCGCCACCATCGTCGGAACGGGGCTTTGTTTCACACCCATAGACCCGATGAAAGCACTTTACTGGAGCGCCGTGATCAACGGCGTGGTAGCCGTGCCCATCATGGCCGGCATGATGTTGCTGGCCAGCAAGAAGGAGGTGATGGGTGCCTTCACTTCTGGCTTCAAGACCACCTGGTTTGGCTGGGGCGGCGTTGTGGTGATGGGCTTTGCGGTACTGATGATGTTCTGGGATATGTTGCGCCTGCTTTTTTAGCGTTATCAGATTGCCAGGCGAGCGGAGCTTTCCGCTTTGCTCCACACCTCTGGGGGGCATGCTCACAGCCGCCCATGCCATTCGATGTGGGGCGCTTCCGCGCCTTCAGGGTTTCAGCGCTTTCAGCACGTTCTCCGCAGTGGCCGGTGCATCCAGTTGCACACGGGCCGGGCGCGCCGAAGCAATCGCGTCCTTCAGCGCTTCAAAAACGCTGATGGCCAGCATGAAAGGCGGCTCGCCAACGGCCTTGCTGCCGAATACGTTGTCTTCGCGGTTTGGCTCGGGCCACAGCTCAATCCTGAAATGTTCCGGAACATCGCCGGTTGCCGGAATCTTGTAGGTACTGGGTGCATGGGTGCTTAAAACGCCCTTGTCGTTCCACACCAGCTGCTCGGTTGTGAGCCAGCCCATGCCCTGCACAAAACCGCCCTCTATCTGGCCTATGTCTATGGCCGGGTTGATGCTGGTGCCCACGTCGTGCAGGATGTCGACTTTCAGTACGCGGCTTTCGCCGGTGAGTGTGTCTATAGCAACTTCACTGCAGGCCGCGCCATAGGCAAAGTAATAAAACGGTCTGCCTGTCAGCGTTGTTTTGTCGTAATGAATCTTGGGGGTACGGTAAAAACCGTCGCTCCACAGCTGGATGCGGTTGGCATATGCGAGCTTGACGACTTCCGTGAATGGCCGTGTGTTGTCTGGCGTGATGACCTCGCCGCCCTCAAAACGCACGGCACCGGCGCCGCAGTGGTCCAGGCCGGCGACAAACTGCGCCAGGTTGTCGCGCACATTGCGGGCCGCATACTGCGCGGCGCGCGCGTTAAGGTCGGTACCGGCCGATGCAGCGGTGGCGGATGCATTGGGTATCTTGCTGGTATCGCTCGCCGTGGCCAGCACCTGGGCAAACGCGACGCCTAGCTCGTCGGCGACGATTTGCGCCACCTTGGTGTTCAACCCCTGGCCCATTTCGGTGCCGCCGTGGTTGACCTGCACGCTGCCGTCGGTGTACACGTGCACCAGTGCGCCGGCCTGGTTGAAGAGCGTGGCGGTAAACGAGATACCGAACTTCACCGGCGTGATGGCGATGCCGCGCTTGATGACGGGGCTGCCTTTGTTCCAGGTCGAAATGGCCTTCTGCCGCTGTCGGTACTGCGCAGTCAGCTCCAGTTTTGATAGCAAGGGTTCGAGGATGTTGTCCTCGACCTTCATCTGGTAGTGCGTGACATTGCGGCGCTTGGCTTCGACAGGCTCAGCCCGAACGGGTTTTTCTTGCCCCGTTCGCCCTGAGCTTGTCGAAGGGGCTGCCAGTTCGTCGCTGTACAGGTTGCGCTTGCGCACATCCAGAGCATCCAGCCCCAGCGTGCGTGCGATGTCGCCCAGGATGGCCTCGATCACGATCACGCCTTGCGGCCCGCCAAAGCCGCGGAACGCCGTATTGCTCTGCGTGTTGGTCTTGAGGCGGTAGGACGCGATCTCCACGTCCTGCAAAAAGTAGGCATTGTCTGCATGGAACACCGCGCGGTCGGCCACCGGGCCGGACAGGTCGGCGCTGAAGCCGCAATTGGCCGCCATCATGAGCTTGAGGCCGGTGATGCGCCCTGTGTCGTCAAAACCCACGGTGTATTCGTAGGCGAAGGGGTGGCGTTTGCCGGTGATCATGAAGTCGTCATCGCGGTCCAGCCGCAACTTGACGGGCCGCTTGAGTTTGTGCGCGGCAATGGCCGACCACACAGCCATATGGCCGGCCTGGGTTTCCTTGCCGCCAAAACCGCCGCCCATGCGCCTGCACTCCACGCGCACGGCGTGGTTGTCCAGGCCCAGCGCATGCGACACCCAGTGCTGCACTTCGCCCGGGTGCTGCGTGCTGGAGTACACCAGCCACTGGTTTTGCTCCTGCGGCACCACGTAGGCTACCTGGCCTTCGAGGTAAAAGTGTTCCTGCCCGCCGACTTCAAGCTCGCCGTTCAGGGTATGGGCTGCACGTGCCAGTGCGGCGGCCGCATCGCCGCGCTTGACGAAAACCGGCGGCAGCACATAACTCTGCGCGGCCAGGGCGTCGTCCACGCTGAGGATGGCAGGCAGCGGCTCTATGTCGCAAACCACCTTGCGTGCGGCCCGGCGCGCCTGCATGACGGAGTCTGCCACCACCACGCCTATCACCTGGCCGACGTGCTGGACCGTATGCTGCGCAAAAACCGGTTCGTCGTGCGCAAAGGCAGCCAGCATGGGGTCACCGGGAATGTCGATGGCCAGGATCACATCCCGCACACCCGGCATGGCCAGTGCCGCGCTGCTGTTGATGCCCAGCAAACGGCCGTGTGCAACGCCGGAGAGAATGGGTGCGGCATACAGCGTGCCCCGGATCTCCGGGATATCGTCCACATAGGTGGCAGCACCCGCGACCTGGGCACGCGCGCTTTCATGGAACTGCGATCTGCCGGCGGCAGGCTCGGCGCGCAGCATCATTTTTTCGTTTGCGTTCACAGGGCCTCCTCCAGCCTGAACGACTGCAGGTTGATCTGCTGCATGCCCTGGCTTTCAAGCCAGTAGCGTTGCAGCAGGTTGCCCAGCACCTCTACGCGGTAGGTGCTGGAGGCCCGCATGTCCGAGATCGGTGAAAACTCGGCGCGCAGCGTGGCCATGGCCTGCTGTACGGTTGCTGCGGTCCAGGGCTTGCCGGCCAGTGCGGCTTCGGTTTTCAGGGCACGTACCGGCGTTGCGGCCACACCGCCTGCACCTATCGAGGCTTTTGCGACGATGCCGTCTTCAATAGACAGGTTGATGGCAAGGCAGACGGCTGAAATGTCATCGTCGTAGCGCTTTGATATCTTGTAGACCTGCGCGTTTTCCCCTGCGACCGCCCTGGGCACCTTGATCCAGGCGAGCACTTCGTCGGCTGCCATGACGTTTTTTCGATAGCCGGTGTAGAGCTGCTCCAGCGGCAGTTCGCGCGAAACCTGTTGTCCAGCGCGCATGCTCATGAGCACGACATTGGCGCCCAGCGCAATCAGCAAGGGCATGGAGTCGCCGATCGGCGAGCCATTGGCCACGTTGCCGCCCAGTGTGCCGGAATTGCGCACCGGCAGCCCGGCAAAACGGGCGGCAAAGGCATGCAGTTGCGGCCTGTCCTTCACCAGCGCGGCAAAGGCGTCGGTGAGCGGCACTGCTGCACCTATGGCGATGTGATGCGGGTAGTGTTCGATGCGGCGGAGCTCGCGGACTTTGGTGAGATCCAGCACCTTGCCAAACTGCATGTGCTGTTTGGTCACCCAAAGGCCGACATCGGTACAGCCGGCCACGATTTGTGCGTCCGGGTGGGCCGCGCGGGCTCTGAGAAGTCCGTCCAGATTCACTGGTGACATATATCCCGTTCGGGCTGAGCCTGTCGAAGCCGTGCCCGGCCCTTCGACAGGCTCAGGGCGAACGGATTCCAATTGACACACTAGTTGTACCTCGTCCAGGGGGACGGCAGGGTAGGCCACCATTTGCTGCGCTGCATCCAGGATGGGCCGGTAACCGGTGCAGCGGCACAGGTTGCCGGAAAGCTCTTCCTGCGCCAGCGCGCGTGTAATGGTCTCGCCCTTGAGTACATGGTTTTGGTACATGCCGAACAGGCTCATGACAAAACCGGGTGTACAAAAACCGCATTGGGACGCGTGGTTTTCAAGCATGGCCTGCTGTGCCGGGTGTAGTGTTGGTTCAACCTCTTCTCTGTCGCCAGCCGGGGCCGCGGAACCGGCTTCGCCGGGCCGCAGGCGCAGCGCAGTACGCGAAGCGACAAGCGTGGGGGCAATGTCCTCCACCGTCCAAAGCGCCATGCCGTCAATCGAATGCGCCAGCCGTATGCAACTGTTGATTGCGCGGTAACGCAGTGTGCCGTCTTCGGTTTCGCCCAAAACGACGGTACAGGCCCCGCAATCGCCTTCGCCGCAGCCTTCCTTGGTGCCGGTAAGCCCCAGGTCCTCGCGTAGCACCTCCAGAAGGGTGCGTGTGGGTGGTACATTGCCCAGAGTTACAACTTCGCCCCTACGGATGAATCGAATGGTTTTGACAGTGTTTTGCTCAGTTGATTGCATGGCCATGCGCGTCAGGGTAAAGCACTCCGGTCATGGCCTGCATATTAAAGTGCATATCAGGCGCATGGGCGAACAGGTATGACAGATCAGGCGCTTTTCGACAAGATAGACCTCCATCTCATCAGGGTCTTGAACACCGTGCTCACAGAACGCAGCGTTTCGCGTGCCGCCATCCGTCTTGGTATGTACCAGCCCGCCGTGAGCGCCGCGCTCAAGCGCCTGCGCGCGCTGGCGGGTGACCCTATCCTGGTGCGCTCCGGCGCGGGCATGGTGCCTACGGATGCCGGTTTGCGCATGATCGAGCCTTCGGCCAGCATCCTCAAGGCGGCCGGCATGCTGTTCAGCGACGCCAGGGGTTTTGACCCTGCCACTGCCCAGGTCACGTTCCGCCTGGCCGCCAGCGATTACCTGGACCCCCTGTTCCTGCCGAGGCTGGTGGCGCAGATCAAGACCCAGGCGCCGCGTTGCCATATCGAGATCCAGTCGCTGTCGGCGGAGTCGGACTACCGTGCCCACCTGGCCCAGGGCGAGGTGGACATCGTGATCGGCAACTGGTCGGCACCGCCCGGCGACCTGCACATGGGGCGGCTGTTTGGCGATGACGTGGTGTGTCTGGTGGCCAAAGACCATCCGGCTGTACGAAAAACGTGGGATGCCGCCAACCCGGCCAGCTGGCTGGAGGCCGAGCATATTGCGCCAGTGGCCACCCACCCCGGCGCCAAGGGCGTGATTGACGAGCACCTGGCCACGCTGGGCCTGAGCCGCAACATCACTGTGCGTTGCCCGCATTTCGGCCTGATGCCCTCCATGGTGGCCTCGAGCCTGCTGGTCATGACCACCGGGCGCCAGTATTGCGAACGGTTTGCCAACCTGTTGCCGGTGAAAATACTGCCTTGCCCTGTCGATTTTCCCCGCATGATGTATTACCAGCTCTGGCATGAGCGCACACATGCCTCTGCTGCGACCCGGTGGTTGCGCGACAGGGTCAAGTCCGTCGCCAACACGCTACGAAAAGAATAGCTGGTCGCGCCTGTATTCAGGGCGCCAGAGGCGAAAATAGCAATAAGAAACAGACATACAGCCCAAGACAATGAGCGATTTACCCGTATCTCCGCCGCCGGCTGCACCGAGGTTGCAGCTTTTCGGCATTACCAAGGCCTATCCCGGTGTGGTGGCCAACAAGGACATCTCGCTGAGCGTGCAGCCCGGCGAGATCCATGCCGTCCTGGGCGAAAACGGGGCCGGTAAATCGACCCTGATGAAAATCATTTACGGGGCGGTCAAGCCCGACGCCGGCCGTGTGTCCATGGATGGCCGTGACGTCGTGGTGCGCAATCCGCACGAGGCGCGTGTATTGGGCATCAGCATGGTGTTCCAGCACTTCAGCCTGTTTGATACCCTGACGGTTGCAGAGAACGTCTGGCTGGGCCTGGATAAAAAACTGAGCTTGGCCGAGGTGTCCAGCCGCATCACGCAAACCACGCAGGCTTATGGCCTGCAGCTTGACCCGGCACGGCCCGTGCACACGCTGGGTGTGGGTGAGCGCCAGCGGGTGGAGATCGTGCGCGCCCTGCTGGGCAATCCCAGGCTGTTGATCCTGGACGAACCGACTTCGGTGCTGACGCCGCAGGCGGTCGAAAACCTGTTTGTCACCTTGCGCCGACTGGCAGAGCAGGGCTGCAGCATCCTGTACATCAGCCACAAGCTGCATGAAATCCGCGCCCTGTGCAGCGCCTGTACCGTGCTGCGCGCCGGCCAGGTCACCGGCGTCTGTGATCCGCGCCAGGAGTCCAATGCCTCGCTGAGCCGCCTGATGATAGGTGCCGAGCCGCCTGCGCTGGAGCACCGCGAGGTCAAGACCGGCGCTATCGTGCTGGACGTCAAGCGGCTGGACCTGTCGAGTACAGACCAGTTTGGCGTAGACCTTCGGCAGGTGGCCCTGAACGTGCGTGCCGGTGAAGTGGTCGGTATTGCCGGTGTGTCTGGCAATGGCCAGAAGGAGCTTCTGTACGCCTTGTCAGGTGAAGACACCCGGGCTCCCGGCGGCACTATCGCTGTCAAGGGGCATGACGCCGGCAATCTGGGCCCCCGGCACAGGCGTGCGCTGGGCCTGCATTTTGTGCCCGAAGAACGCCTGGGGCGCGGCGCCGTGCCTTCGCTGTCGCTGGCGCGCAACCTGATGCTCACGCGCAAGGAGTCGGTCGGCAAAGGCGGCTGGCTCAATGGCGCACGGTTACAGGCCCAGGCCGGCGGGATCATTACCCGCTACAAGGTCAAGGCGGGCGGCCCGCAGGCCATGGCCAGGTCCCTGTCCGGCGGCAACCTGCAAAAATTCATCATGGGCCGCGAAATGGATGCACAGCCCGAACTGCTCATCGTGTCGCAGCCCACCTGGGGCGTGGACGTGGGGGCGGCGTCGCAGATTCGCGGTGAATTGCTGAAGCTGCGCGATGCCGGTTGTGCCGTGCTGGTGGTCAGCGAGGAGCTTGAAGAGTTGTTTGAAATTTGCGACCGCCTGTATGTGATGGCCAAGGGCCAGCTGTCGCCGTCCCTGCCGCGTGCAGAGGCAACAACCGAACTGGTCGGGCAGTGGATGAGCGGGCTCTGGGCTGGTGCGGCCGAAGGGAGCGTCGCATGATCCGGCTGGAAGCGCGACCCGAACCCTCAAGGTTCTGGACTTATGCCTCGCCCGTGCTGGCGCTGCTGGTGACGGTGGTGATAGGCGTGCTGCTGTTCATGGCGCTAGGCAAGGACCCGGTCAAGGGGCTGCAGGTGTTTTTCTGGGAGCCCATCAAGTCGCCTTATGCGCTGGGCGAGCTGATGGTCAAGGCCACGCCGCTGCTCATCATTGCGCTGGGCCTGGCCGTGTGTTTTCGCTCCAATGTCTGGAACATAGGCGCCGAAGGCCAGTTTGTGATCGGCGCCGTGGCCGCGGGCGGTGTGGCCCTGCTGGCCGACAAAACCACCGGGCCGTGGATCATCCCGGCCATCTTGCTGGCGGGTGTGCTGGGCGGCATGCTGTGGGGCGGCATCACGGCCCTGTTGCGCGACCGCTTTAATGCCAATGAAATCCTGGTCAGCCTGATGCTGGTCTATGTGGCCGACATGGTGCTCAGTTACCTCGTCTTCGGCCCGTGGAAGGACCCGAACGGCTACAACTTCCCACAGACCAAGACCTTTGAAGCCGTGACGCAAATCCCCAGGCTGATGCAGGGCTCGCGCGTCAACGTGGGCATTGTGCTGGCGCTGCTGGGCGTGCTGGCTTTGTGGCTTTACCTGTTTCGCACTTTTGCCGGGTTTAAGCAGGAGGTCAGCGGCCTGGCCCCCAGCGCTGCGCGATACGCCGGGTTTTCCTCGCGCCGTGCCTTGTGGGTGGCTCTGCTGGTGTCCGGCGGGGCAGCCGGCCTGGCGGGCGCGCTGGAAGTCGCGGGCCCGATAGGCCAGCTCACGCCGTATGTGCCGGCGGGTTACGGTTTTGCCGCCATCATCGTGGCCTTTGTCGGGCGCCTGCATCCCGTCGGTGTGGTGTTTTCCGCCGTGTTGATGAGCATGTTCTATATAGGCGGTGAACTGGCGCAGTCGCGCCTGGGTTTGCCCAAGTCGCTGACCGGCGTGTTCCAGGGCCTGCTGCTGTTTAACCTGCTGGCTTGCGACACGCTGATGGCCTATCGCTTCAAGTTTTCAAAGTCAACGATGAAAGGCGTGCACTGATGGATTCCATGGCATTGCTGGTCGCCGCCACACTGAGCGCGGGCACCATACTCGCCATTGCCGCGCTGGGCCTGCTGATCAACGAGAAAGCCGGCATCGTGAACCTGGGCGCCGAAGGCATGATGCTCTGCGCCGCCATTGCCGGTTTTGCCACCGTGGTGCACACCGGCAACAGCTGGCTGGGTTTCGCGGCGGGCATGGTTGCAGGCGCTGTTCTGGCGGCGATCTTCGGCCTGCTGGTGATCTGGCTCAACACCAACCAGTACGCGACCGGGCTGGCCCTGAGCCTGTTTGGGGCGGGGTTCTCGGCCTTTGCGGGCATCAAGTATGTACAGGAGAAACTGCCCGAGCAGTCACAGTTTTCCATCCCGTTCATGCGCGATATCCCGTTTGTGGGGCCGGCGCTGTTCCGTCATCACCCCATGGTCTACATCGCCATGGCGCTGGCGGCCGGGCTGGTCTGGTTTTTGTACCGCACGCGTGCCGGGCTGGTGCTGCGCTCCGTCGGTGAAAGTCCCGAATCGGCCCATGCACTGGGCTACCCGGTGCGGCGCATACGCCTGGCGGCAGTGGTTGCAGGCGGTGCGCTGTGCGGCCTGGCCGGCGCCTATGTGTCGGTGGTCTATACGCCGCTGTGGGTTGAGGGCATGATTGCCGGCAAGGGCTGGATTGCGCTGGCGCTCACGACTTTTGCCACCTGGCGTCCGGCGCGGGTTTTGCTTGGTGCCTACCTGTTTGGCGGCGTGACCATGCTGCAGTTTCACCTGCAGGGCCTGGGCGTCAATATGCCCAGCCAGTTCCTGAGCATGCTGCCCTACCTGGCCACCATCGTGGTGCTGGTGCTGATCTCGCGCAATCCGCTGTGGATACGCGTGAACATGCCCAGCTCGTTGGGCAAGCCGTTTTATCCGGGCGCCTGATATTTGGGCTGCATAATTGTTGATCCTGTTTTGATTTTTTCGTCGATTTTTCTCTCACCCCCTAACGAAAGCGAGATGACATGACTGACCTGCAAAAACGTTCGATGCTCAAGCTGGCGGCACTGTCGGCCGTGGCTGCGGCCGCGCTGATGGGCTGCGGCAAAAAAGAGGAGCCGGCACCGGCTCCCGCGCCTGCGCCCGCTGCAGCAGCACCGGCACCCAAGGCCGAGCCACTCAAGGTGGCTTTTGCCTATGTCGGCCCTGTTGGCGATGGCGGCTGGACTTTTGCACATGACAACGCCCGCAAGGAACTTGAGAAAGTCTATGGCGACAAGATCGTCACCAGCTATGTCGAGAAAGTCCCCGAGTCCGCCGATGCCGAACGCGTGATCCGCGACATGGCCGGGCAGGGCAACAAGCTGATTTTCGGCACCACCTTCGGCTACATGGAGCCCATGCTGAAGATCGCCAATGACACCAAGGGCGTGATGTTCGAGCACGCCACCGGCTACAAAACCGCCGACAACATGCGCACCTATGACAGCCGCACCTACGAAGGCGCCTACATGGCCGGCGTGGTGGCGGGCAAGATGAGCAAGTCCGGAACGGTGGGCGTGGTCGGCTCGGTGCCGATCCCCGAAGTCGTGCGCAACATCAACAGCTTCACCCTGGGTGCACAGTCGGTCAATCCCAAAATCAAGACCAAGGTGGTCTGGGTCAACGAGTGGTTCAACCCGCCCAAGGAAACCGAAGCCGCTACCGCGCTGATCAACGGCGGCGCCGACGTGCTGTTCCAGAACACCGATTCGTCGGCCGTGCTGCAAACCGCCGAAAAAATGGGCAAGCGTGCCTTCGGCTGGGACTCCGACATGACGGCCTACGGCCCGAAAGCCCACCTGGCTTCTGCCGTCATCAACTGGGGCCCGTACTACATCAAGTCGGTTGGCCAGGCGCTTGACGGCAGCTGGAAGGGTGGCACCAGCGCATGGTGGGGCGTCAAGGAAGGCGCGATTGACCTGGTGTCGATTGCCGCCGATGTGCCTGACGAAACCAAAAAGCGCATTGAGGAAGTCAAGGCCGGCCTGAAAGATGGCAGCTTTGTGATCTGGAAAGGCCCGATCATGGACAACACCGGCAAGGAACTGGTCGCCAAGGATGCCGTGGCCGACGACAAATTCCTGGGTGGCCTGAAGACCTACGTCAAGGGCGTTGAAGGCAAGGTCCCGGGTAACTGACCAGCCCGTGATGAGATCACTTTGGTGAGATCATTCAAAGCTGCCTTAGGGCAGCTTTTTTTATTGATGGAGTCGCCGTGAATCCTGTTGTCAAGCCTGTAGCCGCCCATCGTTTGCCTGAACTGCTCAGGCAAATGCCCAAGGCCGAGCTGCACATCCACATCGAGGGCTCGCTGGAGCCCGAGCTGATCTTTGCACTGGCGCAACGCAACGGCGTGGCGATTCCGTACCGGACGGTTGAAGAGCTGCGCAGCGCCTATGCCTTCACCAATCTGCAGAGCTTTCTTGACATCTATTACGCCGGCGCCAGCGTGCTTTTGACGGAGCAGGATTTCTACGACATGGCGCAGGCCTACTTTGCCAGGGCGGCGAAGGACCACGTCGTTCACACCGAGCTGTTTTTTGATCCGCAAACCCATACGGCCCGCGGCGTCAGCATGGAAACCGTGGTCAATGGCCTGCACCGGGCCTGCGTTGATGCGAAAGCAGAGCTTGGTCTGAGTGCATCACTCATCATGTGCTTCCTGCGCCACCTGAGCGAAGAAGACGCATTTGCAACGCTGGAGCAGGCGCTGCCTTATCGCGACAGGATCATCGGTATAGGGCTTGACTCCGGAGAGGTCGGCAACCCGCCTGAAAAATTCTCGCGCGTGTTTGCGCGCTGTCGCGAACTGGGTTTTCACCTGGTCGCACACGCAGGTGAGGAAGGCCCGCCCGCCTATGTCTGGACGGCGCTGGACGTGCTCAAGGTCGAACGCATAGACCACGGCGTGCAGTCCAGCAAGGATGCGGCGCTGATGCGGCGGCTGGCACAGGACCGCATCCCTCTCACGGTGTGCCCGCTGTCCAACCTCAAACTCTGCGTCTTTCCCGATCTGGCCAGCCACAACCTGCGCCAGTTGCTGGATGCAGGCCTCGCGGTGACTGTCAATTCGGACGATCCGGCCTACTTCGGCGGTTACATGAACGAGAACTTCACGCAGACCTTTGCGGCGACCGGGCTTGCCGCACAGCACGCATACGCGCTGGCCCGCAACAGCTTTGAGGCCAGCTTTATCGATGCGTCCGAAAAACGTGTTTTTATCGACCGGCTGAGCCAGGTTTTTGAAACGTTTTCCTGATTCGCCGGGCGTTGTCCGGGTTGATGATTCTGGCAAGGCTTGTGAGGCTATTCATTGACAGTCCTGTTGCGCAACCATACACTCGCCTGCATGCTATTCCCGATTCTCCCCCTCAGCCACAAGCTTGCACGCGCAGTCCTGCGCGGTGCGCCGGTGCGCTGTTTCGCGGTGACGAAGACGGGCCTGCAGCAGCTGCCCGGACATTCCTAAGCCCGGCGGTCAGCCTCTTCCCCTTTTGCGCAACATTCGACCACCGGGCACCAGTCCCGCGCGGTAGCGACCCCCATTTCCTGGGGCCGGTCGCATTCGATTGGAGTGCTTCATGCATGCAACGATTCACGGCGAGCGCACGCTCACCGAACTTGACCACGTCCGCCTGAGCAAATTGTCAGGCGGCCAGCTGCCACCTGCGCTTGCCGATCTTCTGGCGACCGCCGACGTGGTTCGCGCGCGCGACATGCCGGGGGATGTCATCACCATGCTTTCACAGGTGGAGCTGGTGGATGCGCACAGCCAGCGCCGGCAAATGCTGACCCTTTGCTATCCGGCCGATGCCGAACCGAGCGCCGGTTTTATCTCGGTCCTTTCGCCTGTGGGCTGCAGCCCGCTTGGCCTGAAGACGGGCGCTGTTGCCACGTGGCAGACGCCCTGCGGAGAGGCGTCTGCCGCCAGGGTGGTGGCAATTCCTTTTCAGCCAGAAGCCAGCGGCGACTACCTGAGCTAGCTGCCGCCTGGCGGCCTTGAGCCCCGCCGCATGCCGGCGGCGTTGTTGTCACCCCGTCTTGCGAATGGAGATAAATATGAACCTTCAATCAATTCTTGCTGTTACCGATTTTTCTGCATCGGGCCATCACGCGCTGGAACGTGCCGCCATGCTGGCTGCACAGCAGCGTGCGCTTCTCAAACTGGTTTATGCCGATATGGACGGCAGCCCGGCGCGTGCCGATGCGCAGGAGCGTTTGGCGCATCTCGCCAGGCAACTGGCGCAGCAGTTTGGTATCGATGTGCGTATGGTTGGCCGGGCGGAAAACACCCTGCATGAGGTTGCGGAGGAGGCCCGTGGTACGGACCTGCTGGTGCTGGCGCACGAACACAGGCGTTCGCTGGCGAGCATCCTGCGCGGACACCCGGCCATGCAGCTGATGCGCCTTGCCTCATGCCCCATTCTTGTGACGAAGCTGGCGCCCGGCGCACGCTACGCCAGGATTCTGGTAGCGGTGAATTTCAGGCCTGAGTCGAAAACCCTGGTGCGGCTGGCCTGCCTGCTCGACAGTGATGCCGAGGTCGGTCTTTTTCATGCGCTGAGCACGCGGGACGAGGCGAAGCTGCGTTCCGCCGAGGTTTCTGTCGATGTCCTCAAAGCCTACAGGCAGGAGTGCATGCTTTATGCGCAGGACAGGATTCTTTCGCTGACCGACTCGTTTGATGCCCGAAGAAATCGTGTGCAGTCGACCATTGAGCGCGGCGATCCAGCGCGCCAGGCGGTCATACAGCAGCAATACGCCGCGGCCGACCTGCTGGTGGTCGGCAACCGGCGCAGGACCTGGGGAATGGATTTCCTTGCCGGCAGCGTGGCGCAACGTGTCCTGTCCTGGGCCCGCAGCGACGTACTGCTGGTTCCCCATGACTTCCAGTTGCCGACACGCGCGGCGGCAAGGCAGAGGGTGAGCGCCGGATGTGGAAACGGACAGGGTGCGCTGCTGGCTGCGGGAAGGAGTCTGCCATGAGTGCTGCAAGGTTCCTGACCGCCGAGGAAGCGACGCTGCTGAGTCATGCGGCGGAACATTGGCTGCGTCTGCGGGATGTCGAGCTGAACCCTGGTGAGTACGTGCATGAGCTGTTGTCCAGCGCAACGCTGCGTTCCAGCAAGTGCACGCGCCAGGACATTGCCAGCATCAACTGGACCATGGAAGTGCAGCTGTCCGGTTGCAGCGTTCCAAAGGAAATGACGCTGGTCTGTCCTGGGGATGCGGATATTGCGCTGGGCCGGGTTTCGGTGCTGACCCTGGTCGGCCTGAACCTTGTCGGGCGCGTGGTCGGCTCTGTCGCACAGATCCCATCTGCGCAGGGGGCGTCGCAAGCTGCAACCCTGCTTGCCGCCAGGCGCTGCACCGCGCTGGAGCGCGGCCGACGCCCGGCTCGTATCGAGCCCGCCAAACCCCTGTATTGAAGGATATTCAGGGCGCGGCACGCGCCTTGGGTCGGAGGCGTTGATCCTGATTCTCACATTGCCCAACGCGCCGTTTTTTGGGCTGGCGCGAGGCGGATTGGGAGTTCTATCTCTACGTGGAAGACCTGCCCCGCAAATGCCTGGCCGGCCACACCGTCTTTAAGCGCATGGTGGAGCTGGACCACCGGGCCGACCGGCATGTCAGGGCGCCGATTCGAAGTACCAGTCGCGATACCAGCGCAGGGGGCTGGCTTCCGCGGTCTACAAATGGACGCTGATGCAAGGCTTTTGCCTCATGACCGGCACGCGCCAGTCGCCCGGCGCCCACGCCTTGTGGCATGCGCTGGCCAGGCACCATGCGCTTGGTTATGTGGACCTGCGCGACAAAACGATGACGGACCTGGGTCGCGCGGTTTCCGCGGCGACTCTGGACGGATTGCACACGCGGATGCTGCTGCCGGGCAATGGCTGGACGACAGAACGGGTTTGCGAGGCCACAGGCATGTGATCGCGGCCGGACTGTTAAAATAACTGCCTGCCAGCGTGCCGTCCCGACGTGCTGGCGCTTCATCGTATCGGGGCCATGTAGAGGACTACCATGTATAAAAACCTCGCGGCCCCAAGCCTTTTGACGTTTGTGGCGGCCAGTTTTATCCCCCCATCTTTCCTGCGTTGCTACTCCCTGGGGAGTGCGGCATGAGCTACCAGGTCAAGGAAATTTTTTACACCCTGCAGGGCGAAGGCTCCAATGCGGGCCGGCCTGCCGTGTTCTGCCGTTTTGCCGGTTGCAACCTGTGGTCCGGCCGAGAGCAGGACCGGGCCACTGCCGTCTGCCAGTTTTGCGATACCGATTTTGTCGGTACTGACGGCACCCTGGGCGGCAAGTTCCGCGATGCAGGGGCGCTGGCCGATCGGATCGAGGCGCAATGGCCAGCCGGCGACAAGGCCCATCGATTTGTCGTGATGACGGGCGGCGAGCCCCTGCTGCAGGTCGATACCGCATTGATTGCGGCGCTGCATGCGCGCGGCTTCCAGATTGCGGTTGAAACCAACGGCAGCATTGCCGCGCCGGCAGGCATCGACTGGATATGTGTCAGCCCCAAAGCCGGCGCGCCCTGGGTGCAGCGCGAAGGCCAGGAGCTCAAGGTGGTCTGGCCGCAGCCTTCGCTGGACCTGGCTGAACTCGAAGCCGCCAACTTCACGCACCGTTATTTGCAGCCCATGGACAACGTGCTGCGCGCCGACAACACCGAGCGCTGCATTGCCCTGTGCATGCAGCGGCCGGCGTGGCGGTTAAGCCTGCAGACCCACAAAATCACCGGAATCCGATGAAATCCGATTCCCGGGCGCAGGGTGTTGTTGCTCGGTGCTCGGAATCCTCATGGACCTTCGTGTCCATTCCGGTTCCTGTGCTCCGTGCGCCTAACCCTGCATCCCGGTAAACGAATTTCAAGAGGCAACAACCTCTTAACGGCAGAAAATCATGAACTACGAAATCAGTCAGAAGTTTTTCTTCGACGCGGCGCACACCCTCAAACGCAAGATAGAGGCCGACAGCAGCCGCCGCATCCACGGCCACACCTACAACGCCGAAGTTACCTTGTCGGGCCAGCCTGATCCGCACACCGGCATGGTGGTGGACCTGGGCCTTGTGCGGCAGGCGGTAGAACAATTGCGTCCCCGGCTGGACCACCACTTGCTGGACGATATCAAGGGCCTGGGGCCTGCCACGCTGGAGAACCTGTGTGCCTTTATCTGGCGCGAACTGGCACCCGGCCTGCCCGGGCTTGCGGTGGTGCGTGTCTGGCGCGAGTCGATAGGGGACAGCTGCACGCTGCGTGCCGCACCCCGGTGAGAAAAAACCGTGCATAGTCCTCATTCAGCCCTGCATATGCCATTGGCGCCGCGCTGCGTTAACCTAGCGTCATGAAAGCGTATAGAGCGTCCCTGCTGTATTTTGCCGAGCCCGCCAACGGCGAGTCTGGGCAGGCGGTGTTTGAGGAAGATGGCCTGCTGGTGGTGGGGCCTGACGAGCAGGGCAGCCAACGGGTGCAGGCCCTTGGCAGCTACCAGAAGCTGTCTGCAGGCTATGCGGGTGTGGACACCGAACACCTGCCGGGCCGCATCATCGCCCCCGGTTTTGTGGACATGCACATCCATTACCCGCAGCTGGACGTGATCGGCTCGCCCGCCGAGGGTTTGCTGCCGTGGCTCGAGAATTACACCTTTCCGCATGAAAAACGCTTCTCGGCCCCCGAATACAGCGCGCAGGTAGCTACGTTTTTCATAGCGGAGCTGCTGCGCAACGGCGTCACCACGGCGCTGGCCTTTGCCACCTCGCACCCGGAGTCGGTCAACGCGCTGCTGGGCGAGGCGCAAAAAAACCAGCTGCGCCTGATTGGCGGCAAGGTGCTGATGGACCAGAACTCACCCGACGGCGTGCGCGACCAGACGGAGCAAAGCCTGGTCGATACCGAAGCACTGATCAACCAGTGGCACGGCGTGGACCGCCTGGGCTACGCCATCACGCCGCGTTTTGTCCCCAGCTGCAGCGCAGCCCAGTTGCAGGGTGCAGGTGAGCTGGCAGCCAAATACCCTGACGTGTGGATACAGTCCCACGTGGCGGAAAACAAGGACGAAATTGCCTGGGCGCGCCGGCTGTACCCCCAGGCCCGCAGTTACCTCAGTGTGTACGAGCAGTTCGGCCTGCTGCGGCCCAGGGCTGTCTACGCACACTGCATACACATCAACGACGAAGACCGTGCGTTGATGCTTGGCACCGGCGCGGCCGCGGCCGTCTGCCCCACCAGCAACCTGTTTTTGGGCAGCGGTTTTTTTGATTACGCTGGCGCCGACGAGGTTGGGTTTTTGTATGGGCAGGCCAGCGATGTGGGCGGCGGCACCAGTTTTAGCCCCTTTCACACCATGCTGGCCGCCTACTACGTCGGCAGGGAAGGGCAGACCAAACCCGGCCTGTCGCTCAAACCGCAGCAACTCTGGTGGCAACACACGGCGGGCGCTGCCAGGGCGCTGGGCCTGGCGGGTGTGGTCGGCAACCTGCAACCCGGCTGTGAGGCCGACTTTGTCGTGCTCAACCCCAAGGCCACGCCGCTGCTGGCGCGCAAGACCGCGCAGGCCGGCAGCCTGGACGAACTGCTGTTTGCCCTGATCGTGCTGGGGGACGACCGCGTGATCGAAAAAACCGTGATTTCACAGGCTTTGGCCACCTGAAAACCGGTTTTTAAAGGAAAAAGTGGCCCTGACCGCCGTCCTGCCTGCGCAGCCAGCTATGAAAATCGTAGCGATTTGAAATGCACAGAACGGGCCAGGCGATACCTGGCCGGGCCATCCGGCTTGCCTACAATCATGGCAAAGCGAGGAATTCCCCCAATGAGCATCAAAAGCGACAAATGGATACGCCGCATGGCGGAGACCACAGGCATGATCGAGCCCTTCGAGCCGGGGCAGATCCGCGAGGTTGACGGCAAAAAAATCATCAGCTATGGCACCAGCAGCTACGGTTACGACATCCGCTGCGCGCCCGAGTTCAAGGTCTTCACCAACATCCACAGCACAGTGGTGGACCCGAAGAATTTTGACGAGAAGAGTTTTGTCGACTTCCACGGCGACAGCTGCATCATCCCGCCCAACAGCTTTGCGCTGGCCCGCACCGTCGAGTACTTCCGCATCCCGCGCAACGTGCTGACCATCTGCCTGGGAAAAAGCACTTACGCCCGCTGTGGCATCATCGTCAACGTCACGCCTTTCGAGCCCGAATGGGAAGGTTATGTGACGCTGGAGTTCTCCAACACCACACCGCTGCCCGCCAGGATTTATGCGGGTGAGGGCTGTGCCCAGGTGTTGTTCTTTGAGAGCGACAAGGATGACGTCTGCGAAGTCAGCTACAAGGACCGCGGCGGGAAATACCAGGGCCAGGTTGGGGTGACCTTGCCGAAGGCTTGAGGCCGTCGGCCCTTCCTCGGTAACACATTTCAGCGGTGCAGCCCCTGATTTTTGTTGAAGGAATACCCTTGCCGGATCACATGTAAGCACATGCTACATTGGCCCCTCTTAAAAGAGGGAGACTCAATGTCCATTCGTATTTTTTCTTTGGCTTTTGCCTGCCTTGCCGTCACCGGATGTGCCTCGATTACCAATGACACAACGGCCCCGGTCCGCTTTGAAGCATTCGATGCTGCGGGTGTGGAAGTCAAGGATGCGGATTGCAAACTTGAGAACGACTACGGTGTGCAAACTGTCAAAACACCGGCCACCTTCAATGTGCGGCGCTCATCAAAAGATCTTCAAATTACCTGTGTCAAGGCCGGTGAGGCCGATGGCAGGGGCGTGGCAATTTCGCGGGCCAACGGCGGTATGGCGGGCAACATCCTTTTTGGCGGAGGCATTGGCGCCATCATCGACCACAACAAAGGCACTGCGTATACCTATCCCCAGTGGATACAGATCGTGATGGGAAAGCTGCTCACGTTTGATCGCAAGGTTGATGTTGAGGGTAAGCCCAATCGCGGCGAAGAGATCGTTGCACCTGTAGCCAGCAAGTAGTTTCCCAAATTTCGGCGAAGGCATGCGTCCATCCGTTGCGTCTTTTTCGTCGCGACGGGTATTCATTCATTTCGATACAAGCTATTCAACAGAGTTGACGCTTGCCTCAGTGACTAGATAGGTGTGCGGCAGGCATTGCCTTCGCGTCAATTCCGGTCTGTTCTGAATTGCTGTGTAGTTGCCACCCGCGCCGCAGCCAGATCCCAACCCGCCCAGCCGCAGCTTTTAAACAGCACCGGTCCGGCGGGTTTTTTAATGTCTTGCCGCACCACATCGGCCAGTGTTGCAAAGCGGCTGACATCCAGCCCGGCCTGCAACAGGTCACCGGCTTCGTGCAGGGCATCGACTGTATCCACAAACACCGTACCCTGCGCCGCAAAGTGCTGGCACAGCCCGGGGCTTAGCTCCACCATTTGCGGCGTGAAGGCTCCCACGGCGCTTATGAATGCATCCTTGCGCGGCAGGGCGTCCAGCACCACGCCGCTGGCGGGGGTGCAGGTCACGGTGAGCGAGCAGTCGGCGATTGCCGCATTGGCGTCCTGCACAACGCGGGCCTGCACGCCCAGCGATTGCGCGTGCAGTGCCAGTGCCTGCGCGCTTGCGGCGCCGCGTGAGGCGATCACCACTTCCCTGGTGTTCAGCACTTCAGCGAAGGCTTCCAGGTGTGCCTTGCCTTGCACACCGGCACCGACGACAAGGAGCGGCCCTTGCGTATCGGGTGCCAGCCGCTGTGCTGCAAATGCCGATACCGCCGCTGTGCGGCGCGCCGTGACCGTCGGCCCATCCAGCACCAGCCGGCGCTGGCCGGTGGCGACGTCAAACACCACCACATCGCCCTGGATGGCCGGTCTGCCTGTACCTGCATTGGCGGGCGTGAAGGTAATCAGCTTGGTGATGGCGACGCGGCTGTCCAGGGCGGGCATCACAAACAGGCTGCCGCCGCCGGGCAGGGCCTGCACCAGTCGCGGCGGAACTTCGACGGAGCCGTCCTTGAGAAGCCGGGCAATTTCATCGACCAGCGCGCGCCAGGGCAGGCGGGCAGCGGTTTGGTCGGCGTTGAGCAGTTGGGTCATGGCGATGTGAGGGTGATGGGCTTTTATCCTACATGCTGAAGCGGAATGCACCGAATGGCCTTCAAATGCGGCGCTCCTAATATCGGGTCACTAGCCAAAACGCATGAACGAGGAGCCGGATCATGTTGTCAGACCACCTGAAAAAAATCGACCGTACAAGTAGCCGGAACCTGTTCCTGATTGCCAGCGTCCTGGTGATTGTGTGCCAGCTGGTGGCGATGGCGCTGGTGGCCGGCAGCCAGGTGCAGAGGGCGGAGCTGCGTGAATCGCGGTTGACGGCCCAGAACATTGCCATGGCGAAATGTTTGGAGGCCAGTGTGCGTTTTGATCGCCAGGCCTGCATGCTTCAGCAGCCAGATACGGACAAGCCATCCGCAGTCGCCGCAAGCCTGGCGATGGACAAGCCCGCAGGCTTGAGCCACGCCGCCTTGCCTGCGGCCACGCAGGGTTTTATGGCCGTTGCTTTTGGTGCAAATTAAGGCCTGCCGCCCGCTCTTCAACTGATTTGCCCGGCACCGTGCGCGATGTCATGCGGCGTGGTCAAGGCACATTCAATCGCGATTTTAAGCCCGCGCACCATCTCATCCAGGGACATGCAAGGCGAGCCCTGCTCAGGCAGATAAGGGACATGGACAAACCCGCCGCGCGTGCGGCCTGCGCCGCGTTGTTTTGCCAGCGCGTGCATCAGGCCATAAAAGACATGGTTGCAGACAAAGGTGCCGGCAGTTTGTGAGACCTCGGCCGCAATGCCCGCTTGCTGCAAGGCCTGCAGCATGGCCTTGATCGGCAGGGTGCTGAAGTAGGCAGCCGGCCCGTTCAGGACAACCGGCGTATCCACAGGTTGTTCACCTGTGTTGTCGGCAATCCGGGCATCGTTGACATTGATGGCGATTCGCTCCAGCGACATGGCGCTGCGCCCGCCTGCCTGGCCGACACAAATCACCAGCGCTGGTTTGTGCTGTTGCAGCAAACCAGCCAGCGCTTGCAGCGAACCGGCAAACGCCGTGGGCAACTGTACGGCCACCAGCGTGTGGCCTGCAAGCACCTCGCCTGCCAGCGCCTGCACGGCCAGCCAGCTGGGGTTCAGGCTGGCACCTCCAAAGGCGTCAAAACCCGTGAGCAGTACGCAGGGGCGCGCAGGCGCTGCTGAGGCTGAGGCTGTGCGGCGAGTCATGCCGTTTTGTGCTGCGGCGTTTTACTGGCTGACCATGGCCCCGGTCTTGCTGTCGAATTTGACGGTGCGTACCCGGCCGTTCTGGCCCGGAAACCCGTCAAACACGGCGCGCACAAGATAAGGCACCAGGTCCGGCAAGTCTTCGTTGTCGCCTTCGTAAACCGCCCTGGACTCAAACACGGCGTGTGGTTTACCGGGCGTGCTGCCCTGCGAGTCCAGCAGTCGCAGCCTGAGGTTGCTGACCTGCAGGGTGCGTGTGACTTCACGGTCACCGACATAACGCGAGCCAAACGGGTCAGGCGCCCAGAAACCTGGGAATACATTGCCGGCGGCGTCACGGTACGGCGGCCGGTAGACGTAGTAGTCCTGGTAGACGGCTTCGCGGTACTTCCTGTCGCGGGTGGTGCTGCCGGTCACGATATCCACCTGGAAGCGGCCTACTTGTCCTTTTGCTGCGCGTTTGAGCCCGATTTTTTCGAGCTGAACCTGGACGTAGCCTTCGTAAGCCTGTTGCTCCAGGTCATTGAGATTGTCTGCCGGCCTGATAAAGCTGAAGGTCGCGCCGGCCGCGTCTGCAGGCCACTGGTTGAAGCTGGTGACCTTGGCGGTGATCGGGCTGGCGCAGGCGGCCAGCAGCGCCGTGGCTAACAGAATCATGCCGAGCCTGCCCCAGCTTTTCAGGGCATTGATACCGGGGAGGCCTTGCAGGCGAAACAGTTGTTTCATGTCGGATGGATACATATGGCCTAATTTTGTTCCGTAATTGTGTTTTCCGCCAATGCCGTCTCAAGTAAAGTCTGCATGTACACCGGCAGTTCAGGCGGTCGGGTCCATCCGGCCCCGGCGAGACGGGGCGGACGGTCTTTTTCAGACAGGGGCGATCATGAAATGGGAAGGCAATCGGGAATCCGACAATGTCGAAGACCGGCGAGATGACGGCGGCGGGGGTGGCGGTTTTGGCGGCGGCGGGTTGCTGGGTGGGCGCAGCATAGGCATTGGCACCATCGTCGTGGCCTTGCTGGGCGGCTGGGTGTTTGGCATCAACCCGCTGACCATATTGAGCTTGCTCAGCGGCGGTTCGCCCCCCGCTCAGGTGCAGCAACAACAGGGGCCGGCGCACCGTCCACCTGCGGATGACCGCATGGCGAAGTTTGTCTCCACCGTGCTGGCCGATACCGAAGATGTCTGGAAGGACATTTTTGCCAAAGCCGGCGGCACCTACAAGGATCCGCGCCTGGTGCTTTTCCGGGGCGCGACGCAAACAGCCTGCGGCCAGGGCCAGTCGGCGATGGGGCCGTTTTATTGCCCGGCCGACCAGAAGGTCTACATCGACCTCGGGTTTTATGAAACGCTGACCAAACAACTGGGCGCGCCCGGCGAATTTGCGCAGGCCTATGTGATTGCGCATGAGGTGGGTCACCACGTGCAAAACCTGCTGGGTATCAGCGGCAAGATGGACCAGATGCGCGGCCGCGTCAGCAAGGTCGAATACAACGCCCTGAGCGTCAAGCTGGAGCTGCAGGCCGACTGTTTTGCCGGTGTGTGGGCCTACCACGCCAACAATGCCCGTCACATCCTGGAGGGCGGCGATATTGCGTCTGCCATGAACGCCGCGGCCAAAATCGGCGACGACGCGCTGCAGCGCTCCAGCGGCGGCGCGGTGGTGCCCGAGAGCTTTACCCACGGCACCAGCGCCCAGCGCCAGCGCTGGTTCAACACCGGCATCACCACGGGCAGTGTCAAGGCCTGTGACACCTTCAGTGCCCGTAATTTGTAATGAAATCGGGCCATGGCCCTTTGTTTATGCGCGCAGCAAGCTATTAAATTGGTAGCGAACAGGTTTTTTCTGCTGGCTGCGGCTGGCGCCTGAAATAGCCCTTGGGCGGCAATGGACCGCCAAAACCGGCCAACCGGCCCAAAGTGCGACAATAGAGGGCTGAGGAAGCTCTGCAAAACCCCCGCGCCTGCGCTTGTGAGCGTGCGGACCCGGGCGGTCTGTGGTGTTACCTTTTTGCCAATAGCGGTGCTATTGGCTGCAAAACGCGCCTTGGCAACCCCATTCCCCGATCCGCGCGCTACAACCCGACAGAGTTATCCGCCAGAGTTACGCAGAGCTTCCTTATGACATCCTCTTTTTCCAATCTTTCGCTGGCAGAACCGCTGGCCCGCGCCGTGGCCGAAATGGGCTACGAAACCATGACACCCATCCAGGAACAGGCCATCCCGGTCGTCCTGCAGGGCAAGGACGTCATGGGCGCCGCACAGACCGGCACCGGCAAGACGGCTGCGTTCGCGCTGCCGCTGCTGCAACGCATGATGAAGCACGAAAACGCTTCGACCTCGCCCGCGCGCCACCCGGTGCGTGCGCTGGTGCTGTTGCCGACGCGCGAACTGGCTGTCCAGGTCGCCGAGCAGGTCAAGCTCTATGCCAAATACACCAACCTGAACAGCGCTGTCGTTTTCGGCGGCATGGACATGAAGCCGCAAACGGCAGAGCTGAAAAAAGGCGTTGAGGTGCTGGTCGCCACGCCGGGACGCCTGCTGGACCACATCGAGGCCAAAAACGCGGTGCTCAACCAGGTCGAGTACGTGGTGCTGGACGAAGCCGACCGCATGCTGGACATCGGCTTTTTGCCCGACCTGCAGCGCATCCTGAGCTATTTGCCCAAGCAGCGCATCACCTTGCTGTTTTCGGCGACTTTTTCGCCAGAAATCAAGAAACTGGCGTCCAGCTACCTGCAGGACCCGGTGACGATTGAAGTGGCGCGCTCCAATGCCACCGCCTCGACCGTCGAGCAGCATTTCTACAGTGTGGGCGCCGACGACAAACGCCGTGCGCTGCACCAGATCCTCAAGGCCCGCGGCATGAAGCAGGCCTTTGTCTTCGTCAATAGCAAGCTCGGCTGCGCGCGGCTGGCCCGTTCTCTGGAGCGTGAGGGCCTGAAAACCGCCGCCCTGCACGGCGACAAAAGCCAGGACGAGCGCCTGAAGGCCCTGGATGCCTTCAAAAAAGGCGAGGTTGACCTGCTGGTCTGTACCGACGTGGCGGCACGCGGCCTGGACATCAAGGATGTGCCGGCGGTGTTCAATTTTGACGTGCCTTTCAACGCCGAAGACTATGTGCACCGCATTGGCCGTACGGGCCGCGCCGGGGCTTCTGGCCTGGCCGTGAGTTTTGTCGCCAGCAGCGACCAGCGCCTGGTAGCCGACATTGAAAAGCTGATCAAGACCAAGATCGAGCTGGAACCCATGGAGTTTGACGAAGACCGTCCGCGCATCAGCGAGCAGGGCCGCATCAACGACGGCCGCCGCATGTACCGCGGCGGTGCCGATGGCGAAGAGGGCGGTGGCCGCTCAGCCGAATCGCGCGAACCCCGGGAGCGCCGTGAACCACGCGAACGCCGCGAATACACGCCGCACCGCCAGAGCGCCGCGCCGCGTGATCCGTTCTTTGACCAGCCTTATGAGGCTACCGCCGCAGCGCAAGCGCAACCCGCGTGGGATGCCGCAGCCAAGGCCACGCCCGCACGCAGCGGTGTGTCGGCCAACATCAAGCCGAAGAAAAAAGTCGCTGCGCTGTTCAAGACGGCCCCAGTCACCGACACCACCAGCGCCTGAAGTGGTGCCGATGCGGCGTCAAGAAGCCCGCGGTCGGAGCACGCCTACGGGTTTTAGCGGGATTGCGCTGATGGCTCGGGCAGCGCAGCGCCTTAACATGGGCACATGGTCAGCCATTTCGCCCGCATCCCTGTCCCTTCGGTCCTGAAAAAACTGTTTCGCCCGATGATCCGGGCAGTCCGCCTGTGGCTTGGTGCGGACGGCCTGCGCATGAGTGCGGCCATGTCGTTTTACGGCATCCTCAGTCTGGCGCCGCTGCTGATCCTGCTGGTGGCCGTGCTCGGCTGGTGGCTGGACCGCAACTACATAGAGACCAGCCTGATCCAGCAGATCCGTGACGTCATAGGCGTGCAGGGCGCCCAGGTGGTGCAACAGGCGCTGGCCAGCGCACAAAAACCTGCCGATGGCCTGGTGGCGTCAATCATTGCCGCCGGTTTTCTGCTGACCGGTGCCACGGGTGTGTTTGCCGAGCTGCAGGATGCCTTCGAGCGGCTCTGGCGCCGCGACTCGGGTGTGGCGCCCGAGCAGAAGTGGTGGTACAGCGCCTCCCTGCGGCTGCGCGGCATAGGCTACATCCTGGCGTTCGGGTTCCTGCTGCTGGTGTCGTTGGCGATCTCGACCTTCCTCGGCCTGGTTTCCGGGTGGGCCGGCAGTTATTTCCCGTTTGAGAAGATTGCCGTGCTCATCAACGAGCTGGTGTCTTTTTGTTTTTGTAGTGCACTTTTTGTCGCGCTGATGCGCATGAGCGCCGGACCCAAGCCGTCCTTGCGTTACCTGGTCATGGGTGCGTCGATGGGCGCCATGCTGTTTGCTGTCGGCAAACAAATCATGGCGGTGTACCTGTCGACGGCCGCGGTGGTTTCTGCTTATGGCGCAGCCGGTTCGCTGGTGGTGATTCTGATGTGGATTTATTTTTCATCTGCCGTGTTGCTGTTTTCAGCGAGCTGCGCGCGCGTGCTGTCCGAGGATGCTCAGGCCCGGGCAGTTGCTGCGGGCAACAGCAAGCTTCATACTGACGCACCTGTGGCCGATCAGTCCTGAAATATTGCTATTGATTTGATAGCTGGTTGCGCTCATTCTTTCTATGCTACAAGCCAAAAGCATGGGTGAAATTCGCTTCAAACAGGCCTGGAAGCGCATTTTTGCTGCTGGTCGTGCCTGTGCCTGCCAGACCATTCAAACGCAGGCGCCGCTAGCCAGGTTTTTTGGCTTGCTCGCATTTCACGGATATCAATTCAAAGCCGGGGCCTTTTTCTTGCGCACCTGCAAGCCGTGCCGCTGTCAGGCAGCCGCCCCAGACACAGCCGCTGTCCAGCGGCAAGGTATTGCCCAGCATGGGGTTTGGGGCTGCCACTGTTTCCACGCCCAGCGTGGACCAGTGGCCAAATGCCACACGCGTACCGGCTGTGGCCCGGCCCGGCACATCAAACCATGGAAGGTAACCTTGTGGGGCCGCCGCCACGTTGCCCGTGGTGGCGAACTCCATCACGCCTTCAGGTGTGCAAAAGCGCATGCGGGTCAGGGCGTTGACAATCACGCGCAGCCGGTCTGCGCCCTGCAGCGCATCGCTCCAGCGGTCGGGTGTGTTGCCGTACATGGCTTGCAGAAAGCCCTTGAGGTCCGGGCCGCGCAGGGCATTTTCAACCTCCGCCGCAAGGGCCATGGTTTGTGCAGCCGTCCAGCCGGGCAGCACGCCGGCATGCACCATCAGCCAGCCGTGTTCATGGATCGCCATTTGCCGGTGCCGCAGCCAGTCGAGCAGGGCGGCGCCATCAGCGGCTGCCATGACCTCCTGCGCGCTGTCGTGGCGGCCCGGCTTGCGCACCCCTTGCGACATGGCCAGCAGGTGCAGGTCGTGGTTGCCGAGCAGGCAGCGTGCCGAGTCACCCAGCGCCGCCAGGTGGCGCAGCACCGCCAGTGATTCCGGGCCGCGGTTGACCAGGTCACCCAGCAGGTAAAGGGTATCGCGGCTCGGTGAGAAATCTATTTTTTCAAGCAGGCGCAACAGGGGCCGGTGGCAGCCCTGCAGGTCGCCGATCATGTACATTGGCATGTGTTCATTCTGCCCGGTCGTTCATGGATTTCCTGCTCATTGCGTTTTTAACCCTGCTTAACGGCGTTTTCGCCCTGTCGGAAATGGCGCTCGCGTCCAGCCGAAAGGCGCGGCTCACAGCCATGGCCGAGTCGGGTGACAAAGGTGCGCAGTCGGCGCTGGGCCTGCTGGACAACCCCACGCAGTTTTTATCATCCGTGCAGGTGGGCATCACCTCCATTGGCATGCTGAACGGCATTATTGGCGAAGCCGCTTTCAGCAGCGGGCTGGCGGACTGGTTCCAGGGGTTTGGCGTCACGCCGCGCGCGGCCGAAATCTCCGCCACCGCACTGGTGGTGACGGTCATCACCTTCATCACCATCGTGTTTGGCGAACTGGTGCCCAAACGCATAGGGCAGCTTTACCCCGAAACGGTGGCGCGGCTGGTGTCGCGCCCCATGATGTGGGTGGCCAGCATTGCCAAGCCCTTTGTCAAGCTGCTTTCCCTCAGCACGCAGGGCGTGCTCAAACTGCTGCGCATAGACAACGCGGCCGGACGCGCAGTGACGGAAGAAGAAATTGCCGCCAGCCTGGAAGAAGGCGTTGACGCCGGCCTGATTGAAGAACACGAACACCAGATGGTGCAAAACGTGTTTTTGCTTGACGACCGTTTGTTGACATCGCTGATGCTGCCGCGCTCCGACATTGAATGGCTGGATGCGTCCGACACGCTGGCCGAGGCCATTGACAAGGCGGGTGCCACCGGCCACTCGTGGTACCCGGTGTGCCGGGGCAGCCTGGACGATGTGGTGGGTGTGGTCAATGTAGCCAAGATCCTGGCCTTGCGCAGGCAGATTCAGCCATCGGTGGGGGACATGCCTGCACCTAGCATCAGCGACCGGATCGGTGCGTATGCCGTGCCTGCTGTGTTTGTGCCCGAAACCCTCACCGGCATGGAGTTGCTGGAGCAGTTCCGGGCCAAATCCACGCGCATTGTTTTTGTGGTCGATGAGTACGGCGTGGTCCAGGGTATGATGACCCCCATGGACATGCTGGAGGCCATCACGGGCGAGCTGCAGCCAGGCGCGCAGGTCGATGCCTGGGCCACCCTGCGCGACGACGGCAGCTGGCTGATTGACGGCGTGATGCCGGTGTCCGAACTCAAGGCCAGGCTGGATATCCGGGATCTTCCGGATGAAGACAAGGGACGCTACAACACCGTGGCGGGCCTGCTTCAAAGCGTCTCGGGCCGCCTGCTCAAGACCGGCGAGCACGTCGAGTGCGCGGGCTGGAACTTCGAGGTGGTTGACCTGGACGGCAAACGCATCGACAAGATTCTGGTGAGCCGCCTGGCGGAATCCGAAGCAGCGTAAAACCCGGTGCATTATTTTCGGCGCCCTGCCGGAAAACACTTTCCAAATTTCGCCGCTTTATCCTGAACGAATCAACACGCTGGAAAGCTGTTGTGGACGCGGCCGGTACCAGGGCGTGAACTGCGGGCCTGTCGCAGGCATGCCATGCTGTGCGACTGGTTAATCGTCAAAATGCAACTAAATGTTTTTTTGACCCGCAAGTCAAGGCCGGCTGGTGACCGGTTTTGCGGCCGGAGCAACCGTGACCAGCACTTCATTGCCGCCAAAGTTTGTCGACTGCATCTGGACGTTGGCCACGCGTTCGCCCTTGGTGAAGGTCAGCAGGCTGAGTTTTGAAAACGAGCTGGAGGTCAGCGTCCATCCGGCGCCGGGCATGCCGTCGCGAAAGTAGGTGAACACGGCCTGCGGTTCACCTGAAATGGCCAGGTTCAGCCGGCCTGTCCAGGTGTTTCCCGTACCCATGACCAGCGTGTCCTGCTGCTTGATGACCGTACCGGGCGGGAGTGGTACATCTCCCGACAGTTGCTTGGCCGTGGCCTCGGTGACCGTGCTGTCGCTGCCCATGCTTGAGCCGCCCATGGAACTGCAGGCAAGCGTTGCCAGGGTGGTGGACAGGATAAGCAGGTATTTGATGAAGGTCATGGTTTGGACCGGTAAAGAGGGTGCAACTGTGAGCCCGGCGTACTGCCGGCCGCGCGCTGGGGCGTCTCGATTGTCGCCGTAAAGCGGCATAAAACGGCACAGACCGGGAACTGCGCGCCCCGCAGCATCAAGCCCTTGTCGCGAGTTTGCACTAGGTAATCGTAAATAGTTGTAACTTTGAACGGACCTGTTTAAACTCGGCAAAAAATTCAAGAGGGTCAATGATTAATTCACTCGTGCTGACGCCAGCCGTAACGGCGGTTGTTGGTGTTGCATTCGGTGTCCTCCTCTACCGCAGCCTGGAGGCTCGTGCTGCAAAAAAGAAGAGGCGCCTTCCCGTGCAATGGCAACTGCAGGCCAGGCCCCTGTTTACGGATGTGGAGCACACCGTCTGGCACTGGCTCAAGGGTGCTTTTTACGACCACTACGTGCTGGTCAAGATCCCCGTTATCCGGTTTTTGTCGCCGCGCAGTGCGGCTGAAGGCCCGCATTCGCACGAGCTGCTCAAGGGCGTTTATTGCAGCTTCACGGTTTGCGCCGCCGACGGCACGGTTATCGGCTGCATCGACGTGCCCGGTCCCAGCGGGTTACGGGCCAGCAATCGCGACCTGAAGCAAAAGCTTTTTGACGGTTGCGGCATTGCCTATGCGGTGGTTAGCGCGGCGGCGCTGCCCGCAAGGGAAGTGGTGCGCGATGTGTTCCTGGGGGAGTTCGAGCTGCCGGACGAGTCTGAAAGCGAGTCGGTCGCGCACCCCTACGCACTGGCGGGCAATGCCGGCGACCCGGATGCCGATAGCCCCGAGACCGTGCCCGATACCCTCAGGGAGATTGGTGAAACGGCTTCCCCGGCCTCCGGCGAGATCGACATGCTTGCGGTCGCTGCTGCGCGAAACAACCTCAAGGCCAAACTCGAGCAAAGCCGCAAGACACGCATCGCCAACATCGAGAGCCTGAGTGCCAGCCTTGGCATCGTGGATGACCTGGGAGAGCACAACATCGAGGTGCAGTGGGATGACTCCTTCATCATGGGGGAAGACGTGGACCATCCCAAAGACGGCAAGTCCTAGTTCCGGGTGCTGGACGTAAAAGCCCTGGTGCCTGCGAACCGGGGCTTTTTTTATTGGCGGCGACCAGCTCGCGCCCCTTGCGTGGGGCAGTGCAAAACGCAGCGCCAGAGCGCAATACCCGTACGGGATCAAGGCCAACACATTGCGGCGGCAAATATCTCCTTGTTATGATTCCGCCCGTGAAGCGTTTGTGTCTCATCCTTTTGATACTGTTGCTGCCCATACAAATGAGTTGGGCGGCAATACACATTTGTGATGATGATCTGGGCCAGACCGCCTTTGTGCAGGCGGTGCAACAGTCACCGCACGACCACGAGCAGGTCTCCGAAAAGGCCGGCAGCCCGGGTGAAAAAACGCATGCTGCCGATGCCTGCTGCTTCACGGGGCACGGCTGCCATGGCCTGCACAGCCTGATGGCCAGCGAGTCCTCGCAAGCCAAGCTGCCGGACAGTTCTCATGCCCTGAACGGTTTCAACCGATTGTCAAATTGCGGCGCCATCAGTGCGCGGCACGAACGGCCCCAGTGGCCTGCCGCCTGAACGGCGGCCGCTCAACACCTTCCACTTTTTTGCGTTTTGCGGTTCGCCGAATGGTCCTTTTTGACTTTCGGAGAACTAAATGCTTTCGTCTTTTTTACGCCCGAAATGGGCTGTCAGTCTGGGCCTGGCTGCGCTTGCGGTTTCCGCGCATGGCCAGACCTCATCTTCGCTTCGCAACGCCGTTGAAGCCGCCTGGGCGCTAAGCCCGCAGGCGCAGGCCCTGGGCAATCGCCAGGCGGAATTTGTTGCCCGCACGCAAGCGGCGTCCTCGCTGTTCGCCGGCCCGCCCAGTGTTTCCCTTGCATACCGTAGCGATCGTCCCGTACGCAATGACGGGCTGCGCGAGTCCGAAGCGGCGCTGGCCTTTCCTGTCTGGGCGCCCGGAGTCCGCAGCGCCACTTCCGCTTCGACCCAGGCAGACCGGGAGGCGTTCGAGCAGGACCTTGTGCTGGCAAAACTCAGGACCGCGGCCGATGTGAGGGAGCTTGCCGCCCAAGCTGCGCTGGCGCGCAACGAGGTGCTGGTCGCCAAACGCAAACAGCAGGAGGCGGCGTTGCTGGCCGCCGACGTGGAGCGCCGCGTCAAGGCCGGCGAGATGGCACGTGTTGACCTTTTACAGGCACAGGCGTTTCAACGGCAGGCCGCCGCCGCCGAGTCCCAGGCCACCAGTGCACTGGCCAGGGTGTCAGGGCTTTGGCGAGCATTGACGGGGCTGGACGACCTGGCTGAACTTGATGAGGTCATGGGGGCTGTTCGCGAGAGTCCCGCCATCATGGCGGCTGAGAGCAAGCTGCGTGCGGCGCAGGCCAAACTGGCCCTGACCGAGACCGACCGCCGCGATCCGCTGGAGGTCGGTGTCGGCGTGACACGGGAGCGTCCGGCGTTTGGCTCACCAAGCGATACCTCCTTGCGGGTGACCTTGCGCGTGCCCTTTGGCACCCATGGCCGCAACGCCCCAAAGCTGGCTGCAGCCCGGGCCGAACTTGACGCTGCGCAAGCCGAAGCTTTGGCCGTCGCGCGCAGCGTCAGGTCCGCTCAGGAAACTGCCGGCATCGAGCTTGAAGCTGCAAGGCGTTCAGAAGCGCTCGCCGCCGAAAGGGAGCGCCTGAGCACCGAAGCGCAAGGCCTGATTGGCAAATCGTACCGCCTGGGCGAAAGCGATCTGCCCGCAAGGTTGAGGGCCGACAGCGAACGCTTTGATGCGGAACTCGCGCATGCACGCGCCCGTGTGGAAACACGCCGCGCCATCTCACAACATAACCAGGCCTTTGGAATACTCCCATGAAGCGCTTCCCCATCCTATTTTTCCGTTTTTTAGCCGGCCTGGGCCTTGCCGTCGCAGCGGGCACCGGTATCGCATCCGAGGGCCATGACCACGGCGAAGGCGCTGCAGCCGCAGCAGAAACTGCCAGCCCCCGCATCTCGGCACATTCCGACCTGTTTGAGTTGCTGGGCATCGTCAGCAAGGGGCAGATGCTTGTTTACCTTGACCGATACGCCAGCAATGAGCCGGTGACTGGCGCAAGGATCGAGTTTGAGACGGGTGAGGCCAAAGGCATTGCAGCACCGCAAGCCGACGGAACCTATCTGCTCAAGCTGGGCACATTGGGCAAGCCCGGTGACACGGCTTTTTCATTCACGGTCACAGCCGGAACAGACACCGATCTTCTCGCGGGCGAGCTGAGCATCGCTGATGCGCATGACAGTCATGGCGAGGCCGGCAGCAGGCCCTGGCTTCGGCTGATGGCCTGGGCGATGGCCGCCGTCGCATTGATTCCGGGCGCAGCGGTTCTTGTCCGCAGGTTTCGCGCCAGACGTGCCCTTAACTGAGCAGCAGAAAAATCACTATGAAAAAAATACACATCCCAAGCCTGGCAACGGCTTTGCTTTTCAGTTGCTCGATGGTGTTGGCCGGCCCGGGTCATGACCACGATGAGGCCACTTCCGTGGCATCGGGCAACTCCCCCAAACGCCTGCCTGACGGCAATGTGTTTCTGCCCAAGACTTCACAGCGCCAGCTCGCCGTGCGAACCGTTCTTGCGGAAGAAAAGGACCTGCCGCAAACCGTGGAACTGTCGGGAAAAGTCATCATGGATGCGAATGCCGGAGGCCGCGTCCAGCCGACCCAGCCCGGCAGGCTTGACGCCGGCAGCCGCGGGTTTCCACAACTGGGCCAGGCCGTGCGAAAGGGCGAAGTGCTTGCGCTGGTGCGCTCTTCGGCGGGTGCGATTGAACGCGCCAACCAGCAGTCGCAGAGTGCGGAGCTGTCAGCGCAACTGGAGCAGGCACGGCGGCGCGCAGCCCGGTATGCGCAACTCGAAGGCACGGTACCGCAAAAAGACATTGAAGCCGCGCAGGCCGACGTTAAAAGCCTGCAGGAGCGGGTTGCCGCCGTAGCGCGTTCCGTGTCTGCGACAGAAGCCCTGCTGGCGCCTGTGAGCGGGGTGATCTCGCTTTCAAATGCCGTGGCCGGGCAGGTGGTCGATGCACGTGAAGTCCTCTTTGAAATTGTCGACCCTGCACGCCTGGTGGTGGAGGCGATGGCGTTTGACCTGGGGCTGTCAAACAACATTTCTGCAGCCAGCGCGACCAGCGGCACTGCCGTAGCCGTGCCGCTGCGCTTCATGGGGGCCGGGCGCTCGCAACGCGAAGGCGCCATTCCATTGCAGTTCCGAACCGAGGGCAACAAGGCTGTGCCTTTTGCTGTCAACCAGCCTGTCAAGGTGCTGGTGCAGACCCGAGCCATGGTCAAGGGTGTGTCTATACCGGCCGGTGCTGTGGTGCGGAATTCGTCCAACCAGGACATGGTCTGGGTCCATACCGGCGCAGAAAGTTTCGCGGCGCGCCCCGTCCGTTTCATTCCGCTTGATGGCGCCAGTGTGTCCGTCGTCGACGGGTTGAAGGCCGGCGAACGTGTGGTGACGCAAGGTGCGGCCCTTGTCAATCAAGTGCGCTGAGGGCGAGCATGTTTGAAAAACTGGTTCATTTCTCCCTGGGCAACCGCCTGATTGTCGGCATTGTTGCCGTGATCCTGATGGTCTACGGCGCGTTCACGCTGGCGCAGATGCCGGTGGACGTTTTCCCCGACCTGAACAAACCGACGGTGACCCTGCAGGCGGAAGCCGGCGGCATGGCGCCTGAAGAGGTGGAGCAGCTCATCACCGCACCGCTGGAGATTGCCATGGGCGGCATTCCCGGTGTTGAAAGCATCCGCTCCGTCTCAAGTGTGGGCCTGTCATTTGTCTACGTCACTTTCGACTGGAAGACGGATATCTACCGCGCCCGCCAGATGGTGGGGGAGCGTTTATCCACTGTCCGCGAACAGTTGCCCCAGGGCATTGAGCATGTGGGCATGGGGCCCGTGAGTTCCGTCATGGGCGAGATCATGTCGGTTGCCATCCCGATAGACGTGTCAAAGATCAGCCCGATGGCGGTGCGGGAGTACGCGGACTTTGTTATCCGGCCGCGCCTGCTGACGATCCCGGGCGTTGCGCAGGTCGTGCCTATTGGCGGCGAGGTGCGGCAATACCAGGTGCAGCCGGACACCAGCCGCATGGCGTCGCTGGGCGTGACGGTGGAAAACCTGGAGGCAGCGCTCAAAGGGTTTTCGGCGAACACCAGCGGCGGCTTTCTGGAGCTGAACTCGCGTGAATACCTGATCCGCAACATCGGGCGAACCACACGCATCGAAGACCTGCAGCGGCTGGCAGTCGCCTATCGCAACGGGCAATCCATCAGCCTGAGCCAGGTGGCTACAGTGGCCTTCGCACCGGCCATCCGGCGCGGCGATGCGGGCTACAACGGCAAGCCGGCGGTGATGATGGGCATACAGAAACAGCCCGATGCGGACACCGTCAAGCTGACCGGCAAGGTTGAACAGGCGCTCGATGGATTCAAAAAGAGCCTGCCTCCCGGCATGGGCGAGCCGATTGTGACCATGCGGCAGGCCAGCTTTATTGAGGCATCCGTCAGCACCTTGCAGAGCAAGTTCATTGCTGCGGGCATGGTGGTTGCGGTGGTGCTCTACCTGTTTCTGATGAACGTGCGCACGACCGTGATTGCACTCACTGCCATTCCCCTGTCCGTGATGATCACTGTGCTGGTGTTCAGGTATTTTGGTTTCTCGATCAACACCATGACCCTGGGCGGCCTGACGATAGCGATTGGCGGGTTGGTCGACGATGCGGTGGTGGGGGTGGAGAACGTGCTCAGGCGGCTGAAGCTGCGAGAAACGGACGGCTCCAGCAAGTCCATGGGCGCGCTTGAACTGATCGCCAAATCGACGCTAGAGGTGCGCTCTGCCATCGTCTACGCAACGGTGATCATCGTGCTGGTGCTGCTGCCGCTGTTTTTCCTGCCCGGCATTGAAGGCAAGCTGATGCAGCCGCTGGCCGTGGCTTACATCGTCTCCCTGCTGGCATCCATGCTGGTGTCCGTGACCGTAACACCTGTGATGTGCTACTACCTGCTGCCAAAGCTCAAGGGGCTGGCGCACGGCGACACCAGGGTGCAGGCGTTTGTCAAAAGCCGTTATGAAAATACCCTGCGGCGGGTGCTACAAGTGCCTAAACGCTGGTTGGGCGCTGGCGCTTTGGCGGTGGTAATGGCTGCGGTGGCCGTGCCGTTCTTTCCGACGACATTTCTTCCGCCGTTCAATGAAGGCGTGGCGCTTGTCGGCTTGCGGCTGAATCCAGGGACCACCCTGGCCGAGAGCACGCGCATAGGCGCCGCCGCTGAAATGGCCTTGCAGGGTATTCCTGAAGTCGAGCATGTGGGGCGGCGCTCGGGCCGGGCAGAACTGGACGAGCACGCCGAGGGCGTCCATGTGTCCGAGCTGGACGCAAAACTCAAAAGAAGCGATCGCAGCGTCGAGGAGATTTATGCGGACATCCGCAGCCGGCTTGCGGCATTGCCCGCAGCCATAGGCATAGGCCAGCCCATCAGCCACCGCATAGATCACATGCTGTCGGGTGTACGTACGCAGATCGCGATCAAGATTTACGGTGACGACCTCGACACGCTGCGCGGCCAGGCCGAGGCCTTGCGCCAGAGCCTTGCGGGTGTGAAGGGTGTTGTGGACCTTGAAGTTGAAAAGCAGGTGCTGACGCCGCAGATCAAGATACGTGTTGACTACGACAGGGTGCTTGGCTATGGCCTGTCGCCGGGGCAGCTGCTGCGTGAGCTGCAGATGATGATTGACGGCGAGAAGGTGACGCAGATCGTCGAAGGCAATCGCCGCTTCAACCTGGTCCTTCGCCTGCCCGAGTCTGCCCGCGGCATGGAAGGCCTGCGCAACCTGATGATCGATACGCCGGGTGGCAGGGTACCGCTGTCCCGGCTTGCCACGGTTGAAGAGTCGGATGGACCGAACCAGATCAGCCGCGATGATGGCCGGCGGCGCATCGTGATCTCCGCCAATGCACAGGGCCGTGGCCTGAGCGACGTGGTGGCAGACATCCGCCGGATAAGCGGCGAAGCCAAACTGCCTGAAGGTTATTTCATCACCATAGGCGGCCAGTTCCAGGCGCAGGAAGATGCCAGCCGTCTGATTGGCTTGCTGTCCCTTGCTTCTGTGGCGCTGATTTTCCTGATCCTGTATTCACGCTACAGGTCGGCCATTCTGGCGGCCGTGATCATGGCGAATATTCCGCTGGCACTGGTGGGCGCGGTGGTCGGGCTCTGGCTGTCGGGCCAGCCCCTGTCGGTGGCTGCGCTGGTCGGTTTTATCACCCTGGCCGGCATCGCGATCCGCAACGGGATCATGAAGGTGTCGCATTACGTGAACCTGTGCGCATTCGAGAACGAATCCTTCAACGACCAGATGCTGGTCCGCGGCTCGCTGGAGCGGCTGACCCCGGTACTGATGACCGCACTGGTGGCAGCCCTGGCGCTGGCGCCCCTGCTGTTTGAGGCGGACCGCCCGGGCACGGAAATCCTGCACCCGGTAGCCGTGGTGATTTTCTCCGGCCTCATCACCTCGACCTTGCTGGATTCGTTTCTCACGCCTGCCATGGTCAAGCTTTTTGGCCGCAGGCCGATTGAAAGGCTGGTCAATGAATCCGGCAACGAAGCCTACTGATTTTTAACGCCATTCAATGAAAGGAACCTTCATGATTTCCAAAACCCTTACCCTGCTGACCGCCCTGGCTTCCCTGTCGTTTGGCGGGCATGCCATCGCGCATGGTGATGACCATGCCGCCAAATATGGCGGCATCGTTGTGGCGACCAAGGCGATGGACTTTGAGGTTGTGGCCAAGCCTGAAAGCATCCAGCTTTATTTAAGCGAGCATGGAAAGGTCGTGAAGCTCGATGGCGCCAAGGCCAGGGTCACGCTCCTCAACGGCGCAGAAAAAACAGACGTTGAGCTGATGCCCGCAGGTGAAAAACTGGAGGCCAAAGGCACGTTCAAAGTTCAAAAGGGCACCAGGGGCATTGCCTCCGTGACATTGGCGGGCAAGCCCGCCGCAGTGGTCCGGTTTGAGATCAAATAGTCCGTCGCCTGCGGCCAAGGCGCCCGGCTCCCGGCAGAGCTTGCTTGTTCTCATGCGACTGGCGGATTAAAAATCCGCCAAAGGAATCAGGAGCGTGCGGACTTCGACGGATAGGCCACCACAGACTCCGGTCGAAAACGTTCCTCTTCCGGCGGAGGTGTCAGCATGGAGCGAGGCTGAAGTGCGCTGCTGATTTCCGCCTCAATCCTGGCGATTCTCGCCGCATACATCTTGGCCAAAGCCGCATGATGCTCGGCCGCCGCCTGATGCTCGACTCTCCCGAGATTCGCTTCCTCCAGGTACTCACGGGATTTTCGAACGTGGGCATCGGCGTGTTGTTCAAACAGATGAAATCTCATGACAACCTCCATGCAAGTGCGGTCTGACCAAGGGGTGAAAAGCAAGCATGCTTTCCCAAATCGCTTTGGCCAAGCACGCAAGACATAATCCCCCCAAACTCGGCAAATCAATGTGTCACACAACGACTGGTTACATCTGTTGCCCCGCATTGGTTACCCATTTTTGGGTATGAGTTCTCGCGTGCGAGCTATCAGGTTCAGCCGCTACATAGTGAGGTTGGATAGATTGCAGTTGCTATATATTTGATAGCTGACTGTGCGCATTGTGTAAGGGAAATCGCCCTGTTTTTTTTCTGAAAATGCGGTCAATCGTCTGGAAGGCGATAGCTTTTCAGCATGCTTGAATGTGGTGTGTAAGCAAAGTCAAGGAAACAGATGGGCTGGTTTTTACTCGGCCTTGATGCCGCCAGAGCGGATAAGGTCGCCCCATTTCTTTTCTTCCAGGCGCACGAATTCATTGACCTGAGCTGGTGACAATTTTCCATCGGGCTCATAGCCCAGTGTTCTCAGTTTTGCCAGGGTATCCGGGTCGCTCAGGACCTTGCGAAGCTCGGAATTAAGCCTGTCAACGACTGGGGCTGGCGTACCACGGGGCGCAAACCATGCGTTCCAGGCCGCGATGTCTATCTCTTTTATGCCGGCTTCCAGGAAGGTCGGTACATTTGGCAGGCTGCTGCTGCGTTTGGCCGAAGTGACCGCGATGCCACGCAGCTTGCCAGACGTAATCTGTGGCGCCGTTGCGATAACAGTGTCAATGCTCAATGGCACGTGACCTCCCAACACGTCCGTGATGGCCGTGCCGCTCGCCTTGTACAAGACCGGGTTAAATGTCGCCCCAGTGCGTTTTGACAGCAGCTCCAGCACCACCCGCGATGTTGAACTGGGCAATGCGACGTTCACGGTCCCGGGGCGTGCCTTGGCTGCCGAAATAACATCTTGCGCAGTTTTCGACTCGTATGTTGGCGTGCTCACCAGCACCATGGCCACCGAGCCGATATAGGAGATCGGTGCGAAATCTTCCAGGGCCTTGTAGGGAAGGCTGGGGTACAGCGACGGATTCGCAGCGTGCGTCCCGTTGGAGCCCACGAGCAAGGTGTATCCGTCGGCTGGTGCTTTGGCTACCGCTTCAGTACCGATGATGCCCCCCGCGCCAGGGCGGTTGTCGATCACCAGCGGTTGTTTTATGTTGTCGGACAGCTTGTTGGCGACGATGCGCGCAGCGGCATCGGCACCTTGACCTGCCGCAAATGGAACGATCAGGTGAATGGGCTTGCCGGGGTAGCCCTGCGCCATCGCATTCGAGCAAAGCACAATCGCGGCGATGGACAGTAGATGTAGTTTCTTCAACTTGTCTCTCCTTCTTTGATGAATTTTTGAATGGCTGTGGTGATGAAAAGCGTTTCTGGTGCGCCATCAATGGGTCTCCACCCGAGGTGGCCATGTTTGCTTGGTACTTCAACGTAATGCGATTGCGCGACACCTTCTGCGATCTGCCTGGCCGAAGCCAGGGGTAGAAGCCGGTCAGTGCTTGTCGGCAGGATGAGAACCCGGGTTGTCACTTTGGCAAGCGCAAGGCCGACCTTGCCCTCGAAAGGAACAGAGATGTCGTGGCTCGCGGAGGCTTCGTAGCGCCGGATGAAGTCCCATGCGTCCCATTGGGCGGCGCGCGTCACCGTCTTCTGGAGTTCCTGCTCCAACCCGGATTCGCTGAGGGACTCCAGGTAGTCGTCGGTAACCGTCCAGGGAAAGTAGAGCCTTCCTGCCGCGCGCAGGCCCGCAAGTGGTTGCAATGTGTAGTTGCCGGCATTCCAGCCAGGGTCGAGCTTGATGACCTCCGTCGCAGAGCGTACTGCGCCCCTGAACACATTGCCGCTCTGGGCTGCCGGTACCATGAGGATGACACCGCGCATCATGTCGGGATAGTGAATGGCCCACTCCAAGGCCTGGAAGGCGCCCATCGAGGCACCTGCGACATACGCCATGCGTTTGACGCCGAACGCTGTGGTGACCAGCCTGCATACCGCGTGAACCATATCCCGGATGTTGTACTGCGGGAAGTTTCCCCGTAGCCCATCAGATGGTTTGGACGATGTCCCTGCGCCGATGGCATCGACGGTGACGACAAAATGTTGACCGGGATCGAAAGCCTTGCCAGAACCAATATAACCGTCTGCGCTGTGCCTGGTGTTGGCTGTTCCCGGAAGCACCAGCAGCATGTTGTCACGCGCCGCATTCAGTTCGCCGTATGTGGTGTACCCGACCGAAAGCGATTCAACATGACCTCCACCTTCAAATGTGAAAGGGCCGATGTCGTGCACGCCATCGCGGCCTGTGTGTTCTACTTTTTGCAACGTGGTGCTCCAGTTTTTCGATGCCAGCTTCTGCCGGGTGATCGAGCAGGCAGCCGTTTTTTTTGGCAGAAGTATCCGGTGGACTGGCCTTTCCATCGCTATTCAAGTCCCTGTGTTCAAAAATGTAGTTCGCGTGAATTGATCTGTGAAATTGAAAATATGGATTAATTAATCTGAAAAACAAATGAGTATTTGGTGGCGTCTGGCCGATGAATGCCGGTCCGGCACCGTGACCGTTCGGGGGCGCTTGATTTGGTGCCGGAGGGATGAATCGAACACCCGACCTTCTCATGACGAAGGCTAAGTTGAGGGTCTGGTCACGAATCAAAACGAACAATGTCGTCTTCGCCCAGATAAGAGCCCGACTGGACTTCGATCATGTGCAGCGCAACATTGCCGGGGTTTTCCAGGCGATGCTTTTGGCCCTGAGGCACAAAAGCAGACTGGTTTTCCGTTAGTACGTTTTGCACCCCATTGATCGTGACGACTGCTTTGCCGCTTACCACAACCCAATGTTCAGCACGGTGATGATGCATCTGCAGCGACAGGCGTTTCCCTGGTTCGACCATCAAACGCTTGACCTGAAAGCGCTCACCCCTGTCGGTGACCTCGTACCAGCCCCACGGCCGGTGTACCCGCACCTGGCGTAGCAGTTCTGGCCTGCCGCTGCTCTGTAATTGCGCGACTACATCCTTAATATCCTGCGCCTTGTCCTTGTTGATGACCAGCACGGCATCAGCGGTTTCAATGACCGCCACGTTGTCAATACCGACAACCGAAACCAGGCGATGCCCGGCGTGAATCAGGCTGTTTTGGGTATCGGCCAGCACCACATCACCTGTCACGCTGTTGTTGTCGGTATCTTTGGGCAGGGTTCGCCACAGGGTGTGCCAACTGCCAATATCATTCCAGGCGAAGCGGGCCGGCACCATCGCAGCACGCCGGGTGGTCTGCATCACGGCATAGTCAATGGAAATGGACGGACATGCGGAAAATGCCGCCGCTTGGGGGTGCAGAAAGCCTGCGGTTTCGCTTCGCCCATCCCAGGCGCGTTTGACGGCATCCAGGACTTCCGGCCTGTGCGTCCCCAGCTCTTCCAGAAATGCCCTTGCGGTAAAAACAAACATGCCGCTGTTCCAGAAATAGCCCTCGGCCTGAAGCAAGCCGCGGGCTGTCTGCAAATCAGGCTTTTCAATGAAACGATTGACGTGTCTTGCATCTTGTTGTCCGGCAATCACGGACCCGGCCTCGATGTAGCCGTAGCCCGATTCGGGCTCGTCCGGCGGGACGCCAAAAGTACAGAGCCATCCATGGAGCGCAGCGCTTGATGCGGCGGCTATGGCTGCCTCAAAAGCAGCCTGGCCTTCAATGAGGTGGTCGGATGGCAGAACCAGCATCAGCGCGTCTGGGTCGGTGGCGTAGAGATGCAACGCAGCCAGCGCAATGGCGGGGGCGGTATTTCGTCCCTGTGGTTCAAGGCAGATGCAGGCGGGCGTGCAACCGGCTTGCGCCAACTGCTCCCGCACCAGGGCGCTGTGCTCCTCGCTTGTGACAACGATGGCGGTTTGCGCCCCAGGCAATGCAGCAGCCCTCAACGCGGTGGCTTGAAGCATCGACTCGCGCCCGGTCAACGTCAGCAATTGCTTGGGGTATTCGGCGCGCGATAGCGGCCAGAGGCGGGTGCCGCCACCACCGGACAAAATCACAGGGTGCACAAGAGGGAGGGCTGGCGACATGTGGGCAATGTTAGAGGCTACTCTGCTGGCTGGAGGCTTCCGGGCAGCTTTTGCGGCTTCGCGAGATCTTCGGGCTCTGTTTGTGCCGGTGTGCCTGTAAGCCACAGAGGGACGCGCCGGCACCCAAAAAGGGTGAAAAAGATACGTCCATATGATAAAGTTATTTGCATTTGTATCAGGCCGTTGTAGGGCAAGACTCGTTGCCGAAATAACGTAAAAGCAGAAAAAGAAAGTGGTTTGAACAATGCCATTGCCCATCTTTTACAGCTGCAGTCGCAGGTTTTCAGCAGTTTTTGCGTTGTTTGCTTGCGCTCATGCAAGCGCGCAAACCGACGCAACACAGACGCTGGAACGCCAAAGTGACGAGGCCTTCCGCCAGGTGTTGCAGCAACCGCAAAATCTGTCGCTATGGTCCAGCTACTCGCAACTGCTGGTCCGGCAGGGCAACTACGAAGGGGGTATAGCCGCGCTGGAACGGCTGCTCCTGGAGCCTGATGCCAGCCCCAGCCTGCGGGTGGAAATCGGCGTGCTTTATTACCGCCTGGCCTCCTATTCAATGTCCGAGGCCATGTTGCGCAAGGCACTGGAAGACGCGCGCCTGCCTGGCGACCAGAGGGCTCTTGCAAACGCACTGCTTGCCGATATCGCCAAACGCAGCCAGGTCTCCCAGCTCAGCGGGGCATTCACCTTTGGCTTGCGGAGCCAGAGCAATCCCATGTACCGAACCGACAGTTCGCAGGTGATTGTGGGCGGTGTGCCGGTGCCTTACACCCAGAGGCCGGAGTCCAATACCGATGTCAACCTCGGCCTGCGCCTGCGCCACCTCTACGACCTCGAGAAGCAGAACTCAGCCGCCATCGTCAGCACTCTTGGCGCAGCCATCACCAACTACAGCTCGTCCGCCGGCAGCCAGGTCGTGGCCAACCCTGGCAAACCTTACGACCTGCTGGTGCTGGATGTCTCGACCGGGCTGCAGTTCAAACCCCTGCCGGCTGACCTGTCCAGCCTGACCCTCCGGCCCCACGTCCTGTGGTCCACCGTCCTGGCGCAGGGCAAGCAATATTTCGACAGTTATGGCCTGGGGATGGACGCCAGCTGGCTCGTCAGCGAACGCACGCTTGTCGATGTGACGGTGGACAGCCAGCGGCGCAATTTTGCCAGCCGTGTTGACATTCCTGCCGCTGGCCTTCTCAGCGGCCACCTGGACAGCCTGCGTGCCCGCTGGACTCATGAAGTGGTGGCCGGCCAGATTGTTTCGGCTGACTACGTCATGCGGCGTAATCGTACTGGGCGGGACTTTTACGATTCCAACTCGCATGAAGTCCAGCTGACGTATTCCGTGTCGTATGCCAGCCCGATATCAGGTGGCGGCAACTGGACGACCTCGGTTTATGGCAGCGCCCTGCGTCGTACCTACGGTGGGGCCGACCCTGCCGTGAGCGCCACCATCAAGCGCCAGGACAGCGAGTCCAGGCTGGGCATCACCCACCGCATTCCGATGACACCTGTCTGGTCGTTATCGTTTGCGCTGGAGGAGGCGCGCAACAACGCCAGCCTTGCGAATTTCAACTACAAGAATACGACGCTTTCCGGCACGGTTATTCGCAGCTTCTGAGGATCAAACATGGCCCCGATTACAAACGACTTGTTGTTGGCTGCTGCACTGACCAGTGCAGTGCCCGTGGTAGCTGCGCAGCCCGTGACGGATGCCGGTCGCCCGCAGACAGGCGTAGCGACAACCGTGAAGACTGGTTCGGTCCGCGGTGCCAGCACCACGATGTACGTCGATGGCGCGACCAACCAGCGTCTGGCGACTGACGCCAACAGCACGATGCATGTGCTCTTTTCAGACCAGTCGGCGGTCACCCTTGGCCCCAACTCCGAGCTTGTGATTGCCAAATACGAGTTCAACGCCAAAGCCAAGGACGGCCAGATTCTGATAGACCTGACCAAAGGGCTGTTGCGTGTGGTGGGTGGCCTGATCAGCAAAAAGACCGAGACTGTTGTTCGCGCTGGCACGGCCACCATTGGCATTCGGGGGGGCATTACCATGGTAGAAACTAATGGTCCCAACACCAGCGGCACCTTTTTGTTCGGGCAGGGCATGCGTGTGACTGACAACATTGGCAATACAGAGACGATTACCCGGGCAGGTTTTGGAACCAGCCTTGGCACCAATCAGCCGCCATCGAGCCCCCGGCGTGTACCGGTGAGCGACCTTAACAACATGCTAAATCGGTTGGAGACCCGCCCTACGGGGGGCAATCAGGGCGATTTAAATCCCCTACCTGCACCTGCTGGTGCACCTGCTGGGCAGTTAATCAGCACCGGAAATATTCCAGGTACTGGCAATCCGGGCTCCACGCTGGCAAATGACCGTTTGAAGACGCTGGCGGATGCTGACAACAGCCGCAACCCCTCCCCGACTCTTCAGGTTCTTTTGGGTACTGGCAAACCGCAAGCCCAGTCCTGACAAGACGGTACATACAAAAAAAGGCTTTGGCGGATGGCGCGATCACGTTCGCCGGCCGCAAGTTGACCGTTCATGCGCGTTCTTTTCGTTTCTGACTATCCCCACCTGCCCGACATCAAGGGTGGGCTGCAGACCACCACCCACGATCTTTGCCAGGCCATGGGCGTTATCGGTGCGGAGGTCGCGGTACTTTGTGGCCTGAGCCTGACGGCCGCGCAGGACGAGATCGCGGGCGCTGGCCTGGCCCACCAGACATTCAGCGATGAAGCGCTGGGCTACCTTTGCATGCGGGCGGTTTCCCCCGCCGCTGCGTTGCCTCTGGCCGCTGCCGCCTGGAACGCGTCCATCATTGTTGTGCAAAGCGGTAACTCCCTGTCGCCGATGGTGCTGGCCAGCTTGCGTACCGGCCGGCCTACCGCTGTGTACCTGCACAATGTGGAAGTCCATCAACTGGGCGGCATGCTGATTCCTGACCCGTCATTGCTGTACCTGGCCAATTCGGCTTTCACCGCTGATCGTTGGCGGGCACTGTGCGGCCTGCATTGCCATGTGATTGAACCCGTGTTGCATGCGGAAAAGTACCTTGCTTCGGATGGCGGTTCCAGGGTGCTGTTTGTGAACCCCATGCCCATCAAGGGTGTGCAACTGATGTTTGCTTTGGCAGAACACTGCCCCGACCTGCCATTTCTGGTGCTGGAAAGCTGGAACCTGGACCCTCACTGGCGCGCCTATTGCCAGCAACGTGCGCGCAGCCTGGGCAATGTGCAGTGGCTGGGCCCCCAGGACGACATGCGCGGTGTGTATGCCCAGGCACGGGTGTTGCTGATGCCGTCGGTCTGGGAAGAGTCGTTCGGCCGTACCGTCATCGAGGCACAACTCAATGGAATCCCGGTACTGGCCAGCCATCGCGGAGCACTGCCCGAGACGGTGGGTGAGGGCGGGCTGACGATTGATCCGCACGAGCCGGTCGAAGTCTGGGCAGACGCATTGCGCCGACTGATGGGCGGGCATGAGTCATTCGGCGCGGCCGCACGTTATCGTGCCGAGAGCCATGCCGCGAATACTCCGCTGGTTGCTGCACAGTTGCTGGGCCTGCTGACCGAACACGCCTTGCGGTAGCCGTATGGCGATACACCCTGTCGCGCGGCGGCTGACACAAAGCGCATGGCAATGCTTTGCGGCAGGTGATCTGGCGGGGGCACTGGTGCATGCCCGCAATGCCGTGAGGCTGGACCCGCTGTCTTCCAAAGCCTGTGCCGCTTTGGGCTATTTCCTGATTCAATCCGGCAATACGGAAGACGCGGCCGCGATGCTGCTGCCCGCTCTCGGTCGCGCACCAGACAATGCGGTGCTGCATTGGTACAAGGGCTACCTCTTGTCGCGTAATGGGGACACCGCGGGTGCTGCCGCGGCGTTTGAACGAGCCTGCATGCTGGACGCCTCGCTGGACGAGGCTGCGCATGCGCTGGCCTGGGCGCTGATTGATCTGGGGCGCATCGAAGACGCCGCGCATTGGGCGGCCCAGGCGCTGCACCGTGCGCGCACGCCGCAACGCTTCATGCAGGCAGGCTGGATACAGCAGTTGCGCGGTGAGATTGGGCAGGCGGCGCATGCCTACCGCGAGGCCATCAGCGGCTTCGACGCGCGGGCGCCTGAGCAGCTTCGCCTTCACGTGTGTCTGATCCAGTGCCTGAGACGCCTGCGACGGCATGACGAGGTGGAAGCGCTGCTGCGAAAGGCCTTGCTGCAGTGGCCGGGCAATGCCGACCTGCTGGCCGAAACCACATGGCTTGCGCATGCGCAGGGCCGCACGGGGCTGGCGTTGCGGCAGGCTCGCGACATGGTGAAGGCGCAGCCGGGCAATGCCGAAGCCTGGCACAGGCTGGGTGCATTTTTGCAGGATGGCGGTGATTTAAAAGCTGCAGACGAAGCCTTGTCCAAAGCTCATGAATGCGACCCCGGGCTGGTGGATGTGATCTTTCGGCGTGCACAGATCAAACGTGGATTCAAGCAGTTCGAGGACGCGAAATTGCTGCTCGAGCTGGTGCTGGCGCAGGCGCCTGAAAACGCGGCCACATATGCGCTGATGGCGCAGGTGCTGCTCGACTTGCAGGAAACAGCAGCGGCCTGCCGTCTGTTGCATAAGCGCGTAAGGGTGCAGCCGCATGTGTCGGACCTGTGGCGCTTGCTGGCCGCTGCCCAGCTGCGTCGGGGCCGACCCTCAGGTGCTGAACGTACTTTAAGAAGGGCGCTGCGGCTGGATCCACACAATCTGGAGGCGCTGCGCATGCAGTGCTGGCTGGCGCTGGACGGCGGCAACACGACCCGTGCGGTCGATATCGTCAGGCAACTCACAACCCGCGCGGCAGGCGATCGAGGTGTGCAGGCCCAGGCGGCTATTGTTTTTGCAAAAGCCGGCCTTCTGTCTGAGGCACAGACCTGGGCAGAGCGGGCCGTGGCCCAGTCACCGGTTTTTTCCGAAGCCTGGCTGGCGCTCTCGCATGTGCGCCTGGGCCAGCGTCGCATGGCGGAAGCAGAACTTGCCGCGCGCCAGGCCCTGCATCTCGAACCTGGACAAGTGGACAGCCTGCGGCACCTGGGTTGGGTGCTGATGACGACGGCCCGGTATGGCGAGGCACAACTGGCATTCCTGCGCGCGATTGAATGCAAGCCTGGCGATCTTCTGCCCAGACTGGAGCTGGCTGAATCGCGGCGCCGCGCAGGCCATTTCGCGGCGGGTTTGCAGGAAGCCAACGCCGTGCTTGCAGAACGCCCCTTATGGCCACCCGCCCTGCTTTTAAAGGCCAGGCTGATGATCGAGGGTGGGATGGAAGGCGCGTTTGATGCCTGTACAGAATTGCTGCGCCGCGATGGCCGGCACGCCGATGCTGTCAAAGCGACCCTGCGCCTCGCCGGCCTGGGCAATGTGCGGGCGCGCCGGTCTTTGCTGCTGGTGCCCATTGAGGTTTTACGCAGCGCCTGGCGTGATGCTGTAGCCGATGCGGTGCATACCCAAAGCCAGGCCTGCTTCAGGCTGCTGGCAACTGCGGCATGCGAAGACCTTGAGGCCGACAGCTGGATGGGGACGGCAGCGCTTTATGCTGCGTCAGTGTCTGCACAATCGGATGTTGGCATCCTGAAACTCAAGGCACGTGACTGGTACCGCGGGCTCAAACTGCGCAGTGGCCTGGCGCCGTTTCCGGACCATGTCATTCCTGCGCACGAACGCGTCGTTGATCATCGCCCGCGAATTGCCTATGTGGCGAGCCAATTGCACCAAAGCCTGCTGCGCCGCGTACTGGCCGCGCATTCGGCTGACGGGGCGCAAGTATTTGTTTATACAAACCAATCCTTTGCCGACCTGCCGCCTCATGTGTATCTTCAGCCGCTTGTTGTGAAAAAACTGGCAGAGTCGTGCGCAGTCAATCGCATTGATGTGGTGATAGACACGGGTGGCCTGCATCCGTTTGAAGGCCAGATGGAGTTACTGGAGGCCTATGCACGCCGGCTTGCGCCTGTGCAGCTGGGCTGGCTGGGCTGCTGGGGCAGCGCGGGCGGGCTGTTTGATGGACTGCTGGCCGACGAGGTGTCCATCCCCCAGGACAAAACGGGTTTGTACGACGAGGCTGTCTTTCGTCTTGATGGCGGGCAGTGGTGCTGGGATCCGCCGCTGGCAGCCCCTGAGCCTCATCGGCCGCCTGCGCTCAGCCATGGTTATGTGACATATGGTGTTTGTGTCCGCAGCCTGCGATTGAGTGAGGCTTGCCTTGATGCGTTCGCCCGTATCGTGGCGGCCACACCAGGATCCGCCATTCGCTTTATTGGTGCAGTGGCAGAAGACTGGCCTTTGCGCCGGGACATCCTGTCGCGCATGCACTCTCAAGGGGTTGACGCCGGCAGGGTGTTTTTTGATCCCTTTCAGCCGCACGCGGCTTACCTTGAGTGGTTCGCACGCATCGACGTGGTGCTTGACGCCTTGAATGGTGGCGGCGGCCTGAGCCTGCTCGATCCCTTGTGGATGGGCGTGCCCGTCGTGACGCTGGCAGGTGAATGGGCTGGCACCCGGCAAGGTGCATCCATTCTGGCAGCACTCAATTTGCAGCAATGGGTCTGTGATGACGAAACCGGTTTTTGCGCGCTTGCCGTGTCACTTGCCGGAGACCAGTCCGCATTGGCAGAACACCGTCAGACCTTGCGGGGGCGCATCCACCAGTCACCGCTCGTGGACGGTCGGCGCGTTGCCGCGCAGATAGAGCAGCTCTGTGCACGCCTCAAGGCCGGCAGCGTGCCCATTGCAGCGGCGCCTGATGGCAAGGCCCGTACCAGGGCGCATGCGCAATGGGCGCTGGCCAACTGGCTGGCATGGCCGCGCAGCATTGAATTGCCGGTGCCTGCCGAAGGCACCACGCCAGACCTGTCTGTGGTGATAGTGCTTTTTAACCAGGCAGGGCTGTCACTGCGCACCTTGCAGGCTTTGGCAGACCAGCGCGGCGCGCAGTTTGAAACCATCATCGTTGACAACGCCTCGGGTGACAGTACATCTGAACTGCTTGAAAGAGTATGTGGCGCGAAGGTCATTCGCAATACAGAAAATGTCGGTTTTATACGTGCAGCGCGACAGGGCGCGGCGCTGGCCACTGGCCGTCATCTGGCATTTCTCAACAGTGATGCGATTCTGCAGGAAGGTACCCTTGCGGCTGCCCTGCACGCGATGCAGGCTGACCCCGGCATTGGCGTGCTTGGTGGTCGTGTGGTGTTGACGGACGGAGGCCTTCAGGAGGCCGGCAATGTCATTTTCAGCAACGGCCTTGCTGTCGGTATTGGGCGCGATGAAGACCCCTTTTGCCACGCCGCACGTGCAGGGCGGGCAACAGACTATGTCTCGGGTGTTTTTCTCGTCACGCCTCTTGCCGTGTGGCGCATGCTGGGCGGCTTTGATGAAGCTTTTGTACCGGCCTACTATGAAGACACCGACTATTGTTTGCGTGTCTGGCGGGCGGGGCTGCGCGTGATTTACGAGCCCACAGTGCTGCTGGAGCATCTGGAGTGGGGAAGCGCCACAGGTAACAGTGCCAAAATGTTGATAGAGCGCAACCGTGACCTGTTCTGCAGCCGCTACGGCGACTGGCTGAAACACCAGCCCGCGCTTGCGCCGCAACGGCTTGACGGTGACCGCTGGCTCTCACCGGAAGACCGCCCGCGCCGTCCGCGCATTCTTGTCATCGACAACGAAGTTCCGCACATGTTCAAGGGCGGTGGCCTGCCCCGGGCCCGGCTCATGTTGCAGGCGCTGCAGGATTGGCCGGTCACGCTGTTTCCGCTATGGACACTGCATGACGACTGGCGCGCGGTCTATGCGTCTTTGCCGCAAAGCGTCGAGGTTGCCATGGGGTACGGACTGGCGGGACTGGAGGATTTTCTGGAGCGCAGGCAGGGCGTGTACGACGTGCTGGTGGTCAGCCGCCCACCCAACCTGCAAGCCCTGCAACCCTTGCGCTCGCGCAGGCCTGAACTGTTTGCAGGCATGCGACTGGTCTACGATGCCGAGGCGCTGTTTGCGCTGCGCGAGATTGCCATGGCTGGCGTGCAGGGCCGTCCATTGACACGTGCGGCAGCCCATGACCGGGTCAGCGCCGAGATCGCATTGGCGGCGGACGCCACTGATGTGCTGGTGGTGTCCAGCCGCGATGCGAAGTACTTTGAGGCAACTGGCCACCGCACCCATATCCTGAGCCACGGCATAGCGGTGCGCCGCGACGCGCCGGGCCTGGGCAAGCGGCGCGGCCTGCTGTTTGTGGGCGCGCTGCACCCGGGTACTCCCAATGAGGATGGCCTGCTGTGGTTTATTGATGAGGTGATGCCACTGTTGCGCCTGCGCATGCCCACGCCGCCCATACTCTCGGTGGTGGGGGTATGCACCTCCCACAAGATAGCCGCTGCTGCAGGCCCCGACATCAGTATCCTGGGACCTCAGGATGCGCTGGAGCCCCACTACGATGCCGCCCGCATATTTGTGGCGCCTGTGCGGTTTGCAGGCGGCGTGCCCGCGAAGGTGATTGAAGCCGTGTCGGGCGGTGTGCCTGTCGTTGCCTCTGCCTTGCTGGTGCGCCAACTGGACTGGCGCGATGGCATTGATATCCTGGGCGCCGGGGATGCACAAACCTTTGCTTCGGCCATCGTCAGGCTGCTCGGCGATGACCAGGCCTGGCAGCGCCAGCAAGTGGCAGGATGGGCGCAATGCGCGCAGCGTTATGACCCGGCGCTGTTTGCCCAAACCCTGCGTGGCGCACTCATGGCGCCACCGGGGCCAGGGCTTCAAACATGACGGTCAGTCGCAGGAGTACACCATGCTCCTGCGTTTTGGCAGGCTAATGGCCCGTAGTGACTGTGGTCAAGCCGAGGCCGTGGTGCGTCAGACACTGGCTGGCGTGAGGATATCCTCGCGACCTGTGTGGAACTGGCAGCAGACAAGGGTCAGGTGCTGGTTGAATGGTTCCGGTGAGGGCGCTGGCGTGCAATCACGCAGCTGAAGTGATGTTCCAGCTGGCCCCGGCGGTCCAGGTCGTCCTCTGCATCCATGAGCGCCTGAAGCCACGGCCTGGCTTCGGGTGCCTGAAAATTCTGGGCGACGTCAGCCAGCAGCACATGCAGCAGTGAGCCGCCATAAGGGCGTTGGGCCACCACCTTGAAGTAGTCTGGCAGCAGGGGAAGGATGCGCGAAGAGCACGCGGCTTCGCTCGGGTCCACCGCCACCACCTCTGCCACCGTGGGCGCACGAAAGCTTTTTTTTATCACACCGTTCTGGTTGGCCAGCATGCGCTCGGGGAGCAGGTCGGCCAATGCGGTGAGTTGTGCCAGATGCCGCGGTGAATACTGAAAGCGGTCCGGCCCCACATACTCGTCCAGGTAAAACCAGCCATCCGGCGTGAGAAGCTGCGCCACTGCCGAGTACAGCTTGTCCAGTTGCGAGCAATGGTGAACGCTGGATACACCCAGCACGGCATCAAAACTGCCGGGCAGGAAGGGTGCCTGCCCGACGGGCAGCTCATCCATGCTGGCCAGAACATGGCTGATGCCATCCAGTCCGGCTACATTTTCCCGGGCGATAGCCAACACCTTGGGCGACAGGTCAAACGCCACGATCTCACGGGCCCAGGCCAGGCCGTGCAGTTCGCGCTCCAGATGGCCGGCACCACAGCCCAGCACCAGGATGCGGCGCAGCGGCAAACAGCCAGCATCGGCCAGGTGCCTGCCAAACCAGGCCAGCGGCTTGACCGTCGGGTCACCGCTCACACGGCGGTTGATCAGGCGATGAATTTCATCCAGGTGGGTCCAGTGCTGGCCGTTGGTCACCCAGGCGCCGGGATCACCCCACGCCGCATCAAGCCTGGTGGACAAGCCGGTGTCAGGCATGGCCGGGCTTTTCGCAAACCACGGTGTAGAGCTCAACCGATCTGCCTCCCTCCGCCGGTTGCGGCTGGGTATGAAAAACAACCCTCGCCTCGGTAAAACCCAAAAGTCCCAGCGCCGAGACAAAAAACTGTGGCGTGAAATGCCACCAGGTGTGCACCTGGTCCACACCACGGTGCGGCAAAAATGCGCAGGCAGCCTGTTCGCCCAGCGACGCGTTGTAAACCTCGGTCACGATGACCGTCTTGCGTGTTCGCGCGGCCACGCTCTCCAGCAGGTCAAACGGCCGCCTGCAGTGCAGCAGCACGGCTGCCAGCAGGCCGACATCAAAGGTGCCTATGGTGTCCGGAATCCTGTACGGCTCGGCTTCAATCATGCGGACTGTCGACTTCATCATCGCGTGCGCATACCAGAACGAATTGCGAACACGTTCGATACTTTTGGAGAACCCGGCGCGCCAGGCAGGGATGTCAACGCCTTGCGACGGCACCACATCCCATAGGTGCGACATCGGTGGTTCCAGCGCCGTGACCTGAGCGCCTGCACGTTCCATGCAAAAAGACAAAAATCCGCTGGCGGGGCCAATCTCGAGCACCGATTGCCCGGCAAAATCAACATGGCCAAGATAGGGCTGCCAGTTGTCGCGCAGGTCCCATTGCCCAACGACCTCTCCCTCAGCCAGCGTGAACGAATGGTAAAAATCGCAGTCTTCGCGCTTCACGATGCGGGGTTGGATGTACATGGGTTTCGGGTCAGGGACCATGGGTCTGGGCAGTGCGGAATCTTACAATGCAATCTCAACAGGAGCATGCATGGGCTTTCCTCCCGGACACTACTACTCGCCGATTCCAGATCCCGATGACCTGCTGCGGCGAGAAAAGCAGATATGGGCCCCGCGACTAGGCCTGGCGGGTGTGGACATGCAGATACCCCAGCAACTGGAGTTGCTGCAAAGTCTCAGGCCGCACCTGGCTGCAATTGACTACCCGGTCGATGCGCCGCCGGAGCCTGATCGCTATTACTACATGAACGGCATGTTTCCCGTTCTGGACGCCGAGTTTTTGTTTGGCGCCTTGTGCCTGTTCAAACCAAAGCGGGTGATCGAGGTTGGCTCGGGCTTCTCATCACTGGTCATGGCCGATGCAAACCGCCGCGCGTTTGGCGGCGGTATCGACATCACCTGCATTGAACCTTATCCACGCGATTTCCTTGTCGCAGGGGTTGAGGGCATCACCCGCCTGGTGCCTTCCCGTTTGCAGGATGTGGACCTGGCGCTTTTCGACCAGCTGGACAGCGGAGATATTCTGTTCATTGACTCATCGCATGTCTGCAAGACGGGCAGCGATGTCAACTTGTTGTTCTTCGAGGTCCTGCCCCGGTTGAAGCCAGGCGTATATGTGCACCTGCACGATATCTTTCTACCCGACGAGTACCCCAAGCCCTGGGTGCTGACAGAAGAGCGAAGCTGGAGCGAGCAATACCTGCTGCACGGCTTTTTGATGTTCAACAGCCAGTGGCGCGTGGTGTGGATGGCGCATTACATGTGTACTCGCTATCCGCAGGCGGTCAGTTCCGTGTTTCCGAGGTACCCTGCGCTGGGTGAGGGCGGGAGCTTCTGGATGCAGCGGCTCAATCCGCCCTTGGCCTGAGGGCCACGAGGTCCCGCCCGATACCGAGGACCGGGTGTCATCACCCACGCCGGCCTCAGGCGTCTGGGTGACGTGCATCTCTTCCAACAAATCCAGGGCGTGAAGCATTTGCATTGAAGTCGTCTTCGGCTGATTCCAAGCGTGCCTTGACCTGAGGAATGACCTCGCACAGGAGCCTTCAGGCGGTTGCCACTCGACTGCATGCCAACCAGGGGCTTTTTGTGAATGATGCCGGAGAGATGCCTTTGCACGTCAAACAAGTCACGCTAAGTTGTTGATTCTTAAAAGGGCCGCGTAGTGGCGGGGTTAACGAATACCACAAAACCTGCCACGATGAACTCAGAACAGGTCGCCGCTTTGGACCACGTCGCCGCCCTTGGGACGCATGACAAGGTCACAGCGCCGCAAAGAATTGGCTTGGCGTCTGCCCGAATTGTTTGCGGAACATCGTGGCGAATGCACTGGGGCTGTCGTATCCCAACGTAAGTGCGACATCTATGACCTTCTCCCCTGTCGCCAATAGTTCAAGCGCACGCAGCAGTCGGGCCTGTGTTCGCCACTGGCCGAACGTCATGCCGGTTTGCTTCACAAACAGGCGCTGCACGGTCTTCACGTCAACAGCCAGACGCTGCGCCCAGTCCGCCAGGGTTGACGGGTCATTCAGGCGCTTCTGAAGTAGCGTGCAGATGCGAAGCAGCCTGGGGTCGGCAGGCATCTGAAGGTGTAGCGGCAACACAGGCAATGCCCACAACTCGTCCAGGATTAGCCGCATGAGCCTGCCATCGCGGCTGCCGGGAACATAAGGCTGCGGGACGTCCATGGCGGCGCGAATCAGTTCACGCAGCAACGGCGGGATGGCCACGGCTTGGGTGCTGTCCAGCAACTTCGGTGCGGCCTCCGGCGCAACCAGCAAGCTACGCATGTGGACTTCACCGATGCACTTGATTTCGTGTCTCATGCCCGCGGTCATCCAGATGGCACGGGTCGGCGGTACAACCCAGCGGCCCGCCTCGGCCTGAACCACCATGACGCCCTGAACGGCGTAGATGAGCTGATGCTTCGAGTGTGCGTGCGAGGCGATGTGCCAGCCGGGCGGGTAGTCGGTCGGGTGCCCGCTGACAGGCGAGGCCGCAGCTTCAATTTGCCGGAGCGCCGTCGCAAGCGGTTGAGGAGTGGAGACTGAGGCCATGTCCTTTTTGCAAGGGTTTTTGGTTAAAAGGCGCGAGACAGGCGATGTGAATCTGACGACAATTCTTGCACGACACGCACGCCGGCGTGTGCCGGAAGCCATCTGCGGATTGCTTCCGAATCCCTTGATTGAAAGCCGCTACATGACATCCATCACAACGCTCGAAGCCACAGGCACTCCAGCGATAACCGACAGCCCCGTGGTTTCGACCACGAAAGCCAAGCCAGCCTTTGGCATCCTCGGCTTTCTTAGCACTTCGCACATGGTCAACGACATGATGCAGTCGCTGATTCTGGCGATGTACCCGATTTTGAAGGGTGACTTCTCTCTCTCCTTCACGCAAATCGGCCTGATTTCCTTGACGTACCAGTTCACTGCGTCATTGCTGCAACCGTTGATTGGACTTCTGACAGACCGCAAGCCGCAGCCGTACTGGCTGCCGCTCGGCATGCTGTCCACGCTGGTCGGGTTGATCCTGCTGGCCTTCGCGCCAAGTTACGCCGTACTGTTGCTGGCGTCGGCCTTCATTGGCATCGGGTCCGCCATCTTCCATCCTGAATCGTCGCGTATTGCCCGTCTCGCGTCCGGGGGAAGGCACGGCTTCGCGCAGTCGGTATTCCAGGTCGGCGGCAACATGGGGAGCGCACTGGGGCCACTTCTCGCTGCAATTGTCATCGTGCCCTTTGGCCAGCACAGCGTTGCGTGGTTCGGGCTTGCGGCGTTACTCGGCGTGGTCATGCTTCTGCGGGTGAGCCGCTGGTACGCCTCTCAGCACGCCGCGGTGACCAGGGCCAGGGCACCTGCAGTAGCGGCACCCTATCCACTTCGCGTTGTCGTGGGAGCCATCGCCGTCCTGCTTGTGCTGATTTTTTCGAAGTACTTCTATGTGGCAGGGCTGAGCAGTTTCTACACGTTCTACCTGATTGAACGGTTCGGTGTGTCAGTGCAGAACTCGCAACTCCTGCTGTTCGTATTCTTGTTCGCATCGGCAGTAGGCACGATTCTGGGCGGCAGTGTAGGTGATCGCATCGGGCGCAAGCCGGTCATATGGGTGTCCATCCTCGGCGTCGCACCGTTCGCGCTGCTCTTGCCCCACGCAAACCTCTTCTGGACTGTGATGCTGACTATCATCATCGGCCTGGTTCTGTCGTCAGCCTTCTCGGCCATCCTCGTCTACGCGCAAGAGCTGATGCCTGGCAAGGTGGGCATGGTGTCCGGTTTGTTCTTCGGCTTCGCGTTCGGCATGGGGGGACTGGGGGCGGCCGTGCTGGGCGTTTTCGCGGACCACACCAGCATCGACTACGTGTACCACGCCATCGCGTACCTGCCGCTGCTCGGCCTGGTGGCTGCGCTGCTGCCCAAGGGCAAGCACAAAGCAGAACGCTAACCTGAAGCAGGGCACTCTACCGGTTCATGCGGGTCGTGAAAGCGCCGGGCGTTGTGCGTTAGATCGAACCCCCACTGGGTCAGATTTCGACGGAATTCAACACTGAAGCGACCAGAAAAACAAAAAGCCCTCAATTGAGGGCTTTTGCTTGAATGGAAAACCAACTGTCATCAGTTTTGACATCAGTTGTTTTCAGTAAGTAACCACTATCGCGTTTCACCGCGGTAAATGGTGCCGGAGAGATGAATCGAACACCCGACCTTCTCATTACGAATGAGCTGCTCTACCGACTGAGCTACACCGGCTTATTCTGAAATACAGCCTGCGATTATAGCCCGGCCTTGGGCTCAAGGTGGTAGGCGGTGATTCGCTCCACCTCATTTTTCGATCCGAGCACCACACTCACACGCTCGTGGAGCTTGCCGGGCTGCAGGTCCAGGATGCGCTGCCTGCCGTTGGTGGCTGCGCCGCCGGCCTGCTCTATGAGCCAGCTCATGGGGTTGGCTTCGTACATCAGGCGCAGTTTGCCGGCCTTTTGGGGCTCGCGTTTGTCCCAGGGGTACATGAAGACGCCGCCGCGGGTCAGGATGCGGTGCACGTCGGCCACCATGGAGGCGATCCAGCGCATGTTGAAGTCCTTGCCGCGCGGGCCTTCCTTGCCCTGCAGGCATTCGTCGATGTAGCGTTTGACCGGCTCGTCCCAATGCCGCATGTTGCTCATGTTGATGGCGAACTCCTTGGTGTCCGCCGGGATCTGCACGTTTTCTTCGGTCAGCACAAACGAGCCCTGCTCGCGGTCCAGCGTGAACATGGCGACGCCGTCGCCCACGGTCAGCACCAGGGTGGTCTGCGGGCCATAGACGCAGTAGCCGGCGGCAACCTGTTTGTTGCCGGCCTGCAGGAAGTCCTTTTCTTCCACGGCGGCACTGCCTTCGGGCTTTTTGAGCACGCTGAAGATAGTGCCAATGCTGACGTTGACGTCGATATTGCTGGAGCCGTCGAGGGGATCAAACAGCAGCAGGTATTCGCCTTGCGGGTAGCGATTGGGCACCAGGTAGATGCTGTCCATTTCTTCCGAAGCCATGGCAGCCAGGTGGCCGCCCCATTCGTTGGCCTCGATCAGCACCTCGTTGGCGATGATGTCGAGTTTTTTCTGGACTTCGCCCTGCACGTTTTCGCTGCCGGCGGTGCCCAGCACGCCACCCAGCGCGCCTTTGTTGACGGCCTGGCTGATGCTCTTGCAGGCACGCGCAACGATTTCAAGCAGCAGGCGCAGCTCGGGCGGTATGTGACCGTCCTGGCGCTGTTGCTCAACCAGGTAGCGGGTCAATGATATTTTTTGGGACATATGGAGTTCCAGTCTTGGGTAAGGATGCAATCAACCGGCCAAGGCACGCGTGACGACTTCAAGTGTGTCTTTGCTCAAATCGGCTTTGGCGGCGACGCGGCTGATGGCTTCGCGCGCTGCGCTGCGATACGGTTCGGCGAGCTTGCTCCAGCGGTCCAGTGCCCGTGCCAGCCGCGCCGCGACCTGCGGGTTGATGGCGTCAAGCTCAATCACGCGCTCGCTCCAGAACACATAACCTGCGGCGTCGGCACGGTGGAAACCGGCCGGGTTGCCCTGGCAATACGTGCTGATCACGCTGCGCGCGCGATTCGGGTTGCGCAGGCTGAAGTCGCTGTGTTTCATGAGCTGCTTGACGGCCGGCAGGATGTTGCCGCCGCGGTCCGGTGCGCTCACCTGCAGGCTGAACCACTTGTCTATGACCAGTGCTTCGTCCTTGAACATGGCGTGGAATGACTGCAGCGCCTGTGCCGCAAGGCTGTGGCCGCTGGAGACCAGCGCGGCCAGCGCATTGAAGCGGTCGGTCATGTTGCCGGCATCCTTGAAGCGCTGCAAGGTCTTGCCGGGCCAGACCGGGTCGCCGCTGGCAACGGCTGCCAGGCACAGGTGCGTGAGCGCCATGCCGGCGAGTGCACGGCGGCCTGAGGATACGGCATCGGGTGTGTAGGCGCCGGTGTCGTGGTTGGCCGCGTAAACAGTCTCCCAGTCCGCATGCAGTCTGGTTGCCAGTTGCTGGCGCATGGCTTCGCGCACGGCGTGGATGCGCTGTGGATCCACCGTGTCCAGCTGCTCGGCCAGGTAGGTTTCTGAGGGCAGCGTGAGTACCAGCTCCTTGAAGGCTGCATCCAGCGCCGGATGGCGCAGAACCTGGCGCATGGCTTCAATATAGGCATCATCCAGTGCTGCGGCGCCCGTATCGCTTGCGCTGCCAGCTATTGATTTAATAGCGGACAGGGCGCGGTTGACAGCCAGGCGCTGCCCGGCTTCCCAGCGGTTGAAGGGGTCGCTGTCGTGCGCCAGCAGGTGCAGCAGTTGCGCGTCGGTGTAGTCAAACTCCAGCACCACGGGGGCGGTGAATCCGCGCAGTATGGACGGAACCGGCTCGGCAACGATACCGGTGAAGGTGAAGGTTTCGCTGGCCTGTGTCAGCACCACGGTGCGTGTACCGTTGGTTGATCTGGCTTCGGGCTCGCCCGACAGCTGCAGTGGCAAGTCCTTGCCGTCGGCGCCCAGCAGGCCAAGCCCGACCGGGATCACAAACGGCTCCTTGACGCCCTGGCCTGTCGTTGGTGCGCAGTTCTGGCCCAGCGTCAGGGTGTACGTGCCGGCAGCGGCGTCGTACACGCCTTGCGCACTGACGCGCGGCGTGCCGGCCTGGCTGTACCAGCGCTTGAACTGGGGCAGCAGGCGCGCCAGTTCGGACTGGGGGTTGGCGTCGGCAATGGCCTGGGCAAAGTCGTCGCAGGTCACGGCGTGGCCGTCGTGGCGCTCGAAGTAGAGCGTCATGCCTTTTGCAAAGCCGTCGCGGCCTACCAACGTCTGCATCATGCGTACGACTTCGGCACCTTTTTCGTAAATGGTGACGGTGTAGAAGTTGCTGATTTCAACGTAGCTGTCGGGCCGCACCGGGTGCGACATAGGGCCGGCGTCTTCGGGGAACTGGGCGGTGCGCAGCACGCGCACGTCTTCAATGCGTTTGACGGCGCGGGCCGAGGCCTCACCGCACAGGTCCTGTGAGAACTCCTGGTCGCGGAAAACCGTCAGGCCTTCTTTCAGGCTGAGCTGGAACCAGTCGCGGCAGGTGACGCGGTTGCCCGTCCAGTTGTGGAAATACTCGTGGCCGACCACGCTTTCGATGTTGGAGAAATCAACGTCGGTCGCCGTGGCCTGGTTCGCCAGCACGTACTTGGTGTTGAAGATGTTCAGGCCCTTGTTTTCCATGGCGCCCATGTTGAAGTCGCTGGTGGCGACGATCATGAAACGTTCCAGGTCCAGCGGCAGGCCAAAACGCGCCTCATCCCAGGCGACGGAGTGCATCAGCGAGGTCATGGCGTGTTCGGTCTTGTCGAGGTCGCCGGGACGTACATAGACCTGCAGGGTGTGTTCCTTGCCGGCGCGTGAGGTGATGCGCTGTTCGCGGCTGACCAGCTGGCCGGCTACCAGTGCAAACAGGTAGCTGGGTTTTTTGTGCGGGTCCACCCATTTGGCAAAGTGGCGGCCGTCTTCAAGTTTGCCGCTGTCGACCAGGTTGCCGTTGGACAGCAGCACCGGGTACTTGGTGCTGTCGGCGCGCAGGGTCACGGTGTACATGGCCATCACGTCAGGCCTGTCCAGGAAATAGGTGATGCGCCTGAAACCTTCAGCTTCGCACTGCGTAAAGAACGAGTCGTTGCTGACGTAGAGACCCATCAGCTTGGTGTTTTTGGCCGGGCAGGTGGTGGTGAAAATCTCCAGCTCGAATTCATCGGGCAGGTTGTCCAGCACCAGCTGCTTGCCTTCCATCTTGAAGGATGTGCCCTGGCCGTTGACCAGCACGCGTGCCAGGTTGAGCTCTTCACCGTCCAGCTTGAGCGCTTGCACCGGCAGGTCCGTGTTGCGGCGCAGCTTCATCTTGTTGAGCACGCGCGTTTTGGCCGGGTCCAGGTCAAAACACAGGTCGACGGTGTCGATCCAGTAGGCGGGCGCGGTGTAGTCGGCGCGGTTAATCGTCACGGCGGGGCCTTGCCCGGTTCCACTGGCGTCAAGCTTTTGCAGCATGGGTATTTCCTGAAAAAGTTGTCTTTGGCATGAAGCGGATGGCAGAGGGCATTACACGCCCTGTTTGAGGGAGGCCTCAATAAACTGGTCGAGGTCGCCGTCCAGCACTTTTTGCGTGGCGGAGGTTTCGTAGTTGGTACGCAAATCCTTGATGCGGCTGTTGTCCAGTACGTAACTGCGAATCTGGTGGCCCCAACCCACGTCGGTCTTGGTGTCTTCCAGCTTTTGCTGGGCTTCCTGCTGTTTGCGCAGCTCGAAGTCGTACAGGCGCGAACGCAGGCGCTTCCAGGCGACGTCGCGGTTGCTGTGCTGCGAACGGCCGTCCTGGCACTGCACCACGATGCCGGTCGGGATGTGCGTCAGGCGCACGGCCGAGTCGGTCTTGTTGATGTGCTGGCCGCCTGCGCCGCTGGCGCGGAAGGTGTCGGTGCGCACGTCGGACGGGTTGATGTCGATCTCGATCGAGTCATCAATCTCGGGGTAGACAAACACCGAGGCAAACGAGGTGTGGCGCCCGCCGGACGAGTCAAACGGTGACTTGCGCACGAGTCGGTGCACGCCGGTTTCGGTGCGCAGCAGGCCAAAGGCGTATTCACCCTCGATCTTGATGGTCGCGCCCTTGATGCCAGCGGTGTCGCCGGGCGATTCGTCTTCAACCGTGGTCTTGAAACCCTTGCGCTCGGCGTACTTGAGGTACTGGCGCAGCAACATGCTGGCCCAGTCGCAGGCTTCGGTGCCGCCGGCGCCGGCCTGGATGTCCAGGAAGCAGTTCAGCGGGTCGGCCGGGTTGTTGAACATCCGGCGGAATTCCATCTTCTCGACTTCGGCCGCGACCTTGGCGGCTTCGGCTTCGATGGCCTGCATGCCGGCTTCGTCGCTGTCGCCCCTGGACATCTCGAACAGCTCGGTGTTGTCGGCCAGTTCGGCGCTCAGGCGATCAATGACGAGAACCACGTCTTCCAGCGATTTCTTTTCCTTGCCGAGTTCCTGCGCGCGTTTGGGGTTGTCCCAGACTTTCGGGTCTTCGAGTGCGGCGTTGACTTCGTTTAATTTACGTTCTTTGGCAGGGTAGTCAAAGATACCCCCGAAGTTCATTCACCCGATTGCTCAGGTCGGTGAGCTGGTTGGCGATGATATTGATGTGTTCTGCGTCCATGAGTGTTCAATCCTGAATGTGGGGGCCGATTTTGGCCAAGGCGTGATTTTCTCATGCCGGGGGCCACAATTTCCCGCCGGGTTAACCCAAGGGGAATTAGCGCCCTCGGGAGCATCCTTTGACAAGCTCAGGACAAACGGAGCGTGCCGTGGGCGAACCAGATTAGCCCAGAAAACCCTCAATCAGGCTCGCCAGCTGTTCCGGCTGGTCATGGTGCAGCATATGGCCGGCGTCCTGGATGACCGCAACTTCCGCTTTGGGCACCTGCTTCAGCCTGTCGTGGTATTCGGCCAGGGTATAGCCCTGTCCCCATTTGGCCAGGGAGTCGTCCGAGGCCTCGACGGCCAGTGTGGGTGCGCTGATGTGCCGGTAAATTTCCAGGGCTTCATCGGCCCGGTACAGCATGGCGCTGGTGATTTTGTGGGCGGGATCGCCCAGGATGTGCCACTTGCCGGCTGCATCAGGGCGCGCCCAGTGGCTGGCCAGCCAGCTGGCCTTGTCCTCCGAGAGCCGGGGGTTGGTCTTCATGAGTCGCCTGGCCACGCCGCCCACGTCGTCATAGGCCTTGAGGTCCATCTCGCCGCGCTGCAGGCTTTTGAGCTCGTCTATCCATTTGCCGTAACGCCTGGGCGCCTGGCTGGGTTTGCTGGCGGGCAAGCCAAAACCTTCCAGGTTGACCAGCTTGCGGATGCGCTCCGGCCGGACCCCTGAGTAAATCATGGCGACATTGCCGCCCATGCTGTGACCGACCAGGTCTACCGCCTGGCCGGGCGCATAGTGGTCCAGCAGCAAATCCAGGTCCGCCAGGTAGTCCGGGAACCAGTAGTTGTCTACTTTTGCGCCATTTTCGGGAGCGGTAGTCAGCCCAAAACCGCGCCAGTCGGGGGCAATGATGGTCCGGCCGGCGGCAAAGGCGTCTGACAGGGCGTCAACCATGAATTGATAGGACGCTGCGACGTCCATCCAGCCGTGGACCAGCACCAGTGGCGCTACGGACGTGGCTGCCTGGCCCGGGCTCTCCCAGATCTGGACGTGGTAATGGAGTCCGCGTATAGGGACAAACTCGCTGCGGGAAGGGCGTTTTTCTTTGTACATTGTTTTGATGATAAAGAGAGACGCCACGAAACGCAGTCAACACAGTGACAAAGCCCGCAGCGCGCAGCCGGACCATTACGCGGCCCTGCACCAAGGCTTTGGCTGGCAGGTTGACGAGTATTTCAATATCGCCGAAGCCTGCTGCAGCCGCTGGGCCAGGCCTGGGCGTGGCTCGCAGGATGCTATAAAAAGAATAGCTATCTGCGCGCACAGGACGGCGGCCAAGAGCACTTTTCATACTTATCTTGAGCTAAAAAAAGCCGCTGACGCCCTCAGCCACGTGCTGGCCGGCCTGGGCGTGCAGCGCGGCGACCGCGTGGCCATCGTCATGCCGCAGCGCTTTGAAACTGCCGTTGCCTACATGGCGGTGTTCCAGATGGGCGCCGTTGCCATGCCGCTGTCCATGCTGTTCGGGCCCGAGGCACTGGCGTTTCGCCTGCATGACAGCGAGGCGGTGGTGGCGATTTGTGACGAGAGCAGCATCAGCAGCGTCAACTCGGTACGTGCCGAATGCCCGGCGCTGCGTACGGTGGTGGCAGCGGGCGACGCCAGTGGTGACGTGGACTATGCCAGCGCCCTGGCCGGACAGCAGCGTGCTTTTACAGCGGCCAAGACCAAGGCCGACGAGGCGGCCGTGCTGATCTATACCAGCGGCACGACCGGCCCGCCCAAGGGCGCGCTGATTCCACACCGCGCGCTGATAGGCAACCTGTCGGGTTTTGTCTGCAGCCAGAACTGGTTTGGGTTTGACGGCAAAACCAATGCGAGGTCGGATGCGGTGTTCTGGAGCCCGGCGGACTGGGCCTGGACCGGTGGCCTGATGGATGCACTGCTGCCGACTTTGTATTTCGGCCGTCCCATAGTTGCGTTCAACGGCCGCTTCAGCCCGGAGCTGGCCTTCAGCCTGATGCAGCAGCAGGGCGTGACGCACACCTTTTTGTTCCCCACGGCGCTCAAGGCCATGATGAAGGCTTACCCCGAGCCGGGCCGGCATTTCAAACTCAAGCTGCAAGGCATCATGAGTGCGGGCGAGGCGGTGGGCGATGCCGTGTTTGACTACTGCCGTGCGCAACTGGGCGTGGTCGTGAACGAGATGTTCGGGCAGACCGAGATCAATTACGTGGTCGGGAATTGCGCGGTGCTATGGCCGGCGCGTGCCGGCAGCATGGGCAAGGGCTATCCCGGCCATCGTGTTGCGGTGATTGACGATGAAGGCAAGGAATGCGCTGTTGGCGTGCCCGGCGATGTGGCCGTCAACCGCTTTGACGTGCATGGCCATCCGGACCCGATATTCTTTCTCGGCTACTGGAAAAACGAGGCCGCAACCCGGGCCAAATTTACCGGCGACTGGTGCCGCACAGGCGACCTGGCCAAACGCGATGCGGACGGCTACCTCTGGTACGAGGGTCGGGCCGACGATGTGTTCAAGGCTGCGGGTTACCGCATAGGGCCGGGGGAAATAGAGAACTGCCTGGTCAAGCATCCGGCCGTCACCAACGCTGCCGTGGTGCCCAAGCCCGACCGAGAGCGCGGCGCGGTGGTCAAGGCCTATGTTGTGCTTGCTCCTGATTTGATAGCTGATCGCGCGCGTCAATCGGTGGCTGGAAGCCAGTTTGATGCCGAAATCATTGCCATGTTGCAGGCCCATGTCAAAACCATGCTGGCGCCTTACGAGTACCCGAAAGAGATTGAATTCATAGAGGCACTGCCCATGACCACTACCGGCAAGGTGCAGCGGCGGGTGTTGCGGCTGCAGGAAGAAGAGCGCTTCAGGGCACTCCCATAAATCCAATTCTCGGGCGCATGGGGGCGTTGCGCGGTGCTCGGAATCCTCATGCACTGAAGTGCACTCCGGTTCCTGCGCTCCGGGCGCCTTGCCCTGCATTCCGTCATTTGGATCAGCGATAAGAAAAGCACTCCGAGGAGTGCTTTTCTTGTTCCAGCAGGAGCCGCGGAACTGGCTTTGCCAGGCCGCAGGCACCGTCCCCTGCAAGGGGAAAGGAGGCTACACGCAGTGAGCCTCGATAGGGGTGAACGAATGTGTCCGCAGAACTGGCTTCGCCAGGCTGCTGGTGCCGTCCCCTGCAAGGGGAGAAGGCGCTACACGCAGTGAGCGCCGACAGGGGTGTGCCAGTTGTTACCGTGCAGCAGTCTGCTCTGCCACATAGATCTCGACGCGGCGGTTTTTGTCGCGGCCGGCCTGGGTGCTGTTGTCCGCGACCGGCTCGCGCGAGCCGCGGCCGTCGGTGGCAATCCGTTGTGTCGCCACACCCTGGCTGACCAGGTAGTCGCGGGTTGCATTGGCGCGCTGGACAGACAGCGGGTTGTTGATGGCATCAGAGCCGGTGTTGTCCGTGTGGCCGATGATGGTCACGGTGGTGACCGGGTTCTGGTTCAGGCTGGCGGCAAAGTGGTTCAGGATAGGCACAAAGTTGGGTTTGATGGCCGAGCGGCCGGTATCAAACGAGACGTCGCTGGGAATGTCCAGTTTCAGGCGGTTGTCCTGGGTCTGGCTGACCGCCACACCGGTGCCGGCAGTTGCTTTTTCCATCGCGGCTTTCTGGTCCTGCATCCTCTGCGACCAGACATTGCCGCCCACCGCGCCTGCCACGCCGCCCAGCGCCGCACCGGTTACTGCACCCTTGGAGCCACCGACGAGCGCGCCGACCACCGCGCCAACGCCGGCACCAATGCCGGCGCCCTTGGCTGTGCCTTTCTCGGTTTCACTCATATTGGCGCAGCCCGAGAGGACACCCAGGGCCAGTGCCACGCAGGTCAGTGAAGAGAGGATGGGTTTCATGAAAATGCTCCTGGATGTATTAAAAAATTGCTGATGACCGAATTGGTGTTTTTACGCCGTTTGCAGGTTAACGTAAATCCAAAGTATCCATATGTAAGGCAATCGCTCATTTCATTGTCTGTTTTTGTGCCTGTTGCCGGCGTCAGCGGCATATGTGCCCAGCCCTTAAACTTGGCAGGTATGGCGCTGGACAGCGATCACGCGCCCCTGTTGCAAGACTCCCCCATTCTTAAATTTGACAGACATGAATAAAGTTCAACTTGGCTCCAGCGACCTGCAGGTCACGCCCATTTGCCTGGGCACCATGACATTTGGTGAGCAGGTCAGCGAAGCGGTGGCACACAGCATTCTTGACCGATCGCTGGAACGCGGCGTCAACTTTCTTGATACCGCAGAGATGTACTCGGTGCCGGCACGGGCGCCCACCTTCGGCGCGACCGAGACCATCATCGGCAACTGGTTTGCGAAGAACCCGGGCGTGCGCAGCAAGCTGGTGCTGGCGACCAAGGTAGCCGGCCCCTCACGCGGCATGCCCTGGGTGCGTGAAGGCAGCGGCATGACGGCCGCGGACATCGTCGCCTCATGCAATGCCAGCCTCAAGCGCCTGCAGACCGAGGCGATTGACCTCTACCAGATCCACTGGCCCGAGCGCCATGTGCCGGCCTTTGGCATGGTCTATTACGACCCGTCCAGGGAGCGGTCGGCAACGTCTATCCATGAGCAGCTTGAAGCGATGGGCAGCCTGGTGAAAGCCGGCAAGGTCCGCGCTATCGGCCTGTCAAACGAGACGCCTTATGGCGTGCACGAGTTTGTGCGCCTGGCCGAGCAGCACGGCCTGCCGCGCATTGCGACGGTGCAAAACCCCTATTGCCTGGTGAATCGCACGCTGGAAAACGGCCTGGACGAAACCATGCACCGGCTCGGTGTTTCACTGCTGGCCTATTCGCCCCTGGGTTTTGGCCTGCTGACGGGCAAATACGACCAGTCCGGCACCGAAGGCCCGAACGCCCCAAAGGAAGGGCGTATCGCCAAATTCGAGTCGGTGCGCAAGCAGCGCTGGGGCCGGCCTGAAGCGCTGGCCGCAGCGCGCCGCTACAACGCGCTGGCACGTGACAACAAGCTGACTCCCACACAACTGGCGCTGGCGTTTTGCTATACCAAATGGCAGGTGGCCAGCACCATCATCGGCGTGACATCGGTGGCCCAGCTGGACGAAGACCTGGATGCTTATGGCACGAAGCTGACACCGGAAGTGCTGGCCGAGATTGACAAGATCCGATGGGACGCGCGGGACCCCGCACTTTAAATGATTCTCCCCCGAAGCGCCTTCGGCGCCTCCCCCCAGGGGGCGGCACCAGCGGCCCGGCGAAGCCGGTTCCGCGGTGGCCCGCGAACGGAGGTGGCTCAATGAGCAGGAAAGACCACGTTTCTGAGACCCCCGCCACGCAAATGCTCAAGGCCCACAAGGTGGCCTTCACGGAGCACCCGTATGAATACCTGGAGCACGGCGGGGCGCAGCACAGCGCCGAGGTGCTGGGCTTTGATCCTTTCACAGTCGTCAAGACGCTGGTGATGCAAGACCAGGATGCCAGGCCCTTGCTGGTATTGATGCACGGCAACCGCAAGGTGTCGACCAAAAACCTGGCGCGGCAGATAGGCGCGAAATCGGTCGAACCCTGCAAACCCGAGGTGGCGAACCGCCACAGCGGTTACCTGGTTGGCGGCACCTCGCCCTTTGGCACACGCAAGGCCATGCCGGTGTATATCGAGGAAAGCATCCTGGCTTTGCCTAAAATCGCCATCAACGGCGGCAGGCGCGGTTACCTGGTGGGCTTGGACCCGCAGGTGTGTGTCACATTGCTGGATGCAAAATCGGTGCAGTGTGCGTTGGTTGAATAAAACATAAAACGTGCATGAATGAAAAATTCAGGCACGACATAAAACAGGAGATTGGTTTTGGAATATCTGTATGCAGGCGCGGCGGTGCTGTTGTCCTATTTGCTGGGGTCCTTGTCGTTTGCCGTGATCGTCAGCCGCCTGCTGGGCCTGCAAGACCCACGCAGCTACGGCAGCAAAAACCCCGGTGCGACCAATGTGCTGCGCTCCGGCAGCAAGGTGGCCGCAGTGGCGACGCTGCTGCTGGACGGCCTCAAGGGCTGGCTGCCGGTGATGCTGGTCAAATGGTTCGGCAAGGACTACGGCCTGGAAGACGCCACAATCGCAGCCGTGGCTTTTGCGGCCTTTATCGGTCATCTGTTCCCGGTGTTTTTCAAATTCAGGGGTGGCAAGGGCGTGGCCACGGCGGCAGGTGCCTTGCTGGGCATTGACTGGCTGCTCGGGCTGGCAACGCTGGCGACCTGGCTGATCGTGGCCTTTTTTACGCGTTATTCGTCCCTGGCCTCCATGGCCAGCGCAGCCTTTGCCCCCCTGTTTTACCTGATGGGCGACCGAGGTCCCTGGTATGTCGAGCGCAGTATTTTGCTGGCCATCTTCATGATCAGTGTCTTGCTGGTCGTGCGGCACCGCGACAACATCGTCAAGCTGATGAATGGCACCGAGTCAAAACTGGGCGCTGGCAAAAAAGAGCTCAAAAAGGAAGTGAAAAAGCGCTAGACAGCTGGAGAGGCAGGTGGCTCCGGGCGGTTGGCCGCCGCTCCGCTGCGCTTATTTAGTAACGCTTGACCAGCGTCATCTGGTCGTTTTCACGTGTCATCTGGAATCGCGTCAAAAAGCTGTTGCCCAGCAGCATGAAGGGCATGGCCTGTGGCGTGACCACGGCGTCCACGTCAAACACCTCCACATCACCGATGCGCACAGAGTTGAGCTTCACGCGAAAACCCTGTGTGATGCCGTTGGCCGTGGACATATTGACGGGCTGGCCGTTCTTGAAGTTGATGCCGACGCGTGTGGCATCGGCACCGCTCATGGCAATCGACGTGGCGCCGGTATCGACCATGAACTGAGCGGCCTTGCCATTGATCTGGCCCGGCGTCATGAAATGGCCGCCTGTCCCGGCTGTCAGCACGATGCGGGTTCCGCGACCGCCGCCGCCACCGCTGGCACCCATGCTGACGGGGGCTTCACCCACGCGCAAGGTCACGCGCTTGCCGGCTTGTTCGATGACGGCCTGGTCTCCGCTGGTTGAAATGACTTTCACGCCCTGATGGGTTTCACCTGCCGCAACGGACTTGGGCGCGCTGCCGTCCACCACCAGAAGTGCCTTGCTGCCCAGCATGCCGGCCAGTGCGACGGATTCTGCGTGGGCTGCAATGCTGGAAAAGGCAAGCATGGACAACAAGGCCAGCTTCCGCAATCGCGCGACCGTGCGCAGCGCAGGGCCGCCCCAAGCAAGCACAGCCCCCTCGGGGGGCAGCGCATTACGCGAAGCGAAAAGCGTGGGGGCCATTCAGTCGCGGAAGTTGTCGAAACTCAGCGGCAAATCCTTGATTTCGGCCCGGATCAAGGCCATGGCGGCTTGCAGGTCGTCGCGTTTGGCGCCGGTGACGCGGACTTTGCCTTCCTGGATGGCGGCCTGCACCTTCATCTTGTTGCCCTTGATGAGTTGCTGGATCTTCTTGGCCTGCTCGGTTTCTATGCCGTCGCGCACCTTGGTGACCTGCTTGACCTTGTCGCCGCCGATTTTCTCGATCTTGCCGATGTCCAGGAAGCGCACGTCAACGCCCGATTTGGCCAGCTTGTTGCGCAGGATGTCGTGGATCTGGTCGATCTGGAAGTCACCGTCGCCAATCAGGGTGATGTCCTTGTCTTTCAGCTCGATTGAGGCAGCGGTGCCCTTGAAGTCAAAACGTGTACCGATTTCCTTGGCGGAATTTTCGACGGCGTTTTTGACCTTGACCATGTCGGTCTCGAGGACGGTATCAAAAGAAGGCATGAGCGGGAGTCTTTGCTAGAAAAGAGGGATGAGACAATCCTCCGGATGTTAGTCGAGAAAAACGTTCCACTCCAGCTTTCCAACACCTTTGGCATCGTGGCCAAGGCGCTTTCCCTGGTCCGGGTGGCCGGTGAGGCAGATATCCGCGAGGTCTTGGCCGATCCGGCATTGCGGGCCATGCCCAAGTTTGTGCTCGGCGGCGGCAGCAACATCGTGCTGACAGGCGACGTGAAGCCGCTGGTGCTCAAGGTCGAAATCATGGGCAAACGCCTTGCCAGCGAGACCGCCAAAGCCTGGATTGTGGAGGCTGGCGCCGGTGAAAGCTGGCACGACCTGGTCACCTGGACGCTGCAAAGCGGCTACCCTGGCCTGGAAAACCTGGCGCTGATCCCCGGCACCGTGGGCGCATCGCCGGTGCAAAACATAGGGGCTTATGGCGTTGAGCTTCAGGACAGGTTTGAATCCCTGGACGCGGTTGACCTGACGACCGGGCAGGGCTTCACGCTGAATGCCGCGCAGTGCGCTTTTGGCTACCGCGACTCGGTGTTCAAGCACAAAAGCTCGGCTGGCGACACCGCCGCCGGTGCGGGCAACCCGGGTTTTGGGCTGGCCGACAAGGCCTTGATCACGCGGGTGCGCTTTGCGTTGCCGAAAAACTGGAAACCAGTGCTGGGTTATGCCGATATTGAGAAAAAAATGGCTCAATCATCCCCGCAGCCGGCGTCTGGCGCGCCAAGCGCGCTACAGATTTATGAGTGGATTTGCGAGATCCGGCGTGCCAAGCTGCCCGATCCGCAGGTGATAGGCAATGCCGGCAGTTTTTTCAAGAACCCGACAGTGACGCCCGAGCAGTGCGCCGACATCATCCAGCGCGAGCCGAAAATCGTTCATTACCCCATGGATGACGGCTCAATCAAACTGGCCGCCGGCTGGCTGATAGACGCCTGCGGCTGGAAGGGTAAGTCCATAGGCAATGCCGGCGTTTACGAGCGGCAGGCACTGGTGCTGGTCAACCGCGGTGGCAAGGCTGACCCGGTGACCGGAGGTGAGGTGATGACGCTGGCCAAGGCGATACAGACCAGTGTTTATGAGCGTTTTGGCATCATGCTGGAGCATGAGCCTGTGGTGGTTTGATGGCGACCGCTGGGTTTGGCGGCAGGCGACTGAGTTTGCCGACCGGCTTTGTTGGACCTGTTTAGCAAAGCATTTCGGCGAACTATGAAACGGCCCAAACCCTGGCCATCCTCCCCGACACCCTGCTCCCGCTTGGTCTCCGCCAGTTGCGGCTGCCAGCGGCTCAAGCCGAGGCAGAAGAGGCCCCCGCCCTGAGCCTATTGCCCTGCAATTGCTATGTTTTTAATAGCTTCTTGCGCACATTCCACAAGGGCTAGAGGCCAATTTGACGTAGAAAATCCCGCCATGACCGGGGGTTTTGGCCATCTAAACCTTCTGTTCAAGCCGGCTTTCATACTTGCGCTTCATATTAAAGATTGGTTTAATGTGACTTCATCAAATTAAAGAACTCTTTTGCACCCATGCGCAGTACTGGTACCTACGCCACCTCCACCACCTCGGGCGAGTCCGTGCAGGCGTTTGTGCCGCACGCACTGCCGCCCGCCAAGCCAGCGCTGGCGCCCGAGTCCTTTGTGGAGGCCAACCGTGCGGCCGAGCTGGCGTTGGCCCGGTTGTCGGGGGTGGCTGGGTTGGTGCCGTCGGTGGATTGGTTGCTCTACAGCGCCATCCGCAAAGAGGCGTTGCTGACCTCGCAGATTGAAGGCACCCAGGCCACGCTGGCAGATTTGTTTGACGAAGAAGCGGGTTTTTCGGTCAGCAACACCGACGACGTGGAAGAAGTCACCAACTACCTGCGAGCCTTCCGGCTGGTGCAATCGCAACTGCGTGACCCGGCAGGCCTGCCTTTGAGCATGCGTTTGCTGTGCGATGCCCACCGGCTGCTGCTGGATGGCGCGCGCGGCAACGGCAAGCAACCGGGCGAGTTGCGCCGCTCGCAAAACTGGATTGGCGGCACACGCCTCGGCAATGCCGTGTTTGTGCCGCCACCGCCTGAGCGGGTGCCTGCCTTGCTGGCAGACCTGGAGCGTTTCATTCACGACCGGGACAATGGCTCGCAGCCCTTGCCGCCGCTGGTGAAAACGGCGCTGGTCCATCTGCAGTTTGAGACGATCCACCCGTTCCTGGACGGCAACGGCCGTATCGGGCGCCTGCTGATTGCCGCGCTCCTGGAGCATTGGCGCTTGCTGCCCGAGCCCTTGATGTACCTCAGCGGCTACTTGAAGCAACACCAAGCGGAGTATTACCGGCGACTTTCCAACGTGCGCACCGAAGGCGACTGGGAAGGCTGGGTGGCGTTTTTCCTGGAGGGCGTGGCCGTGGCCGCGCAAGATGCCGAGCGCAACATCGTGGCCATCGCCACGCTACTGGCTACCGACCGCCGCAGTTTGCTGGCTGCGTCCAAAGCCGGGCCCAGCAGCTACCGCTTGTTTGAAATGCTGCCCATGATGCCGCGCTTCACCATCGACCAGGTGCGCCAGAAGCTGACCACCAGCTTCCCCACAGCCACCGCTGCGGTCAAGGTGCTGGAAGATCTGGGTATCGTCACCGAGCTGACCGGGCAAAAGAAGAACCGCAGTTACAGTTACACGGCGTACATTGCGCTGCTGGCTGAATAAAAAATTCGAGGGGAGGGGAGCATGTTGATCAAATCAGCGGACGACAAGTCCAAACGCCTGGCATTGCTGCAGGATTTACAGCAGTCACACCTGTTGGACGCACGCCAAAAAGAATGGCTGCGCGTTGAACTGCGCAACCTGACTGCCGGCATCAGGGGCGAACGAGAAGCCGCCTTCCACCTCGATGGCCACTACAAAGATAGCCAAAACAACGTGTTGTTGCACGACCTGCGGTTCCAGATCGATGGCGAGGTCGCCCAAATTGATCATTTGGTCATCAACCGCACCGGCTACATGGTACTGATCGAGACCAAAAACTATTCGGGCGACCTCGAAGTCAACGCCCATGGCGAATTCACTGTCCGCTACGGCAGGGAGCGCTACGGTATTCCTTCCCCCTACGAGCAAAGCCGCCGCCACGCACGCATCCTGGGCAAACTTCTGGAGCGACTGGAAATCAGTACCCGCACCGACAAGCTGCCCGAGTTCCATAACGTGGTGCTGATGCACCCGCAAGCCATCATCCAGCGGCCGGACGCAAAGGCGTTTGACACCAGTTTTCTCATCAAGGCAGACCAGTTCCGCGCCTGGCATGAAAAGCTGGTGGACCGCATCGGTACGGGTGCTGTGCTCAAGGCCATGCTCAACATCCGCAGCCCAGACACCATCAGGGAGTGGGGCGAAAAGCTCAAGCGCCAGCACCGCCCGCCAGACCTGCTGGATCTGCCCGACTTTATGCAGCCCAAGCCCCAGTTGGCCAAGGCTGTGATGGAACCTCGGCCTCCAGCGCCGGTGTTTGCAGCAGAACCAGCCGCCCCGGCGCCCACACAGCCCGACGCATCATTGGCCAAAAAACTGATCTGCGCTCATTGCCGTGAGAAGATCAGCTACTCCGAAGGCAAATTCTGCTGGAACAACGCCAAGCGCTTTGGCGGATTGCAGTATTGCCGGGAGCATCAGGGGTTGTTTGCTTAGAGTGGGGCAATTGAATTCGGCGTTTTAACTTCCGAGTTCCATATTTTTGATCAATGACAGACATTCAACTTAACTTAAGCGTTCTCGAAAACCATCTATGGGAGTCTGCCAACATCCTTCGGGGCCCAGTAGATGCGGCTGACTTCAAGACCTACATCTTCCCGCTTCTGTTTTTTAAGCGCATATGCGACGTTTGGGACGAAGAATTCATAGAAATAGTCGCCGAAACTGGCGATGAGCAACTGGCCTGGTTTCCCGAGTCGCATCGATTTCAGATCCCAGAAAACTGTCACTGGAGCGATGTTCGCAACAAGGCCTCCAATGTAGGCAGTGCACTGCAACGGGCAATGCGGGAGATCGAAAAGGCCAACCCCGATTCCCTCTATGGTGTTTTTGGTGATGCCCAGTGGTCAAACAAAGACCGGCTGTCCGATGCTTTGCTGAAGGATTTGATCGAGCATTTTTCCAAGCTTCCGTTCGGAAATCAGAACGTGAACTCCGACCTACTCGGTGATGCCTATGAGTATCTGATCAAGAAATTTGCTGATGCCACCAACAAGAAAGCTGGCGAGTTTTACACGCCGCGCAGCGTGGTGCGGCTGATGATCGAGATGCTCGACCCTCGTGAGGGCGAGACCATTTATGACCCAGCCTGCGGTACTGGTGGCATGCTGCTTGCCGCAGTTCAGCACGTGAAAGACACCCATGGTGATGTCAAACGCCTATGGGGCAAGCTCTTTGGCCAGGAAAGAAACCTCACCACCTCAGCCATCGCGCGGATGAACTTGTTCTTGCACGGCATTGAAGACTTTCAGATCGTGCGCGGGGACACCTTGCGCAACCCGGCTTTTTTTGACGGCGACCGCCTGGCCAATTTCGACTGCGTTATCGCCAACCCACCGTTTTCGCTGGAAAAATGGGGTGAAGAACAGTGGGTCAATGACCCGCTCGGCCGCAATTTCGCCGGTCTGCCGCCCTCCAGTTCTGGCGACTTTGCCTGGGTGCAGCACATGGTCAAGTCGATGGCCGAGGTCAAAGGGCGCATGGCCGTCGTGCTGCCGCAGGGCGCGCTGTTCCGCAAAGGTGCGGAGGGCGCGATTCGCCAGAAACTGCTGGAGATGGATTTGGTCGAAGCCGTCATCGGCCTGGCACCCAATTTGTTCTATGGCACCGGCCTGGCGGCCTGCATATTGGTTCTGCGAAAGAAGAAGTCCGTGAAACGGCGCAAAAAGATCATGATTGCCGATGCATCCCGTCTTTTTCGACGCGGCCGCGCGCAAAACTACCTGGAGCCAGAACAGGCTCTGGAAATTCAGCGCTGGTTTGAGAAATTTGAAGATGTGCCGGACGCCGTGCGCATCGTCAGCATTGACGACGTCAAGGCAGAGGAATGGACTCTCAACATCTCTCGCTACGTTTTGCCGCCCTTGCAAGAAGATATTCCACCTTTGCCAGAGGCCATCGCCACCTTCAAGGACGCACTTGTTCGCTGCCGTGAAGCCGAAACCCGGTTGGCCACTGTGATGGTCGAAGGAGGATGGTTGCAATGACTGTCGAACGTTCATCCAAGCCCAACAAAATCTTCACCGAAGAGATGGCGAATGCTGCAAGATCTCTATTAAAGAAAAAGCTTTCTCAAGTAGAACCAGCAAAGGCTACCGATGGCACACGCATCACCCAACAAGAACTAGAAAGCTACCTCTGGGGGGCTGCAGTTTTGCTGCGCGGCCTGATTGACGCTGGCGATTACAAGCAGTTCATTTTTCCGCTGCTGTTCTACAAACGCGTTGCTGACGTTTGGGAAGAAGAGTACCAGGCAGCCGTCGCCGGCACGGGCGGCGACTTGTCGTACGCCAAGTTCTCTGAAAACCACCGCTTCCAGATTCCGGACGGTGCGCATTGGAATGATGTGCGCCAAACCCCGAAAAACGTGGGTGCCGCCATTCAGCGCGCCATGCGTGCCATCGAATCGGCCAACCCCGACATGCTGGATGGCATCTTTGGCGATGCGCCTTGGACCAATCGCGAGCGCCTGCCAGACGAAACGCTGAAAAACCTGATCGAGCACTTCTCGACCCAAACTCTGTCGGTTGCCAGCGTGCCCGAGGATGAACTGGGCAATGCCTACGAATATCTGATCAAGAAGTTTGCGGACGACTCGGGCCACACGGCTGCCGAGTTTTACACCAACCGTACCGTCGTCCACCTGATGACGCAACTGCTAAGCCCCCAACCCGGCGAGTCAATCTACGACCCCACTTGCGGCACCGGTGGCATGCTGATCTCTGCGCTGGACGAAGTCAGGCGCTCTGGCGGCGAGTACCGCACGCTTAAGCTCTATGGGCAAGAACGCAACCTGATTACTTCCAGTATTGCGCGCATGAACCTGTTCTTGCATGGCGTGGAAGACTTTGCAATCATCCGTGGCGACACACTGGCCGACCCACGGCATATTGAGGGTGACCGCCTTCGGCAGTTCGATGTCATCCTGGCCAATCCACCCTATTCCATCAAGCAGTGGGATCGTGAAGCATGGACACAAGACAAATGGGGGCGGAACTTCTTTGGCACACCGCCACAAGGCCGGGCTGACTACGCATTTCAGCAGCACATCTTGGCCAGCCTGACCGCCAAGGGGCGCTGCGCAGTGCTGTGGCCGCATGGGGTGTTGTTCCGCAATGAAGAACAGGCCATGCGCGCCAAGATGATTGATCAGGACTGGGTCGAGGCCGTAATTGGCTTGGGACCAAATCTGTTCTACAACTCCCCGATGGAGTCATGCGTAGTGGTCTGCAACCGAAAAAAGCCTGCCAAGCGCAGAGGCAAGGTCATCTTCATTGACGCAGTGAACGAAGTCACCCGCGAACGGGCGCAGAGCTTTTTGAAGCCGGAGCACCAGCAGCACATTTTGCGAGTCTTCAAGGCCTTTGCGGATGTGCCCGGCTTCGCCAAGGTCGCCACGATCGCCGAAATCGATGCCAAACTGGGAAACCTGTCGATACCTGTTTATGTGAAGCGGGTTGCTGCTGCGCCGGTGACAGATAGCTACGGCGACGCAGTGACGTTGCACTCAACCTGGAAGGAATGGCAGGCGACAGGACCAGCCTTTTGGCAGCGCATGGATACCTTGGTAGAAATGCTCGATTTGCGTGTTGCCGAGAAGCCCGCTGCCGAAGTAGTACCGTTGCAAAAGAGTGCGAAGCTGCCTGTTCAGCCAGCTTTCAAGCGAGCCGTGCTGGCAGCTGAAATAGTGCATCAGCTCTACTCTCAGCAGCGCTTTGGTAGCGTCAAGCTGGAAAAATTGCTTTTCCTAAGCGAAAAGCACTTTAGCCTAGAGGCAGACATGCAAAGCCATTACTACCGGCAAGCGGCAGGGCCTTATGACCCCAAGGCAATGCGCTCCGTCGTGAGCAATCTGAAGTCGCACAAATGGTTTAGCGTCTCCAAAGTGAATGGCCGGACGCACTATGCCCCGCTAGAAAAATCTGGTCAGCACGCAGACTATTACGCGCGCTACTTTAAACAGGTGAGAGACCGTATTGATCTTTTAATTTCTCGCTTCAAAACGGCTACCACCGAGCAATGCGAAATCGTCGCCACGCTGTACTCAGCCTGGTTTGACTTGAAGTCCAAGAGGGAACCATTTTCTGATGAAGACATCCTCCACGAAGTGACTCAAAACTGGCATCCTAGCAAGCAGCGCATTGAGACAGAGCGCTGGCACAAGGCGTTAGCCTGGATGCGTAACCACCGGCTTACTCCTGAGAATTTGGGGGAATTGATATGACTGCACGCCGGGTTAAGTTTGGCGATGTTGTGCGGCTATCGAAAGCTCGCAGTCAAGACCCGCTGGCCGAAGGCGTGGAGCGATACATTGGTCTGGAGCACTTGGAGCCAGGCGAATTGCGGATTCGCAATTGGGGCAGTGTTGCCGACGGCGTCACCTTCACGAGCGTCTTCCAACCCGGGCAGGTGTTGTTCGGTAAACGTCGCGCTTACCAGCGCAAGGTGGCGGTGGCGGACTTTTCTGGTGTGTGTTCAGGCGACATCTATGTGATAGAGACAAAGGATGCACAGGTCTTGCTGCCTGAGTTGCTGCCGTTCATTTGCCAGACTGATGCCTTTTTTGAACATGCGGTCGGCACATCTGCGGGCTCATTGAGTCCACGAACAAACTGGACAAGTTTGGCAGATTTTGCGTTTGAATTGCCGTCGTTGGACGAACAGCAGAAGATTATTGAAGTGCTAGCAGCAGTCGGTGAACTATCGGAAAGTCTGCGGTTAGCCAAGGCGGCCATTAGCAGGCTGAAGTCTGCGCTGGTTGAAACGACATTTCCAATATCGGAAGCGCGAAACTACCTGGAAGCACCGAGCGAGTACAAGGGAAGGCAACTAGTAAAACTTGGCGAGATCATGACACTTCAAGTTGGTTTCCCGTTCAAAAGTGCGATGTATTCAGTCGAAGGTGATCGCCTTTTGAGGGGCTCAAATGTTGGCGTCAATCGACTTGTTTGGGACCCTGAGGTTACCTGTTACTGGCCAACTGACCGCCGAGGTGATGTGCTTGACTATGTATTGAATGTGGACGATTTGGTAATCGCAATGGACCGTCCTTTTATCTCAGAAGGCTTCAAGATTGCCAAGGTTAAGGAATGCGATTTGCCCGCTCTGCTCCTTCAGCGAGTTGGCCGATTCCGTCTCACTAATGGCATCAGCTCTGATTATCTTTGGGCCTTTTTACACTCTGAGTCGTTCAAGTGGCAGTTGCAGCGAATGCAAAAGGGTACAGATTTGCCGCACATCAGCAAATTCGATATTGAGGGCACATTGATTCCGGTCCTGCAAATGGATGACCAAAATGAGGTTGCCCGACAGTTTTCTGCAATTGACTCTTCGGAATCAGAATTGCTAAAGCGATATGTGGCGGCAGAGCATCATAGAAAAAGTGCGCTCCGTACTTTGGTCACATAAGGAGGAATATTGTTTAACGAAGCCAATACCGTTGAAGCCTTCGTCCGCGACCTGCTCGCCGGGCAGGTAAAAGCAGTTTCTACCAATGTTGCGCAAGAACCGCAGGCCAGTTATGGCACGAGTCCAAAAGGTATCGGCTGGCGTTACAAGGCCCCGGCCGAGGTGCCACGCCAGATTCAGGAAGTGTTGGTTGAATCCTGGTTGCGTGATGCGCTGATCCGCCTAAACCCCGAAATCGCCGCTCAGCCTGACCGTGCGGATGAGGTACTCTACAAGTTGCGGGCCATCGTGTTGTCGGTGCGCTCCGACGGGTTGATCCGTGCCAATGAAGAGATGACCGCCTGGATGCGTGGCGAACGATCCATGCCCTTCGGCGACAACAACCAGCATGTGCCGGTGCACCTGATTGACCTGGACGACCTGACGCAAAACCAGTACGTCGTCACCCAGCAGTACACCTACCGGGCTGGACCCACTGAGCGCCGTGCCGATCTGGTGCTGCTGGTCAACGGTCTGCCATTGGTGCTGATTGAGGCCAAAACGCCTGTCAAAAAGTGCATCAGCTGGGTGGATGGTGCTGTGCAGGTAAACGCAGACTACGAAAAGTTTGTCCCCGAGCTGTTCGTCTGCAACGTGTTCTCAGTGGCAACCGAGGGCAAGGAATACCACTACGGCTCCATTGGCCTGCCAGTAAAGGACTGGGGTCCATGGCACCTGGACGAAGGCAAAGAATCAGATGGCGCCCAACACCACCCGCTGAAAACGCTCAAACTGTCGGCTGAGAGCATGTTGCGGCCCAATGTGGTGCTGGACATTTTGGGCAGTTTCACCCTCTTTGCCACGGACAAGAAAAAGCGCCGAATTAAGATCATTTGCCGCTACCAGCAGTACGAGGCCGCCAACAAACTTGTGGAGCGCGTGGTGGCTGGCTATCCAAAGAAGGGGCTGATCTGGCACTTTCAGGGTTCAGGCAAGTCCCTGCTCATGGTGTTCGCGGCGCAAAAGCTGCGCATGCACTCACACTTGAAGAACCCGACGGTCATCATTGTGGTGGACCGCATTGATCTGGACAGCCAGATCACTGGCACATTCACCGGTGCCGACATCCCCAATTTGGAGAAGGCAGACACCCGCGAGAAGCTGCAACAGTTGCTTGGGCAGGATGTGCGCAAGATCATCATCACTACGATCTTCAAGTTCGGCGAAGCCACCGGCTGCCTCAACGACCGCAGCAACATCATTGCGCTGGTGGATGAAGCCCATCGCACACAAGAAGGCGACCTGGGACGCAAGATGCGGGAGGCACTGCCCAATGCGTTTCTGTTCGGCCTGACCGGCACGCCGATCAACCGCTCCGACCGCAACACCTTCTACGCTTTTGGTGCGGACGAAGATGCTTTGGGCTACATGAGCCGCTATGGGTTTGAGGAGTCCATTCGCGATGGCGCAACGCTAAAGCTGCATTTTGAGCCGCGACTGGTCAATCTGCACATCGACAAGGCTGCGATTGAGACGGCGTTCAAGGAACTGACAGGTGGCTTGTCAGACCTGGACCGGGACTCGCTGGGCAAGACCGCCGCCAAGATGGCTGTGCTGGTGAAAACGCCCGAGCGAATTCGGCGCGTGTGTGAAGACATCGTGCTGCATTACCAGAGCAAGGTGGAGCCCAACGGCTTTAAAGGGCAGATCGTCACCTTCGACCGAGAGTCTTGCCTGCTGTACAAAGCGGAGCTCGACAAACTGCTGCCACCCGAGGCAACAGATATCGTCATGTCGGTACAGGCCGCCGACAAAAAAGAGCACCCCGAGTACGCCGCCTATGACCGTAGCCGCGATGCTGAGGAACGATTACTGGACCGTTTTCGTGACCCTGCGGACCCACTCAAGCTCATCATCGTCACTGCCAAGTTGCTGACCGGCTTTGATGCGCCCATCTTGCAAGCGATGTATCTGGACAAGCCATTGCGCGACCACACGCTGTTGCAAGCCATTTGTCGGGTCAATCGCACGTATTCTGATCAGAAAACGCATGGCCTGATCGTTGACTATCTGGGTATCTTTGATGATGTTGCAGCCGCACTAGAATTTGATGACCAGAGCGTCAAGCAGGTGGTCAGCAATATTCAGGAGTTGAAAGACAAGTTGCCCGAAGCCATGCAGAAATGCCTGGCATTCTTTACTGGCGTGGACCGCAACCAGACTGGCTATGAAGGCTTGATTGCGGCGCAGCAGTGCCTGCCCAACAACACGGTGCGCGACAATTTTGCTGCCGAATACAGCCTGCTGAGCAAGATATGGGAAGCCCTGTCGCCAGACGTTGTGCTTGGTTTGTTCGAGAAAGACTACAAATGGCTGTCTCAGGTGTACCAGTCGGTCCAACCATCCAGCGGCCACGGCAAGTTGATCTGGCATTCACTTGGTGCCAAGACGATTGAGTTGATTCACCAGAACGTGCATGTGGATGCTGTGCGAGACGACCTGGACACGCTGGTGCTGGATGCTGACTTGCTTGAGGCAGTGCTGTCTAACCCGGACCCCAAGAGCGCCAAGGAGATTGAGATCAAGTTGGTGCGGCGTATGCGCAAGCATTTGGGCAATCCGAAATTCAAAAAACTGTCTGAACGATTGGACGCGCTGAAGGACCGGTTTGAATCCGGGCAGATCAACAGTGTCGAGTTTTTGAAGCAGTTGCTGGAGATTGCCAAGGAAACGCTTCAGGTCGAGAAGGAAATGCCGCCCGATGAAGATGAGGACCGTGGCAAGGCTGCGCTGACAGAACTGTTCAACGAGGCGAAAACTGCAGAGACGCCGATCATGGTCGAGCGTGTGGTGGCTGATATTGATGAAATTGTGCGGCTGATCCGCTTTCCCGGGTGGCAGAGCACGCAGGCCGGCGAGCGCGAGGTGAAGAAGGCTCTACGCAAGGCGCTCTTCAAATACAAGCTGCATGCGGATGAGGAGCTGTTCGAGAAGGCCTACAGCTATATCAAGCAGTACTACTAACCACCTGTGTGTGCGTTTGTTCATAGCGAAAAGCCCGCTAAGCTTTCACTTGGCGGGCTTTTTATTGGTGATAAGTCAGTTCTGACTTACTTACCCAGCTTCAAAAAGTCATCCCCCTTGCCAAGTTCCAGCATGCCGGCATTGGAATAGATCCCCAGCTTGGCTCGCGTATCCGTAATGTCCAGATTGCGCATCGTCAGTTGCCCAATGCGGTCCAGCGGCGAGAACGGCGCGTCTTCCACCTTCTCCATGCTCAGGCGCTCAGGCGCGTAGGTCAGGTTGGGCGATTCGGTGTTGAGCAGCGAGTAATCGTTACCGCGGCGCAGTTCCAGCGTGACGGTGCCGGTGATGGCGCTGGCCACCCAGCGCTGGGCGGTTTCGCGCAGCATGATGGCCTGGCTGTCAAACCAGCGGCCCTGGTACAGCAGGCGGCCCAGCTTGCGGCCGTTGTCGCGGTATTGCTCGATGGTGTCTTCGTTGTGGATGCCGGTGACCAGGCGCTCGTAGGCGATGAACAGCAGCGCCAGGCCCGGGGCCTCGTAGATGCCGCGGCTCTTGGCTTCGATGATGCGGTTTTCGATCTGGTCGCTCATGCCCAGGCCGTGGCGGCCGCCGATTTCGTTGGCCTTGAGGATCAGGCTCACCAGGTCGGGGTACTGCACGCCGTTGAGCGCGACGGGGCGGCCTTCTTCAAAGGTGACGCTGACTTCTTCGGCCTTGACGACGCAGTCGTCTTTCCAGAACGGCACGCCCATGATGGGGTTGACGATTTTGATGCCGCTGTTGAGGTTCTCCAGGTCTTTGGCTTCGTGCGTCGCGCCCAGCATGTTGCTGTCGGTGCTGTAGGCCTTCTCTGCGCTCATCTTGTAGCCAAAGCCGTTGGCCGTCATGAATGCGCTCATCTCGGCGCGACCGCCCAGTTCGTCGATGAACTGCTGGTCCAGCCAGGGCTTGTAAATCTTCAGCGCGGGGTTGGTCAGCAGGCCGTAGCGGTAGAAGCGCTCGATGTCGTTGCCCTTGAACGTGGAGCCGTCGCCCCAGATGTTCACGTCGTCCTGCTTCATCGCGGCCACCAGCATGGTGCCGGTCACGGCGCGGCCCAGCGGCGTGGTGTTGAAGTAGGTCACGCCAGCGGTGGTGATGTGGAAAGCGCCGCTTTGCAGCGCGGCAATGCCTTCGGCGGCAAGCTGCGGGCGGCAGTCCACCAGGCGCGCCTTGATGGCGCCGTATTCCATCGCTTTGCGCGGGATCTCGTCGTAGTCGCTCTCGTCGGGCTGGCCCAGGTTGGCGGTGTAGGCGTAGGGCAGGGCGCCCTTCTGCTTCATCCACAACAGTGCGGCGCTGGTGTCCAGGCCGCCGGAGAAGGCGATGCCGACCTTTTGGCCGGCGGGGATGTTTTGCAGAATGGTGTTGGACATATTTGAGGCCTGAATATCGCTGTAAGCCGCGCAGAACTTGCGCAAGCAGCTATGAAAAAAGGAGCGGTTTTTGGTGGGCTTAGGCGCTTTTTAACCGAAGTGGCAAATGTAGTGGTAGCCCTCGGCACTTTCAACGCGGATGTCGAATTTTGAATTGCCGGGAATGCTGAATTTTTCGCCTGCCGTGGACTTGACCCAGGCATCGCTGCCGGCCAGCTTGTACTCGCAGGCACCCGCCACGCATTCCATGATTTCAGGCGCGCCGGTACTGAAGGTCAGGCTGGCAGGCAAGATCACGCCCACCGATTTTTTGGTGCCGTCGGCAAAGGTGATGCCGTGGCTGATGCATTTGCCGTCAAAGTAGACGCTGGCTTTGGTGGCGACGCTGATGTTGTCGATTTTTTCGGTGGTCATGTTTGGGATGGGTAGGCGATGAAAAAGTAGCGGCTGCCGCTTCGGGCCAGGCCGTCATCCCCCGATTTTAGGGCACCCGGCTGCCCGGAGCCTGTTCATCCGGTCCGGGACCGGCGAGTGGGGGTAATCCATGGGGCTGAATCCGTTGCCGGGCTTCAGCCGTACCTTGGTAATGCATGACAATGAGATTCATGAAACCAGAAAGCCCGGATACCCAATTGATCACGCTTATTGACCGTGTCGCTTTGGCCGATGAAAAGGCTTTGCGGGAGTTGTACGAGTTGACCTCGTCCAAACTGTATGGGGTGGCGCTGCGCGTGGTGAGCAAGCGGGAATGGGCCGAGGACGTGCTGCAGGAGGCGTTTATCAATATCTGGCGCATTGCGGGCGATTACAAGTCCTCGCTGTCGCCGCCCATGGCGTGGATGGGGCTGGTGGTGCGCAGCCGGGGGCTGGATTTCCTGCGCCGCCGGGCCTCCGAGCGGGCCGACGTCATGCAGGAGCTGGACGACGTGATTTCGGACACGGTGGCGGGCAACTCGCCCAACCCGATGGATACCGCCCAGGCGAGCGAGCAGGCCTGGGCCCTGCACCAGTGCCTTGGCCGGCTGGAGAACAAGCAACGCGAGGTGGTGAGCCTGGCGTATTTGCGGGACATGAGCCATGGCGAACTGGCGGAACAGCTCAAGTTGCCGCTGGGCACGGTCAAGACCTGGATACGGCGCGGGCTGGAGCAGTTGCGTGCCTGCATGGCGAAGCTGGCATGAAGGGGACTTCCATGAACACTTTTTGGTTTCGTTTGAGCGCCGAAACGCCGGAAGAAGGTAGCGTATGAATTTGACCCAAAACCCCTCGCTGGTCGAGCAGCTTGCGGCCAGCTATGCGCTGGGCACGCTGCGCGGCGGTGCGCGCCGGCGGTTTGAGGCGCTGGCCAGGGAGCACGCCCAGATACGCGCGGCGGCCCTGATCTGGCAGGGGCGGCTCGCCTCGGTGGCGGAACTGCAGCCGCAGGCCGCCCCCAGTCCGGCGGTGTGGAAGCGCATTGAAAACCTCGTCAGGGCCGAAAAAGAGGCCAAAGCCATGCAGGCGGCGCGGGGGGCTGTGACTGCTGTGGCTGCCGGCCCGGGCTGGTGGGCCAGCCTGAACCTGTGGCGAGGCGCAAGCTTTGCCGGTGCTGCAGTTGCGGTCCTGGCTGTCGTTGCCGGGGTCAACCTCAGCAGCACCAACAGCCATCTCGACGGACAGGTTGCGAGCCTGGGCGGACAGGTGAAAGAGTTGTCTGCAAAACTGTCTGCAACGCCGGAAATCCGCTATGTGGCCGTGCTGGCCGACGACAAGTCGGCGGCGTCCATGCTGGTGACGTTTGACCCGAAAAACCAGAGACTGCTGCTCAAGCGGGTAGGGGGCTTCCAGGAGCAGCCGGACAAGTCGCTGCAGCTCTGGGCCTTGCCGCAAACCGGTGCGCCAAAATCCCTGGGGGTGCTGGGCAACGAGCCGGTGGTGCGACTAGCGGCGACCGGCAATGACGTGAGGGAAGTGCCTGCGCTGGCCATCAGTCTGGAGCCCAAAGGCGGTGTGCCTGCGGGGAGCGGGCCCACCGGGCCGGTGCTGTTCAAGGGTGCCTTGATCGAGACCGCTCTCTAAAACAGCTGCTGTCCGGCAGCCGCCAAAGAAAAAGGGTGCATTCAAGCACCCTTTTTTATGTGATTCTCGGCTTTGCCTTTACGCGTCTGCCGTTAGCGCCAGTGGCGATGCCCGCCGCCGTAAAAGCCCCGGCTGTAGCCAAAGTTCAGTGACAGGCCGACGGGCGGGTAGTACGGGGCGTAGTAAGACGGGTAATAGACCGGAGCCGGGTAAGCCACGGGCGCCACCGCCACGGGCTGCACGTAAGTAGCCTGGGGTGCCGGCTGCACATAGGCTGTTTGCGGCTGCGGTGCCACCGCGCCAACCGGGGTGACCTGCAGCCGGACGTACGGGCCGGGATCGTTGACCATCTGCACGTTGTACTGGGTGCCCTGGTATTCGTAGACCACGTTGTAATGGGTGGCCTGGTTCTCGTAGTAGGTCTGCGTGCCGCATTGCTGCACGTTTTGCACCTGGGTATTGGGGCCTTCGAGGCGGTCGCCCACCATGGCGCCACCAACTACGCCGACCACGGTAGCAAGAGCCCTGCCGCCACCGTTGCCGATGGCATTGCCGAGCGCGCCGCCCGCAACTGCGCCAAGGACAGCCCCACCACCGGATTTCGGTGTTTGCACGACCATGGGCTGGTTGTTGCAAACTTGCCGGGGCACAGCGACCTGTTGCACGACAGGGGTGCTGGAGATGACGCGGGCCAGGATGTCGGTTGCAGATGCGTTAAACGACAGCAAACCGGCAGCGGCTGCGGCGGATAAAACAAGTACTTTTTTCATGATTGAAACCTCTTTTCAGTCTTCTGGAACGGCCTTGTTCGGGGTACTCCATTGACACTTCCAGTTTAATGAGTCAGAGCCGTTTCAGGCAGCCAAGTTCAGTAAATCAAGGTAAAGGTGCCGTGCTGCTTGCTTTACAAAGCATGTGCGATGTGCCCCGATGCGTTGTTTAGAGCTGTTCCGCCCAGCTTTTGGCGTCAAATCCGACTGTAATCCGGTTCGCCCACTCCACGACAGGGCGCTTGATAACGCTGGGGTTGGCAAGCATCAGGGCTTGCGCACCGGCGGCGTCTGCGGCGCTGGCCTGGGCTGCGGCGTCAAGCTTGCGCCAGGTTGTGCCCTGGCGGTTAAGCAGCTTGTCCCAGCCGACGGCCTTGCCCCAGGCCGGGAGTTTTTCGCCGGGAACGCCCTGTTTTTTGAAATCATGGAATTCATGCGCCACACCGTGCCCGGTCAGCCAGGCGCGGGCTTTTTTGACGGTGTCGCAGTTGGGAATGCCGTAGACGATGATCATGGGGCAAATTTTGCCATGGATGCCCTGTCCGGGCCGGCGCCGGGCTTGCCAGGTGCCATTCGCTTTCAGGGCGGCAGTATCGTGACCAGCGCACGATACAGATGGCTGGGCGTGATGGGTTTGTGCAACAGCGGGATACCGCTGGCCAACGCTTCGCGCAATCGATCGGGTGCCGTGTCGCCGGTAATCAGCAACGCGGGCAAGTCGCTGCCCAGCAACTCGCGCAGGGCTGCGATGGCTTCCAGGCCGGTGCGTTTCTCGCGCAGGCGGTAGTCGCTGATGACCAGATCCGGGGCGTGGCGGGCTGCCAGCGCCAGGGCCTCTTCAATCGACTCTGCCGCTTCACATTCGCAGCCCCAATCGCGCAGCAGGTGGATCATTGCGGTGCGCACGGTTTCGTCGTCGTCAATGACCAGGGCACGGGCGCCCAGCATCTGGGGTTTGCCGTGCTCCATGGAGACCGGCTCAACCGTCAGGGACGCACTGGCAATTGGCAGGGCCAGCCGGAACACGCTGCCGCGGTGCAGGGTTGATGCCAGCGACAAGTCGTGCCCCAGCGTGCGCGCCAGGCCGTCGGCAATGGCCAGTCCCAGTCCCAGCCCCTTGTGGCGATCCCGCTCCGGATTGCCCAACTGGTGAAATTCACGGAACACCTCGCGTTGCTGCGTTTGTTCTATGCCAATGCCGGTGTCCCATACCTCCAGCACGGCGTGGTCGCCGTGTTTGCGGCAGGCCACCAGCAATCCGCCGCACCTTGTGTAGTTGATGGCGTTGGAGACCAGGTTTCGAAGAATCAGCTCAACCAGCGCCGGGTCGGACAACACGACCAGCGTGTTCTCCCTGGAGCGGTAAGTCAGGCCCCTGGCATCGGCTTGCGGCTCGAACTCCCGCTCGATCTTGTTGAGCAGCGGCTGCAGGCGAAATGCCCGCACCTGCGGTTCAATCACGCCGGCTTCAATGCGCGAAAAATCGAGCAGGGTGTTGAGCATTTCGGCGGACGCTTGGCTGGCACTGCCCACGCAGGCGACGAGTTCGCGCTGGTGCGGGGTCAGTTCCGTGCGTGAGAGCACGTCCAGGAACAGGCCCTGGGCGTGAATCGGCTGGCGCAGGTCATGGCTGGCCGCCGCGAGGAACTTTGATTTGGCAACATTGCCCTGTTCGGCCTGGCGCCGGGCATTTTCGGCGACCAGGGTTTCCTGGCGCAGTTTTTCCATCAGCCCGGTATTTTCGAAGCGCAACTCAATCGTGGTGCGCGCGGCCCGGGCGCTGCTGCGTGCCTGGTCAAACAGCGATACGAGGTACAGCAGGCAGACCAGGCCCAGGGCGTGATAGGCCGGATCACCCATCAGCCACAGCTTCAATGCGACGATGGACACCGCCGGAAACACGAAGGCAATAAATGCAGGCAGCACTGCCGATTGTGTTGACACCGCACCGCCTGCCATGCCGGCCACCACGGCAATGGCCAGGATGCGCCCTGCCAGCGAAGCGGTGTCGAAGGTAATCCAGATCAGGGCGCCCCAGACCAGGCCCGAAATGGCGCGCTGCGCAATGAGTGCCCGGACGATACGATGTGGCTGCCTGGCCAGGATCGCGTCGGGGAGGTGCTTGCGCGCATAGTAAAAGGCATACAGGTTCGCCAGCATGGCTGCGGCGCACCATGTCCGCAGTGCCGTGGCGTTGCTGTCGCTGGACAAGGAAAAGAGCACCAGCACCGCCAGCAGGCAAATAGGAACGACGGTGCTCCCTACATTGCCGAGAACCAGGCGCAGTTGCTCCACCAGAATGCGGCTTTCTGCAAGACGCAGCGGGTTAGCCCTCATGTGGCACGTGCATCTCAGCCAATCAGTCCTTGCTGACGCGCAGCAACCACAGCCTCGGCCCGGCTGACCACCTGAAAGAACTCCAGGATGTCCTGTACATGCCTGCGAACGGTGTTGTTCGAGAGTGCAAGCTGGCGCGCAATGAGTTTGTTGGACAGTCCCTGATGGAGCAGGTCAAGCACGTCACACTGGCGCGGCGTCAGGCGCCGTTCAGCAGGGTGGCTGTCCGCTGGAGACCGCTCGGCAAAGTGGCCGCCCAGAACCTGAACGATGGCCTCAATGATTTTTTCAGCCGTCTCGGCCTTCGACACAAAACCGGCTGCGCCGCGTTCCAGGGCCTGGCGGGTAATCTGCGGCTCATCCAGCGACGACAGCATCAGCACGGGCGTCAGCGGCCATTTGCGTTTGAGCTGTGCAATGCCTTCCATGCCGCTCAAACCGTTGAGCTTGATGTCCAGCAGCACCAGGTCGATCTGGTCCGGCGGGAGGGAGCTTGCTTCGTTGATGGAGCCTGCCTCGATGATTTTTGCATCCGGCATGGCGGCACTGATCACCATGCCCAGTCCCGAGCGAAACATGGCGTGGTCATCGACTAGCAAAATGCGGGGCGCTGGCATGGGAGGGTATTTGAACACGTGGATACGGGTCCGATATGGTCTTTAAGGACCATATGAAATTCCTTTTGCAATCCTTAGACTGCGTGCTGTTTTGCATCAAACCCGGGATTAAAAAATGACTTTCGTTGACGCTGTTTCTACCTGCCTGAAAAAATATGCCGACTTCAGTGGCCGTGCAAGCCGTTCTGAATACTGGTGGTTTGTGCTGTTCTTTACGCTGGTGCTGACCGCCAGCGCGTTTGTGCATGAGTGGGGCGTGCTGGTTGCCCTGCTGGCGCTGATATTGCCGCTCACGGCCGCTGCAACCCGCCGCCTTCATGACACCAACCGTAGCGGCTGGTTTCAGTTGCTCAACCTGGTACCGCTGGGCAATTTGTACGTGCTGTACCTCCATGTCCAGGATGGCATCTCCATCAACAACCGCTTCTGATGGCCGTACTTTCACGCGCCTGAATATCTGTACAAATCCTTAAATACCTGCCATGAAAATTGTTAAACACGTTTTGTTTGCTTCCACACTGGCATCGCTGATGGTGAGCGCTTCCGCGCTTGCCGGCGATGCGGATTTCACCCTGGTCAATCGCACTGGCATCACGCTGCGTGAAATCTACATCTCGCCGGCAAACAGGAACTCATGGGGCAATGACCGCATGGGCGAGGGTGTCCTGGACAACGGCAAATCGCGCCTTTTCAGGTTCTCCGACAAGAGCGCCTGCAAGCAGGACCTGAAAGTGGTTTTTGACGATGACTCGGGTGACGTGGTCTGGAGGAATTTCGACCTTTGCGAAATAGACAAGGTCACCCTCAAATTCAACAAGAGCACCCGTGCGGCTACTGCCGATATTGAATAGCCGGAAACGGACTGGCTGAAGAACACCCATGCGAGGGTGTTTTTTGCTTTTTTTATATTTATGCGGAGGCGATGGCGCGAATACGCAATCCCGGTGTTTCATGCTGCGGCTGGTTTGTGCGCTGGTGCCCGCCTGATCCCGGACCTTTGCATTTTGCTGCCCCAAACGCTGGAAACCGGCGCGGTTCCAGGGGGGGCGTTGACCGCAAAGGCGTCCGGGGTTGATAATTTTTGGATCAAGGGACGGGCTGTGAACCGCTTGAGGCCTGGAGATACCGGACGCGATGTCAGGTTGTCAGGCAGCGGCGACAATACCGGCCTGTATGAAAAATCTTCAAACCCTGGATGACTGGCTGGCTTATTGTGAGCACCTGCACCCGAAAAGCATAGACATGGGACTGGAACGCGTCAAAGCCGTGGCCCAGCGCATGGGGCTGGCGTTCGGTTGTCCCATCATCACCGTGGCCGGCACCAATGGCAAGGGCTCGACCTGCGCGATGCTGGAAGCCATTTTGCTGCAGGCGGGTTACCGCACGGGCGTGTTCACCTCGCCGCACCTGGTGCATTTTGAAGAGCGCTGCCGCATCCGCGGCGACATTGTCAGCGCCGAGCAGTTGTTGCCCTCGTTTGCCAAGGTCGAAGAGGCCCGCAAGACGGGCGGCAGCGAGATAACACTGACCTACTTTGAATTCACCACGCTGGCCATCCTGCAATTGCTGGCGGACGCAAATCTGGATGTAGTGGTGCTTGAAGTTGGTTTGGGCGGACGGCTCGACGCGGTCAACATCCTCGACACCGACTGCGCCGTGATCACCAGCATTGACCTGGACCACATGGAACTGCTGGGCAACGACCGGGAAAGCATAGGCCTTGAGAAAGCCGGCATCATGCGTGCCGGCAAACCGGTGGTGGTGAGCGACCCCGTGCCGCCGCAAAGCATCATTGACCACGCGGCTGCCGTGGGTGCTGATCTGTGGCGTTTTGGCACGGATTTCAATTTTTCAGGCGACAAGCAGCAGTGGGGCTGGGCCGGCCGCGGGCGGCGTTATGCCGGGCTGGCGTATCCGGCGCTGCGCGGCGCCAACCAGCTGGTCAACGCGTCTGGCGTGCTGGCGGCCCTGACCGCGCTGCGCGACAGGCTGCCCGTGACGGCGCAGGCCGTACGCAATGGCCTGTCCATGGTGGAGCTGCCGGGGCGTTTCCAGATCATTCCGGGACAGCCTACGCTGGTGCTGGACGTCGCGCACAACCCGCATTCGGTGGCTGCGCTGACTGAAAACCTCGATGCCATGGGGTTTTACGCCTGTACCCACGCGGTGTTTGGCGCCATGGCAGACAAGGACGTAGCGCCCATGCTGGCGCGGATCGGGCCGCTGGTCGACAAATGGTATTTCACCGACCTGCCCACGCCGAGGGCCGCTACCGGCGAGGCCTTGCAGGAAAAGTGGCAGGCCGTCAAAACCCGCACGGACGTAACAAGCGGCACTTACAAAAGCCCCGAGCTGGCCCTGCAGGCGGCCATAGAGGCTGCAGACCCCGCTGATAGAATTGTCGTGTTCGGCTCCTTCTATACGGTGGGCGGCATTTTGAAGGGCGGCGTACCGCGTCTTTTCGCCAAACACCTTGAAAGCTGAAGCCCTATCGGACGCCTTGTGAAGAGCCAGGCGCGCAGCGAGCCCCAGCCCCCAAGCCAAGCCGACCTACAACCGTCAACAGAGCCCAATCCGCACCATGCCGTTTTTTAACTTCCGCCGGGCCGGCTCGGCGCCTGCCGCCAACGCCGCCTCGGCCACCCAGCCCGAAAGCGTGGAAGTCATCCGCAAACGCGCCAAACACAGGCTGATAGGCGCTGCGGTGCTGGTGCTGGCCGGTGTTGTGGGCTTTCCCCTGTTGTTTGACACCCAGCCCCGGCCGATTGCCGTGGACATTCCCATAGAGATTCCGGGCAAGAACGCCGTCAAACCCCTGATGATGCCGGCCAAACAGGATGCATCTGCACCAGTGCCGGCCCCTGCGGTTGCGGTGGCTCCTGTGCCCGCGCCTGCAGCACCCGCCACGCCGGAAAAGGTCGCTGCCGCGTCCAGTTTGAGCTCCAAAGAAGAGATTTTGACGGAAAAAGTGGCTCAGGCCCCCGTGCAGCCTGCGCAGCCAGCTATCAAAACAGAAGCAAAACCAGCACCCAAACCTGAACCCAGGCCTGCCGCAGCTGTCGATGATGGCGCGCGCGCCAAGGCTTTGCTGAATGGCCAGGCCGTCGCAGCGCCGGCTCCGGCCGCAGCAGAAGGCCGCATGGTGGTGCAGGTTGGCGCATTTGCCGATGTTGCCAAAGCCCGTGAAGCCCGTTTGAAGCTTGAAAAAGCAGGCCTGAAAACCTATACCCAGGTGGCCGAAACCAAGGACGGCAAGCGCATCCGGGTCCGTGTGGGTCCTTTTGCCACCAAGGCCGATGCTGAAAAGGCCGCCAGCAAGATCAAGACCCTTGATTTGCCGGCTGCCATCCTGACCTTGTAAGAACGGTTAATGGACATTCGTGGCGGCCGTTGACTGGATTTTGCTGGGCGTGCTGGTTTTTTCCATGGCGCTGGGCGCATGGCGCGGCCTGGTTTACGAGGTCTTGTCCGTGCTGGGTTGGGCTGTGTCGTTTTACGTGGCGCAATGGTTTGCGCCACAGGTTGCAAGCTGGTTGCCGCTGCAATCTGCCTCCGATCCCGTGCGCTATGCGGCGGCGTTTGTACTGGTTTTTATTGCGGCAGTGTTTGCGGCGGGCTTGCTGGCTTTTTTGCTCAAAAAGCTGGTCGAGGCGATTGGCCTGCGGCCGGTGGACCGCACGCTGGGAGCCGCATTTGGCGTGCTGCGCGGCGTGATTTTGTTGCTGGCAGCCACCGTGGTCATTGACATGACGGCGCTCAAAAGCAGCGACTGGTGGCAGGAGTCCAGGGGGGCCGTGGCATTGACGGCCACGCTCAAGGGCCTGAAGCCCATGCTGCCGGAGCAGTTTGCAAAGTATTTGGATTAGAAATTTTTGGCCTCCACGCTTTTCACTTCGTGCAATGTGTTGATCCCCCGGGGAACGCATTTTTCCCGAAGCGGCCCAGCGGAAAACCTATCAACAGGAAACTAAATTTATGTGTGGAATCGTCGGCGTTGTCAGCAAGGCACCCGTTAACCAGCTGATCTATGACGGCCTGTTGCTGTTGCAACACCGTGGCCAGGACGCGGCGGGCATCGTCACGCAGCTCGGGCGCAAGTTTTACATGCACAAGGCCAAGGGCATGGTGCGTGATGTGTTCCGCACACGCAACATGCGCGCGCTGCCGGGCAACGTGGGCCTGGGCCAGGTGCGTTACCCGACGGCCGGCAATGCCTACAGCGAAGACGAGGCCCAGCCGTTTTATGTCAACGCACCGTTCGGCCTGGTGCTGTCACACAACGGCAACCTGACCAACGCGGCCGAGCTCAAGGCCGAGCTGTTTAACACGGACCATCGCCACATCAATACCGAGAGCGATTCCGAGGTGTTGCTCAACGTGCTGGCGCATGAGCTCGAAAAAACCACGCGCGGCCTGCCGCTCAAACCTGTAGACGTGTTTGCCGCCGTGCGCGGCGTACACAAACGAGTGAAGGGTTCTTATGCCGTGGTGGCACTGATTGCAGGCCATGGCTTGCTGGCATTCCGCGACCCCTTCGGCATTCGCCCGCTGTGTATTGGCCATGGCGAGAACGAAAGCGGCAAAACCGTCATGGTGGCCAGCGAATCGGTGGCGCTTGAGGGCACCTCGCACCAGTTCGAGCGCGACATCGCACCGGGTGAAGCGGTGTTTGTGGACATGGATGGCGTGGTGCATGCCGAGCAGTGCGCACCGAACGCAAAACTCAATCCCTGCATTTTTGAGTTTGTGTACCTCGCGCGGCCTGACTCCGTGCTCGACGGCATTTCGGTCTACCAGGCACGCCTGAACCTGGGTGAAACACTGGCCAAACGTGTGGTCTCCACCGTGCCGCCCAGCGAGATCGATGTGATCATCCCCATCCCTGAATCCAGCCGCCCCAGCGCCACGCAACTGGCGCATTTGCTGGGCATTCCCTACCGCGAAGGCTTTGTCAAAAACCGCTACGTCGGCCGTACTTTCATCATGCCGGGGCAGGGCGTGCGCAAAAAATCCGTGCGCCAGAAGCTCAACGTGATTGCCAGCGAGTTCAAGGGCCGCAATGTGCTGCTGGTGGATGACTCCATCGTGCGCGGCACCACCAGCCGCGAGATCGTGCAGATGGCACGTGATGCCGGTGCGCGCAAGGTTTACCTGGCCAGCGCAGCGCCGCCGGTGCGTTATCCCAATGTCTACGGCATCGACATGCCCACTTCAAGCGAGCTGGTGGCGCACGACCGCACAGTGGAAGAAATCCGCCAGGTGATTGGCTGCGATGCGCTGATTTACCAGGATGTCGAAAGCATGAAGCGGGCGATAGGCTCGCTCAACACCAAACTCGACGGTTTTGATGCCTCCTGCTTTGACGGCGTTTACATCACCGGCGACATCACGCCGGAAACCATTGCCAAAATGAATGAACAACGGGTTGACAGCAGCGAGGAGGGCGAGGTCGATGTATCGCGCCTGGCACTGCCCAACCCCCAAGAGGTTTGATGTGACTGCCCAAAAATTACCTGACAACCTGCACCGCGATACGCTGGCGGTGCGTGTGGGGCTGGAGCGCAGCCAGTACGGCGAAAACTCCGAAGCGCTGTACCTGACCAGCGGCTTTGTGCAGCCCGATGCTGAAACCTCGGCACACCGTTTTTCCGGAGCCGAAGAAGGTTTTACCTACTCCCGCACCTCGAACCCGACCGTGAGCAGTTTCGAGCAGCGGCTGGCCGCGCTGGAAGGCACGGAAGCCGCCATTGCAGCGTCCAGCGGCATGGGCGCCATCCTGATGATGGGCATGGGCCTGCTCAGGGCGGGCGACCATGTGGTGTGTTCGCAGTCGGTGTTCGGCTCGACGCTGAACCTGTTCGGCAAGGAGTTCGCCAAGTTTGGTGTTGAAACCAGCTTTGTGTCGCAAACCGACCTGGCGCAATGGCGCGCGGCCATGCGGCCCAACACCAAGCTCCTGTTTGCCGAAACCCCGACCAACCCGCTGACCGAGGTCTGCGACATACGTGCGCTGGCCGACATCGCCCATGCGGGCGGTGCGCTGCTTGCCGTTGACAATTGTTTCTGCTCGCCGGCCTTGCAGCGGCCGACCGAGCTGGGTGCCGATCTGGTGATCCATTCGGGCACCAAATACCTGGACGGGCAGGGCCGCGTCATGGCCGGTGCGATTTGCGGGCCGTCCAAACTGATCGTGGAAGTGTTCGGCCCCATCGTGCGCACCGCCGGCATGGTGCTGGCACCATTTAATGCGTGGGTTGTGCTCAAAGGCATGGAAACACTGCGTATCCGTATGCAGGCCCAAAGCGCCAGCGCGCTGGCGATTGCGCAATGGCTGGAGGCTCACCCCGCAGTGGCTCGTGTGTATTACCCGGGCCTGCCATCGCACCCCCAGCACGAACTGGCCATGCGCCAGCAGTCTGGCCTGGGTGGCGCCGTGGTGTCTTTCGACGTCCGCGGCAGCGACCCCGGGACCCTGCGCGCCAACGCCTTTCACGTGATCAACAGCACGCAGGTGGTCAGCATCGCCACCAACCTGGGTGACACCAAGTCCATCATCACGCACCCGGGAACCACCTCCCATGGCCGGCTCACCGAAGCACAGCGCCAGGCGGCCGGCATCGGCCAGGGTCTGATCCGTTTTGCGGTCGGGCTGGAACATATTGACGATTTGAAAGCCGACCTCGCACGGGGTCTGGAAACGCTGGCATGACACAAAAAACACGTACCCGGTTCGCCCCTTCCCCCACGGGCTTTATCCACCTCGGCAACATCCGCTCGGCCCTGTATCCCTGGGCGTTTGCGCGGGCCACGGGTGGTGACTTCATTCTGCGCATTGAAGACACCGATGTGGAGCGCTCGACGCAGGCTTCTGTTGATGTGATCATTGAAGGCATGCGCTGGCTGGGCCTGGACCATGATGAAGGCCCGTTCTACCAGATGCAGCGCATGGACCGTTACAAGGCCGTGCTGGCCGATTTGCAGGCTGCTGGTCATGTCTACCCTTGTTACATGAGTGTGGCGGAGCTTGATGCTTTGCGTGAGCAGCAGATGGCCAACAAGGAAAAGCCACGTTACGACGGCACCTGGCGGCCTGAGCCGGGCAAGGCATTGCCGCCTGTGCCGGCAGGCGTGCAGCCCGTGCTGCGTTTCAAGAACCCGCAAGGCGGCTCGGTAGTCTGGGACGACAAGGTCAAGGGCCGTATCGAGATCAGCAACGACGAGCTGGATGACCTCGTCATCGCGCGGCCGGACGGCACACCGACCTACAACTTCTGCGTGGTAGTCGATGATGTGGACATGGCCATCACGCATGTCATCCGTGGCGACGACCACGTCAACAACACGCCGCGCCAGATCAATATCTTTCGCGCGTTGGGCAAGGATGTGCCGGTCTACGCGCACCTGCCTACCGTGCTGAACGAGCAGGGCGAGAAAATGAGCAAGCGAAATGGCGCCAAGGCCGTGACGCAATACGCTGCCGAAGGCTACCTGCCCGACGCCATGGTGAACTACCTTGCGCGGCTGGGCTGGAGCCATGGCGACGACGAGATTTTCACGCGTGAACAATTCGTGCAATGGTTCAACCTTGACCATCTCGGCAAGAGCGCCGCGCAGTTCGACGAAGCTAAGCTTCGCTGGGTAAACGCGCAGCACCTCAAGGCGATGGGCGACGAAGCGCTGGCCGGGCTGGTGCAGCCTTTCCTGGCGGAAAAAGGTGTGGCAGGCCTGGACACTGCGCGTATCGTGCGCGGTTGCGGCCTGTTCAAGGACCGCTGCAGCACGCTGGTGGAGCTGGCCGGCTGGCTCCAGTTGCTGGTGACGGGTGGGCAACCCAGTGCAGAAGATATCAGCACGCATGTGACCGAGGCCGTGCGCCCGGCGTTGGCCAAACTGTCCGACGCATTGGCAGGCTGCGAGTGGAACAAGCCTGCCATTGCAGCAGCCATCAAGCAGGTGTTGGCCGAGACCGGCCTGAAGATGCCGCAACTGGCCATGCCAGTGCGTGTGCTGGTCATGGGCACGCCGCAAACGCCTTCGCTGGATGCGATTCTCGAGCTGATGAAACGGGAAGATGTGCTTGCCCGATTAAAGTTGAATTGAAAATTTGAAAGTACCCCGATTTTCGAGCTATAATTTGAAGCTCGACAAATGCAGGGTAACTTGCAGTGTTTGGGGGTATAGCTCAGCTGGGAGAGCGCTTGCATGGCATGCAAGAGGTCAGCGGTTCGATCCCGCTTACCTCCACCAAAAATTGTCGCGAAGGATTTAGTAGAGTTTTTTTGTCAGGCCATTGTGTAAAAGCAGCAGGCTTGTCCGGAAAGTTCCAAGGCTTTGACCCCATCGTCTAGAGGCCTAGGACACTACCCTTTCACGGTAGGTACCGGGGTTCGAATCCCCGTGGGGTCGCCAGCATTCACTGCGTCATGCTCAGTGCAGAAGGCAACAAGTCGTTAGCACTTGGTTCAACAGTGAAAACTGGAGAGCAAACGCTATCTACCAGGAGTGGTAGTTCAGTTGGTTAGAATACCGGCCTGTCACGCCGGGGGTCGCGGGTTCGAGTCCCGTCCACTCCGCCATAGCTATAGGAAAAACGCGGCTTCGAGCCGCGTTTTTGCTTTCTAGCCATAGTTCTATCTACAAGATGCTTTTCGCTGTCTTGTGCGTTCCTGAACATGTTCTTGCTGACTAACGCACTCCCAAACAACCGGATCAGGCGGTCCATGGGGAGTACCGCAATTCATTCACAGTAGTTTCCGCGATCTTCGGTGAGTTCAATGACCGCGTCGCGTGGACGCGCTTGAGCGGCAATCCCTTCAATGTTGATTTCAGCGCATACGTGGCCCATTTTTCCACTAACGCTTGATCCACCCATATTCCAGAGCACGCGCCTCCATTCCAATGCGCCATTGCGCAAAAGAGGGTCAACTCTTGCTTGGAAAATGGGGCAAGCGTGCGTGGAAATCTACAGGGTGGGTGGTGGTGGGCGCTGTGCGCTGTGCGCTGACCTCTACCGGGTTTCAAGACCTTCGAAGCATGTGCTGAGCACCAGGGCAATAATTTCATCGTTGCTGTACAACTCGCCCATTTTCAGAAATTCCAGCACCGGGTCGCAGGCGCGGGCGTACAGGGTGTACAGCACGGCAATGGGTGGAAGCTTGGGATTGATTGCGCCTTGCGTCTGTGCCGCCTCAATCCAGGCACCCAGGCGGTCGCTCACGTCCATCAGCCCGTCCATATAGTCTGTGTTGCCCATCAGCGTGATGCGCAGGCTGGAATTCTGGCTGGGCAACGAAGGCATTTCACCCGCCAGCTTCAGGCCCATGGTCCAGGTCACCACGCTACGCAGCTTGTCCATGGCGGACGCCTCGGCGGGCAATGCGTTCAAAAAAGCCTGTGCCCGGCGCATGACCGACACCATGGCCGCCGCTGCCAGGTCTTCCTTGCTGGGGAAGTGTTTGTACAGGCTGGCCTTGGCAATACCTACGTCGGCAGCCACTTCGTCCACCGTCATGGCTTCAAAGCCTTTTTCAGCCAGCAAGCGGTTAACGGACTGGATGATCGCGTCCTCACGCGCTAACAGCATTTGTGCTTTGAAAGAAACCTTGGTGGGAATAGTGCTGACCATGGGTGAATTGTAGCTGCCTGAGTTTTTAAACAGAATAATTTGGATTTATAAAAACTAAACGGTATTATTAAATACCAATAAGTATAGAATTGATCTGAATAATCCAAAGGAGTGCATGTGTCGATCAAAGTGGCCATCGTGGGTTCGGGTATTGCAGGCTTGGCGGCAGCCCATGCCCTGAGAGGCAAGGCGAACATCACGCTGCTGGAGGCTGGCGATTATTTTGGCGGCCACACCCACACTGTGGATGTGACGCTTCCTACGCCGCACGGCGATGTCACCCACGGGGTGGACACCGGATTTCTGGTCCTGAACGAGCGTACCTATCCGCAACTGATGGCGCTGTTCGCCGAGCTGAATGTGGCAAGCGCCCTGTCCGATATGTCGTTTTCGGTGCAGGCCCATGATTTCGCGAATGCACGCGCCATGGAGTGGAGCGGCTCCAGCCTGAACACCGTGTTTGCGCAACGTAGCAATCTGGCCAACCCGCGTTTTTGGGGCATGTTGCGCGACTTGCTGCGTTTTAACGCCCTGGCCACCCGCCTGGCCCTAAGCGGAACCGACGCGCAACTGCGCCAACCTCTGGGGGATTTTCTGCGCGAGCAGGGCTTTGGCACGGCGTTTTGCGACTGGTATTTCTTGCCCATGATGGCCTGCATCTGGAGCTGTCCCACCGCGCAGATGCTGCAGTTCCCGGTCTCCACCATGGTGCGCTTTTGCCACAACCACGGCCTGCTGCAAATCACCAATCGTCCCCAGTGGTGGACCGTGCAGGGCGGGGCCAGGCACTATGTTGAAAAAATCACCGCAGGCATTGCGGACAAGCGCCTGAACACCCCCGTGCGCCGGATCGAACACCTGGACAAGGCGCCCAACGGCAAAGGCAGCGTGTGCATTCACACCGACACAGGCCTTGAGCTGTTTGACAGGGTCATCATCGCCACCCATGCCGACCAGGCCCTGCGCCTGCTGGCCGAGCCAACGGCGCAGGAGCGCGAAATTCTGGGGGCCATTCGCTACCAGGCCAACAAGGCCGTGCTGCACACCGATGCCTCGGTCTTGCCGACGCGCAAGGCGGCATGGGCGGCATGGAACTATGAGCGCGCGGCCGTCCCCGGGCAGGAGGGGGCGCAGGTGTGCCTGCACTACCTGATCAACCGCTTGCAACCGCTCCCCTGGGCGCAACCCGTGCTTGTATCTTTGAACCCGGTGCGCCCCATCGGACAGGGCAAGATCATCGGCGAATACGACTACGCTCACCCGGTGTTTGATCTGAACGCCGTAGCGGCACAAACACACCTGCCCGCACTGCAAGGCAAGAACAAGCGCTACTTTGCGGGCGCATGGATGGGCTATGGTTTCCATGAAGATGGGCTCAAGGCTGGGCTGGCTGCCGCAGCGCAGTTGTTGGCAGACACATGAGCCACCCTGTACCGCTCATTGGTTTTGGCCAGGTGCGCCACAGCCGGCTGCGCCCGCAGCGCCACGCGTTTTCCTATCCCACCTACTTCCTGATGCTGCCGCTGCGCAGTTTGCAAAAGCAAGCGCCCCAGCCCGGCCAGTGGCGCATCAACCGTTGGGGCTTGTTGAGTTTTTTCGAGGTCGACCATGGTGATGGACGCACGCCGGAACAAGGCGGCGCCATGGCCTGGCTGGACGAACTGTTGCAGCGCGAAGGCATTCATGACGCGACGGGCGAAGCTTGGTTGCACACCTACCCGCGCGTGCTGGGCTACACCTTCAAACCGGTGAGCTTCTGGTATTGCCACCGCGCCGCAAACGACCAGGGCGGAGCGCTGCGTGCCATCGTGGTGGAAGTGAACAACACCTTTGGCGAGCGGCACTGCTATGTGCTGGACAGCCCACGCTACGGGATAGAACAGCGCGCAGACAAGGTGTTTCATGTATCGCCCTTCAACCCGGTGCAGGGTCACTACCGCTTTCGCTTTATGCGCAGCGAACAAGGCGACCAGGCGCGCACGGTGGCTTGCGTGGACTTTTACGACGACACCAGCGCCGACGCTGCTGTACTGCAAACCAGTGTGAGCGGCACGCTGCAGCCCATCGCGTCTGCGGTCTTGCGCCGCGCGCTGTGGCGCTACCCGGCGATGACGCTGGGTGTGGTGATGCACATCCATACCCAGGCCTTGCGCCTGTGGCTGAAAAAAGTACCCTTTTTTCGCAAACCAGCACCGCCACAAGCCTTTGTCTCGCGCTAGATCTCACCGCCCAAGCCCAGCCCAGTACATACGCCCGCTTCCAGGAGTCCACCATGAACACCGCCACCCGCACCGCCCAAGGCATGGCCTTCCCAAAAGACGCGCCGGCTGCTGCCCGAAGCGCGCTGCGCCTGCTGCAAAACCTGCGTCATGGCGCACTGATCTTGCAACTGCCCGATGGCTCGCAGCGCCGCTTTGGCGAGCACCCGCAACAGCACACCATGCATACGCCCAAGCACCCCAGCGCCAGCATCACGCTGCACAACTGGAACGTGTTTGGCGCGGCCCTCAAGTCTGGCGACATTGGCTTTGCCGAGAGCTACATCGCCGGGGACTGGAGTACACCCAACCTGACCGAGCTGCTCAAGGTGTTCTCCGCCAACCGCCAGGAGGTCGATGCCATGATCTTCGGCACCTGGTTCGGGCGGCTGCTTTACCGCGTCAAGCACCTGCTGCATCACAACAGCCGCGCCAACAGTCGCAAGAACATCCACGCCCATTACGACCTGGGCAACGCGTTTTACCGCCTCTGGCTGGATGAGACCATGAACTATTCCAGCGCCTGGTTTGAGGGCGACTTGTCCCGCCCCTTGCTGGAGGCGCAAAACGCCAAGGTGCGCCGCGCCTTAGACATGGCTGAGGTCAAACGCGGCGACCGCGTGCTGGAAATTGGCTGCGGCTGGGGCGCGCTCGCCGAGCAAGCCGCCGTGCACCGTGGCGCAACCGTGGTGGGTGTGACGCTGAGCACCGAGCAACTGGCCTACGCCCGTGTCCGCATGCAGCGCCTGGGCGTGAGCAGCGGTGCGCACGGGCATGCTGACCTGCGCCTGCAGGACTACCGCGACATTCCGGATGGGCCGTTTGACGCAATTTGCTCCATCGAGATGGTGGAAGCGGTGGGACAAGCCTATTGGCCCGAGTACTTTGCGACCGTGAGCCGTCTGCTCAAACCCGGCGGGCGGGCTTGCGTGCAAAGCATTGTGATAAACGACGCGCTGTTTGACCGCTATGTGGCATCGACCGACTTCATCCAGCAGTACATCTTTCCCGGTGGTTGCCTGCCCTGCCCGCGAGAGTTTCGTCGCCAGGCCCAGGCTGCGGGGCTGGAGGTGGTGGACGAATTTGCATTTGGCGCCGACTACGCCGAGACGCTGCGCCGCTGGCGCGATGCCTTCCTGGCCCGCAAGGCCGAGGTCGCCACGCTGGGCTTTGACGAGCGTTTTATGCGCATCTGGGAGTTCTACCTGGCTTATTGCGAAGCCGCATTTGACACGGGTGATATCAGCCTGGTGCAGTACACCCTGCATAAACCTGCCGCGATTTCGCTATGAAAAATGTAGCTGCTTGCGCAATATTGGCGCTGACCGGGTGCCTGTATGGCTTGCGAATTCAGGCCCAGCCCCTGCCGCCAGAGCTGCGCCCCACCTTGCCGGTGGCCAGCCTGTCAGGCCAGGCCAAGTTGAAGTTCTGGGGCTTGGAGGTCTACCAGGCTACCCTGTGGATCGCACCCGGATTTGCCGAGTCAGCCTATGAACAAAGCCCGTTTGCGCTCGAGCTGGCCTACCTGCGCGACTTCAAGGGTGTGGACATTGCCAAACGCTCTATGGCGGAGATGCGTCGCCAGGCGCCTATCAGCCAGGCGCAAGCAACCGCTTGGGAAAACCAGATGCGGGCGCTGTTCCCGGATGTGAACACCGGGGACCGTATCACCGGCGTGCACCAGCCCGCCACGGGCGCGGTGTTTTGGAGCAATGGCCGCTTGCTGGGTGAAGTGCGCGACCCGGCCTTTGCAAAACTCTTTTTTGGTATTTGGCTGTCCCCTCAAACGTCTGAGCCGCAATTGCGCCGCGCGCTGCTGGCGCAGGCCAGATCACCGGCGCCGGTGGGCGCAGCACCATGAGTCTTGGCAAGGCAACGGACATGCAAGCAGCGCCCCAAACCTGGAGCGTGGATGACGGTGTGCGTTATGGCCTGCTGGGTTTGCCCTTGGCGTTTTGCGCCCTGCCGCTGTATGTGCTGATGCCCAATCTGTATGCCCGCCAGTGGGGGGTGTCGCTGGCGGCTTTGGGAGCCGTGCTGTTGGGCGCACGCCTGCTCGATGCGGTGATTGATCCACTCCTTGGCCGTTTATGCGACCGCTTGTATGCCACCTCACTACAAGCGGTATTGGCAATGGGTGCATGGGCGGCTGCCCTACTGGCGGCAGGATTTTCTTTGCTGTTCATGCCGCTGGTGCGTGAACCCACGGCGCTGCTGTACTGGGCAATGTTGTGGCTGGTGCTGACCTATGCGGCCTACAGTGCCTTGTCGGTGGCGCACCAGTCGTGGGGCGCCATGCTGGGCGGCGATGCGCTGTACCGCAGCCGCGTGGTGGCCTGGCGCGAAGGACTAGGCTTGGTGGGCGTGCTTCTGGCGGCCATCACCCCCGCGCTCCTGGGCGTGCCCGCCATGCTGGCGCTGCTGTTCGTCGGTTTGGTCTGTGGCTGCTGGGCCTGGCGCGGAGCGCCTCAACCCGAACGCCGTCACCACGCGACGACAGGCGCTGAACCCACGGCACCCGGCGCGCTGTGGCACCCATGGCGCAGCCCCGACTTTCGTCGCCTGCTGGGCGTGTATCTGCTCAACGGCATTGCCAGTGCTATCCCCGCGACGCTGGTGCTGTTTTTTGTGCAAGACCGTTTGCAGGCCAACGAAGCCATGCAGTCCGCGGTACTGGCGGTCTACTTTGTATGTGGCGCGCTGTCCATGCCCATGTGGTTGCGCTTGGTAAGCCGCTGGGGGCTGGCGCGCAGCTGGCGCTTTGGGATGTTTTTGTCCATTGCCGTTTTTTTGGGCGCGAGCCAGCTCGGTGTTGGTGATGCGCTGTGGTTTTTGCTGGTGTGCGCCTTGTCGGGCATCGCTCTGGGGAGCGACTTGGCCCTGCCAGGCGCACTGCTGGCCGGCATCATTGCCAAGGCCGGTGACCGCGGGCGCGCAGAAGGGGCCTACTTCGGCTGGTGGAACTTTGCCACCAAGCTCAATCTGGCGCTGGCCGCCGGCCTGGCCCTGCCATTGCTGGGCTGGTTGGGCTATACGCCCGGCGCGCGGGATGCCCACGCGGCTACTTTGCTCACGATTGCCTATTGTCTCCTGCCGTGTGGGCTCAAAGCCCTGGCGGCCGGCGCTCTCCATTTTTTCATCATCCAACCGACGGCCCAGCCGCATACACCATGAAACAACGCAGCTTTTTTGACCGATCGCGCCTCTTCGTCGCCGTCATATTTACGGCTTTTCTGGGCGCATGCAGTACGCCGCAGGTTCAGGACTACGCCAAGGAAACCCCGGTGCTGGAGTTGCGCGACTACTTCAACGGCACCCTGGATGCCTATGGCATCTTCACCGACCGCTCAGGCAAAGTGGTCAAGCGATTTACAGTAGTGATGACCTGCACCTGGAACGGCGATGCTGGCGTGCTGGACGAAGCCTTTAGCTATTCGGACGGTACGACCCAGCGGCGCATCTGGCGCTTGACCCGCCACGCCAACGGCCGCTACACCGGTCGGGCGGATGATGTGGTGGGCAGCGCCGAAGGCCAGCAAAGCGGCAACGCATTCAACTGGACCTACACCCTTGCCCTGCCGGTAGACGGCCGGGTCATAGACGTGCAGTTTGACGACTGGATGTACCTCCTGAATGACAAAGTCATGCTCAACAAAGCCGCCATGCGCAAGTGGGGTTTTGCCTTGGGCGAAGTGACTCTCTCATTTATCAAGCGATAAATACACCATGGCACTGAACTCTCGCATGGCGGACTGGCGCGGTCGTACGGTTTGGCTGCTGGGCGCGTCCACCGGCATTGGCCGGGCCACGGCATCGGCACTGCACGCGCAAGGCGCGAAGGTCGTGGTTTCGGCCCGCAGCGCAGACGCCCTCAACGCATTCGTCGAGGCGCACGCCGGCGCCTTGGCTCTGCCGCTGGATGTGTGTGACGCACCGGCGGTCAAGGCGGCGGCGTCCGTCTTGGGGGCACGGGGCGCGCTGGACTGCGTGGTCTACTGCGCGGGACATTATCACGCCATGAATGCCACGCACATGGACCTGCGCGACCTGCTGCGCCACAACGAAATCAACTATCTGGGCGCGCTCAACCTGCTGGATGCGGTGGTGCCGCAACTGCTGGCGCAGCCGCTGGACAAGCGCACCGGTCAGCGCGCCCACATCAGCCTGATGGGCAGTGTGGCGGGCTACCGGGGCCTGCCCAATAGCCTGGCCTACGGCCCGACCAAAGCCGCGCTGATCAACCTGGCCGAGACCTTGTATCTGGACCTGCACGACCAGGGGGTGGGCGTGTCGCTGATCAACCCCGGCTTTGTGAACACACCGCTGACCCGCCAGAATCAATTCAAAATGCCCGCCTTGATCACGCCCGAGGAGGCGGCGCGTGAAATATTGCATGGTTGGGCACGCGGCGAGTTTGAAATCCACTTCCCCAAACGCTTTACCTGCTGGATGAAAGCCCTGCGGCTTTTACCCTATCCCGCATTTTTTGCGATCACACGCCGCCTCAGACAGGCTTAGAAACTTCATTGCATCCGTTTGGCCGCATTGCATAGGCTTTGCGGTCTCTCACCTGGGTTGGAGCGGAAGCGCTGGACGCCATATAGGTCTGCGATGCACGCGTTAAAGAACGGCAGGATTTAGCCGAAATTCAGCGTACTTTGCGCCACATGTAGGTGGCCTGGCAGCACCCGAACTGCCTGATCGCAGGGCGTATCGTGCAGGGTGAGATCAAAGTTCAATAGGGCAAAGTGCGAGACCTCGTCGGCTGCCAGGGTTATCTTTTACGGCAAGGTTGCAGCGCTGTTACCAAAGCGCCGAATCGCGCAGGTTCCGAAGCCGTTTTCGCGCATGCCGGCGTTGAGCGACGACCCAGCATGCGAGCGTAAGCGCCATGCCTAAGAATGTGACCGCGATCTCTTCGCCTGAAAGCCGGCGCCCGACTACCACAGCACCGACCAGGGTGAGCACAGCGGTTCCAGAAACTATGGCGACAATCAAGGCGGCAACTTTAAACATGACGTTAATACTGGAACTCGTGGTTGGGTGGCGGTGAAACAGAGCGTAAATTGGGTTATGGCAGTGCAGGATTTATCCCGAAAAGTTGCACATCCGAATTGGGGTTAACTTTGTGGATAACTGCTGGCACAACATGAAAATGTGGCGCCACCATTGGCTCTTCTTGGCTATGCTTGCCAAATAAGCAGCACCAAGTTTAGCCGCATGAGCTTCCTCGCTTAGCCGGCCGCAACACTTTGTTGTGCAAGGTGAATCTCAAAATGCGCATCGCTTTCACCAATGTTCTTCAGCCCAGCGCGCTGCGCCGTCTCAAAAGCCTTGGGCCACTTCACAGCCAGGCTTGCCGTTGACGCACTCAACTCACTGGCGTCACACTCACAGGCATCACGCCACGCGCGATACGTCTCCACAACAGCCTCCGCACCACCCAGGCCGCGGTCCAATTCCTTGATGACCCGCAGCTCCGCCGAAATTCTCTCTGCAGCGGGCAACCCCTCAACGCCATGAAGGCTGACGACGTATGGTTCGTTCATAAAATTGAGCTCCAATTAGTGCCTGTATAAATATACAGTATATTGGACTAGGATGCTTTCAAGTTGCCCGTACCACATGAGCCGCAGACGGGGATAACGACCATTGGCTGCAGCCCAAGTGATGACCGAACGCATGCGCTGCATTACACGTGTGACGCCACATATTCCAAACTTGGAATACTGTTTGCTCGGCAGAAGTTGCGGTGTGAGTTTGGCGACGATCGTCAACCTGTTTGAGCAATCTTTTTTTTCAGTCGCCCTTTGTTATATCGGGCTGCTCACTGATACTTCAGGAGCCGTCCTTGATCATTCTGGGCTGGCAATGGCAAATATGAGGATGGAGCCGGATGGATTCGCGGGGCTGTTTTCGGTGACGCGACGATCTCCACGCTTGGGGGCAACGCCGTTTCAAGCTGGCAAGTCTGTCCGGGCAGTGAGCGTAGGAGCTACCGGTGCAACAGCGAGCTTGCCGTTCCGGCGCAAGGCTTCTGTGGTCTGGCTTTTTCCGTTGGGCGACCAGCCGGGCGGCATTACTATCAACGCCAACTTGTGCAGCCACCTGGGCGTGTGGCGCATGTCGCTCCACAGATCCATCCATTGTTGAAATTCCATGGTGAAAATGTTGTGCGATCGCATCGGTTTGACCAAACCATAGATGCACGGCTCCTCTGCACGCTCTTCGCGATAAGTGCCAAAAAGCCGGTCAAACACAATCAGCACGCCACCGTAGTTTGCATCCAGATAGTCCAGGTTGGATGCGTGGTGCACGCGGTGGGCCGACGGTGTATTGAGCACATACTCCAGCCAGCCCAGCTTGGGTATCCAGGTGGTGTGTAGCCAGAACTGATAGAGAAGATTGAGCGACAGGGTCGCCAGTACCACCTGAGGACTAAAACCCACCAGCACCAGCGGTATGAAGAACAGGGTGGTGCCGGTCAGCTTGCCTGTCCAGCCCAGGCGGAATGCGGTGGACAGCGTGAGCTGGTTGGGTGAATGGTGCACTGCATGCGTGGCCCAGAAAAAGCGAACGCGATGCGCGGCACGGTGGTACCAATAGTAGAAGAACTCCAGCCCAACAAACAGCAGGGCAAAGAGCAGCCAGGAGTTCATCTCGAGAGTGAACAGGCGGTGTTGCCAGACCCAGGCAAACACCGGGGTGGCAATGTTCAGCGGCAGCAGCGCGATAAGGCGCCGCCCCAGCATGTCGCCCATCGACAACCATGCCTCCGACCAGTCGAATGTGCCGGGCTTGCGCCGCTGTAGCACCAGCGCCTCCAGCAGCGAGAAAAACAGCACTACCGAGGTGCCGATGATTTGGGTGAGTACCAGTGTGTTCATGGCTCAATCCATTGGAAAAACTTTGATGAATGAAACTATATGAGCTAAGCTCATGTTTTCATACTCGCGTTTCGCGCATGCTGTCATGAAGAAAAAAGCCGTTAAAAATCAAATGGTTACGCGCAGAAAGCCGTTGCAGGAACGCTCGCAGCAGAAGATTGAACTCATATTGGAGGCCGCCACACGGATACTCGACAAGGAGGGGCTGAGCGCCCTGACGACCAACCGCATTGCCGAAGTGGCCGGTATCAGCATTGGTACGCTTTATCAGTATTTTTCCCAGAAGAACGACATTCTGGTCATGCTGGGTCAACGCGAAATGCAGACCGTAACCAACCGGGTCGTAGCGCTGCTGAGCAACCCGGATCGGGACCCGGGGGAAGACCCGGCCCGTATGCTCATCCAGGCCGTCTTCGGTGCATTTGGCGGCCGTTCCCGGGTGCACCGGGTGTTGCTGGAGAACGCCCTGATGCAAGGGTCTGGGAAACTGCTCGACACCCCGCCCAATCTCATTGCCAACCTTCTTACCTCCTGGGGCGTACCGGGCCGCAGTGGCAAGTCCGTTCGTTTCAGCCCGGCACAGGCATTTGTGATCACACAGGCTTTTGTCGGTGTGACCCGTGCAACCGTGAGTGGCCATGCCCCAAACATCCCCAAAGCCGAGATTGAAGAAGCATTGCTGCAACTGATTAAGGGCTTTCTGGCAAAGACGGATCAGGCGCAATAAACAATGCTGTTTGGTAGATGAATTGATGCTTTGACGAAACTCTGGCCGCAGAGCAGCGAGGCGACTTCAGACGTATTCTGCAGTGCTGGTGTGGTAATACCTATGGCGCGCTGCGGCGCCCGTCAGTTCCCGGGTCGTTGTCGTCTGAAGCTGTACTGCGAATAACCAGAACAGGCACAGGTGCCAGCCTCAAAATCTGCTCCGCTCTGGGAAGGCTGTCAGTTCGGCTTCAGGCCTGCGCCATGAATCAGGCGACCCCACTTTTCTTTCTCGTTGGCGGTGAATGTCTTGAGTGTGTCGCCGGTCATGGCCAAGGGGTCGATGCCGAGTTGAAGCAGTTTCTCTTGCACGTTCGGGCGGGCCAGGGTGCTGCTCACAGCCGCAGCCAGGATGCGTGCGGTTTCAGGCGGTAAACCTTTTGGGGCGTACAACACGGTCCAGCCGACAAGCTCGTATCCGGCGACACCCTGTTCTGCAATTGACTTCACACCGGGCAGAAGCTTGCTTGATTTCGCCGAGGTGACACCGAGTGCCTTGACCTGGCCATTTAGTACAGCCGTACGCAGCGAAGTGATGGTGTCCACCATGTACTCCACCTGACCGCCTATCACTGCGGTGAGGGCCTGCGCGCTGCCTTTGAAGTCCACGGGGAACATGGGTGCTTCGGCTCGCTGCTTGAACAGCTCATGCGCCATCCGGCAGGTGGTGGTGGAGATGGCCGTGTTCAGTCCATCTGGCTTGGCTCGGGCGGCGCGAACCAGATCTGGAATGTTGCTGATCGGGTTGTTGGGTGCGGTGACGTAGACAAGTGGCAGGATGCCGACCATCGCGATTGGCTCGAAGTCTGCCTGCGGGTCGAAACCCGGATTGGTATACAGAAACGAATTGGCCGCATGCGTGGCATTGGTGCCGATCAGCAATGTATAGCCGTCGGCAGGAGATTTGGACGCGATCTGCGTGCCAATGTTTCCGCCAGCGCCTGGGCGGTTGTCGACAATGATGGGCTGATTGAGTGCTTTGGCCAGCTCGTCACCTACGTAGCGAGCGGCGATGTCCGTGCCCTGACCGACGGCGTAAGGGACGATCAGCTTGATGGGCTTGGACGGATAGGCTTGTGCATGCCCTGCCGAAGCAGCGAATCCAAACGCCAGAGCCGCGAAACTTTTAAACAGGGGATGCATGAGGTCTCCAAAGAAAGAATATTGTGGAAATCAAACGTTCTGGCGCATGGTCCGATCAGCGACGGCTGGCCTGGGCAGGTATCTGCGGATAGGATGCAGACATGGGGTCAGGGGCCAGTTTTGTGCAACCATAATCGTAATTTAGCATACGAATTTTCGAATGTATATAGATTTGCAGGCCGTAAATACTTTTGTGACCTGATATCGCACCGCCTCAATTCAGGGCTGGTCTTTTCCCGCTTGCGGCGTTGTCTGCAAGAGGCGCTCAATCTCCCTGTCGGTGTAACCCAGCTCCTGCAGTATTTCATGACTGTGCTCGCCGTGAAGTGGCGGAGGGCGCCGCATCCTTGCGCGCTCGCCGTCAAAACGAAGCGGCTGTGCTATGCCCTTCAGTTTGCCGAGCACTGGATGCTCGTAGTCAAACTTCATGCCGCTGGCGCTCGTGTGTGGATGCTCGGAAAGCTCTCCCAACGTATGCAATGGCGAGCTGGGAATGCCGGCCTCGTCAAGTGCCGCCAGCCACCGGTCACGGCCATGTTTGCGAAGCACCTCCGATACCAATGTGATGGTGGCTTCACGGTTGCGCACGCGATCAGCGTTGGTGCGGTAGTCCTGGTGATCTGCAATATCTTCAAGATCAGCCAGCTTGCAGAACCTTTTCCATAGTGTGTCGTTGGCAACGCCGAGTATCAACGGCTTGTCCGCCGTTTCAAATGCCTGGTAGGGGCAGAGCGATTCATGGCCTGAGCCGGGCTTTTGTGGCTCCGTGCCACGCTCCCAGAAGCTTTGCAGGAAGTAACCCAGCATGCCTGTCGCAGTATCGAATAATGATGCCTCGACGGTGCCGCCGCTGCCTGTGCGTTCACGCCGGTACAGCGCCGCCAATATGCCGATCAGCGCATGCAGTCCGGTGGCCTGGTCTACCGGAGAGAAGGGACTGCGCACTGCAGGTCCATTGGGCTCGCCGGTGATGGACAGCATGCCGGTAAAGGACTGCAGGATCACGTCGTAACCTTTGCCTTCACGCATGGGACCGACGCTGCCAAAACCCGAAATATCGCAATAAATAAGCCTTGGATTGCAAGTCCTTAGCGTTGCAGCGTCTACGCCCAGCTTTTCCGAGACGCCCGGGCCAAAGCTGGCAATCACCACATCGGCCCACTTTGCCAGTCTGTATATAGCGCCTCGGCCAGCATCGCTTTTCAGGTCCAGGCACAGGCTTCTCTTGTTGCGGTTTGCACTGAGGAAGACCGCGCCTGTCCTGTTGTTGTCGGGTGCTTCCCTAAAAGGCGGCCAGTGGCGTGTTTCATCGCCCTGGCCTGGTGTTTCTACCTTGATGACATCCGCGCCCATGTCGCCGAGGTATTGTGCGCATAGCGGCCCGGCAAGCACTTTGGACAGGTCGAGGACACGGATGCCGTCGAGGGGCGATGGGGTCATTGAATGCATCTTCCTATGTGGGGTGCGCGGTTGCTGGCGACTTTCATGAAAGCTCTAGTGTAAGGTACAGTAGCATACAAAATATGCGTGGCTGCTTGCTCGCGCTGTGAGGTGACTGTTTTTTTAGTGACCGCGGAAAACGGGTGCGCGTTTTTCAAGGAAGGCATTGACCGCCTCGCGGTGATCCTCTGTATAGAAGGCCACCATCTGGTGCTCAGCTTCCAGGTCAAGCAATGTGTTCAGGCTACCGGTTGCCGCTACTGCGAGGTTTTTCTTCAGCAATGCCTGCGCGATGCGCGGGCCGTTGGCAAAGCGCAAGGCGAGCCGCTGGGCTTCACGGGCCAGGTCGCCTGGTTCAAATATGCGCGAAACAAGGCCCATGGTTCTGGCCTCGGCCGCGTCGATTGCATCACCCATCAACAGCAGTTCGCGTGCTTTGGCGTTGCCGACAATGCGGCTCAGGTTCCAGGATGCGCCGAAGTCACTTGCCACCGCGATATTAATGAAGGATGTACCAAATCGGGCCGTTGTTGACGCGATCCTCAAGTCGCAGGCGCAAGCCAGTGCAAGTCCCGCTCCCATGGCTGAGCCGTTGATGGCAGCGATGACAACCTTGGGCATGGCGGCCAGCAAACCGGGAATAAGATGCGCCTGCTTGAGGGACGCCAGCCGCTCAGCCTTGCCAACCGGATCAATGTCGGCCATGCGCTTGATATCGCCGCCTGAGCAGAACGCCTTGCCATTGCCTGTGATGACGATTGCGCCCACATCGGGGTTGTCTGCGCAGGCCTTCAGTGAATCCAGTAGCCTGTCCCGCATGTCGGGTGACAGTGCATTGCGACTTTCGGGGCGGTTGAGCGTGAGTGTGGCCACCCTGTCCATGACAGACTGTGTCAGGATGTCGTTCATGATGGGTTCCCCTTCTGGAGTGTCAATCCGATGGAATAAACTGGCTGCGCACTTCACGGCGCAGTACCTTGCCCACATTGCTGCGGGGAAGGCTTTCGACGATATGGATAGCCTTGGGTGTCTTGACTGCACCCAGCCACTGGCGTGCGAATTCCATCAATTGCTCCGGATGGGCCGTGGCGCCGGCGCGCAACATGACGGCCGCCTCCACGCGCTCCCCCCATTTTTCATCAGGCACGCCAAAAACCACGGCTTCCTGCACGGCGTCATTGCGGCAAAGCACATCTTCCACATCAAGCGGGTAGACGTTGAACCCACCTGAAATCACCACGTCACGCAACCGTCCCTTGATGAACAGATAGCCACGTGCATCAAACATGCCGATGTCACCGGTGTGCACCCAGCCGCCCTTGACGGTTTGTGCCGTGATGTCCGGCATTTCAAGGTATTCGATCATGCGGATGTCACCACGAATGATGATCTCACCGGTTTCCCCCACGGGCAGGATGCTGCCGTCCGGTCCGGCTATCTCCACATGCGACAGCAGTGTCGGCCTGCCGGCAGAGGCGAAATCTTCATCGCTGACAACATCATGTGCACGCATCACGGTTGCGACAGACGAGGCCTCGGCCTGGCCATAGGCGGATTCGATGACATTGCCAAACAGCGCACGCGCCTGTTTGAGCTTTTCAACGGTCGCCGGTGCACCGCTCCATATCAGGTGACGCATGTGGCTTAAATCCATCGCGGCAATGCCAGGCACTTCCATCAGCATATACAGCAGGGTGGGTGGCATCCAGGTCATGGTGGCGCCGAATTTTTCCAGCGCTCCGGCAATCGATGCCGGGCGCGGTTTTTCAATGATCACACAACGCCCGCCGCGTGAGAGCACGGGCAGCATGAAAGCGCCGGCGCCGTGCGTCATGGGGGCCGTGAGCAGGTAGACCTCGTCTGCCTGCAAATCAAAAGCGGTGGCCACCGTGGAGGCTACCGTGTTGACGGTCCGGAAGGATTGGACGACAGCTTTTGGCCGGCCGGAAGAACCGCCGGTGAACTTGATTGCATTGGGCTCCGACGGATCGGTGCCCGCGAAAACAGGCTTCTCCCCATGATGCTTACTGACCAAGTGCGCGATGGTTTCGTGACTGTCTTCGTCATGGCCATGTATGCCGGTGTAAATAACCGGCATGCCGCATGTATCAAAACCCTCTGCATGCGCCGCATCAATAATGAACAGGTCCGGTTTGACCAGCGCGACCTGGCGCTGGACTTCGGCCTTCGCATCGCGCGGGTTCAACGGGATCAGCCAGAAGCCGCCTGCATGTATGGCCATGATGCCTATGGCCATCTCCAGCGAGTTGGGGGACAGCACGGCCACCCTGGGCCGCCGTAGCCCTGTCAACTGCTGGATGGCGGCTGCCAGCGCGCAAGCCTGTGACAGCAGTTCGCTGAATGTCAGTGTGCGCTGCTCGTCCTGGAAGGCGATGGCATCCGGCGTTGCCCGCGCCGCCTTGACGAGCAAGTCTATGGGAAACATGGCAGTTTAAAAATTGACTTGGGAACTGCCTTTGAGCTGGAGGATTTCCCGGGCTTCGTCCGGAGTGGCGATCTCGAGCCCCAGGCCTTCGAGAATCTCGCGCACCTTGCTCACTTGCTGGGCATTGCTGGATGCCAGTTGGCCTTTGCCAATCCACAGGCTGTCTTCCAGGCCGACCCGCACGTTTCCGCCCATGGACGCAGCCATGGCCGCAACCTTCATCTGGCTGGCGCCGGCGCCCAGTACTGACCAGCGGTAGTCTTCGCCGAACAGGCGGTCTGCCGTGCGTTTCATGTGTATCACGTCATCCGGATGGGTACCTATGCCGCCCAGGATGCCGAACACCGTCTGGACAAAAAACGGTGCTTTCACCAGGCCGCGCTCGACAAAATGCGCCAGGTTGTAGAGGTGCGAGGTGTCGTAGCACTCGAATTCGTAACGGGTGTTGTTGACAGAAAGCTCTGTCAGAACGGTTTCAAGATCGCCATAAGTGTTCCGGAAAATAAGATCCTTGCTGCCTTCCAGGTAAGGCCGCTCCCAGTCATGCTTGAATTCCTTGAAACGGTTGAGCATGGGGAACAGGCCGAAATTCATGGTGCCCATGTTCATCGATGCCACTTCGGGCTTGAGCACTTTCGCCGGCTGCATACGCTCCTGCACCGTCATATAAGGCGAGCCGCCAGTGGTCAGGTTGATGATGGCCTTGCTGCGTGCCTTGATCTGCTTGAGGAAAGGTGTAAAGGCTTCGGGCCGCTGGTCCGGTTTTCCGGTCACCGGGTCGCGGGCATGCAGGTGGATGATGGCGGCGCCGGCATCCGCTGCGGCAATCGACGCTTCGGCGATTTCATCGGCCGTCACCGGCAGGTAGGGGGACATCGAGGGAGTATGGATGGCGCCCGTGACGGCGCAGCTGATGATGACTTTTTTCTGCTGGAACATGTCGTTTCTCCTGTTGAGTGGCTGGATTCCGGACATGTATTTGTCCGGGTTGACGAGTCAGGTTAAGGGGCAGTTTCAGTTAATGACGGCGCGGCCGTTGTTTAAAACCAGTACATCCCGTTCTGCAACCCTTGCACGAAAGCTTACCGTCTGGCCATCACGCCAGATGTCGGTGAGCAGTGTTTCGCCCGGGTAAACAGGCGAGCTGAACCTGAGCTGCAGGGAGCGCAGGCGTTCAGGCTGGTTGCCGCAGCATTCCTGCAAAATTGCGCGGGTGGCAACACCGAGTGAGCACAGGCCGTGCAATATTGGTCGTTCAAAACCTGCCTTGCGTGCGAGTGCGGGGTCAGCGTGAATGGGGTTGTAGTCGCCGCTCAGCCGGTAGATGAGCGCTGCGCGCGGCAGTATGCTGATGGTGACGCTGGTGTCGGGCGTGCGCTCGGGCAGCGCGTGTGGCGCTGGTGCCACGTCCAGTGTGCCGCCGCTGCCGCCATCACCGCGCAGGAAGTAGGTCGAGTCCACCGTACTGACCAGGGTGTCATCGCCTTTTTCGCGTAATTCCTTGCGCATGAAGAGCAGGGATCCCTTGCCAGGCCCCTTGTCCAGTACGCCGGTGATTTTGTAGCGGCCGACATAGGTCTTCCCCGGCTCCAGCAGCTTGAGGATTTCAAACGCCTGCTCGCCATGCAGCAATTTGACCCAGTTGACTTCCAGCTCGGGGTTCATGATCCAGCCACCCGGATGGCAAATCACGTTGACCTGCGAGGGGAATATCTTCAGTCCCTTTTCGTACACAAACTGCAGGTCATCGGCTTCTTCGGGCCTGTCGCCGACGCCTATGCCCAGCGCATACAACATCGCATCGCGCGGTGTTGCGGTGTGTTCGAGCTCGGGAAATTTGAGTTGAAGCAGTTTTTCGAGATTCATGTTGTCTTCATGGCTGCGTGGAATAGTCGGTTTAAAGGAATGGAGCGGGATAAGTGCCTTCAGTCCTGCGGCTGCAGGCGGATCACCCGTTTGCCAAAATTTTCCCCCCTGTAAAGGCCGGCAATGGCATCAGGCGCGGCGGCCATGCCTTCGAGGATTTCCTCCCGGTACTGCAGGCTGCCATTGCGAACCCAGCCAGCCAGCTTTGAGACGGCTTCTTCATAGCGGTGTTCATAGTCCCACACCAGGAAGCCCTGCATGCGTGCGGCCTTGTTGAGGAGGTGACGCTCAACTCTCGGCCCGGCTGGCCAGGGCTCCCAGTTTGAGACCGACGCTGTGCCGCAGATGACGATGCGTGCGCCTTTGTTGATGTGGCGAACAACCGCGTCCGAGATTGCACCCGAGGTGTTGTCGTAGTAGACATCCACACCCCTGGGGCAGGCTTGCACCAGCGCATCGACAAAACCGGCACTCTTGTAGTCAACCGCTGCGTCATAGCCAAAGTCCTCCAGGCACATCCGCATTTTCTCGGGGCCGCCGGTGATGGCGACGGTGCGGCAACCTGCCAGTCTGGCGATTTGCCCTGCGGCCGAACCCACCGAGCCGGCTGCGGTAGACACCACCACCGTGTCGCCGGGGCGTGGCTCGCCCACTTCCGTGAGCGCGAAATAGGCTGTCACGCCGTTGATGCCCAACACGCCGAGGGAGAGCGACAGCGGCAGGTCGTCTTCCAGCACCTTGCGGCGTATGGTGCTGCCATCGCTCACGGCATAGGCCTGCCAGCCCAGCATGCCCATCACGCGATCGCCTTCTGAATAGCCGTGGTGACGCGATGCCACCACCACGCCGGCCGCAAAGCTGCGCATGACGCCGCCGACGGGTACGGGATCCGAGTAATTTGCTGCTGCATTGACCCAACCGCGCATGGCGGGTTCGACCGAAAGAAACTCGTTGCGCACAAGGAATTGCCCAGACTCCAGTACCGGCATGGGCGTCTGGACAATTTCGAAGTGTTCCGCCTGCGGAATCCCCTGTGGCCTTGATTTCAGCAGGACCTGCGCGTTGGTTTGGGGTAGCTTGGCCATGTTGTTATTGAAGATGGGTTGTGTCAGCTGTGAAGGCCGAGGATTGAAATGGCCGCAACTCCAAGGTAAGGTACGCCGCCAAGGTTGTGCGCCAGGCCGATGCTGGGACTGCTCAACTGGCGCTTGTCCGCTCGCCCCAGCAACTGGGTGTAGATCTCATAGGCCATGCGCAAACCGGAGGCACCGATGGGATGGCCAAAACACTTGAGCCCACCGTCCACCTGGCAGGGCACACCGTTGCCTTCACGGTCAAAAAAGCCGTCCATCACGTCAAAGGTCGCGCGCCCTTCGGCGGATACAAAAAGGTCTTCCATCGTGACCAGTTCCGTGATGGAAAAGCAGTCGTGTACTTCCATGAGGTCCAGTTGTTCACGCGGGTTGGTGATACCGGCTTCCTCGTAGGCCCTTTTGGCGGCGATGCGTGTGGTGTTCACGTAGCTGCCATCCCATTGGTCGGTGCCCGACTCCACGCCGGAGCTGGTAGCAAGTTGCAGTGCCTTGATGGTGACCAGGTCCTTTTTTCCCAGTGCCCGGGCGATTTCAGGTGTGGTGACGATGGCCGCTGCGCAACCGTCGCTGACACCGCAGCAGTCATAAAGGCCCAGCGGCTCGGCAATCATGGGGGCATTGATGATTTGCTCCATCGTGACCGCTTTTTGCAGATGAGCCTTGGGGCTCAAGGTACCGTTCTGATGGCTCTTCCAGGAAACGTGCGCGATGGCGCGCTTCAGGTCTTCCTTTGATATACCGTGTTTGGCCCGGTAGCCCGCAGCCAGTTGTGCAAAGCCTGCCGGGGCGGAGCCCAGTGGCATCCACATGTCATTGAGTGTGCCCTTGAAGGGCGTGGGCAAGCCGCCGTAACCGGTGTCTTTGAGCTTTTCGGCGCCAATTGCCAGGGCAATGTCCACGGCGCCTGAAGCCACGGCATACGTGGCACCGCGAAGCGCCTCGGTGGCGGTGGCGCACATGTTCTCGACGCGGCTGACTGGAATGCCTTCAAGCCGCAGCGCCATGGCTACGGGTATGGATGAGTTGCCGACGTTGATGGCGTCCATACCCGAGCCGTACCAGGCTGCGTTGATCTGTCTGCGCTCCAGGCCTGCGTCTGCCAGCGCTTCTTCAAATGCTTCCGCCAGAAGCTCGGGTGTGCCCGCATCCCAGCGCTCGCCGAAACGCGAACAGCCCATGCCGAGGATGGCGACCTTGTCTTTGATACCTGTTGCCATGAATGTGTCCTTAGTGCTTTTGTACGGCCGGTGCATGTGCCAGGACATGCAGTGGCCAGTGCTGCCGTGGAACCGGCTTCGCCGGGCCACAGGCGGCGTCCCCTTGAGGGTGGGAGGCGGCTACACGCAGTGGGCCGCAACGGGGGGGGGTCATATCGGCGTTGTTTTCCAGAAATACCGGCGGTAGCCGCGGGTTTTGTCGATTTCCTTGATGCGGTAGACCACACGCAAGGGCATGTCTTTTTCAAGCGCCTGGGCACTAACATCAACGGTCTCCATCAGGAGGCGAGCACCGTTTTCAAACTGCACGAAACCCACATACAACGGTGGCGCGGGATGGTAGGACAGCCAGTCTGCGGTATGGGTCAGTACCTTGCAGGGCACATCCCGCAGGGGGATGGGTTCGAAGTTTTCGCTGCCAGCATGGCAGCTTGGCGCCACACAGTACGCCAGTTGGGGGAATTGCACCGTGCCGCATTTTCTGCATTTACCCGCCACGAAGCCTGCAATCTGCCCGCTGGACCGGTATTGCTCTGTCAGCGAGGTTTTGGTGTTTTTCTCGGCACGCATGCCCCATTCGAGCTCGATGCCCTCGTCATATGCCAGCATGCGCAGGTAGTTGTCCTGTGACTGCGCGTCTGCGAGGGCACCGGCAACCCCGCGCACGGGCTGGAAGCTGCCAATGGCATCGGTGGCGCGAAACACCAGTGCATCGCAGCCCTGGCCAAAACCCATCACCAGAATCAGCTCACCGGGTTTGCAGGCCTGCAACACGTTCGAGAGCATCAGCAGCGCATGGGCCGCGCCGGTGTAGCCGCAATGCTCTTCCAGTCCGTCCGCTTCGCAGCCTGCGGGGAGACCTAATTTTTTGGACAGGGCGGAAGAAACGCCCTTGAACGGCGTGGGCATGATGAAATGGGCAATATCGCCAGCCCGGACGCCCGCATTTGCAAGTGCCGCAACTGCCACGGGGGGCGCGATCTTCAGGTAGCCTTCATCGCGTATCCAGCGCTCTTCCCAGAAGTAATCGTACTTGTTGTCGTTTGAGCGGAAATGGTCAACAAAGGACGCCGTACTGCTGGAGAACCCGAGGAAATCCGCCACGACGTTTTTGCTGCCCAGCGTGAAGGCTGCTGCTCCGGCGCCAAAGCCGATTTCCTGTGTGCTGGCTGGCTTGCCGCGCGGCCTGTCGCTGGCGACCACGAGTGCCGGTTTCCCCCCCTCCACCAGTGCGGCCAGCAGGGCTGAGGTGCCGGCACGCTGGGTTTGGCCGATGTCGAGCGCACGCACTTCTGCAGGTAAATCCAGGGCGCCGCAAACCACCGATGCATTGAGCATGTCTGCAAACGGCATGGTGGTGGATGCCAGCACAACTTTGGCAATGTCGCCGGGTTGCTTTTTGTTCAATGCATCGCGCGCCGCCTCCACAGCCATGGTGATGCTGTCTTCGTCCCAGTTGCAGAAAGCGCGTCGCCCCTTGGCAGCTGAGCGCAGCGCGGGAGCCATCCATTTGTGGGCTGCAGCAATGGCGCTGCGCTCCATCCGGAGCCGGGGGATGTAGCCCCCAAAACCCGTAATGCCATAGGCATTTGTCGAAGTCACGATGAGGCCTTTCGTGTTGCTTTTTCCGTTGGTTTAATATGCATCAATACTATATGAATGGTGGCGGTCTGTGGGGGACGTTTTCCCTGTCATCCGGCCAATCTTTGATCGGGTGTTCAGCCGAATGCCGAAAAATGTATTATGCAATACAATATGCAATCATATCAAATCGGGAGAACTTTCCATGGCTGGACTTTATTTTGAACAGTTTGAGGTCGGACAGACCTTCCGGCACGACATTCGCCGTACCGTGACGGAGACCGACAACCTGCTGTTCAGCACCATGACCCACAACCCGGCGGCCATCCACATTGACGCCGAATATGCCAGGACAACTGAGTTTGGCAAGCCGCTGATGAACAGCGTTTTCACCCTCGGCCTGATGGTTGGAATCTCCGTTGGAGACACCACGCTGGGCACCACCGTAGGCAATCTCGGCTGGGATGAAGTGCGTTTTCCAAAGCCGGTCTTTGCAGGCGACACCCTGCATGTTGAAACGGCGGTGCTTGAGAAGCGTGAAAGCAAGTCGCGTCCGGCCAATGGCATAGTGGTTTTTCAGCACACCGCATGGAACCAGCGTGAAGAGATCGTTGCGACCTGTAAACGCGTAGCACTGATGCACCGGCTTCCGGCCGCCGGCACCAAATAGATCGGGGGGCTGATGAGTACGAGAGACCTGTTCGGCGAAGAGCATGAGCTGTTCAGGGAAACCGCGCGACGCTTTATCGAGGCCGAGATCGCGCCGCACCATGCCCGGTGGGAGATCGATGGTGGCGTGCCTCGTGAACTGTGGCTCAAGGCGGGTGCCGCAGGGCTTCTGGGTTGCTCCATTCCTGAGGCATATGGTGGATCGGGCGCTGACGAGCTTTTCAACTTTGCGCTGGTGGAAGAACTGGCGCGCTCGGGTTTTACCGGGCCGGGCTTTCCCGTGCACAACGAGATGGTCATGCCCTACATCCTGGCTTTTGGCACCGAGGAGCAGAAGCAGCGCTGGCTGCCGCCCATGGTGCGCGGTGAAGTCATAGGCGCGCTGGGCATCACCGAGCCACAAGCCGGCAGCGATGTGCGCGGCATCAAGACGCGTGCGGTGCGTGATGGCGACGACTTCATCATCAGCGGCCAGAAGGTGTTTATCTCCAATGGCCAAATCTGCGACGTGATTGTGCTGGCCACCAAGACCGCCCCTGACGCAAAGGGCGGCGGCGTGTCTCTTTTTATAGTGGAGGCAACGCGCGCCGGTTTTGTGCGCGGCAGGCGGCTCGAAAAGCTGGGCATGAAGGCCCAGGACACCTCCGAGCTGTTTTTTGAAAACGTGCGCGTGCCGGCAAGCAACCTGCTGGGCGAAGAAAACGGCGGGTTCAAGTTGCTGATGAAAAACCTGGCACAGGAACGGCTCACGCAGGCGGTTCGCTCTGCTGCCGTGGTCGAGACAGTGCTGCAGTACACCATTGACTATGTAGCCGAGCGCAAAATGTTCGGGCAGACGCTGGCCGACTTTCAGAACACCCAGTTCAAGCTGGCAGAGATCAAGACAGAGGCCGTTGTCGGTCGCGTGTTTGTAGACCACTGCCTCCGGCTTTTCATGGATCGCAAGCTGGACGGCACCGATGCGGCGATGGCCAAGATGTGGATGTCGAACCTGCATTGCAAGGCGGTGGATGAATGCCTGCAGCTGTTTGGCGGTTGGGGCTATATGTGGGAGTACCCGATTGCACGTGCTTACGCCGATGCGCGTATTGTGAAAATTGCCGGCGGCTCAATGGAAGTGATGAAACAGATCATTGGCCGCAGTTTGTTCAAACCCAAAAAAGATTAATCCATCCATGACGACTCAATCCAGCCGGGGCTTTGCACCCGACCCTTACGCGCCGCTTCGCTCCATGCTGTTCATACCGGCAGACAGCGAGCGCAAACTTTCCAAGGGCGATGCCACTGGTGCAGATGCCCTCATTCTTGATCTTGAAGATGCGGTGGCGCCCTCACGCACCCATATCGCACGCGGGATGGCGCTTGATTACCTGCGCAGCCGAAGCGCTGGCGCAGGCCGCGGCAAGCAGCAACTATGGGTACGTATCAACCCACTGTCGACGCCTGCTGCCTTGCTCGACTTGATGGTTGTTGCGGGCGCACCTGACGGCATCGTTTTACCCAAGGTTGATTCTTCTGCAGACATCGTGCAACTCTCGTATTACCTGAATGCACTTGAAGTACGTGAGGGGGTGGCGCAAGGTTCCATCCGCATCATGCCGGTGGCAACAGAGACGGCCAGATCGCTGTTCACGCTCGGGTCTTACGACGGCTGCAGCGCGCGGCTGGCCGGCCTGACCTGGGGGGCAGAAGATATTGCCGCTGCTCTTGGTGCCAGCACCAACCGCCGGTCTGACGGTGAATACGACTCGGTTTACCAACTGGCCCGTGCACTGTGCCTGTCAGGCGCAGTGGCCGCGGGTGTGCAGCCGATTGATACCATCTGGGCCGACTTCAGCGATGAGGCCGGCCTGGCGCTGGATGCAGCAGCTGCACGCCGGCGCGGCTTTACCGGCAAGATTGCCATCCATCCCAACCAGGTTACGGCCATCAATGCGGCTTTCTCGCCATCCGCCGAAGAGCTGGCCTGGTCTAAAAAGGTGGTCGATCTGTTTGAAGCCAACCCGGGCATGGGTACTGTGGGGCTGGAAGGCAAGATGCTGGACATGCCGCACCTCAAGCAGGCCAGGCGCGTGCTTGAGCTGGCGCAGCGCTTCCCCGCATGAGCGGACCAGCCGTCCTCTATGAGCCAAGGGGGCGGGTTGCACTGATTACCATCAACCGCCCTGAAGCCATGAACGCCATCAATATGGATGTCGGCACAGGCCTGAGTGAAGCGCTCGCGCGCTTTTCTGCCGACCCTGAACTCTGGGTCGCCGTGGTCACGGGTGCAGGCGACAAGGCTTTTTCAGCAGGTGCAGACCTCAAGGCTGTCGCTGCAGGCGGGATGACACGCATCAGCGAAGCCGGAAAGCCCGGCATAGCGGACCTGCTGCGACGCTACATCGAGAAACCTGTGGTCGCGGCGGTGAACGGTTATGCGCTGGGCGGAGGCATGGAGATAGCGCTGGCATGCGATCTCATCGTCGCCTCGGAGAACGCGTCTTTCGGGTTGCCGGAAGTCAGGCGCGGGCTGGTGGCAGCCGGTGGCGGCATGCTCAGGTTGCCGCGCCAGATGCCGCTGAAAACAGCGATGTATCACGTGCTGACCGGCGAACTCATGAGCGCAGCAGAGGCCCTGCATTGGGGTCTGGTGAACCTGGTTGTGCCGCATGATGAGGTGCTTCAGAAGGCGATGGCGCTGGCCGGGCGTATCTGCGCCAATGCGCCGGTGGCGGTGCGCGAAAGTAAGGGTGTGGTGTATCGCTCGCTCGATGCATCCCTGTACCTTTCGGAGGATGCCTGGGCTATCAGCGATGCCGCTGCCGCGTGTAACCGCAGCAGCGAAGATGCGGCCGAAGGGCCGCGAGCGTTTGCGGAGAAACGCTCGCCCGTCTGGAAGGGGCGCTAGGCCCTAGACATCCAGCCAGGTATCGCGGTCAATGCCCGCGTTCTTGCGCGAGAAGCGGATGATCTCTTCAATCGACGCACCGAGTTCTGCCGGGTTTTTGCTGGCCTGCGTCATGGGGCCGTGCTGCCAGCTCTCGGCCACGGCATAACCGTAGCCCCAGGCTTCGAACACTTTTCCGCTGACCTTGCTGGCCTCAGGGCTGCATAGCCAGGTGACCAGCGCGGCAATCCACTCGGGGTCGCGGCGCTCCAGCTGTTCGGGCGTCCATTCACGCAGGCCTTCCGTCATGCGGGTGGTGGCGCGCGGCGCAATGGCATTGACGGTCACGCCGTAGCGCTGCAGCTCACGCGCAGCGACGATGGAGAAGCTCGCAATGCCGGCTTTGGCAGCAGCATAGTTGGCCTGGCCGATATTGCAGAACAGGCCCGAGTGAGATGTGGTGTTGATGATGCGCGCATCGACCGGCTTGCCGGCCTTGCTTTGCTGGCGCCAGTAGTTGCCGGCATGGTGTGCAGGTGCAAACGTGCCTTTCAGGTGGACCTTGATGACGGCGTCCCAATCTTCCTCGCTCATGTTGATCATCATGCGGTCACGCAGTATGCCGGCGTTGTTGACCAGGATGTCCAGCCCGCCAAATGTTTCGACAGCCTTGTCTATCATGGCCTTTGAGCCCTTCCAGTCCGACACATCTGACGTGTCAACCACGGCCTCACCGCCCATGGCCTTGATGGTTTGCACCACTTCTTCGGCGGGCGTCTGGTCATCGCCCCTGCCGTCTGCCGAGCCACCCATGTCGTTGACCACAACCTTCGCACCATGGGTAGCCAGCATCAGGGCATGCGCCCGGCCCAGGCCGCGGCCGGCACCGGTGACCACTGCAATACGACCTTCACATAATTTCATCTCAAACCCTTTTGGACAGTGAATGGGGACTTCTGCTTCCGGTCGTTCAATAGGATTTTGGAAGCTGCAGAACTTTTTCTGCTATGAAGGAAAGAATCAGTTGCGGTGAAACCGGCGCGATGCGCGGCAACATTGATTCGCGGAAGTAACGTTCCACGTGGTATTCCTTGGCATAGCCCATGCCGCCGTGTGTCAGCACCGCAGTCTCGCAGGAGCGAAAGCCCGCTTCGGCGCAGAAGTATTTCGCCGCGTTGGCCTCGGCTCCGCAAGGACGGCCCTGGTCGTAGAGCCAGGCCGCGCGCTGGTAGAGCAGGGTGCCGGCCTCCAGTTCAACCCAGCGCTCGGCCAAAGGGTGCTGCACGCCCTGGTTCTTGCCGATAGGCCGGTCAAAAACGATGCGCTCACCGGCATATCTGGCTGCACGTTTCAGGGCGGCCCTTCCAAGCCCGGTGGCCTCGGCAGCAAGTAACACGCGCTCGGGATTCAGCCCGTGCAGGATGTATTCGAAGCCGCGGCCTTCCTCTCCAATGCGGTCCTCCACCGGTATCTCGAGGCCGTCAATGAACAGCTGGTTGGAGTCAACGCATTTGCGTCCGAGTTTTTCAATCTCGCGCACCTCGATCCTGGTGCGGTCCAGGTCTGTATAAAAAAGACTGAGGCCATGGGTTGGTGATGTGACTTCCTCGATCGGCGTGGTGCGCGCCAACAGCAGGATTTTGTGCGCGACCTGCGCGGTGGATATCCAGATTTTCTGGCCGTTCACGATATATTTATCGCCCTTGCGGATGGCCATGGTCTTGAGCTTGAGGGTGTTGAGCCCGGTATTGGGTTCGGTTACGCCAAAGCAGGCCTTGGCCTCGCCCTTGATGATAGGGGGCAGCCAGCGTGCTTTTTGCTCTTCGTTGCCATGCATGACGACGGGGTGCAGGCCAAACACATTCATATGGATGGACGACGCACCCGACAAACCGGCACCTGAACCGGAGACGGCTTCCATCATGACGCAGGCGTCTGCTATGCCAAGGCCGGCTCCGCCATATTCTGTAGGCATTGCAATGCCGAGCCAGCCGGCCTTGGCGATTGCGGAGTAAAAGTCTTCAGGAAAGCCGCCCTCGCGGTCCTTGCGCAACCAGTAGTCATCGTCGAAATCGCTGCAAATCTCGCCGATGGCGTTTTTGATGGCTGTCTGGTCTTCGCTAAGGTCGAAATTCATGATTGCTCCGCAAGGAAAATCCTATATTTAATATTTGCATATTATATGCATGCGGACTATATTTGCAAATGCCAGCATGGTGAATGCACCGTTTTAATGTTTTTGGTGGTTGCCGCTCCGGGGCCCATGACCGGCATGGTTTGCCTTTGACGGCGTAGCCAGCACCGTGTGCCCGGATGGATATATCAGTTGGCGGGGGCGTCGCCCTTGATGGCCAGGAGGTTTCGCTTGACCAGGTTCAGCATATCCACCAGCGCATTGCGGGCTTCGGTGTCCAGGCCCTCCAGAATGCGCTCGCTCATGTCGTGGCTGCGTGAGCGCATATCGGTGATGATTTGCGTACCCTTGGTGGTCAGGTAGATGCGCTTGACGCGACGGTCGGTGTCATCCGACCGTCGTTCGATGAATTTCGACACCTCAAGCCGGTCAATCAGGCCGCCCAGTGCGGCCTTGCCGATATCCAGCACATTGGCAAGATCACTTTGAATCATGCCGTCATGGCGTGACAAGTGAGCCAGAATCCACCACTGGGAGCGGGTCATGGCCATGGGTTTCATGAACTCGTCAAACACGCTGCGCCGCAGGCGGGAAACATCGTGCATCAAAAAACCAAGCCGGCTGTCCCAGTTTTCAGCGTCCGTCGGCTTCGATTTGGCCTTGGCGGCCTTGGCCTTTGCGTTCGGAAGCTTGGTAATTTTGGTCGGCATGTCGCGTTTCCCTGGTGATTTTTGTGTGCGTGCCGGGGAGCGGCGCACAAGTTGGAGGATGTTCTTATTTTACGCTAGCGTCCTTTAATTGGCCTGCTACCGGTCCTGGCTTGCTGCCCTAAACGGGATCCCAGGAAAAAACGTCCCTGGACTTGTCCAGCGTATGGAAGGACGGTTTCATCATCGGGATGGCGACGTCGAGGCAGCTTTGTACCGTCCAGCCCGTGCCCGAATGTGCGGTGCGTATGGGGCGGGGCTGCGAGAAGAGGTAAATTTCGTTATTGCGCACGCCGAAAATCTGGCCAGTCACATCTTTGGCCGCGTCCGTCAGCAAGGCACAGGTGAACGGCGCAATTTTTGCGGCTTCAAGGCGCTGGTTGACTTTCATGCGCTCCATGCCTTCAGGGGTATCCGTGGGGATGGTATTGACCATGCGGGTAAAGGCAAAAGGTGCGATGCAATTGGAGCGCACGTTAAAACGCTCCATATCAAGAGCAATGGCCTTGGACAAGCCGACGATGCCCATCTTGGCCGAGCAGTAGTTGGCCTGGCCGAAGTTGCCGATGAGGCCGGATGTCGACGTCATATGCACAAATGCTCCGGTCGCTTCGCTCTTGAAGTGCGGTGCTGCCGCGCGGGACATGTTGAAACTACCCTTGAGGTGGACCTTGATGACCGCGTCGAAGTCTTCCTCATTCATCTTGTGGAAGATGACATCGCGCAGGTTGCCCGCATTGTTCACAACGCCGTCGATGCGCCCGTACAGGTCGAGGGCCTGGGTGATGATGGCCTGGGCGGATTTCCATTCAGCCACGCTGTCGGTGTTGGTTGCGGCGATGCCGCCAAAGGAGCGGATCTCGTCAACGGTTTGCTGTGCCGGCCCGCTGCTGGCGCCGCTGCCGTCGATGCTGACACCAAGATCGTTGACGATAACTTTGGCACCCTGGCGGGCGGCCTCGATCGCGATGCCTTTGCCAACGCCTGCGCCGGCCCCGGTGACCACGATGACTTTTCCTTCAAGCAAAGCTTGCATTGACGACTCCATAAGGTGAATTGAAACGAGAGTCCCGGTACACCGGGTGCAGGGAAAAACTGAAATCCATAACCATATGGTGATCCGTTACTTTGAGGGATGGGGCAGGTCAAAGCCTTGCCGCGATCCTGGTCCATGCGCGCGCGAGCTCATCGCGGAAAGCAGGCCCGGCGACGGCGATAATGGCCTGGGCCCGCTCATGGACGCTCGCATCGCTCAAATTGGCCACGCCGTATTCCGTCACGACATGATCAACGTCGACCCGGGAAATCGAGGTGATGGCTTTTTCGTTCAGGCAGGGAACGATGCGCGTCCCCTTGCCACCGTGGTGTGTCGCGTTAAGTGCAACAATGCTCCGGCCGCCAGCCGAAAGGCGTGCCGCCCGCGCGAAATCCGGTGCGCCGCCAGCACCGCTGATGGCGCGGCCGTCTGCATGTTCCAGGTTGCATTGGCCAAACAAATCCACTTCGAGGGCTGAATTGACGGAAACAAAATTGTCCAGGCCGAGCAGCACGCGCGGATTGTGGGTGACTTCGCAACCCAGAACGCGCACCTGATCGAAGTCTGCCATCTGGCGATAGAGTTCCGTGGAGCCTACCAAGGCGCAGGTTGTATGCGGGAAGTCCGGATCCAGCGCACCGGCACACGCCAGGTCGAGCAAGCCATCGGACAGCATGCCGGAGTGCAGGCGAAGCATTCGCCGGTCGCACAACAGGCGGGACAATGCCATGGGGACCTTGCCCAGGCCGATCTGCAGGGCGCTGCCATCGGCGACCAGTGGTGCAATATGCCGCGCAATGGCTTCCGTGATGGGACTGCTTTCCGAGTCGTAGGTCGGTAGCGGCGTATCGACTTCGCAGGCATGGTCGAGTTGTGAATAGTGGATGCTTGCCGCCCCCTTGATGCGGGGGGCCTGGTGGTTGATCAGGCCCAGCACCCGTCGGGCTTTTTGCAGTACCGCGGGCATGAACTCAACCGCCGGGCCCAGTGAGCAATTGCCTTCTGCGTCTGGCGGAGCGAGCTGGACCACCGCCAGGTCCGGTTCAACCCTGTCCAGTATGTGACGCACAAAGCCGGCATAACTCAGGGGCAGGCAACGGTACTGGCCGTTGCGTTGCGCCGCCTGCAGGCCGGGATGCATGAACAGGCCTGTCACGCAAACGCTTGCATCCATGGATGCCATCTCCAGCGTGTTGATGCCGGGCACGTAGCTGGTCAAAAGCCTGAGATCCTTTTGGTGTTCCATATGCGCCAACAGGCTGGAAACGAAAGCCAGGGGGGCACCACTGGCTCCCGGGACATAAACCAGCTCACCGGGGTGAACCAGGCTGGACAGTGCATCGCAGCTCACGAGGCGTGGCCCGGCGCCTGCCCGGGCTGGTGTTGCGGGGCGAATGTCCGGAAGGCCGGAGGACTCGAAGGCTCTCACTGACCTGTCCCTGGGGAAAGGGTGCCGGGACGGTTTGACAATTCAGGCTGCACGTGTAGTTTTCTTTTTTGTGATGATTCAATTATAGTATGTAGCCATACAATAATCTTGTCAATTAAATCTGGATTGGAACAAAACCCTACGTTTGCACCAGCCAATACGCATCGCATCGCCCAAAACTACAACCCGCCATAACTCAATCCTTACAAACCATGACCCATAACCTGCGCCACTGGGCGTCGCATTTTCCCGACCGCGTGGCTATACGCATCGGCACCGAATCGTTGACCTACAGCGTTCTCGAGTCCCAGGCGAATCAGCTGGCGCATGTGTTTGAAAAACTGGGGCTGGTGCGCGGTGATCATGTCGTTGCCTTCCTGCCAAATACGCCGTTCATGTTTGTTGTGGCCTGGGCTGCTTATCGAAGCGGGCTGTATTTCACCCCGGCGTCCAGTTTCCTGTCCGCGCAGGATGCCGCTTACATCGTGACCAACAGCCAGGCCCGGCTGGTGTTTGCCAATCCGGCAGTCAAAACACCTGTGGCAGAGCTTCCGGGGCAGTGCGGTGGCACCATTCACTGGGTTTCGCACGAAGGCGAACTGCCGGGGTGCAGCCCGGTGCAGGCCATGATGGCGCCCATGAGCAAGCTCCCGCGCGACACCGAATGTCCCGGTGCGTTGATGCTGTACACCTCGGGAACGACCGGGGCGCCCAAGGGTGTGTGGCGGCCCTTGCCGGCTGCAAACTATCAGGGGGCGCCTACTTTTGCCGCTGACTTGATAGCTCTTTTTTCACTGGACGAGCGCGTACGCTACCTTTCGACGGCGCCGCTTTACCACGCGGCGCCATTGCGGTTTGCGCTGACGATTACGGCGACGGGAGGCACAGTCCTCGGCTTGCCGAAGTTTGATGCGCAGGAGGCGCTGGAGATGCTGGCCGTGGAGCGAATTACGCATTCGCAATGGGTGCCCACTATGCTGCAGCGGGTGTTGCGCCTGCCCGAGGAGGTCAGGCGAAAGTTCCGTGCACCCGACCATGTGATGGCATTGCATTCAGCAGCTCCATGCCCGGTGCCCGTCAAACGCGCCATCATCGACTGGTGGGGACCCATCCTCATGGAGTATTACTCCGGTACCGAAGGCGTCGGACTGACAATGCTCGGTTCGCCCGAATGGCTGAAGCATCCGGGCTCCGTGGGGAAGACATGCAAGGGTGTCCCGCATGTGCTGGATGATGACTGGACCGAGTTGCCGGCGGGCGAAACCGGGCGCATCTTTTTTTCCGGTGTCACGCCGTTCCAGTATTTCGGGGATGCCGAAAAAACCGCCAACAGGACCAGCCCGCAGGGCTACCAGACCCTGGGGGATATCGGCTATGTGGACAGCGAAGGGTATATGTACCTGACAGACCGCATGGACGACATGATTATTTCCGGCGGTGTGAATATTTACCCACAGGAAATCGAATCGGCCATCATGGAACTTCCCTGCATCATTGATGCCGGTGTGGTGGGGATGGCCGATGATGAGTTTGGCGAGCGCCCTATCGCTTTTGTGGTGGGCGACGGCAAGCAGCTGCAGCACGAAGTCGAGGCGGCAGTCAGCGCCCATTGCAGTATGCGGCTGGGCCGCATCAAGGCACCTGCGCGATACGTGGTACTGGAGCAGATGCCGCGCTCGCCTACCGGCAAGCTGATGCGCCGTGAACTGCGGGACATGCTGCGCAGTATGTTTCCGGCGCAGGCCGTCCGGGGTTTGCCGTGATTGCATTCATATGTATTGTAAAATATCATATGCATACGTAAATAAACCGGGAAAATGAACTGTGATCGCAGCAGTGGCGTCCCGCGATCAAAACCTAAAACGGAGACAAACCGCATGCGTCTACATCGACTGACAGTCCTCAGGGGCATCGGGCTGGCTTTGCTACTGGCTGCCCTTGGCGCCCAGGCGCAGGAGGGCCAGCGTTATCCGGCAAAGCCGATACGTTTCATTGTTCCTGCAAGTGCAGGCGGGCCCAGCGATGTGATCGCCAGGCTGATTGCCGAGCGGCTGACGCATTCCCTGGGCCAGCCGGTGCTGGTTGAAAACCGGCCCGGCGCATCCCTCATTCTCGGTACCAATGCCGTCGCGAAAGCGGATCCGGACGGCTATACCCTGCTGTTCACGACCAGCACGCCCATCGTGATGGTACCGTTTACGGTAAAGAAGGTTCCTTATGACGTGCAGAAGGATTTCACGGCCGTCTCGCACGTGGGGACAACGCCGCTGGTGCTGTATGTCAATGGCTCAACGCCGATTACAAACCTGCGCCAGTTGTTTGACGCGGCCAGGGCAAGGCCTGAGTCGGCAAACTATGGTTCCTATGGGAACGGCTCCAGTGCGCATGTATTGGGAGAGTTCCTGATCCGGCAGTCGGGGGTCAAGATGGTCCATGTGCCCTACAAGGGCGTTGCACCAGAGTTGCAGGACCTGGTGGGGGGGCAGTTGCTCACGGCCGTGGCAGACATTGGTTCGGCGGCGCCGCTGGCAAAGGCGGGGAAGATCCGGCCGATTGCAGTGACCGGTACAAAACGCTCGCCGGTCCTGCCCGACATTGCCACCTTTGCGGAGCAGGGCATTGCGGGGATGGAGCCGTTTTCTCCCTGGTGGGGGCTTTTTGCACCCCAGCAAACACCCAGGGCCATCGTCGACCAGTTGTCTGCAGAGGTCGCGAAGATCGTCAAGGTGCCTGAATTCAACGCAAGGCTGGTGAGCTTCGGCATTGACCCCAGCGGCACGACATCTTCGCAGGCCAATGAACTCACGCGCACGGAGATGGCCAAATGGCAGCTCATTATTCGTGACATGCCGCATATCAGCTTCGATTGAGGTTTTGCAGATGATGTTGCCAGCCATGCCCCGGGATGTCAGATGAAAGCCATTGTTTGCGAAAAGTGGACGCATTACAGCGAGCTGAAAATCCATGAGACTGCACCGCCCGTGCTGTCTGCCGGGCAGGTCCGCATTGCTGTGTATTTTGCGACTGCGGGCTTCGGGCAGACGCTGGTTATCGCAGGCAAGTACCAGCGCAAGCCGCCGCTGCCGTTTGTGCCTGGCACGGAGATTTCGGGCGTTGTCCTGGAGGTGGCGCCCGGCGTCACGGAGTTTTCACCAGGCGACCGGGTTGCCGCAGCCCTGGATTGGGGAGGCTATGCGGAGGAGGCGGTTGCCACGGTGGCAACGACCTGGCATGTGCCCGACGCGGTGAGCCTTGCAACCGCAGCAAGCGTTCCCCTGACCTATGGCACGGCATATGCGGCCTTGCATTGGCGCGGCCGGCTCAAGGCCGGGGAAACGATGCTTGTTTATGGCGCTGCGGGTGGCGTGGGCTTGCCTGCCGTCCAGCTGGGCCGCCTGGCCGGCGCCAGGGTGATTGCAGTCGCGGGCAGCGAGGACCGGGTAAAGGTCGCCATGGCCTATGGGGCGCATTCCGGAATCGTTCATGGCGGAGGTCAGCTGAACCAGCAGGTCAGGGCCAACAATGGCGGGCGGAACGTGGAGCTTGTCTTCGATCCCGTGGGCGGCACCTTGTTTGATGAGGCCCTGCGCTGCCTCAGGCCGGAGGGGCGGATACTGGTTGTGGGTTTTGCCAGCGGCGAGGTACCGAAGATCCCGGCCAACATCCTGCTCGTTAAAAATGCAGAGATCATTGGTTTTAACTTCGGCCTGTATATAGGGTGGGGCCTGACGGACGAGCGGGAGTATTACATGGACCGTTTGCGCGACATGATGCAGACCCTGTTTGCACAGGTCGCAAGCGGTGAGCTTGAGCCCATCTCGTCCACGCCATACCCGCTGGAGTGCTTGACCGAAGCTTTTGATTCGGTGATCGAACGCCGCTCCGTCGGGCGTGCTCTTCTCCAGATCGTGCCCGACTCTGATCTTTGACATATACACAAGATTGCCGTCATGCAAGCCAAGGACAACGAACCTCTTCTGGCCGGCCTGCGTGTGCTGGACCTCAGCCAGGGCATTGCCGGGCCTTATTGCGGCGCCATCCTGCAGCAGCAGGGCGCCGAGGTCATCAAGGTGGAACCCCCTGGCGGCGACTGGGCGCGGAACATGGGTATCGAGCGGGACGGTTTTTCTGCGGTGGTGCTTGCCTATAACGCGGGTAAATCAGGCTTGTGTGTCGATGCGGGTGTTGATGCCGGACGCGCCGTTTTACAAAGGGTCGCGCAGCAGGTTGACATCGTCATCCAGAACTTCCGCCCGGGTGTGGTGGATAGACTGGGTATCGGTTATGAAACGCTGGCGTCCCTGAATGAACGGCTGGTCTATGTCTCGATCTCGGGCTTCGGCCCCGACGGGCCATTTGCGGACATGCCGGCGACAGACAATGTCCTGCAGGCCATGTCGGGCATGATGCACGCGAACCGCGGGGCCACGGGCGTGCCGCAAAAAGTGGGGCTTTACCTTGCCGATATTGCGGCAGCCGTTTATGCCTCGCAACTGGCCTGCGCGGCCTTGTACCGCCGCTCCATTACCGGGCGTGGGCGCCACATCCAGCTAAGCCTGCTGGAAGCCTGCGCAGCCATACAGAGCAGCAATATTCTGGATGCGGTTTTTTCCTCGGGCCTGTCGCCAGCGCGATCGGCCACTGCGCCCGGCGGAGTATTCCGGGTCAGCGACGGTTTTATTACGCTGGCCACACTTAACAACGGCATGTTCACCCGGCTCTGCAATGTGATTGGCGCCACGCACCTGCTGCAGGACGAACGCTTTGGCTCCAACCAGTCACGCCTGGCCCATGCGGAGCTTCTCAATGAACAGGTCGCCGTGCAGTTGCGGGGTGAATGCCTCGCACACTGGTTGCCCGGACTGAAGGCCGCGGATATCCTGCATGCGGCTGTCGGTAACTATCAGGACCTGCTGGCAAATACGCAGGTCAGCCATGCCGGGATCTTTGGTGAGGTTCGCAATGCGGGGTTGGCTGCATTGCCTCGCGCCCGGCATCCCGGCTGTCCGCGAAGCGCTGCTGCAGAGTCTGCGCCGCGTATCGGCGAGCATACGGCCAAGGTGCTTGCCGGCTTTGGTTTCACCGCACGGGAAGTCGGGGAGCTTGTCGCAAGCCGGGTGGTACGCGTATCGGAGCACGCCGGAAAATAAGGTTCATCCGGCGAGTCATCGCCGGAGTACCTGACGTATCAGCAGCCCTGTGCGGCAGCCGCGGTTGAAGGCGAGGGGGCGGCATACCTCTCGCGCAGTACCCGCTTGAGCAGCTTGCCGTTTTCGCTGCGGGGAAGCTCATGAGCAAAATCCACGGTGCGGGGACACTTGATGCGCGATAGCTGCTCGCGGCAATATTCAACCAGTTCGCCCGCCAGTTCTGTGGAGGGCTGGAGGCCGGCCTTCAACTGGACAACGGCCTTGACCTCCTGGCCAAAGTCCTCATTTGGAACGCCGATGACTGCCGCATCTGCGACCGAGCCGTGTGTCAGCAATACATTCTCCGCTTCCTGCGGATAGATGTTGACGCCCCCGGAGATGATCAGGTCGGTGCGCCTATCGCTCATGAACAGAAACCCGTCCTCATCCAGGTGGCCCATGTCGCCGTAGGTTCCCCAACCGCGCCTGTTGAAGACGGATTGCGTTTTTTGGGTGTCGTTGTGGTACTGGAATCCGACGCCGCCGTTAAAGTAGATCAGCCCGATCTCGCCGGGAGCGAGTTCCCTGTCCTCGCCGTCATCGGCCATGATGTGGACTTCGCCGCATATGGGCTTGCCGACGGAACCTTTGCGGGACAACCATTGCCCGGCATCGATGTAGGTGACGCCCACGTTCTCGGAGCCGCCGTAATACTCGTTGATGATGGGGCCCCACCAGCCGATCATGGCTTCTTTCACATGTTTGGGGCAGGGCGCCGTTGCATGCAGGGCGACACGCTGGCTCGACAGGTCGTAGCGGGCACGGACGGCCGGGTCGAGTGCCAGCATGCGGCTGAACATGGTGGGCACCCAATGCCCATGGGTGATGCGATGGCGTTCGATGGCCGCCAGGGCGGTTTCGGCGTCGAACTTGCGCATGATGACGCAGGTGCCTCCGCATTCGATGACCCGGATATTGAAGCGGCCCGTGGCGTGGTAAAGCGGGGAAACCGACAGGAAGACCGATCCGGCATCCAGCTGGAACATGGCCCTCAACCTTTTTTCCAGCTCCGGCAGCTCACGGCGCCGGGCGTACGGCAGCAGGGGGCGGCGTATGCCTTTTGGGAAACCGGTGGTGCCGGATGAATACATGAACTCGCGTCCAACCGAACGTTCGGGCAGGTCCGCACTCGCGGAGCAAGCTGCCACCGCAATTTCATAAGGTTCAAAACCATCGGCCTGCCCGTCGACCATGAACCGGTGCGCGGGGGCATAGTCCCCGAGGGCACCCAGCGTGTCCGCGGCAAGGCTGGTGTTTGCGAGGCTGCTGATCAGGACCGTGGCGGCGCAATCGCGAACGATATAGGCCGCTTCATGGCCCGTCAGCAAGGTGCTGATGGGAACATAATACAAACCGGCGCGCCGGATGCCCCACCATAACTCGAACGTGCGCAGATTGTTTTCGAGAAGCAGGGCTACCACGGAGCCTTCCGCCAGGTTCAGCGAGAGCAGCCAGTGCGCCACCTTGTTGGCCCGCTCGTCGAGCTCCCGGTAGTTAAGGGCCTGGTCGGTGCCCTGCATCTGCACGGCAATCTTTTGCGGCTGGGTCAGTGCCCACTCATGCAGGAAGGTCATCGTGGTTTTCCCTTGGAAATAAATGGTGTGGTTGCATATTAACTGTGAGCATACTACACTGCCGCCATCCGAGCTGATATTCCGATCAACAACAATCATGGGCCACGCGCCCATGCACAGGAGACAAAGACATGAACGGTTCCCGGCGCCAGGTTCTGGCAGGTACTTTTGCATTGGGCTGCAGCGCACTGGCAAAGGGGGTTTTTGCGCAAGACGCGTGGCCGAGCAAGCCGATACGTTTTATCTCGGCCGGGGCGCCCGGCGGAGGCAGCGATATTTTCGTGCGTGTGCTTGAGACTCGCCTGAAAGACAAGCTGGGACAGAACCTGTTCATCGAAAACCATCCTGGCGCCGGCGGCATGACGGCCGCCGCCGTGGCCAACAGCGCAAGGCCGGACGGCTATACGTTTTTTATCAGCAACGTTGCCACCAACGGCATAGGTGTCAGCCTGTATCGCAAGCCGACCTTTGATCCAAAAAAGGATTTGCCGCCGGTCGCCCGCATAGCGACGTTCTCCAATGCCCTGGCCATACGTTCGGACCGGGGTATCAACTCGGTGGCAGACCTGGTCGCCTACCTGCGAGCGAATCCCAAAAAGGGCTTCTTTGGCTCGGCCGGCTCGGGAACAAGTTCGCACCTGTCCTCACTGTTGTTTGGTCAGCGCATAGGTGTTGAACTGACGCATGTACCCTACAAGGGCACTGCTGCCAACCTGAATGCGTTGCTGGCGGGTGAAGTCCTGTTCTCCATGGACAACCTGCCGCTGTACACACAGCACGCCAAGGCGGGCACCCTCAAACTGCTGGCCGTGACACGCAATGTGCGTTCACCGGGCAATCCGGACCTGCCGACCATGCAGGAGGCCGGTATCAAGGACTTTGACATCTCCAGCTGGTATGGCATTTCAGCCGCGACAGGTACGCCGCAGGCCATCATCGACCGCATGGGACTGGAGATTGTCAATGGCCTGGCTGATCCGTCGGTGGTCTCGAAAATTCGCGATATCGGGGCTGATCCAGCGCCGCTTGGCCCGCAGGCTTATGCGGCATTTATCAATTCGGAAATCCAGAAATGGATGCCGCTGGTCAAATCATCCGGAGCGATAGTTGATTAAGCGGAGGTGAACGCACATCAGGAAAGGCCGCCTTCAGCTCCAAATCTGCGCACAAGCATCAGCTGACATTGCGCTGGGCCTTTTCCTTTTCGGCACGAGAGCGCACCAGCGACTTGGCCTCGGCCCAGTCGTCTGGCGTCAACCGGCCCAATGCGGCGAAGGTGCTGGGGGCGGCCAGATGGTGGCCACCATCGAGGGCAATGTTTTGTCCCGTGAGGTATTCACAGCCGTCGGCCTGCAGAAAGGTCAGCAGATTGCACAATTCGTGCATGCGGCCGAAGCGCTGCATAGGCACTTCGTCCTTTGAAGCAGCGCCCACATTGGCTTTTGGAATCGGCGCGAGTTTTTCCCAGGCGCTTTCGGTTGGAAATGGGCCTGGCGCCACCGCATTGACGCGAATGTTGTGCTGTCCCCATTCGACCGCCAGCGACATGGTCATCGCATGGACGGCAGTCTTGGCCATGACCGAGGGTAAAACGTAGGCCGAACCGGTCCAGACCCAGGTCACCAGCATGCTGACTACCGAGCCCGGCAAGCCCTGGGCAATCCAGCGCTGGCCACAGGCCAGTGTGGCAAACAAGGCGCCGTCCATGACGGTGGAGCGCACCGCCTCGAAACCACGCGGACTGATCTCCACTGACGGCGAGATGAAGTTGGCGGCAGCGTTGTTGACCAGGCCCGTCAGCGGCCCGCCTTGCCAGATGTTTTCCACCATGGCCTCGATCTGATCGGCATCGCGCACGTCACAGAGATGGTACTGGGCGCTGCCGCCATGCTGCGCAGCGGCCTGCAGTTCAGCGACCGCGCCCTGCAGCACGGCTTCCCGGCGCCCGCAGATGTGGACGGATGCGCCTTGTGCGGTGAACTGGCGTGCCAGTTCCTTGCCCAGGCCGGTGCCGCCGCCCGTGATCAGGATGCGTTTACCAGCCAGGGCGTCGGCTCGAAACGGGGTGGCGGGCAAGACGCTCTCCTAGGCCTGGTGTTTGGCGGCGGCGGATGCCCCGGCATCCCTGCCGGATTTCAATCCGGCAAACATCTGGCGCCCTATGATGTGTTTCATGACTTCTATGGAGCCGCCCGCAATCTTGACGATACGTGCGTCGGCGTAAGCACGGGCAATTGGGTATTCCCACATATAACCCCAGCCGCCGAAAAGCTGCAGGCATTCGTCAACGACCTTGCAGTGCAGGTTGGTGAGCCACATTTTGGCCATCGCCGCATCAATTGCGTCCAGCTCGCCTCTCATGAAGGCGTCTATGCACCGGTCCACAAACTGCCGGCCCACCACGGCTTCGGTCTTGAGTTCGGCCAGCTTGAACTGGGTGTTTTGAAAATCCGCAATGGTTTTTCCGAAGGCCTTGCGCTGCGAGGTGTAGTCCACTGTCCATTCAATCACTGTCTCAGCCACCGTGGCCGAGCGTATCGCCTGTGCCAGCCGTTCCTGCGCGAGTTTGGTCATCATCAGCTCGAAGCCCTTGCCTTCTTCGCCCAGCATCGCCGAGGCGGGAACGCGCACGTCGTCAAAAAACAGCTCCGAGGTGTCTTGCGCCTTCATGCCCAGCTTGCTCAGGTTTTTGCCGCGCCTGAAGCCCGGCAGGCTGGTATCGACCAGGAACAGCGTCACGCCTTTCGCGCCGCCGGCGATGTCGGTCTTGGTTGCAAGCACGATCACATCGCAGAGCTGGCCGTTGGAGATAAAAACTTTTTGCCCGGAGATGACATAGTCGTCGCCATCGCGTACGGCCCTGGTACGGATCGCCTTCAGGTCCGAGCCGGCATGCGGTTCGGTCATGCCCAGGGAGCCTATGGCTTTTCCGCTCACCATTTTCGGCAGCCACTGTTTTCGCTGGGCCTCGCTGCCGAAAGCGGAAATATAGGTAGCCACCAGGTCGCAATGAATCATGAAGCCCGGGCCGGTAAAGCCCGAGCGTGCCATTTCTTCAAACACCACCACATCGAACAGGTAGTCGGCGCCGGCGCCGCCATATTGCTCCGGCACCGTGCAACACAGCATGCCTGCCGCACCGGCTTTCAGCCACAGCTCGCGCGGCACGATGCCGGCGCTTTCCCAGGCGGCGTGGTGGGGCGCGATCTCGTTTTCAATAAAGCGCCGCACCATGCTGCGGAACGCTTCGTGGTCTTCATTAAATAGTTCACGCTTTAACACGTTGGATTACCTTTCGGGGGTGGATTGGGTCAGCGAGGTGAAGGGGCCACCGCTCCAGGCCGGTGTGACACCGGCCAGGCAAGCGGCGACATCCAGAAAAACCGGATCGCCGGTGTCCGGTTGCGCCGCATACGCGCTGGCCAGGCGCTGCTGCTGCTCGATAGGCTGGCCGCGTAGGCCCTGCAATATGCTGAGCGGACCGGGGGTGTGCCAGGGCAGGCACCGAAGTTGTGTGGACAGGACAGTGGCGGCCACGGCGCTGCCGCCCTGGGCCGCGATGATTTCGAGTACGCGACCGTAAGGTCCGGATGGCGCCAGTACTGCCCAAGGTATAGCCGGGGCTGTATTGGCTGCTTCAGCGAGCACACGTAAGGCGATGCGATGGCGCTTGCCGTGCTGGTCGACAAGTTCAAGCGTATCGGCGGGCAGGCCTGCATCAGCCGCCTGCGGCAGCTTGATTTTTGCCAGCGCATCGGCCCAGGCTTGCCGCGCGCTGCTGATGGCTCCAAGGCCCATGCGTTCGATGCGCGCATCGGCTGGCGGCGCCAGTTCCCGTTCGGCGCGCAAACGTTCCAGAAACAGCGTGCCTATCATGTTGCCCGCCACCGGATTGAACATCAGGCGCAGGAACTGGTGCATTTCCACCGCAGTGGCTTCAGCCAGCGGTAGGCGCGCACCCTTGAGTACGCTGTCGATGATGGCGCTGTAGGCCGGGTAGTCGGCAAAGTCCTGCCCGCTGATGCCGTGCCGGGAGGCGATGGCGTGCGCCTCGGCCTCGCTGTGCGCGGGAACATCTTCTTGTGCCAGTTGCGGGAACTTGGCTGTGGCGTCATACACCTTGCCCTGCAATCCGCGTGCGACAACCATGGCCTCGTCCAGCAGCCGTATGGTCGGCACCGCCTGTGTAAACAGGCCAAAGCGCACAGCATCGGCCGGCGTGATGGAGCGGCCGCTCAGCAACATGTCCATGGCCGTTTCGAAGCCGGCCAGGCGGGACAAACGCTGCGTGCCTCCGGCGCCGGGCAACAGGCCCCAGCGTACCTCAGGCAGCCCGAGTTGCGTGCGAGCATCGTCGGCGACCAGCCTTGCGCGGCAGGCCAGCGCGAGTTCCAGCCCGCCTCCCAGGGCGATGCCATTCACTGCGGCCACCCACGGTTTTGATGAAGCTTCCAGCCGGACAAATTGGCGGCCCAGCCGTCCGCACAGCTCAAACATTGCATCCGCGCCCGCGGTACGGGCGGCATCGGTATAGCCGCGCACCATGACCAGGTCGGCGCCCGCCAAGAAGCCCGATTTTCCGGAGGTCAGCACCACGCTTTGCACGGCCGGGTCGCTGTCGACGCGGTCCATCAACATGTCGAGCGCATCCATCAACTCGACCGAAAAAACGTTCATGCTCTTGCCGGGCATGTCGATGGTCGCAAGCAGGATGCCGTCCGGCTCCAGGGTGGTATGAATCTGCGTGATCAAAAAGGGTGCTCCATGTTGCAAGGTGTTTAAGCGACCGTACGGTCCTGGCCTGCCCAAAGCTCCTGGCGCAACACACGCTTGAGGATCTTGCCGGCCGGGCTGATGGGCAATGCATCGGCAAAGCGGATGTCCTTGGGCACCTTGTAGCCAGCGATCAGCGTCCGGCAGTGCTGCATGAGTTCCTCCGCCGTTGCCGGGCTGTCTTTTTTGAGCACGACCACGGCCACCACCTTCTCGCCCCAGCGCGGATCGGGTGCGCCTATGACCGCCGACATCGCCACCGCACGGTGTTTCTGCAGTGCCTGTTCGACTTCGGCTGAATAAATGTTTTCACCGCCGCTAATGATCATGTCCTTGACCCTGTCCACGATGTACAGCAGGCCGTCGGTGTCGCGGTAACCGGCATCGCCGGTACGGTACCAGCCGCGCTTTAATACGGCGGCGGTGGCTTCAGGCTGGTTGCGGTAGGCCGCGAACAGCGATGGGGAGCGCACCAGGAACTCGCCGATCTCGCCATCGGGCAGCTCGTCGCCGGCTGCGTTGACGACCTTGAGGTCTATCAATGGCAGTGGTGTGCCGCAGGACTTGAGTTTGTCCTCCCGATTCAGGTCATGCTGCTCGGGACGCAGGATGGTGATGGCGCCGGAGCTTTCGGTCGCGCCATAAAACTGCATGAACTGGCATTTCATCTCGACCATTGCGCGTTTGAGCAATTGGGCATTGATGGGGGAACCGGCGTACATGGTCAGGCGCACGGAAGAGAAGTCGGTATCCTTTGCGGCCGGATGGTCCAGCATCATCTGTATCACCACCGGCGCCAGCACCAGAATGGTTGGCCGGTCGGTCTGCACCAGCCCGAGCAGCTTGCCCGGATCCAGTGCCGGGAGTATGGACACGGTGGAGCCGTTGTACATGGACTGCACCGGGAGCGCCGCCCCCAGCAGATGGAAGTTGGGCATCACCATCAGCAATACATCGTCGGCGCGCCACTGGAACACCGGTTCGAAGTGCTCGCACAGGCGCATGTAATTGAGCCCCTGGTGGGATATCTCGACACCCTTGGCTTGACCGGTCGTGCCCGAGGTGTACATCAGCAACGCGATTGATCGCGGGTCTTCGGGCATGCCGGGGTCGGTCGCGGGTGCGTCTCCGCACCACGCAGTCAGGCCGCTGTCGCCCGGTGCGGCAGAGTCGAAAACCACGATCCTGAAAGGCATGGCTGCCCCATCGCGAACAGCCTCCATCACTGCCGTAAACTCCTTGTCCACAAACACCAGTGTTGGCTGGGCATCGTTGACGATGGGAATCAGTTCCGCCGTCGCCAGTCGCCAGTTCAAGGGCAAGAGGGTGCAACCGGCTTTTCCGGCGCCCATCAGAACCTCAAAAAATGGGATAGAGTTTTTCCCGAAAAAACCAACAACCGCGCCTGGGCCAGCGCCGTGCCGCGTGACTACGCGCGCGATGCGGTTGGTCAAGGTGTCGAGCTCGCTGAAACTCAGCTTGCGCTTGCCTTCGATGAGCGCCGTTTTGCCCGGCGTGGTGCGTGCATAGTGACGCACGATGTCCGGCACCGACTGGATATCTGCATGAAGCCACATGATGCTTGCCTCCTTGGTTTTCCTTGACGCTGCGAGCCGGGTTCCTTCCGGTCTTTCAGGTCACATGTTTCTTGAAGTCCGGCTTGCGTTTTTCATTGAATGCCCGCACACCCTCTTTGGACTCTTCCGACTGGTAGTAATGCTTGACGGTCTGTATGCCCATAAAGCCTATGCCGCGTATGTTCTCGCTGTCGGCGTTGAAGGATCTTTTGGCGATGGTCAGGGCGGTGGGGCTCATCTGGTTGATTTCCCTGCACCATTGCTCAACCTCGGCATCCAGCTGCTCGTGCGCAACCACCTTGTTGACCAGTCCCATGGCCGCGGCCTCTGCGGCGCTGTAGCGGCGGCACAGGAACCAGATCTCACGCGCTTTTTTCTCACCGACGATGCGCGCCAGATAGGCCGTACCCCAGCCCGGATCAACCGAACCGACTTTGGGACCGACCTGGCCGAATGTGGCCTTTTCAGATGCGATGGTGAGGTCGCACATGGTCGCAAAGACGTTTCCGCCCCCGATGGCAAAACCCTGCACCTTGGCAATGGACACCTTGCGCAGGTCGCGCAGCGCGGTTTGCATTTCTTCGATCGGCATGCCCACCGTGCCGCGCGGGCCATACAGGCCATCTTCGCTCAGATGCACCTTTTGATCACCGCCGGTACAAAAGGATTTGTCTCCCGCACCGGACAGCACCATCACATTGGCGGATTTTTCTTCATCGGCGCGGCGCAGTGCGTCGATCAGCTCTTCAAGGGTCTGGTTGCGAAAGGCGTTGTAAACCTCGGGGCGGTTGATGGTGACATGTACGACCCCGTCTTTCACTTCATAGAGGATGTCTTTGTATTGTTTGCTCATGGATATCTCCTTAACCGTGCATGGTGAGACCGCCAGAGACACTGATGGTCTGGCCGGTGATGAAGGCCGCGTCGTCGCTGGCCAGGAAGGCTACGAGTCCGGGGTAATCGTCGGGCACCCCGATGCGGCCAAGAGGCACGCCACGCACCATCGCGTCACGGATCTTCTGGCCCTGTTCTCCGGTGCCGACAAAAGAGTCCATGGCCGGTGTGTCCGTCGGGCCTGGGCAGACCGTGTTGATCGTGATGTTGCTGCGCGCCACTTCACGCGCCAGAGCCTTGCCGAAAGCGATGGTGGCGCCCTTGCAGCCTGAATACACCACCTCGCCCGACGAGCCTACGCGGCCCGCATCCGAGGCAATGTTGATAATGCGCCCGGCCTTGCGGGCTGACATGCCTTGTGCCACGGCGTGTGTCATGTGCAGGGGGCCGAAGTAGTTGATGGACACGACTTTCTTCCAGAAAGCTTCATCCGTCTTGAGGAAAGGAATGGGTGTGTCCCAGCCGGCGTTGTTGACCAGGATGTCGGTCCCGCGTCCGGTGGCGGCTTCGAATTCGGATACCGCCTTGACAACGGCGCTGTAGTCGGTGATGTCGCAGGTAACTGCCACGGCCTTGCCGCCGGCCGCCTTGATGGCGCTCACTGTTTGCCCGGCCGCCTCGGCGCGGATGTCAAACACGCCGACCGTGACGCCCTCGGTGGCCAGTCGATGTGCAATGGCCTGGCCGATGCCGCTGCCGGCGCCGGTCACGATGGCGGTTTTGTCCTGGATGCCTCGCATCGGGATCTCCTGTGTTGGTTCGAGAAACGCATCAAGCTAATGCAGCAATAATGATAAGCTAGTGAACTATATGGTGGCAATCAATTTAATGCAGAATTGATTGGGGTTTTCCCTGTTATTTCTGTGTGCCAGTTTCTTTTTCCTTTGATGGTTTTGATAAAATGTATGCAAACATATTGTAATTAATGGGTCATATTGGCTGTGAGGTGTTATGGTCAAAAAAAATCACGGTATTGATTGGGAGCTCCGGCTTGGATACCTGATCCACGATGTTTCACGCCTGCGCCGCAGTGCTTTCGACCGCTGCATGAAACCTTTGAATGTGACGCGTGCGCAATGGTGGGTGCTGGCCTACCTGTCGCGTGAAGACGGCATGCCCCAGACCCGGCTGGCGGAAGAGCTTGACATCGGCAAAGTGGCTATAGGTGGGCTGATTGACCGGCTCGAAAAATCGGGATTCCTCAGGCGTGAACCTGATGCGTCTGACCGCCGCGTGAACCGTGTGTTTCTCGAGGCGGAAGGCCAGCGGCTGGTCACCAGCATGCGCAAGATCAATCACGGCATGAACGAGAAGATTCTGGCGGGTCTGGGTGATGACAAACTTGAGTCAACGGCTGCTGCATTGATAGCGATCAAGGTCAACCTGCTGGCCTATCTCCAGGCTACCGAGGTCTGAAAAAGGTCCGAGCGCAGGCCTTGAACCCAAACGCACCCCATCCGGACTGCTCATAGTCATCGGCCCGACAGGAGGCCGCACAAATTTCCTAAACGCCCCGCGTCAGGGCAGTTGGGCTGCCACCAATCCAGCGGCAGCGGGATTCAACCCTTCTCTTCAAATGTCACATCCTGCTCCCAGCTCGCGTTGTCAAGACGCTGCATGCGTGGATAGTGCTCGGCAAACACCTGGAGCAATTCGTCGCGCGGGATTTCATCGAACTCACCCCGAAAATTGACATACTCCATGTGGCGCTGGCCAGCTAGGTCCAGGGGGTGATAGATCGAGTCGGCTGTGCCGTCGAACTCCAGCGTATGAAGGTGCAGCTTGTCGCAAAGCTCCTTGTTGAATGCGGGTGTTGCCTTGAGCCACTGCCCGCCAATCTGGATGGCCGTGTAGCCATGGCAATAGAACATGTCGGTACCCATGACTTCGCGCAGCCGCGCGGTCGACAGATGGTTGCGCACGTCCGCCAGACCCACCCGCGCGGGCACGCCTGCAGCACGGCATGCGGCTGCCAGCAATGTGGCTTTGGTCACACACCAGCCAAAGCCGTCCGCCAGCGTGCGGCTGGCCTTCAGGCCATCAACCGACAGGTCGATCTTGTAGGGGTCGTAACGAAAGTTGTCGCGCACTGCGTAATACAGGTTCACGGCACGCTCGCGGTCGTCCGCTGCATTGTGCACCGCAGACTGGGCGAACGCCACGACCGCGGCGTGACTGGAGTCCACCATCGCGGTAGGACGAAGCGCGGCAGAGATATCGGTGATATGCATCAGCAGCCCCTGAAGACCGGCTTGCGGCGTTCTGCCTGGGCCGCAACACCTTCCTGCGCATCGGCGCTACCCGCCACGCGAGCCAGCGTCAGGGCCTCGTCTTCGAGTTGCGCCGCAAACTGCAAGGCCCCGGCGCGCAGGAACAAACGCTTGATCTCGCCGTAGGCCACAGTCGGCCCCCCGGCCAGCTCCTGCGCGAGCACCAGTGCCTGGGCCTGCAGTTCGACATCCGGGACCACGCGGTCCACCAGGCCGGCTTGCAGCGCGGCCTGGCTGTCCAGCACCTCGCCGAGCAGGACAAACCGGCGCGCCCGCGCGGCGCCCATGCGCGATGTGAATGTGACACTGGAGCCGGAATCGCAACTGAAACCTATCCTGGAAAATGCCGAACCAATGCGCGTTGATTCGCCCGCGAGCACCATGTCACAGCCCGCCAGTAGGGCGGCAGCGCCGCCCATGGCCCAACCCTGTACCGCAACCACCACGGGTACCGGCAACTCCCACAGGCGTTGCAGGCCCATGTGCAGGTCGCTGGTCCAGTTGCGTACCAGAGAGCCGAGCCCGTCGCGCTGCGGGTAAAGGGCCTTCAGGTCGCCGCCAAAACTGAAGTTTTCGCCATCGGCGCGCAGCAGCACACCGCGCAGTGCGGGCTTGTCCCACAGGTCCAGCACCACCTGTTTGAAGTCGCGTGTAAATTTGCCGTCGAAGGGGTTGCCGCGTGCCGGCTGGCAAAGGCTGATGATGGCCAGTCCTTGCTGCATCTCGACACGCATGCATGACAGGGCACTCATGCCGCTACCTCGCCTAGCGCCTGTAAGCGGGCAACCTCATCGCCTGTAAAACCCCAGTCCACCAAGGTCTGTGCCGTGTTGCTTCCCGGCACAGGTGGTGCATTGCGCAAAGAGGAAGGTGTCCGGCTGAAGCGTGGGGCTGGCTGCGGCTGTATGACGCCGTCCACTTCGGTGTAAACACCGCGTGCCACGCTGTGGGGGTGGGTCACCGCCTCATGAGGGCTGAGAACGGGCGCAAAGCATGCATCGCTGCCTTCCAGCAGCGTGCACCATTCATCGCGTGTGCGTTTGGCAAAAATCCCGGCCAGTCGTTCGCGCAGCCGCGTCCAGCCGTTTTGATCGTTCTGTTTGGGCAAGGTTTCATTTTTCAGGCCTAGGCGTTCCAGCAACTCTTCGTAAAAGCGCCGCTCGACGGCTCCGACGGAAACGTGCAGACCGTCGGAGGTCTCGTAAACGTCGTAGAAGGGCGCGCCTCCATCGAGCAGGTTTTCACCGCGCGGATTTTTCCACATACCCATTTGCAGGAGTGCGTATTGCATGGTCATCAGGCTGGCCACGCCGTCAACCATGGCGGTGTCAACCACCTGACCCTTGCCGGAGCTACGCGCTTCGATGATGGCCGCCAGCATACCCATGGCCAGGAAGAGCGCGCCGCCTCCGAAGTCGCCGATCAGGTTGAGCGGCACGGCGGGCTTGCCATGGGCCGGGCCGATGCCGTGCAGGGCGCCGGCTAGCGCGATGTAGTTCACGTCATGCCCGGCAGCAGGCGCCAGGGGGCCGTTTTGCCCCCAGCCGGTGATACGGCCATAGACCAGTTTTGGGTTTATGCGGAGGCAGTCGTCCGGGCCCAATCCAAGTTTTTCCATCACGCCGGGCCGGAAGCCTTCCGTCAAGGCATCGGCATTGCCGATAAGTCGCAGCAGGCTGTTCCGGCCTTCTTCGGATTTCAGGTTGATCGCCACGGAGCGTTTGTTGCGGTTGAGCAGGTCAAAACGGGACGGGAAATCAATCCCGCGATCCGATGCCGCCAGGCGCTCAATACGAACGACATCCGCACCCATGTCGGCCAGCAGCATGCCGCAGAACGGGCCGGGGCCCATGCCGGCCATTTCAATCACGCGAATACCGTGCAGCGGTCCAGCCATAGCCATCTTGCCTTTTTTTTGTGGTTCAGTGTGTGACGGACGCAGCAGCCGGGTTGCGCGTCTTGAATGTGATCGGGCTGCTTTTTTGTGCACATGCAGGCGCGCACATCATGCCGGCCGTCATTAGCTGGTCGACTTCGCCCTCGACTTTCAGGTCTTGCTGGCGGCGGCTGGCGCCTTCCTGGCGCAGGTCATCCAGCGCGAACAGCGCGGCGCCCAGCGCACCGGCGACCTGGGGGTGGCTGGGAATGATGAGTTTTGTATTGAGCGCTTCCTCAATATGCTTGATGGCCGCGATGTTGCGCGCAACGCCACCGGTCATCACGATGGGGTCGCGCTGCCCGACACGGGAGACCAGCCCGACGATGCGTTTGGCCACGGCCGCATGCACCCCGTCCAGAACGACGGGTTTGGCGCAACCTTCAGCCAATAGCGCGATGACTTCGGTTTCCGCAAAAGTGGCGCACATGCTGGTGACCTTCACGGATTCGGTGGCAGCCAAAGCCATTGTTCCCATGTCTTCTATCTCGACGTTGACAGCGCGCGCCAGCACTTCCAGGAATTTCCCCGTGCCTGCGGCGCAGCGATCATTCATTGCGAATTGCGCCACCAGTCCGCCGGAGTCCACTGCAATCACCTTGCTGTCCTGCCCGCCAATGTCGATCACCATGCGGGCCTCGGGCACCAGGGCCACTGCACCGCGCGCGTGGCAGGTGATCTCGGTGATCGTGCGGTCGGCGAGGTCCAGCATGCGCCGGCCATAACCCGTGGCGACACAGCGTTTGATCTCGTCAAGCGTGATGCCGGCCTCCTGCAGCGCGCCCGCCAGCGCGTGCTTCACCCCTTCATCGCTGACCGCCCCTTTTTGCGAGACGCAGGAAGCGACTACCGCGCCTTCATCATCGAGGATGACGGCCTTGCCCGTGGTGGACCCAAAATCAATGCCGAGTACATAGGTTGTCATGACAACTCCTGGTATATATGGGACGGGCTGCTACAGCCCCGCCGCAAGCACTGCCCGCAACCAATTTAAAAGCGATTGCGCTGCCGGCGCGCTTCGATCGCCTCAAGCATGGCCTCCACGCGGCTGTTGACGACCTCGTCCTTGTAGTAGGACTCGTCAACCATGTCGCCCTCGAACATGCAGGTCTGGATACCCAGGCGCTTGGTAACGGCCTCGGCGAGCATGAACTGTGGGTATGAGAAAGCGCGGCAGGTACGTGCACCGTGCAGCACCAAGCCGTCAATGTCGTAGAACTCGCAGTGTTCGATGACCTTGTCTATCATCTGCGGCGCTGAAATGCTGATCGGGCAGGTCAGGTAGTTTTGCGCCATGCCGTCCAGCGGGTCGCTCAGGTCAATCACTTCGGTTTCGTGCCAGAAACCCATGTGGGTGTAACGCCCGGCCACCATGCAGGCGTCATAACCGGCCATCTTGTCGGACAGCCAGCCGATCTTGTTCCAGTTCATGATGCCGTCCCAGAACAGGCGGTACTTCTCAACGGGGACCGAGCCAATCCCGTTGTTGACACGGTCCTGGATCTCGTCTCTTTTGATGGTGAAGTAATCCACGATGTCCTGGTTGCCGGGCAGGAAGTTGACGGGCGCAATGCTGTTCGTCCATTCAAAGAAATTGGCAGGAGAAGGCTTGGCATTGCACAGGCGCATGGCCTCGATCTTGATTTCGGCGGCCTTCTTGATAAAGCCCATGATTTCACGCAGTTTGTCGTGATCAAAGGGTTTGCCGGTGATGCCTTCGATAAAGCTGATGCAGCCGCGCAACTGTTGCACAAGAAAGTCGACCGACTCACGGTACTCGGGACCGCTCATGTATTTGGCCGAGGGTTTGTTGCCCCAGATCCAGGGCAGCGAAATGTTGAATACCGGAACCTTCTTGCCGAACTGGCGGTAAATCATGTCGTCCCACTGCTGACCGGTGCTGCAAAACGGATAGGCGCTGATGATCATGTCGGGCACGGGAATGCGAGAGGCCAGGCTGCGGCGCTCGGCCGGGTCGCTTGGCAGCATGATGTTTTTGGCTTCTTCGGTCGAGCGCTGGCTCAAGATGCCGCAGCCAATGTGGGTGCGGGCGTAGGAACACAACTCGCGGTCATAGCCCGCCGCCTCGGCGGCCTCTTGCGCAGGCCCTTCTTCATTGCGGGCGGCCATCAGTGCGGCGGCTGCCTCGCCATGGCACCAGGCGATGTCGGCGGCCTGCAGGATGGGGTTAATGGCCACGCCCTCATACCAGCATACCAGCTTGCCGTTTTCCTTGGCCTTGAAAAGATCTTCCCAGTAATCGGTGACCATTTTGTTGTTCAGCTTGGTCGCCTTCAGCCGGTTGGACCGCTTGACGACCGGTTCCTCGATGGTGCTTGTGTTCATTGCGAATTTCTCCAGTTTGGGTTTGTACTCAGGCCATTGCCGCGGTATTGACTTCATTGCGCCGCTTGATCATTTCGACGAAGGACTCGACGCGTGTGCGGATGTTGCCCGCTGCGACCATCTCGTGCTCGGTTTCAACCAGCAGGTGCGGCATGCCGTTGGATTCGAAAGTTTTCTTGATGCGCGGGTAGTAGAAGTAATGCGGTTCGCAGAACTTGGCCATCAGCACGATCATTCCCTGGGCGCCACAGGCGCCGACGGCCTTGAGCAGCCATTCGTCCCAGTCGGTCTTGGGGTCGATGCGGGTCGGGCAGGGCGCGCCCCAATTGCGGCCGATGTACCACCGGGCGAGCGCCAGCACCGGATCGCCGCGGGTGTCCACGTCGGTAGATACATAACGGTAGCCGTGGTACAGGTCGTCATCGACTACCGTCACGCCGCACTGCTCGATCAGGTCCAGCACTTCAAGCTTGGGCGCCTGGCACAGGTGACCGGACAGGTACAGGGGTACTTTGCCGACGTTGCCGTCACCTGTGCCTTGCAACTGGGCGGTCAATTCGCGCAGCATCCGGTTGTGTGTGGCCTTGTCCATCACCATGCTGGACTTGACGATATGCTGCATCTCGCTGGAACTCAGGCTCACCGTGCCTGCGCGGCGTTGCGCATAAAGGTTGCGGATGAGCTGGCGGTTCTCGTTGAACAGCGCAATGCTGGCGTGCAATGCTTCTTCCGTGACCGTGACGCCCAGTGTCTCTTCGAGGCCTTCAATCAGGCGGCGCAGGATGCGCACCGCATTTTCTTCCGACCAGGCATCACGCAGCGAGGGAATGAGCTGGTAGAAATGAACCTTGGTCTCGGGCATGCGCAGGCGCATCATGTCCGCCGCGCTCAGCACCTGCACGCAATGGTCGCCAAACATGATGGCGTCAACGAAGCCCAGGTCGCCTTTTGCGGCCTGGTCAACCAGGCTGCGCGTGTAACCGCAGTAAAAGGGATAAATCGATGCATGCCCGACGGTAATGGGGTCCTCCGCTTCCTGCAGGATCATGGGCAGTGCGCCCGCCGCATGCACGGCCTCGGCCGGGAAATGCATGGGAAACGAGCCGACGACCTTGCCGCCGGTTGCCTGTTTCCAGGCGACGGCGCTTGCGCCGGGCGCCGCTGCAGCGGCGGCAAGTTGTTCAAGGATCTTGTTCATCGTTGGGGTCTCCGGTAATTGTGTGTATGCAGGAAAACTGGCTGCTTTTGAATAATATAGTGAGTAATACTCACCAAGTCAAGCTGGGGATTAACCTGAAAAAAATCAGGCGGCTGAGATGCCGCCATTGGGGCTGATCGTCTGGCCCGTGATGCGTACGGCTTCTGGTCTTGCAAGAAACAAGATGAGGTGGGCCAGGTCTTCCGGCTGGGTCAATCCCAGGCTTGCCATGCGGGCTGCCTTTTCAAATAGCTTGGCGCTGAATCCATCGCGCGTAACACGGTCATAAGTGAGTGTTCCTTCTATAAGTGACGGTGTCAGCGTGTTGATGCGGATGCCGTCCCGTTTGGCTTCCATGGCCAGCGTGCGCGAAAACATCACAATGCCGGCCATGGCCGCGCCAATCACGGATTCGCCTGGCGTGGCCAGCTTGCCTGCATCCGAGGCGATGTTGACGATGAGTCCGCTGCGCTGCTCTCGCATCCAGGGCAGCACGATACGGCTCATCAGGAGGGGCGCGAGCATCTGGCCAAGCAGCATGGGTGCGATGTCTTCGACGGGTGTGTCGTGCAGCAGGCGTGGCACGATGGCGGCTACGGTGGAGTTGACCAGTACGTCAATGCGGCCCAGATGCTGGCGCGCCTTGTCTGCCGCCTGCATGGCTTGCGCCGGGTCATTGGCGTCGCCGGCGATGAACTCCACCCTGGCGGCGGGGGCGTGAGCGTGAACTTCGGCGCAGGCCTGGCGGCCCCGTTCCGCATTTCGCCCGACGAGGGCAATCCCGGGGGATCCCGCGAGGGCGAACTGTATGGCGGTGGCCAGGCCAACACCGGCGGTGCCGCCAACGATCAGCACGTGGCTTTCGGTGAGTGCGCGAGCGGGGGGTCTTTCATCTTGTGGCATGGAGTTCTTTCTGGTGATGTGGTGCGATGCTGATCGGCTGATATTTTTAATATTGCATATCTTGTGTTGGCATACTATATTAATTGCTTGGTTGTTAAAAAAGCTCAACTCACCATTAAAAAATATGAATTTACAGAGGAGATTACATCTAAGTGTGAAGTAAAACAATATTTTTCAATAGTCGTACTTACTGGTGTTTACCCCCATTTATGTGGAACCGTATTGCTCTATAAAATTCGCTTGCGTACTAAATTCGCAAATCAACAAAAGTTGCGAAAACCAAGATGCCCAAACTTACAGTTACGAATGCCCAGATCTTCTACGACGACTCAATAGAGGCGGTGCGTGACGTCTCCTTCATGGTTCCTCCTGGAAAGGTCATTACCATCCTTGGTGCCAACGGCTCCGGCAAAAGTACGCTGCTGAAGGCCATATCCGGAATCCTGAAGCCTGAGAAGGGCGCCCTCGTCGCGGGCAGTATCCAGTTCGGCGACGAGGACCTGTCGGTCACCCCGTCTGATGAAATTGTGCGGCAGGGCATCGTGCATGTGCCTGAGGGGCGGCGCCTTTTTGTCAACCTGACAGTTGAAGAAAACCTGATCATGGGCGGGGCAACCCGCAGCCGCGCAGACCGTGCGCAGTCCCTGGAGCGGGTTTACACGGTTTTTCCGGATCTGGTGGATCACCGGCAACGCATTGCCGGCTACCTGTCCGGCGGCCAGCAACAGATGGTGGCGATCGGCCGCGCGCTGATGTCGCACCCCTCGCTGCTGATGCTGGATGAGCCTTCACTTGGCCTGGCGCCGAAGATCGTCGAACAGATATTCGAAGTCATTGCGCGCCTCCCCGCGGAGCAGGGCATAGCGATCCTGCTGGTGGAGCAAAACGCCAGCCTGGCGCTGTCAGTTGCCGATTACGGCTATGTGCTGGAGCGCGGGCGAGTGGCCTTCGACGGCACGGCGGAAGCCCTGGCAAGCAGTTCCGAGATACAGGAGTTTTATTTGGGCATGAGTGCCACGGACACCAAGCGGTCCATGCGCGAGGTCAAACATTACAGGCGCCGCAAGAGGTGGTTGTCATGACTGCAGTTGATCCATTGCTGAGTATTCGCGGCCTGAATATGCGTTTTGGTGGCGTCAAGGCCTTGACGGACGTTTCCATGGACGTTGCGCCAGGAAGCATTGTCAGCATCATTGGCCCCAACGGCGCGGGCAAGACTACTTTTTTCAACATGATCTGCCGGCTGTACGAACCGAGTGCCGGGCAGATCCGGTTTCAGGACCGGGATTTGCTGCATTGCAAGCCGCATGACCTGGCCGGACAGGGTATCAGCCGCACATTCCAGAATCTTGCGTTGTTCCGTCATGGCACCGTGGTGGACAACCTGCTGGTGGGAATGCATGCACATCTGAAGTCCGGTGTCTTTGGCGGTGCCTGGTACTGGGGCAGGACCTCGCGTGAGGAGTGCATGGCGCGTGAACGTGTTGAAACGATTATTGAATTCCTTGAAATCGAGGAAATCCGCCATCAACCTGTATCGACGCTTTCTTATGGCCTGCAAAAACGGGTGGAGCTGGGGCGTGCGCTGGCGACCCAGCCAAAGTTGCTCTTGCTCGACGAGATGGTTTCCGGCATGAACCATGAAGAGACGGAAGACATTGCCCGCTTTGTACTCGACCTGCGTGATGAACTGGGTATCACGGTGCTGATGATTGAACACGACATGGATGTTGTCATGGACATCTCTGACACCGTGCATGTGCTGAATTTCGGTTGCATGATCGCTTCCGGAACACCTGCAGAGGTTGCCGGCAACCCGGCTGTCGTCGAAGCTTACCTGGGGGTCGCAAAATCATGACGATAGACATGGTACGGACGACGTTGCCGCATCTTTTGCGTTACCGCGCCGAAACAATCCCTGACAGGGTGGCAATGCGCGAGAAGGTGCGCGGCATCTGGCACCGCACGAGCTGGGCTGAATATGAGGACAGGGTCATCAACTTTGCAAAAGGACTGGCGGACCTGGGGTTCAAGCGCGGCGACCGCCTGGCAATTGCCAGCGAAGACACGCCGGAGTGGATTATTGCGGACATGGCCACGCAGGCGCTGGGCGGCGTTTCTGTAGGCATTTACCCGACCAATTCGTGGTTCGAGACCCAGTACATCGTGAGTCATTCCCGGTGTCGCTTCGTTGTTTGCGGTGACCAGGAGCAGACCGACAAACTTCTGCAGGCGGCCGCCAGTGAAGCCGGGCTTGCGCTGGTTGAAAAGCTCATCTGCGTTGACATGAAGGGCATGCTTCACTACAACAATCCGGGCATCGTGCCTTTCGAAACGGTTTCCGCCGCGGCAAAGCAGGTTCCGGCTACTGAAAAGCTGGCGTGGTGGCGGGGCGTGCTCGAGCAGATTGGCCCTGATGATGTGGGCATTATTGTCTATACCTCAGGCACGACCGGGCCGCCCAAGGGCGCACAGCTCAGCCCGTCGAACCTGCTGCACTCAGCTGATGCGCTGGCCAGGACCTACAAGCTCAATGCCGACAATTATTCGGTGCTTTGCTATTTGCCCTTGTGCCACGTGGGGGAGCGCATCTGTTCCATGACGGTGCATTTGCGCACCGGTGGGGTCGTCAATTTTGCGGAATCGATTGACACGGTTCAGCAGAACATCCGTGAGATCAGTCCCTCGGTTTTCCTGGGCATGCCACGTATATGGGAAAAACACCGCCTGACTGCGCTGACCAAACTCAAGGAGGGGCACTGGATACAGGGCCGAATCTTTGAGAAGATTTTCAATCGCGCCTATAGCAAGCTGGCGCGCGATGAAGCACGGGGCAGCGGGCAGCGGGGCAGGCTGTCGCGGATCGAGGACTGGTTCTACTGGCTGCTGATGTTCCGCAGCGTGATCCGCCATATGGGACTGGACCATTCAGTTGTCAGGATTTGCGGCGGATCCTCGGTGTCACCTGAAACCCTTCGCTTTTTTGAGGTCATGGGGCTGCCGGTATACCAGGTTTATGGCCTGACCGAAAGTGGCGGCATCACCTTTGCGCAGCACGACGAAGCGCGCCTGGCCGGTTGCGCCGGGCGGGCCATCCAGGGCATCGAATACCGCATCGCCGACGACGGCGAGATCATGATCAAGGGTCCGACAGTGTTCTCGGGTTATCTGTTTGATGACGAAAGCACCGCGAAAGTACTGGATCAGGACCGCTGGCTTGCCACGGGCGACATTGCCGAGCAGGCGGCCAACGGGGAAATCCGCATTGTCGACCGCAAGAAGGCAATCATCATCACCAGTGGCGGCAAGAACATCGCGCCTTCGGAGCTGGAGAACGCGCTCAAGGAGTCTCCCTATATTCGTGAGGCCATCATTCTTGGCGAAGCGCGCCATTTCGTTGCCGCGCTGATCCAGATCGATCCGGAAACGGTTGGCAAGTGGGCGCAGGAAAAAAACCTGGCTTACACCAACTACCGCTCCTTGGCCGTCCTGCCCGAGGTGAATACCCTGGTTTCGATCGAAGTGGATCGCGTGAACGAACGGTTTGCCCGTGTGGAGAGCGTCAGGAAATTCGCCATCCTGGCCAAAGAGCTGGACCAGGATGATGGCGAATTGACTGCTACGCAAAAAGTCAAACGCTCCGCGATTGAGAAAAAGTACGCTGACGAAATCGCGCGTATCTATGGAGTCGCCACGCAATGAGCTATCTATCGAGTCTGGTCGTGTCCGGCCTGGTGGTTGGAACCATGTACGGTTTGGTCGCGATGGGGTTTGCGATCATCTTCAAGGTAAGCCGTGTCGTGAACTTCGCACAGGGCGAGGTCATGATGCTGATTGCCTACATCTCATTTTCCGTCGCGTTGCGAACCAATGGAAGCATGCCCCTGGTTGTCCTCAGCGTCATGGCCTCCTCGGTGTTGCTGGGCATACTGATTGAGAGGCTGGTGGTGCGGCCCATGCTCGGCCAGCCCATTTTTTCACTGGTCATGATGACTATCGCCCTGGCGGTTCTGTTGCGTTCCGTCATCGGCCTTGTCTGGGGTACTGATCCCATGCGCATGCCGGGTGGAAGTGCCGGCTCGTCCATCGACGTACTGGGTACCAATATCCAGCCCGCACAGATTGCACTGGTCGGCATTTACCTCTCCGCATGCGCGGGCATCTGGGCTTTCCTGCGTTACAGCGTGCTGGGTATCGCCATGCGCGCCACGGCAACCGATCCCACGGTTGCATTGTTGATGGGCCTGTCCGTCAGCAAGCTCTACCGGGTGGCCTGGATTCTTTCCGCAATTCTTGCCGGGCTGACCGGTTTGCTGTTTGCAAATATTTACCACGTCGGGCTGGACATGGGCCATGTGGGCATACAGGCCTTCCCCGCGGTGATCCTGGGCGGACTGGATTCCGTGCTTGGCGCGGCTTTGGGCGGCCTGGTGATAGGCGTGGCAGAGAATCTGGCCGGAGGCTACATCGGCTCCGGCTACAAGGAAATTGCCGGCTTTGCAATCATCCTGCTCGTCATGATGGTGCGGCCTCATGGCCTGTTTGGTGAAAAAGACATCGAGAGGGTTTGATGCGGACGAAAACTTTCAGCGAATCCTACCGCGCGCTGACGCGGCTGGTGCCTTACATGGATACCTGGGGCTGGTACGCGAGCCTGATGCTCGTACTCGTCGTCTTGCCGCTGGTGGCGCCAGCTTATATCGCCAACTATGGCACCATGATTTTTATCGCGGCCACCGGTGCGGTGGGGCTGAACCTGGTGACGGGAACCGCGGGCATGATCTCGCTCGGTCACGCGGGCTTCCTGGCGCTGGGGGCATACACCACAGCCATACTCGTGACGGATCATGGCTGGGGCCTGTTGCCTGCGATGGCCGCTTCCGGTGGCCTGTCGGCGCTGGTGAGTTTACTGGTCGGTATACCGTCGCTTCGTCTTAAAGGCTTGTATCTCGCCATTACTACTTTGGCGTTTTCAATTATTGTCACCACATTGATTCTTGAGACAAGTTCGCTCACAGGCGGATCTGGCGGGAAGACCGTTACCCGGCCCAGCTTTTTTGGGCTTTCAATGGACTCAGGGCCGGCCATCTACTATCTTGCGCTCGCGGTAGTCGTGGTCACCGTCCTGGTCGCCCTCAACCTTCTGCGCAGCCGCGTTGGCCGCGCCTGGAGCGCGCTGCATGACTATGACATTGCGGCCAGCCTGATGGGCATCAACCTGCGCAGCTACAAATTACTGGCTTTTGCCGTCAGTGCCTTTATCGCCGGGGTAGCTGGCTCGGTACTGGCATTGCACCTGCGTTACCTCAATATAGACAGTTTCGCACTCATCACCAGCATTGAAGTACTCACGATGATCATCGTCGGCGGCCTGGGCAGCGTGCAAGGCGCGGTGCTGGGTGCCATCGTGATCACACTGCTGCCTGAACTGAGCGGCCGGATATTCGATTTGATAGGCGGACCCATGAGGTCGCTCTCGGCGGCCAACGCGCCTGAGCTCAAGGGCGTGATCTATGCGCTGGTCATCATGGTTTTTCTTCGCTTCGAGCCGGACGGCATGGCTTCGCGATGGAAGCACATCAAACGTTTCTGGTCCGACTGGCCGTATGCCCGGAAGAGCAAATAGGCACCTGCCGATGACCGAATCCGAATCATGGGGGCCTTACACAGCCGCCTGGTAGTTAGTAGTCAATGACAATAAAGGAGCAATCACCATGCGCAAAGTATTGAAACTGGCCGCCGTAGCGGCACTGGTCGCAGCCTGCGGTTCGGCATTTGCTGCGGACCCAGGTGTGACGGACAAGGAAATCGTGATCGGCGGCGTCGCGCCGTATACGGGACCGGCTGGCCAGCTCGGCTATACCATCACCCTCGGCCTGCGCCTTGGCGCCGAGGAAATCAACGCTGCAGGCGGCATCAATGGCCGCAAGATAAAAGTCATTGTCGAGGACGACCAGTATGTGCCGGCGCAATCTGTGCAGGCACTGCAAAAGCTGATCGACGTGCACAACGTGTTTGCGCTGGGAACCATCTCGGGCGGCTCGCACGGCCTGGCGATGATGCCCATCCTGGAAAAGAACAAGATCCCGGTCATCAACCCGGCGGTCACCACCGAGGCCCACTACGCGCCAAACCGGCCGGTGTTTGGTATTGGTATGACCTACCAGGATGGCTCTTATGAACTGCTCAAGGCCGTCAACAAACTGCACCCGAATGAAAAGTGGGCGTCGCTGGTCCAGGACGATGAATCCGGCGCACCTCGCGAGGCTGGTTATGACCGTGCCGTCAAGGAGCTGAACCTGAACTCTGTGCTCAAGCAGCGCTTCAAGCCAAAGCAGATCGATTTCTCTTCCGAGATCCTGCGGCTGAAGGCTTCTGGTGTCACCGCCATTCACCTGGGTGGATTGCCGGCCATCAATTCGGCCATCATCAAGGAGGCAAAAAAACAGGGCCTCAATGTCAAGTTCGCCGGTCTCTGGACTGACCATACGCCGCCGATGATTGACCTGGCCGGTGCCGAGGGTGACGGCATGTACATCTATGACTTCGTCCCGTCCATTACCGACAAGGTTGCTTCCGGAAAATTCCTGGGTCTTGCGGAAAAATACCTGCCGAAGGACGACCAGGCCAAGGCCAACCGCTACACCATGCTGGCTTACGTGGCCATGAAGGTGTACGGCAACGCCATCGCCGCGTGCGGCAAGGACGTGACGCGCGCTTGCGTGGTGGCCAACATCGAGAAAACGAAGAATTTTTCTGCCGGCGTTGGCGCGCCGGTGTCTTTCGGCCCGGGCGTACGTTTGTCGGCCCCTGCCGGGGGCCTGCTGAAAATCGACTTTGCCGGCAAGCAGTTTGTACCGGTGAAATAAGTATCTTCGGGGCGGGCGGGAGCCATGCCGTCGTTGATTCCGGCGCAGCGATGGACCGGATCGTTGACCGTGGTCTTTGCGGCGACTCAACAAGCATGAACAGGCTCCCGCCAGCGGTGTTCCGCACATGCGCGCGGTTCTCTTACCTGCGAAAGCAATTGAACCTTCATTGCCATGAAATTACACGAATACGAAGAATTCCGGCACCAGGTGCGGCGCCTGGCTCAGGAGAAGATCAGGCCGCACGCCGGCGTTGTGGACGAGGAGTCGCGCCTGCCCAGGGATTCGATCGATGCCTTTCGCGCGATGGCCCTCAATGGGTTGCCGTTTCCGGAGGCATTGGGCGGCGCTGGCGGTGATTTGATGTCGCAGGTCATTGCCGTTGAGGAGGTGGCCCGGGTGTGCGGTTCTTCGTCGCTGGTGCTGCTGATTCCCTGGGCTGCATTGACGCCGCTGGTCTGGTTCGGAAGCGAGGAACTGAAACAGGAAATCGTTCCAGCCGTAGCGGCTGGTCAATGCGGAGCCAGTTTTTGCCTGACGGAGCCGGGCGGGGGGTCTGACCTGCGCGGCATCAGGACGCGCGCCGAACGTGTTGCCGGTGGATGGCGCATCAATGGCCAGAAACGTTTTATCTCCAACGTCGGGTGGTCCGACTGGTACGCGGTTCTGGCCCGGGTATCCGACAACGCCTTTGGCGTGTTCATGCTGCATTGCGACGCGCCCGGCTTCCGGATCGGCCGCCATGAACGCAAAATGGGCATGCGCGGCAGCCCCACCGCGGACCTGATTTTTGAGGACTGCATGGTGCCTGAACACCGGGTCGTTGGTGATCCGGAGCGGGGGCACGACTACATGATCCAGACCCTGACCTACACGCGTCCGCTGGTGTCGGCGCAGGCCCTTGGCCTGGCCCAGGGCGCGCTTGATGAGGCCGTGACTTATACCGCGGGGCGAGACCAGTTTGGAACCAGGGTGTCGCGCTTCCAGATGGTACGCGGCATGGTGGCCGATATGGCGATTGCGGTCGAGTCGGCGCGGGCCTTGCTGTACCGCACGGTGGAGATCGCGGGCGAGTCCAATGACGGACGCGCGCGGGGGTTTGCATCAATGGCCAAGACGTTGTGCTCGGACACAGCCATGAAGGTCACGACCGATGCCGTGCAACTGCACGGCGGTTACGGCTACATGAAGGACTATGCGGTCGAGCGCATGATGCGGGACGCCAAGGTCTCGCAGATATGGGAGGGCACCAATCAGATCCAGCGTCTATTGGTGGCCAAGTATGTTTACGACGAACCCGGCTCGGGCAGGGCCCGGGTTTGACGTCCGGGACGCGTAGCAGCGCCTGCAGCATTGTGTTCGAGTTTTGCCGCCACGCGCTCCAGCCGGGCCACCGCCTCCCCGAGCCCCTGTTGCGCTGCTGCCCCGGGCAGGGATGGCGTGGTGCGCATCCCGCGAAAGATCACGGTCGCAATGCCGTCGGTAGCTTCTTCAACGGAAAAATTGCCTTCGCCGCGCAGAAAGGCCCATGTCTGGTGTTCAATGCAGCCGAAAATCATGTCGCGAAGCAGGCTGACGGGGACGTCGTCTTTAAGCTCGCCGCAACGAACGCCTTCGACAAGGACTTCCGTCACCTGTGCGGTGAAGCGGCGATTCAATTCAAAAACCGGCATCGAGCGGTAGGCCGGGTCCGGCCTCAAGTCCAGCAGCACAAAGCGTGTCAGCGCGGGTTCCCGCCGTACCACCGACAGGTTGCGCCACACCAGTTGCCGCAGCGCCTCCAGGGTACCGCGGCCTGCCACGCTGCGGTGGTCTTCGCGCAGCAGTTCGTCGAACCACTGCTCGGCCACCTGGATCAGCAGGTCGCGCTTGCTTTCAAAGTACTTGTAGATCGTGGCTTCGGAGATGCCGCAGCGTTCAGCCACTTCCGTGGTCACGATATTGTCGTGGCCCTTCTCGGCAAGCATCGCCCGGGTGACGGACATGATCCTGGAGATGCGTTCATCCCGCGGCAGCCTGCGAGTCGTGGGACGGGAGCGCGGTGGTGGCATGGGGTTCCGGGATGAAAGTCTTGTGAGGGGGCATCGCATTATGCAGCAGGCCCTGCAGGCGCATGAGTGGGTGCCCAGGCCGTGTGAAAAGGCATTGTCATTTTATGTTGATGCATATGATAATCTAGCATATTATTTCTTTGCAAGAAAAGAAACAACTGAAACATTGCTTGGGAGACGCTTCTGATGGTACTGACCGATGACCAAAAAGCCCTGCAGGAGACCGCGCGACGGTTCGCCCGTGAACGTCTGCTGCCCGATTACCAGAAACGCGAAAAAGCGGGGGTGCTTGACCGCGCACTTGTCGCCGAGATGGGCCGCCTGGGCCTGTTGGGCGTGGACCTGCCTGAAGAGTTCGGCGGGCTTGGCGCTGATGCTGCCACGACCGGCCTCATCACGGAAGAACTGGCTTATGGCGACTTCAACGTGAGCGCGGTGCCGGTAGGCATTTCCCTTAACGGCGCCATATTGATGCGCCATGCGCAACCCGGGATTGTCAGGGCGTGGGTGCCGCGGATGGTGCGTGGCGAGGCCATCATTGCGATTTGCCTGACCGAGCCCCGTGGCGGTTCGGATGCGAGCAACCTCCAGTTACGCGCCCGCCGGGATGGCGAGCATTATGTAATTAACGGTGAGAAGACCTCGATCACGTTTGCCGATTGCGCGGACGCTTTCCTGGTCTTTGCGCGGACCGGGCAGGCGGACGAGGGGGCCAAAGGCGTGTCGGCTTTTTTCATACCCGGAGACACACCCGGCATTTCCCGCACCCGTTTTGATGATGTGGGCAGCGCCATCATCGGGCGTGGATCGGTATTTTTCGACGATGTGCGCATACCGGCCAGTCACCGCCTGGGTGACGAGGGCAAGGGTTTTACGCAGGTGATGCAGGGCTTTGACTACAGCCGCGCCTTGATCGCACTGCAATGTTGCGGTGCTGCCCAGGCTTCGCTTGACGAGGCCTGGGCCTATGCCGCGGAGCGCGAGGCATTCGGCCGGCCGATAGGCCAGTTCCAGGGTGTGAGTTTTCCCCTGGCGGAGGGCGAATCGCATGTCGCGGCCGTGCGCCAGCTTTCCTACCATGCGCTGGCCCTGCGCGATGCCGGGCAGCCGCACACGGCAGAGGCGGCGATGGTCAAGTGGATGGGGCCGAAGACCGCGTTTGACGTGATTCACCAGTGCCTGCTGACCTTCGGCCATTACGGCTGGAGCAAGGACCTGCCGCACCAGCAGCGCATGCGTGACGTGATGGGGCTGGAAATCGGTGATGGCACCGCCGGCGTGATGAAGCTGGTGATAGCGCGCACGCGAATTGGCCGGGCCGCAGTTCAATATTGAATTCGAAGGAGTCTCATGTCTGACCAATCTGCTTATCAATCCGTATTCCGCGCAGACCTGTTCGCCGGCCAGGCCATCATTGTGACGGGCGGCGGCAGCGGGATAGGCCGCTGCACGGCGCACGAGCTTGCTTCACTGGGTGCCCATGTTGTGCTGGTTGGCCGAACCGCCGAAAAGCTGGAGGCGGTGAAGGCCGAGATCACCGGAGATGGCGGCAGCGCGGATGTGCAGGTCTGCGATATCCGCAACGAGGCGGCGGTCGGCCAGACCATCGATGCCGTGTTGCAGTCGCGCGGGCGGCTGGATGGCCTGGTCAATAACGCCGGTGGACAGTACCGGACCGCGATGAAAACAATCTCGACCAACGGCTTCGAAGCGGTGGTGCGCAACAACCTCACCGGCGGCTTCATCTTCATGCGGGAGGCCTATACCCGATGGATGGAGGCCAACGGCGGTGCGATTGTCAATGTCATAGCCGATATCTGGAACGGCTGGCCCGATTTTGCGCATTCCGGGGCAGCCCGGGCCGGCATGCTGAACCTGAGCGAGTCCGCTGCCTGCGAGTGGGCGGCTTCCGGCGTGCGTGTCAATACGGTGGCGCCCGGCGGGATTGCATCGAGCGGATTTGACACCTATTCCCCCGAGGCCAAAAAGAAGATCCTGGGCTATACAAAGACCGTGCCGCTTCAGCGCTACGGCACCGAGGCGGAAATTTCGGCCGCCATCGTCTACCTGCTTTCCCCTGCAGCAGCCTACATCACCGGTTCCTGCATCCGTGTTGACGGCGGGACGCCCAATGCCCGCGGCACGTGGCAACTGGAGCCGCACGGGCGCAGCAAGCCCTTTGAGGGGTTCCACCGTGCAACGCTGCCGAAACTGCTGGCTGGGCAGGGCTGAAAACCATCGCCGCAACGCCCTCCCTGATTTCTCCAAGGACACCAGATCTCATGAATAAAGCATCGACCATCCACATTGAAATGCAGGCGGGCCTGGCCATTGTCAGCCTGACCCAGCCGGAGCGAGGCAACCCGATCGACAGCGATCTGGCGCGTGATTTCAGGCAGGCCATCCAGCAGCTCTGGGACACGCCTGGTTTGCGTGCAGTTTTGTTGCGGGCCGAGGGTGAGAACTTCAGTTTCGGCGGGGATATCAAGATGTTTTACCCGGAGCGCGCCAACATGGCGCCACTCTTGCGGAGCTGGACTGCTGACATGCACATGGGCCTGCAGCGGGCATGGCAACTGCCGGTGCCTGTTGTGGTGGCCGTGCAGGGTTGGGCTCTGGGCGCCGGTACCGCGCTGCTGGCCGGTTGCGACATGGTGCTGGCAGGCGAGTCAGCTCGGATCGGCTCCGCTTTCGCAAAGATCGGGTTCAGCTGCGACTCGGGATCCAGTGTCACGCTGACAGCGCGCATGGGCGTGGCACGGGCGCGCCGGTTCGTGTTGATGCGGGAGGTGCTGGGTAGCCAGGAGGCGCTGCAGGCAGGCCTGGCAGACCGCGTCGTGCCGGACGCCGAACTGCAGGCCCAGGCGCTGGCGCTGGCCCAGGAATTTGCTGCAGGACCGACTGTGGCCTATGGCGAGATCAAGCGGCTGTTCCTGCGTGCGGGTTCGGCGCAGCTTGAGGCGCAACTGGAGGATGAAGCGATGACGCTGGCACGTGTTTCCGTGACGGCGGATGCCCGGGAAGGCATTTCTGCCCAGGTGGAACGCCGGAAGGCTGTATTTCGCGGCTGCTAGTTGGCGGATCCGGCGCCGTGCGAAGCGCGCGCGGGTGTTCACATTTGCAGGGCTCCGGCGGCGCGCAGGGCCTCTACGGCCGCGTGGTCAAGGCCTGCTTCACGCAGCACTTCATTGGCGGCCTCGCTGCTGGCGCGCGGTGCTGCGGGCAGCGCGCTGGCTGTCCGGCTGAAGCGGGGCGCCGGCGCCGGCTGCCAGGCGCCCGCCACATCGACAAAGGTGCCGCGTGCACGGTTGTGCGGATGCAGTGGCGCCTCCGCGAGGCCGAGCACGGGCGCAAAGCAGACATCGGTGCCTTCGAGGAGCGCGCACCATTCATCACGCGTACGGCTGGCAAAACGCTGCGCCAGGCGCTCCTTCAACAGGGGCCATGCCGATCGGTCGTCACGCTGGCGGAAAATCTCGTCGCTGATCTCCATGAGGTTCAGGAAGAGTTCGTAGAACTGCGGCTCCAACGGTGCGACAGAGATAAAGCGGCCGTCGCTGCAGCGGTAACTGCAATAAAAGGGGGCCGCGCCGTCAAGTGTGTTGGACTCGCGTGCATCGCGCCATGAGCCGCTTGCAAACATGGCATAAAACGGCGCCATCAGCAAAGCCGCACCGTCGCTCATGGCGGCGTCAATGACTTGCCCCTGGCCCGAGCGCTGGCTTTCATAAAGTGCGCTGCTGACCCCGAAGGCCAGCATCATGGCGCCGCCGCCGAAGTCGCCCACCAGGTTCAGCGGTGGAAGCGGCTGCCCGCTGGTGCCTGTCGCATGCAGGGCGCCCGACAAGGCGATGTAGTTGATGTCATGTCCTGCTGCCTGCGCGAACGGGCCGGTCTGCCCCCAGCCGGTCATGCGGCCGTAAACCAGTCGCGGATTCCTGGCCAGGCAGGTGTCCGGCCCAAGCCCCAGCCGCTCCATGACGCCGGGCCGGTAGCCTTCAAGAAGGACCTGGGCGCCTTCCACCAGGCGCAGCAGGAGTTGTGTGGCTTCGGGTTTCTTGAGGTCCAGCGTCAGGTGGCGCCGTCCGCGGGCCAATGCGTCCGTGGCAGGGTTGCGTGTGTTGCCTGACGGTTTGGCATTGGGCCGGTTGATGGTCACCACGTCGGCGCCCGCGTCGGCCAGCATCATGGCGCAAAACGGGGTGGGGCCAAGGCCGGCCATCTCTATGACTCTGACGCCGTGCAGCGGACCGGGCATGGTGAAATTCCTGTTGACCTGGCATTGAATGGTTTTTGATTATTGCATATAGTATGTATGAATACATAAATGAAATGCGAAAGCCAGAAAACATGTCCAGGGAAAAAGTCCGCGCCATGAAGCGCGCCATCGTGGCCTTCGAAAGGCCGGAGCCGTCATGTGAAGAGGAAAGCGCTGCCAGGGCGTGCGCCGCTGCGCTGCTGGACAGAAGTATCGAGTACGGCCACGCCCGGCTGGCCGTGTTGCGGCTGGCGGTGGCCGCCAGGATTGGCGCGGATATTTCCGCTGCGCATTGGGATTACTGCTTCAGTGTCACCGCGGACTGTAATGACCCAGGTTTGCAGCAGGTATTTTCAAAAGCGCTCTCGCAGGCCAAAGGCGTCCGTCAAGACCTGCTGCCAAAACAGGCGCAGCCCCGGCGCAGGCATTGAGCGTTTGACGCCGTTGGCCGCACAATAGCCGCCATGCGCAAACATATTTCTGAAACTACCGGCCCGCAGCGTCTTGTATACGGCTTGCTGGCCGGTATGGCGGTCGCGGCGCTGCCTTTGCCCACGGGCTGGCAGTTTCGCGGTTTGTTTGGCTGGTGTGTGGGCATTGCCGTCTACCTGGCGCTGGCATGGTGGCTGTGCGTGCGTTTTGATGCCAGGCGCACGCGCGTACGTGCGCAGGCGCAGGATGAACCCAGCGTGGTGCTCTTCCTGGTGCTGCTGCTGGCCACCATGGCCTGCGTGGCGGCGATTACCGTGTTGATGCAGCAGAGCCGCGATCTTTCGGGCCTGCAGCGCGTGCTGCACATTGGTTTGTCTGTGGTTGCGCTGGTCGCTTCCTGGCTTTTCATTCACACCATCTTTGCGTTCCGTTATGCCCACCGCTATTACCACGAGGAAAAGCTGAATGAGCCCGACGGGCCGGGCCTGCAGTTTCCGGGCGGGCTGGATCCGGATTACTTTGATTTTCTGTATTACGCCTTTGTGGTTGGCATGACCTCGCAGGTGTCCGACGTGCAGGTCACATCGCGCGAGATGCGCAGGCTCACGCTGCTGCACGGCGTGCTCTCGTTCGGCTTCAACATGCTGATCCTGGCGCTCAGCATCAACGTGGTGGCGGGTGTCCTGCAGTAGGTTTTACGGGCGGCTCAGGTTTTCCTGCCCAATTTAAGCAACCCGGTTGACAGCGCTGTACCGCACACGATGACCACGGCACACAGCAGCATCCACGGCGTGACCACTTCACCGAGGACCACGGCGCCATAAAAAATGGCAAACACCGGCACCAGGAATGTCACCGACAGCGCACGCGGCGGGCCGGCGTTTTCGATCAGCCTGAAAAACAATATGTAGGCCAGCCCGCTGCAGAGCACGCCGACTACCAGCAGCGCCAGCCAGGCCCGGGTGCCCGGCATCTGCGCGGGCCAGAGCCAGGCGGCAGGCAGGGCAAGGCCCAGGGTAGCGCCCATCTGGCTGCCCGCTGCAGTGACCAGTGGCGGGATGCCTGTCAGGTAGCGTTTGGTGTAACTGGCCGCAATGGCGTAGCAGATGCAGGCGAGCAGGCAGGCCAGCACTGCCCAGCCGGGCGCGATGCCCGATGCATCGGGTTTGAAGCTGGCCTTGTCCCAGGCCAGCAGGGCAACACCGGCAAAACCCAGCACCAGCCCGAGAATCCGCGAGGCATCGGGTTTGTCCTTGAGCCAGAGCCACGCGACCAGGGCGCCGAACATCGGCACCGTGGCGTTGAGGATGGCTGACAGCCCGGTCGTGATGGACAGCAGTGCGAACGCAAAGCACGCAAACGGGATGCCCGAATTGAGCACGCCCACAAAAAATACCCGGCGCCAATGCCGCTTCAAATCAGGCAGCAAGCCGCGCAGGCAGACCAGGGGAAACAGGAACAGCGCTGCAATCCCCACGCGCACTGCAGCGGTCGGCAAAGGGCCGAACTCCACCGTACTGATGTGCATCAGCAAAAACGAGGCACCCCAGATCGCGGCCAGCATGATCAGGTCGGACAGCCACGGTTTGGCGCCGGCAGCGGCGGTGGTTGAGGGAGTGGCAGTGGGTGGTGTGTTCAAAACATGGTTTCCTGAAGCGCGCCCTCCAGCTTGAGCAGCGCGGTTTTGCGGTCCAGCCCCCCAGCATAGCCGGTGAGCGAGCCGTTCATGCCGACCACACGGTGGCACGGCACGATGATGCTAACCGGATTGCGCCCAACCGCCGCACCGACCGCGCGTACGGCAGCGGGTTTGCCAATGCGGTTGCTGACCTCGCTGTAGCTGCTGGTGCGGCCCTGGGGAATGGCCAGCAGCACCTGCCACACCGCCTGCTGGAAGTCCGTGCCGCCGGACAGGTCCAGCGGGACATCAAACTGCGTGCGCTGGCCGCTGAAATATTCGGTGAGCTGCTGAATGGCTTTTTTCAGCACTGGGTGCTTTTCGTTGTTTGGCCAGACGGTGGTGCCGATCAATTCCTCTGGCAGATGTTTTTGCCCTTCAAACCACAGGCCGGCCAGACCTTTGTCGGTGGCGGCAATGATCATGGTGCCCAGGGGGCTTTGGAAAGTTGTCTGAACGATGGAGCGATCGAATTTCATGATGGGATTCCTTTGGCTGACAGGTGCTGAAAATTGCTTTTCAAGAGCAATTCAATGCCGTGGCCACCGTTTTCCGTGCGCGGCCAGCTGCATTTTTGATAGCGCTGGTTTTGTTGTCCGGTGGAGTGCTGGCCGGCGCACCGCTCCAGGCGCCGCTCCAGACCCTGATGACCGCATAACTGCGCCAGGGCTTCCAGGCCATGGAAGCCAGCTCTGCTTGCCGGGCCGGGTTTTTCTGGCCCTGCACGCCAAGCGCCTTGTGCAGCGCCACGTCGCCTGTCGGAAATGCATCCGGCCAGCGCAGCGCGCGCATGGCGATGTATTGCGCCGTCCAGTCGCCAACGCCGGGCAGTTCCTTGAGCGCGGCGATGGTGGCATTGACGTCCGCACCGCCGTGCAGTTGCAGGCGTTTCTCAAGCACCGCCTGCGCGATGCCGACAATGGCTGCCTGCCGCTGCCTGACGATGCCCAACTGGCCCAACGCATCGCCGCTGGCTGCGGCCAGAACGGCAGGGGCCGGAAACAGGCGCGTCAACTCCGGCCAAGGGGTTTGAATCGGTTCACCGAACTGGCCCACCATGCGCTGCGCCAGCGTGCGTGCGGCCGCCACCGTGATCTGCTGGCCCAGCACGGCGCGCACGGCCAGCTCGTAACCGTCCAGCGCGCCGGGCACGCGCAAGCCGTCGCCGGACGGAAAGCTCGCATGCAGCACGCTGTTGATGGCGCTGGGGTCGGCATCCAGGTCGTAGGCCGCACGCACGCGGCGAATCACCAGCGGCAGCACGTCGCGCAGCGAGTCGCTGACAGTCAGCACCAGCTGCGAGCGGACCTCGTCAAAGCGCATGCGCAGCCAGCCGCTGTGCGGCTTGCCGCCAGAATCGATGCGTAAAGTCCTGCCGGTCACCGTTCCGTGAGCGCTGTTAGCTATGAATTCAATAGCATCAATCATGCGCTTGTTGAAAAAGGCCAGCATGGCCGCCACGTCGTAAGGTGGGCGGTAACCCAGCCGTATGGTGATGCCCTGGTCCGTGCCGGCGCTGCCTTCCGCGTTGCTGCTGCCGTTCATACCCTTACGCCGCAGTTGTGTCGGGTTGAGTTTGTAGTGCTCCAGAAAGGCAGCATTAAAGCGCCGCACGCTGGCGTAGCCGCTCATCAGCGCAATCTGCGTGATAGGCAGGGCGGTGTCGGCCAGCAACTGTTTGGCGGTGTGCAGCCGCCGCGTTTGCAGGTATTGCATGGGCGACACGCCAAACTGGGCTTCAAATATGCGCCTTACATGGCGGTCGCTCACACCCAGCCTGGAGGCCAGCTTATCGACAGACGGGGCTTCTTCAGTCCACATTTCCGGTTCATCCAGCAGGCGCGCGGCCTGGTGGGCCAGGATGTAGGACGCATCCTGGATGGACCACACCACCGAATGCGGCGCCAGTTCGGGGCGGCAGCGCAGGCAGGGGCGAAAGCCGGCGTTTTCGGCCTGCGCGGCATGGTGGAAAAAGCGGCAGTTTTCGCGCTTGGGCGTCTTGACGCTGCAGACAGGCCGGCAGTAGATACCGGTGGAAGTCACACCGGTGAAGAAGCTGCCGTCAAAACGGGCATCCCGCGCTTTCAGGGCGAGGTAACAATCGTTGTCGGCGAGGGCGAATTCGGTGTTCATGGGCGCAATACTACGCCTCATCCGGCTTTGTACTAGCCGTTTTCGGACATCCCCATGAAGACCTCGGGGACTGCCAAAAAGGGCCGTTCAACGGCCGTCGCCGCCTACAATCGACGCTCTTCGTGCTTCCATTCGCGGCACGGCACTCAATGTGCCTCCCAAATGTTTCCCAACTGCCAGGAACCCCTTCAATGCAAGTCAGCGCATCGATTTTCAAGGCCTACGATATTCGCGGCATCGTGCCCGCCACCATCAACGAAGCTCTGGCCGAGGCGCTGGGCAAGGCTTTTGGTACCGTGGCCCTGAAAGAAGGTGAAACCACCGTCGCCGTCGGCCGCGACGGCCGGCTCAGCGGGCCTTCGCTCAGCGCGGCCCTGGTGCGCGGCCTGGCGGCTGCGGGCGTGAACGTGGTGGATGTGGGCATGGTCACCACGCCCATGCTTTATTTCGCAGCCAGCACGCTGGCCACCTCGGGCATACAGGTGACCGGTAGCCACAACCCCAAGGACTACAACGGATTCAAGATGGTGCTGGCCGGGCGTGCGATCTATGGCGATGACATCCAGGCCCTGCGAAAAACCATTGAATCAGAAAACTGGATGCTGCCGGCCCAACCCGGCACGGTCAACCAGGTCAATGTGGAAGCCGACTACCGTGAGCGCATTGTCTCGGGTATCAAGCTATCGCGCCCCATGAAAATCGTGGTTGATTCAGGTAACGGCATCGCGGGTGCATCGGCGCCGGCAATTTTTCGCGCACTGGGCTGTGAAGTGACCGAGCTGTTCAGCGAAGTTGATGGCAATTTCCCCAACCACCACCCCGACCCGAGCAAACCTGAAAACCTGAAAGACCTGATCAACGCCCTGCAAAGCTCCGACGCCGAGCTTGGCCTGGCTTTTGACGGCGATGGCGACCGGCTGGGCATTGTGACTAAAGACGGGCAAAACATTTACCCGGACCGGCAGATGATGCTGTTTGCACGCGATGTGCTGTCGCGCGTGCCTGGCGCAACGATCTTGTTTGACGTGAAATGCTCGCAGCGCCTGGCTCCGGCGATCGAGGCGGCGGGCGGTGTGCCCCTGATGTACAAGACCGGCCATTCCCTCATCAAGGCAAAGATGAAAGAGATCAATTCACCGCTGGGCGGCGAGATGAGTGGCCACATCTTTTTCAAGGAGCGCTGGTATGGTTTTGACGATGGCACCTATGCCGGCGCGCGCCTGCTGGAGATCGTGAGCCGCGTGCCCGATGCCGGCGCCTTGCTGAACAGCCTGCCGACCAGCTTCAGCACGCCCGAGCTCAATGTGGCGTGCAGGGAAGGCGAGCCGCACACGGTGGTTGAGGCGCTGATTAAATTTGCGAAGTTTGCTGAACCCGCAAAAATTTCGACGATTGACGGTGTGCGTGTTGACTGGCCGGACGGCTTTGGCTTGATACGCGCTTCCAACACCACGCCGGTGCTGGTACTGCGCTTTGAAGGCCATACACAGCAGGCCCTTGACCGGATCGAGGCTGACATGCTGGCCTTGTTGCGCAGCGTCAAACCCGATGCGAGTTTTGCGGCGGCCGCGCACTAGAACTGTTTAACCGGCTTGATGAAAATCCTTTTGGTCAAACTGTCGTCGCTGGGCGATGTGGTGCATGCGCTGCCCGTTGTGCAGGATATTCGCGCCGCCATGCCCGATGCGCAGATTGACTGGGTTGTTGAAAAAGCCTTCGCCCCGCTGCTATCAAAGTGTGCTGGTTTGCAGCGCGTGATTCCCTGTGAGATCCGGCGCTGGCGCAAGTCGCCTTTTTTTTCTGCGGCCACACGCAGCGAATGGCGGGCATTCAGGGCTGACCTGCAGCGCGAAGGCTACGACGCAGTGATTGATTTGCAGGGCCTGACCAAGTCTGCCCTGGTAGCGCGGCTGGCAAAGCTGGCGCCTGGCGGCAAACGTTATGCGCTGGCCAACCAGACCGAGGGCTCGGGTTATGAAGCGCCGACGCGCTGGGTCGCCGATGTGGCGATTCGCATGGAACCGCACATCCACGCCGTGCAGCGCTCGCGGGAACTGGCGGCGCGCGCGCTGGGCTACACCTTCGCCCCTGTGCCGGATTTTGGATTAAACAGGCCCCAGGCCAGCGTGGAACGCGCGCAAGCAGCTATCGAAAACATAGCGGATGGCCGGCGCCGAAACACCGTCGTTTTTGTGCATGGAACCTCGCGCGCCGACAAGGAGTGGCCGCTGGATCACTGGATAGCGCTGGGCCGGCAGCTGAATGCGGCCGGCTGCAAAGTCGCGCTGGCGCATGGCAATGCCAAAGAGCTTGCAACCAGCCAGGCGATTGCAGAGGCCCTGGATGGACCGGATGTAACGGTCTGGCCCATGCTGTCACTGGATGCTCTGACTGACGAACTGGCGCAATGCGGCGGCGTGATTGGCGTGGACAGCGGCGTCAGCCACATCGCCGTCGCGCTGGACTTGCCGCATGTTCAGATCTACAACTTTGACACTGCCTGGCGCACGGGGCCTGGCGGGTTTGCCGGCGGTGGCCGGCAGGTCAGCGTGTATGCGACGCCCACACCTGGCGTGCAGGCTGTCTGGCAGGCATGGCTGGGTTGCCGGGGCAAGGTGTGATGAGCGGCCTGGTTCGTGCCGCATATTCGCTGCTGATGTGGCTGGCACAACCGTTTTTACGCCGCAAGCTGGCCCGCCGCAGCCGGCAGGAGCCGGGTTATGGCGAAGCGGTGCAAGAGCGCTTTGGGTATTACACCCAGCCGCCCGAAGCCGCGTCCGAGCTGGTCTGGGTCCACGCCGTCTCTCTTGGTGAAACGCGTACGGCGGCTATTTTGCTCAAGGCCTTGCGTGCACAAACGCCGGGGCTGCGCATTTTGTTGACACATGGCACGGCCACCGGCCGCGCTGAAGGCCTGGGCCTGCTGCAGCCGGGTGACGTGCAGGTCTGGCAGCCGTGGGACAGCAGGGCTGCGGTGGGCCGGTTTTTCAGGCACTTCAAGCCGCGCCTGGGCCTGCTGATGGAAACCGAAATCTGGCCCAACATGGTGGCGGCGGCCAGCGCGCGCGCCATGCCGCTGGTGCTCGTCAACGGCCGACTGTCGGAAAAATCATTGCAGCAGGCCTTGCGCATGGCGTGGCTGTCGTATCCGGCCTACGGTGCGCTGTCGGCGGTGTATGCGCAGACGGAGGATGACGCCAGGCGTTACCGCCAGCTTGGCGTTGAGGCCGCCGGCATTTTTGGCAGCCTCAAGTTTGATGCCGCGCCTGATGAACACCAGCAAGCCATGGGCAAGGCCTGGCGGCAGGGGCTGGGGCGGCCGGTGGTGATGTTTGCCAGTTCTCGTGAAGGCGAGGAGGGCGATTTTTTCAGCGAAATAAGTGCCGTAGCTAAGGCTGTATGCGCGCAACCAGCTATTAATTTGGTAGCAGAAACGACCGCGGTTTTGCCAAAATTCCTGGTGGTGCCGCGCCATCCACAACGCTTTGACGAGGTCAAGGCACTGGCAGAGCAACATGGCCTCAGGGTCTCGCGCCGTTCGGGCTGGCTGGATGCAGGGCAGGGGCCAGCAGCGAGTGAAGAAGCCATGCAAGCCGATGTCTGGCTGGGCGACTCGCTGGGCGAGATGGCGCTGTATTACGCGCTCAGCGACGTGGCCCTGCTGGGCGGCAGCTTTGCCCCACTGGGCGGGCAAAACCTCATAGAGGCCGCGGCCTGCGGCTGCCCGGTCGTGATGGGGCCGCACACTTTCAACTTCACGGAGGCCGCTGAGCGCGCCGAGGCGGCTGGCGTAGCGCTGCGTGTGGTGGATATGCCGGGCGCCGTGCGGGCCGCGCTGGGGCTACTGAACGACCCGCCCGCACAGGCCAGGGCCGTGGCCGCAGGGCAGGCGTTCACCGCGCGCAACCGCGGGGCAACTACGAAAACGCTGGATGCGTTGCGAGCCTATCTTTGGCTGTTGTAGTCCGTATCCTCTTGGGCGTCATCCAGTCGCCGGGTGCTCAGCGCTTGACCACTGCCTTGTAGCTGAACCCGTCACCGCGGAAGTACATTTCTGAATAACAGAGGGGCTGGTCGGACACATCGTATGGCGTGAACCGGATACGCAGCACGGGATCGTGCTCCGAGATATTCAGTTGGCGCGCACGCGCCTTGCCGGCAGGTATGGCACTTGTCTCTATGTGTGTGGCCTTGAGGCGGTAACCCAGCCGGCTTTCCAGCAACGTCATGGCGTCATTGGTCTCGATGTCTTCCCGCAGCACGGCTTCTATCAAGGCTGTTGGCCCATAGATGACGCAGATAGCCAGCGGTTTGCCGTTGACCATCCGGATACCGGTGACGGCGGTCAGTTCCACCCCGGGCGCTATCCGCAAGGCTTCGGCAGCTTGCGCTGGCGCCCTTACTTTCCTGACGTGCAGGGTGCGGCCGTGGGCCTGGTGGCCCTGTGCGCGCATGTGCTCATAAAACCCCGTCAAGGGCCCGAGGTCCGGGGCGTCCGTCGGACGGGTCACAAAGCTGCCTTTGCCATTGATCTTTTCGATCAGGCCGCTGGCGTGCAGCGCTGCCAATGCCTGCCGCACGGTGATGCGGCTCACGCCAAATTCCGTTTCCAGTTCCGCCTCCGAAGGCAGCTTGCTGCCTGCCGCCAGCTGGTTGTTGAGTATCCGCTGGCGAAGGTTGGATTCGATCTGGGCAAAAAGCGAAAGCGTGGCAGGCGCGGTGACGGTCATAAATGGACTGGTTGGTAGGTGTTGCATGGATCATCGCGCAACAACCTATTATGACAGGATAGGTAAAACCCCCAATACCTGTTATGACAGGTTAGGGCATCATGCAGGGGTTCACCGCAGCCTGCGCGGCGGCGACACACGAGTCACCCACTACTGGAAACATTCATGAAGCATTCGATCACAAACCTTGTTGTCCTCGGCCTCACGGTATTGTTCGCGGCGGCACCGGCCATGGGCGCAGATCCCTTTCCTTCCAGGCCTATCCGGGTGATCGTCCCTTACCCGGCCGGTGGTGTCGTCGACGTCCAGACACGTGCCGTGACGCAGCGTATGGCCACCGAGCTGGGCCAGCCCATCGTGGTGGAGGCCAGGCCGGGCGCCGGCGGCAACATTGCCGCAGAGTTTGTCGCCCGCTCACCTGCGGATGGCTACACCGTGCTGGTATCCGCGGCTTTCATCATCAACAACCCGCTGATGGAAAACAAGTTGCGCTGGGCGCCAAAAGACTTCACACAGGTGGCGCGTTTTTCGCTGGCACCCAGCTACTTTGTTGTGCCGGCATCGTCGCCAGCCAGGTCCGTAAAGGAGTTCGTCGAACTGGCCAAAAGGGCGCCCCAGCCCTTGCAGTATGGTGACAGCGGCCCTGGCAGCCCCCAGGTCATGGCCGTCGCGATGTTCAGGAGCGTTGCCGGGCTCCAGCTCGAACCCGTGACTTACAAGGGCGCCCCGCCCCTGGTGCCGGACCTGATCAACGGCGCGATTTCCATGACGATCCTGCCTTCGTCGGTGGCCTATCCACACATCAAGTCTGGAACGATTCGTGCGCTGGCCAATATCAGCAGCCACAGATCGGCACAACTGCCTGATGTGCCGACGATTGCCGAGGCCGGTTACCCGGATGTCACGGCACTGTCCTGGTACGGATTTCACGTGCCGGCCGGCACGCCGCCCGAGGTCATCAAGAGGCTGGAGGCTGCGGCACAGGCCGCCACCGCAACGAATGAAGTCAAGGAGAGGCTGGTGAACGCCGGTGGCGAGTCGGCATTCATGAGCCAGCCAGACTTCGGTGTATTTTTGAAAGCCGATACCGTGCGTTGGGAGAGTGTGGTCAAGGTGATCAAGAGGTAAGTGTTAATGCGTGTTTTTTGGAAAGGACTAAAACGTGAGCCTGACAAGACCCCCGGCAGAGTTCTCGGCGCTGATCGCTGAGCTGCGCAACTTCATGGATACCGTCGTGATCCCCAGTGAGGACCTGAAGACGGCACATGATGGCGACGCCATCAACAAGCAGGCCAGCGAGCTGCGCGTGGAGGCCCTCAAACGCGGCCTGCGTGCTCCCAGGCGTGCCGTGAGCGATGGAGGCCTCGGGCTCTCGTGGGAAGAGTGCTGCTTCTTTCTTGAAGAAGCCGGTCGGAGTTTCCTGGGACCGACGACATTGCAATGCGCGGCACCCGGCCAGCCTGATATAGCCGCGCTGGAAAAACTCGCCAGCCCGTGGCAGCGTGAGCGCTATCTTGAACCGCTGGCGCGCGGGGACATCCGCTCCTGTTTTGCAATGACCGAGCCGGCACCGGGCGCGGGGTCGGACCCGCGCATGCTGAAAACGACTGCAACACGAACCGATTCAGGCTGGGTCATCAACGGCGACAAATGGTTTATCAGCGGTGCCGTGCGGGCCGATTTTGCGATCGTCGTCGCGCGCAGCGATGCCGGTGTGTCCTGGTTCCTGGTGGACAAGTCCAATCCTGGCTTTCGCGTGGTGCGCGACATACCGACCATGGAGCCTTTCGATGCCGGTGGGCACGGAGAGATCCGGCTGGAAAACTGCAAGGTCGGGCCGCAAGCCCTGGTTGGCGAGGAGGGCAAGGGCCTGGAGCATGCGCAGCTGCGGCTTGAAGGTGCACGGCTGTTCCATTGCATGCGCTGGATTGGTTTGTCCTCGCGGGCGATGAGTGTGGCGCAGGACTATGCTGCCGGTCGGGACTCATTCGGCACGCGCCTGTCGGAGCATCAGATGGTGCAGTCCATGGTGGCCGATGCGCATATCAGTCTTTATGCGGCACGCCTGATGACGCTGGATGTTGCCAGAAAGCTCGACAGGGGCGAATCGATCCGCCACGAGTCGTCGATGGCCAAGGTCTTTGTATCCGAAGCCGTGAACAAGGTGGCGGACTCGGCCGTGCAGATAGCGGGCGCGCCTGGTATTTCAGAGGACCTGCCGTTGTCAATGATCCTGCGCATGCTCAGGCCCTTTCGTATCTACGACGGCGCCTCCGAGGTGCACCGTGCGGCCATTGCCAGGCGTGCTTTCTCAAAGCGCCTGAGCGCCTGAGGCACTAAGGGCCTGAACATCGATTCTGAAAGAAAAAACATGTCTTCAAACCCAAGCCTGCAGGAATTCAGGCAGCAGGTGCGTTCATTCGTCCGGAGCAAGCTGCCGGGCGACATTCGCGAGGCCGTGCGCAGCGGCCAGCCGGTGCCGCGTGAACGCTCGATCGCCTGGAACAGGCTGCTCGCTGAAGAAAGTTTGCTGGTGCCTCACTGGCCCAGTCAATGGGGCGGGGGCGGCTGGACGGTACAGCAGCAGATGGTCTTTGACGAAGAGATGTGCACCAACGATGCGCCCGAACAGAACTCCGTGACTTTTGACATGATAGGCCCGGTGCTGGTCCGATACGGCAACGATGCGCAGCGCGGGCGCTTCCTGCCGGCCATCGCGTCCGGCGAGCAGTGGTGGTGCCAGGGCTATTCGGAGCCGAATGCAGGCTCGGACCTGGCTTCGCTCTCCACGCGGGCGGAACGCCGCGGTGATCACTACGTGGTCAATGGTTCCAAGATCTGGACCTCTTACGCGCAGTACGCCGACTGGATGTTTTGCCTGGTCCGCACCGATGCCTCGGCCAAGGCGCAGCAGGGTATTTCCTTTATGCTGATTGACATGAAAACGCCGGGGATCACAGTACGGCCGATTCTCGGGATTCATGGCTGGGTGGTTTTTAACGAAGTGTTTTTCGATAACGTTTCGGTGCCGTTCGAGAACCTTGTGGGGGAGGAAAACCAGGGCTGGACCATTGCCAAGTCCCTGCTGGAATTCGAGCGCCTGAAACTGGCGCGCATTGGTGAGAACAAGCGCCGCATGGCGCGGGCGCGGGAGGCCGGCATGACGCATTGCGAGGCCGGCGTTCGTGTGGCCAATAGTTCCTGGTTCCGGCAGCGGTTTTCAGAACTCGAGGTGAGGCTGATGGCACTTGAGGCGAATGCCGGACGGTTCATTGCCCGGGCTCAGGCCGGCCATCCCATAGGCGCAGACGTCTCCATGCTGAAAATGCGCGGCAGCCAGCTGATCCAGCTGTGGGAGGAACTTACCGTGGATGCGCTCGGCTCTGCAGCCCTGTCGCATGATGCTGTGGACACGGCTGAGGGCCTGAGTGAGATTGCGGCGACTGCGTCGTCGCGACGTTTTTTGTCGCGCGGCTACACGATTGCCGGCGGGTCAAGCGAGATTCAACACAATATTTTGGCCAAGCAGGTACTGGGACTATGAGCGATTCAATGTTCAATGAAGAGCAGCAGATGCTGGCCGACAGTGCACGCCGTTACGTGGAGCGTGGATACGGTGCTGCTGAGCTGCAGGCTTCGATTGCCCATCCCGCCGGTTGCCTGCCGGAAAAGTGGAAAGAGTTCGGCGAGCTGGGCTGGCTTGGCATTGTTTTGCCCGAAGCCGACGGCGGTTTTGGTGGGTCGTTTTCCGACGTGTGCATTGTTTCGGAGGAACTTGGCCGTGGTGTGGTCAACGAGCCGTTTGTAGCGTCCGGTATTGCAGCCAACATGTTGCTGGCGGAGCTCGCTGTCGAAGACGTAAAAGCAAAATGGTTGCCGGGACTGATCGATGGCAGCCGCCGGGCGGTGCTGGCCTTCCTGCCGACAGGCAACGCGTACCGCATTCCATGCGCCGATGTGCGGGCACGCACTGTTGAGGGCGGATTCATTCTGGGTGGCGAGACCTCGCTGGCGCTGGGCCTTGCAGGCGCCGATGGCTATATGGTCCTGGCCCGTATGGATGACGGCCCGAAGATGGGCCTTTTCCTGCTGGACGCCGGCTTGCCGGGGTTGACGGTACGGCCTTGCGCCTTGTATGACGGGCAGGGCGCGGGACGGCTCCGCCTGGAGGATGTGCCGGTTGCGCACGCGCTGGACGTACAGGCGGAGCCCGCCATGCTGGAGCGCCTGGCGCGCTACATTGACGGCACCATCATTGCGCATTGCGCGCAGACGGTGGGGACCATGCAGCGTGCCTTCGAGATTACGCTGGACTACCTGAAAACAAGGCAGCAGTTTGGCAAACCCATATCGGCGAACCAGGTTGTGCAACACAGGCTGGTTGACCTTTTTGTGGAAATCGAGGAAGCACGTGCCTTGAGCCGCGCGGCCGCTGGAATTTTTGACGAGTGTCGCGGCGAGGATAACGGTGCGCGCCGCAAATACGCCGCTGCCGCCAAGGCCTGCGTGGCCCAGGTTGCCAAACACTGCTGGAAAGAGGCGGTGCAACTGCACGGGGCCATCGGCATGACGCAGGAATATGTGGTGGGCCAGTATGTCAAGCGCCTGGCTGCGGCCGCCACCCTTTACGGCACGGAAGAGGCGCAACTGGAAACGGTCGCCGACCTGACGTTTGACACTGTTCGTGCGTGAACAATTTTTCAACCATTGAATTTACCCATGCCTATTTCAAAACCTGGTTCTCAGCCGGTTCATACGGAGCGCAAGGCTGGCGTCCTGCAACTCACAATTGAGGTGCCCGCCTTGCGAAACTCGATAGCTGCCCCGGGTGTGCTGGAGGGCCTTCTTGCCGGGCTGGATGAACTGGAAAACGACAAGGAGCTGCACTGCGCCGTGCTCACGGGCGCGGGCGGCGCCTTTTGTTCGGGCGGCGACTTGCGGCAGCTCGCTGACACCTCCGAGGTTGAAACACGTGCCCGCATGCAGGCCAATGCATCGCTTTACCGCCGTATTGCCCTGTCGGAAAAGCTGCTGATCGCTGCGGTCGATGGCCCCGCGTATGGGGCTGGGTTGGGCCTGGCGACCTGTTGCGACCTGATTGTTGCCGGTGAAACCGCGCGCTTTTGCAGTGTTTTTGTCCGCGTCGGTGCCATGCCCGATGCCGGCCTGTTCTGGTCGCTTCCGGCCCGTGTTGGCGTCACGAAGGCGCGCCAGATGATGTTGTTCGCAGAAGAGATTGCTTCTGCCGAGGCGGTCTCTATTGGCCTGGCAGACCGTTGTGTCGAGTCCGGCTCTGCATTGCCCGCCGCCCATGAGATGGCCCAGCGCCTGGTGCGCGGGCCCGGCCGTGCTTTCAGCCGCATCAAGGCGGGGCTGCGTGAGGCTCCCATGGAAATGGAACAGGCGCTGGCGTTCCAGCTGGAACATGCGCCTGGCTTGTTCGCGAGCGAGGATTTCAGGGAAGGGGCTGCGGCTTTTTTTGAGAAAAGAAAACCTGTATTTAAAGGCTGCTGAGGTTCAACGATGTCGCAAACCAGACCCCCATTCCATGATGTCCAGGTTACGGATGAAGATGCACCCCTGAAAGGCTTGCGTGTCGTCGAATTCGGGCAATTCATTGCAGCGCCCGCTGCCGCCCAGGCCTTGGTCGATCTGGGTGCAGATGTCATCAAGATAGAGCCGCCTGCTGGCGATACCGCACGTGCAGCCGGGTGGACGCGGGATGCTTATGGCCCCATGTTTACCGCTTACAACCGTTGCAAGCGATCAGTGGTTCTTGATCTGCGCACTGAAAAGGACAGGGACCTAGCCCGCAAGCTGGCGTGTACCGCGGACGTGCTGCTGCACAACACGCGGCCGGGTGTGATGGAAAAGGCCGGACTGGATGCGGCCACGCTGATGAAGCTCGCGCCGCGCCTGATCTATGGCCAGGTCAGCGGATTCGGCCAGACAGGCCCGGCCAGTGTCAGGCCGGGGTTCGACATCGCCGCGCAGGCCGAAAGCGGCATGATGAGTCTTAACGGCCGCGGTGATGACGATCCGACACGCGTGGGATTTACGGCAGTGGATTCGATGGCAGCTCACGCGCTCACGATCGGCGTGCTGGCGGCACTTGTGCGGCGCTCGGTCAGCGGCCGCGGCAGCTTGGTGGATGTGTCACTGATTGATGTGGCGGTAGAGGCGCTGACCAATGTCTGGGCGGAGTACCGGTTGAGCGGCGTTCTGCCGCTGCGTTGCGGGAACGGCCAGCCCCGCGTGGCGCCTGCAGCCGATGTGATCACCACGGCCGATGGCATGGTGGTTGTTTCCGCATACACGCAAGAGCATTTCCCGCGCCTGTGCGCCGCGATCGGGCGGCCTGAGATGGCGTCCGATCCCCGGTTTGCGGAGAATGCCGGCCGTGTTCTCAATCGGGCTGCATTGCGGGTCGAGTTGGGCGAGGCCATGAGCCATATGACCTCCGATGCCTTGTGCGATCTGCTGACGCAGGCGGGCGTGGTGGTTGGCGCTGTTCGCACCATGGCCGAAGTTTTGCCTGGCAAGGCCGGCGTTTCAAATGATCTTTTTGTTGAAGTTGGTGCCGCGGGACGCGACGCCGTTCAAATTCCTGGCATGCCCCTGAAAATCGATGGTGTTGCCCGGCGGGGTGGTCAGCTGCCTGCCCTCGGACAGCACACGGCCGAGGTTCTCGCAGAACTGTTGGATGGGCCCCTGAACAGGTGAGGGGGCTTCATCGGTGCGGGCAATAGACCCCGTACCACCGGCTTCGGCCCTTGCATAAATGTCGCCAGTCATCTAAGGTGATCTGCCAGACGTTTGTTTCCACCGGAAGGCGGTGCCCCATGAATAAAAAAAGCTCCGTGGCGCGGCAAGCGCCTGCCCCGAAGCGGGTGGGTTTTACTTCCGGTTTCGGGGTGCTGGCCGCTACCCTGGGCTCAGCGGTCGGTCTGGGCAATATCTGGAAATTCCCCTATCTGACTGGCGCCAATGGCGGTGCGGGCTTTTTGCTGGTGTACCTGCTGGCGACCTTGCTGGTCGGGCTGCCGGTGATGATTGTCGAAATTGCGCTCGGACGCGAGGCCAGGGCCAACCCCATCTCCGCCCTGCAGGCGCTGGCACCCAGGCGGCAGCCGTGGTGGCTGATAGGCGCTGCCGGCATGCTGGCAGCATTTTTGATCCTGTCTTTTTATTCCGAAGTCGTGGCCTGGGTTTTTGCCTATGTGCTCAAGGCCATGCGCGGGTCCATCCTCAGCAGCGATCCGCATGTCACAGAGGCTGCTTTTAGCGCGCTGATCGGCGACCCGCTGCAATCGTTGTTGTGGCAATGGGGCGTATTGGTTTTTATAGGCAGCATATTGCTGATGGGCGTGACCAGGGGCATAGAGGCCTTGAGCAAGAAACTGATGCCCTTGCTTTTCCTGCTGCTGTTGCTTCTGTGTGCCGTCAGCCTGTCGCTGGACAGGGTGGTGGACGGCCTGGCATTCCTGTTCAAACCCGATTTCAGCAAAATGAGCGCGGCGGTGGTGCTGACGGCCGTTGGATTGGCATTCTTCAAACTGTCGGTAGGCATGGGCACCATGCTGACATATGGCAGCTATTTTCGCGATGACCAGAACATACCGGTCACGACATTTTGCGTGATGAGTGCGGATCTGTGCGTCTCCATGCTGGCCGGCATTGCCATTTTCCCGGCGGTATTTACGTTCGGCTTTGCGCCGGCAGCAGGGCCGGCGCTGGTGTTTATCACCATCCCGGCAGTGTTTTCCCGGATACCCATGGGGCAGTGGCTGATGGTCGTGTTTTTTGTGCTGGCTGCGGTCGCTGCAACCGGCGCCATGCTGTCGATGATGGAGGTGCCGGTGGTCATTTTGCATGAGCGTTTTGGCCTTTCGCGTACCAGTGCAATCCTGCTGACCATTGTGCTGCTGGTTTTTTCGGGTGCAGCTTGCGCGCTGAGCAACAGTACCCTGGCCAGCTTCAAGCTGTTTGGCCTGAACCTGTTTGACCTGTTCGATTTTGTGTCGTCGAACATCATCCTGCCGGCCGGAGGCATTTTTATTGCCGTGTTTGTCGGCTGGGTCTGGGGCAGGGACAAGTTCAGGCTGGCGCTCTCCAATCATGGCCAGCTGCACAATGAAAAACTGGTGGATGTGGTGTTTTTCCTGCTGCGTTATGTCTCGCCGCTATTGATCCTGATTGTGATGCTCAAGGGCCTGAATCTTTTTTAGCCCTTGCCCAGTACCTGGTGGCATGTGCAGTTGCCCCAGGCGTAGAGGTGCAGGTGGTGCGCCCAGTCGCGCAGCGTGGCCCAGGCGCCGCCAGTGGCTACTTCGTACGGCGTGAGGCCGAACATGCCCAGGCTGATGGATGGTTCCCTTGAAACCACCGAGTGCCAGGTGCGTTTGGGAATGAAGAGCGCATCACCGGCTTCGACGCGTGCATAAATGCCGCTGGCTTTCTCAAACGACGCGAGCTCTTTGGGCTGCTCCGGCAGGCGCGAGACATTGATATCGCTGAGTGTCGCGCCCCAGTCATATTTTTTGGCCGGGCACAGGTGCGGGCTTTGGTCCGGCGGGAAGAGGATGAACTCCTTGGTGCCCCTGAACTGGCAAAACCAGTTGTGCGGGAAGTCGTTGTGCAGGCCGGTCACGGTGTTGGCCGGGCCCATGAAGATGTATTCCCAGGTCAGGCGTCTGTCCAGCGCGGACTTGTCGGGCCACAGGCTTTTGATCAGCAGTTCCTTGCGCAGGGCCGGGAATTTTTCAAGGATGTCCCACTGCGCCAGGTACAGCGTCGTGGGTTTGAAGGACTGCATGTGCACCCAGTTCAAATGAAAGCGCTCGCCTGGATTTTTCCGGATGTGTTCCAGCCTTTCCACGGTCAGCAAACCGGCCTGCGGGTCTGGTGTTTTCCGCGCCGCCTTGCCGAGCTCGCGCAGGTAAGGCGCCACCGGCAAAAATGGCCTGCCTTTGGTCACGCCTTGTTCCACCAGGCCATCCGTGAATTTGACGGGGGCTTCCGATGCATCGCTTTCACAGAGATCAGCCAGCGATTCGAAGGACCATTGCCGGAACGCGGGCCAATGCTTCACGCCGCCCTTGACCAGCACTGGCCTGTCAAAAGGTCATTGCCTGCCGGCTGTTTTTAAGGCATCCCAGGTGGTTTCTTCAATCAGCTCAAAGCCTGGGCCTGCGGGCACGATGGTGGGGGCCGTGGTGACAGGCTCTGCCTCAATCGGCAGTTCGCCCATCATCAGCGTTGCATCTTCTATCGGCATCAGCATGGCGGCAATACTGCTTGGCGTTATTTGACCAGTAGCGAGTTGATACCCTGCAGGTCATCAGGCGTCAGGGTGCCGTTGGCTTGCCGCAGCCGCAAGCTGCCCAGCAACACGTCGTAGCGGGCTCGGGCCAGGTCGCGTTTGGTCTGGAAGAGCTGGCTTTGCGAGTTGAGCACGTCGATGTTGATGCGTACGCCGACCTGGTAGCCGAGCTTGTTGGCGTCCAGCGCGCTCTGGCTTGACAGCTCGGCGGCCTCCAGTGCCTTGACCTGCCCCTGGCCGGATAGCACACTGAAGTAGGCGGTACGTGTGTTGAGGGCCACGGCGCGCCGCGTGCCTTCCAGGTCGCTGCGCGCCTTGTCCTTGAGCGACAGGGTTTCCCTGACGCGGTTTTGTGTCGCAAAGCCTGCGAACAGCGGCACATTCAGCAGCACGCCAATGGTGCCCGTGTTGTTTCGTGTTCCTAGGTTGCTCACGGTCGTCCCCGAAGGACTGTGGGTGACGTTGTAGCTGGCGTTGAGGTCCACGGTTGGCTTGTGGCCTGCCTCTGCCTTGTTGACCTCAAGGTCGGCAATGTCGAGATTGCTTTGGGCCTGGCGGACGCCGGGATGCACCAATGCCGACTGGTCCACCCATGTATTGACGTCGGCGGGCACCACGGGCGGCAACGCCACCGGGACGATCAGGCCTTTGGGCTGTGCTTCGGGCCTTCCGACCAGGGTGTCGAGCGCGAGTTTCCTGACGCGCAAATCGTTTTCGGCCGCGATTTCCTGGGCAACTACCAGGTCGTAACGCGCCTGCGCTTCACGGGTGTCGGTGATCGTGGAGGTTCCCACTTCAAAATTGCGCTTGGCAGAAGCGAGCTGCTCGGCCACGGCGACTTTTTGCGCACGCACAAATGTCAGGGTGTCCTGTGCTGCCAGCACGTCAAAGTAGGCCTGGCTGGCACGCACGATCAGGTCCTGCTCGGCTGCATCAAGTTGCGCCTTGGCCAGGTCTACCTGTCTCAGGCCCTGTTCGTAGGCCGCCCAGTTGGCAGGCCGGTACAGGGGTTGCGAAGCCGTGATCGTGGCGTTTTCCGTGCTGAATCTGCGGTCCACGGCCGGATTGTTGTTGCTGAAGTTGGAGCTTGAGACCCCGGCGGACAGCCCGGCCGTTGGCAGGATGCCGGCTTTGGCCTGGTCTGCCTTTGCGAGGTTGGCGTCGTACTGCAGCCTGGCCGACTGGTAGCTTGCATCAAAAGCGCGGGCGGACTCATACAACTCCACAAGGCTTTGCGCCTGTGTCTGCGGGGCGAAAGCCATCAACACCGAGGCGAGGGCCAGCGACAGGGGCTGCAGCCTCGGCCGGGCCGCGCAGGCCGCGGGAGCCGGGGGCATCGGCAGTTTTCTGGGCGTTGTCATAAAAGTCCTGAAAAGATTGAGTGTGCGTTGGCAAATAAAAACAGAGGCAAGCAGATCGGGCGGCTCCGCCGGACAGAATCAATAGCGCGGAACGCCCGGGTCGACCTGTTGCGCCCATGCATCGATTCCGCCCTGGAAATTGACGACTTCGGTAAAACCGTGTTGCTCCAGAAAATTCCCCACTTGCAGGCTGCGCATGCCGTGATGGCACAGGCAGGCAATGGGGTGTCCGTTGCCGTAGCTGGCCTCCAGTTCGGCGACGCGTGCCGGAACTTCGCGCATGGGAATATGCAGCAGGGTAAAGCCGTCCGGCTTGACCGATGCTGTCTGCAGCTCCCACGGTTCGCGCACGTCGAGCACTATGGGCAGGGCTGCGGGCGTGCCGGAAAGACCGGCTTGGGCGCTGTCGCGCCAGGCCGCAAAGCTGGAAGGGTTCAATTGGGGGATCATCAAAGCACTCTGGTGAATGGGCTTATGCCGTGTTCAAGTCGCGTTTGCTCAAAAATCAAAAGATGAATTTCGAAGGCTCGGGGAAATTGAGCAGTTGCGGCGCCACCGTATCCCAGGCCTGCGTGGTGCGCCAGGCGTCCTCTGCCACACGTGTGATGAGCGTGGCACGCATGACCGGTTCGGTACCGACGATGGCGCTCAGGCGGCCGCCGACCTTGAGCAATGACAGCAGCGCAGGCGGCACTTCCACCACGGAGCCGCTGAGCACAATCACATCAAAAGGCCCGCGCAGCGGGTCGCTGCCCGATACCGATTGGGCCAGCTTGGCGGCGCCGTCGCCGGTGCGTACTTCCGCGTTGTAGATGCCGGCTTTCTGCAGGTTGTCGCGTGCGGTCTCGGCCAGCGCGCTGTCGATTTCAATGGTGATGACCTGCTGGCCGCGGTGCGCCAGCAGCGCCGCCATGTAGCCGGAGCCGGTGCCGATTTCCAGCACCTTTTCGTGCTTTTGAACGGCCAGGTCCTGCAGGATGCGTGCCTCGACCTTGGGCGCCAGCATGCACTGGCCAGGGTTCTTCTGCAGGTCGGAGGTCAGGGGGATCTCCATGTCGACAAACGCCAGCGCCTTGTGGGCCAGCGGAACGAAATCTTCGCGCTTGACCACCGCCAGCAGTGAAAGGATCTGGTTGTCCAGCACTTCCCAGGGGCGGATTTGCTGCTCAATCATGTTGAAACGGGCTTGTTCGTAGTTCATGGCGGACCTGTGGTTTGGCGGGGAAAAGTAAGGGGAGGACATACGGGAAACCTTTAATTTTAGTCGTGGCCCGTGACACCTGCGGACACCCCGGAAGCGGCCTTGCGGCCGGCTTTGGGGCCGAACTTGCGCTTGAACCATTGCGCCAGGTCGTCCATATAACAATAGGTTACGGGCACCACCACCAGGGTGAGCAGCGAGGAGGTGATCACGCCGCCAATCACGGCCTGTCCCATGGGGGCGCGCTGCTCCGAACCTTCGGTCAGTGCAAAGGCCAGCGGGATCATGCCGAAAATCATGGCCAGGGTGGTCATCAGGATGGGCCGCAGCCTGACTTTTGCGGCCATCAGCAGTGCTTCGCTGCGTTCCATGCCGGGGATGCGGCGGCCGTCCGTGTCCGTCCGGTCTTCCCTCATGCGGATGGCAAAGTCCACCAGCAGAATGGCGTTTTTGGTGACCAGCCCCATCAGCATCACGATGCCGATGATGGAGAACATCGACAGTGCCGAGCCAAACAGCAGCAGGGCCAGCACCACGCCAATCAGCGTCAGCGGCAGCGAAGTCATCAGGGCCATGGGCTGCAGGAAGCTCTTGAACTGGCTGGCCAGGATCATGTAGATGAACAAAATCGCCATGACGAGCGCCGAGACGGCATAACCGAACGATTCGGCCATGTTTTTGGTGGAGCCGCTGAACTGGTAACGGTAGCCCGGCGGGAAATTCATGCTCTCCAGTCTGGCCTTGATGTCGTTGGAGACTTCACCGGCCGAGCGCTTGTAGACGTTGGCATTGACGGCGACCTCGCGCGCAAGGTCGCGCCGGTTGATCTGGTTGGGGCCGGTGGACTCGCTCACGCTGGCCACCTGGCTGAGCCGCACGATGCGCGAGGATCCGTCGGCATTGCTGCCCATGGTGCTGCTCATGAAGGGCAGTCGTTCCAGGTCCTGCGGCGAATTGCGGGCGTCAGGTGCCAGCCGTACATTGACGTCGTAGGTCTGGTCGTCGGGCGCGCGCCAGTTGCCCACGGTTTGCCCGGCGACCAGCGTACGCAGGGAGGCGGCGATTTGCGCAACAGACAGGCCCAGGTCGGACGCGGCATCGCGCCGCACATCGACCTGTATCACGGGCTTGTCCGCCTTGACGCTGGAATCCAGGTCTACCAGCCCGGGGATGTCGCGGATTTTGTCGCTGGCCTGGCGCGCCAGGCGTTCAAGTTCTTTCAGGTCCGGGCCCTGTATCGAAAACTCGACCTGCTTGCCGCCGCCCACGGAGTCGAGCAGGCCGACGTGCGTGACGGTGATGCCCGGCACCTGTTTGAGGCGGTCGCGCAGCAGGCCTGACAGTTCGTCCGCGCTGCGCGTGCGTGCCTTGCGGTCGACCATGCGTATGTACACGCTGGCGTACATCTTGCCCTGCGCGTTGCCGGTGTTGAGGGTTGCCAGGGTGTATTTCACCTCGGGGTACTCGCGGATGATGGCTTCCACCTGGCGCGCCTTGTCCTCGGTTGCCTCCAGCGACGAGCCGACGGGTGTGTAGAAGTTGAGCGAGGTTTCGGAGAAGTCGGCCTTGGGGACAAACTCGGTGCCCAGCAGCGGTACCATGAAGAGGCTGGTGATGAAGATCGCCAGGGCCAGGCCCAAAGTGGCCAGCTTGTGCATCAGCGACCAGCGCAGGATGCCCTGGTAGCTGTTGCTCAGGGACTCGGTGGCCTGGTCAAACCAGCCGGTCACGCGGCCTATGGTCTTGTCATAGAAGGTCACGGGCGGGCCGCGTTTGCCATGTGTTTCTATGGACGGGTCGTGCCAGATGCTGGACAGCATGGGGTCCAGCGTGAAACTCACAAACATCGAGATCAGCACCGCCGCCACGATGGTCACGCCGAACTCGTGGAAAAACTTGCCGATGATGCCGCCCATGAAGCCAATCGGCAGGAACACCGCAACAATGGAGAACGTCGTGGCCAGCACTGCGAGCCCGATTTCCCTGGTGCCGTCCATGGAGGCCTGGTAGGGACCCTTGCCCATCTGCACATGCCGCACGATGTTCTCGCGCACCACGATGGCATCGTCAATCAGCAGGCCCACGCACAGCGACAGCGCCATCAGCGTGATCATGTTGATGGTGAAGCCGAACATGTTCATGAACAAAAAGGTGCCGATGATGGAAATCGGCAAGGTCAATCCGGTGATGACGGTGGAGCGCCATGAGTTGAGGAACAAAAACACGATCAGCACCGTCAGCAAAGCACCTTCGATCAGCGTGCGGCGCACGTTTTCAACCGCCACGCGGATGGGGCGGGCGCTGTCGGTGATCAGTTCCAGCCGCGTGCCCGCGGGCAACTGGGGCCGGATGTCGGCGACGGCCTTGTTCAGCCCGTTCACGACGTCTATGGTGTTTTCATCCTGGGCTTTTTGCACCGATACCAGCAGGGTGCGCTGGCCGTTGTAGAGCGCCAGGCTGTCGATTTCCTGCGCGCCGTCGGCGATGCGGGCAACCTGTTCCACGGTGACGGCCGCGCCGTTTCCGCCGCCCTTGCGCGCCACGATGATCTTGCCGAAGTCTTCGGGCCGTTTCATGCGCGCATCAATCTTGACCACGCGCTCCTGCGCCAGCGAACGGATGGCGCCCACCGGCAGGTCCTGGTTCTCGTTGCGCACAGCATTGACCACCTGGTCGGCCGTGATGCCCAGCGACTCCATGGCTTGCGGGTTGAGGTAGATATTGATCTCGCGCTTGGTGCCGCCCACCAGCGTGATGGAGCCCGTGCCGCGCACGTTTTCAAGGCGTTTTTTCAGCACCTGGTCGGCCCAGTTCGTCAGCTCGACGGCCGACATGCTGCCTTTTTTTGGATCAGGCAAAACGGCTATCGACCAGATGGCCTTGCTGGCGGGGTCAAAGCGCAATACACGCGGCTCCTTGACTTCGTCCCTCAGCGTGGGCCGGATGGCCGAGATTTTTTCACGCACGTCTTCGGCGGCCTTGCGCCCGTCAACGTAGAGCTGGAATTCGATGATGACGACCGACTGGCCTTCATAGCTGCGCGAGGTCAGGGCGTTGACGCCGGCAATCGAGTTGACGCCTTCCTCGATCTTTTTTGTGACTTCGCTTTCAACGATTTCCGGCGATGCCCCGGGATACTCTGTTGTGATGACGACCACCGGCAGGTCGATATTCGGGAACTGGTCTACCTGCATGCGCTGGTAGGAAAAAAGACCAAGGACCACGATGGCCAACATGACCATGGTGGCAAAAACCGGATTTTTCAGGCTGACCTGCGTGAACCACATGCTGCAGGCCTTAAGGTGTTGCGCGGGGCGTAGCCGGGCTGGACGCGGCGGCTGCAGGGGCGCTGGCCGCCTGCATGCCGGTCATGGGCGTGAAGCGCACCTGCGTGCCTTCACGCAGGTAGCCAATGCTTGAGCGTATGACCTGCGTACCTTCGGCCAGTCCCTGGATGGCCACGATATTTTCATTGCCTGCAGTGCCGCGCGTGCCGAGTTCCACCGCCTTGTGCACCACCTTGCCGTTTTCAATCGCCTGCACATACGGCGCCGGTTTGTCGGTGCGCACGCTGCTGAGCGGCACCGCCAGCAGCATGGCCCGTGCGGTGCCCAGGGTGCCCTGCGCAAAAAGACCCTGGCGCAGGGGCAGCGTGTTGCCGCTGGCCGCGTTGTCAATGCTCAGGTAGGCCAGCACGCTGCGGCTGCCGGCCTGTGCGCTGGGGTTGATGCGCACGACTTTGGCCGTGGCTGTCTGGCTGCCGCCCTCAATCTGCAGTTCGGCGCTCTGGCCCACGGCCACCTGGATGGAGTCGGCCGCGCTCAGGGTGGCTTCGAGTTCGAGCCGGCTCAGGTCGACCACTTCGATGATTTTTGTGTCCACGGCCAGGCGCTCGCCGGGCTGTGCCAGGCGTTGCGAGACCTGGCCGGTAATGGGGCTTTTGAGTACCGTGTCATCGACCGATTTGTTGGCCACCTCGGTCGCCGCCTGGGCTGCCCTGTATGTCGATTGCGCGGCATTGAGGTTGGCCAGCGAGGCGTCCAGCGCTGTTTTTGAAATAAAACCCTGGTCTACCAGCGCCTTGTTGTTGTCGTACTGGCGCTGCACCACATCCACCTGTGCTTTTGCCGACTCGGCCTGTTCCCTGGCCTGCCGCGCGCGGGACTGGTATTCGCTGGCATCTATGCGTGCCAGCACCTGGCCAGCCTTGACGTGATCGCCTTCGCGGACGCTGAGGCCCTGCAGCTCGCCGGCCACGCGGGCCTTGATGACGGCGGAGTTGACTGCCTTGAGCGAGCCCGAGACCGGCAGGCCCTGCACCACCTCAAGGGTTTGCGCCTTGACCACGTCTGTGGCCGCTAGTTCGACCAGCCCCTGTTCCTTGCCGGCGGCTGCGGCCAGCGCCTGCTGCTGGGCCTTGCGCGCCGACAGCGCGCGCACCACGCCAAGGGCGATGAGCAGTACCACGAGAAGGGCGACAGTCCATTTGATCCAGCTCTTTTTGCGCAAACTCATGTTGATTTTTTTTCTTTATCGGGACTGGAGCCATCTGCCGCTGTGCTCAGGCCATGCAGGATGGCGCTCAGCTGTGTGGCGATGTATTTTTTGGGGTCGAGGTCAGCCGCATTGATGACGCACACGCCTGCCGAATGTTTGGCCAGTATCAGGAACATCATGGGCGCCACGATGGTGTAGACCGCATAGTCCAGGTCCAGCGCACGGAGCTCGCCGCGGTCAATGCCGCGTTGCAGAATCCGCCGGATCAGGGCCTGGCCTGGCGCGATCACCTCCTGCTGGTAAAAGGCTGCTATTTCGGGGAAATTTTTGGCTTCACTCATCATCAGCTTGGTAATGCCGGAGGCCTTGGTTGCGCCCACGCGGTCCCACCAGATGTTCATGCAGTAGGTCAGCATCTCCGTGCTATTGCCTTCAAATTTCAGGAACTCATCGTTCCATTCCTTGAAGCGGCCGGAGATGTTCTCGCGCACAACGGCTTTGAGCAGCTCTTCCTTGCTCTGGAAGTAAAGAAACAGCGTGCCCTTGGAAACCCCGGCGCGCGCCGCGACTTCTTCGGCCCGGGTGGCGGCAAAGCCCTTTTCGACAAACAGATCCAGCGCGGCATCAAGCAGCTCGCCCGGACGCGCCTCCTTGCGGCGCTCGCGTTTGACGGCGACCGAGGCATCTTGTTTGCAGAATAGTTTGGAAAGTGGCATTGTTAATGACTGATTGGTTAGTAATGTAACTGCTTGGATTGCGTGCGTCAACCAAGTGCCAATCGGTGGGTATGGGAAACCGATGATTGAAGGCGTATTCCGTTTCCAAATCATCCGTGCACTTTGTCGGCTTCGCTGGCCGTACCTTTGTACTGTCTGCGCTTCGCCTTCGCCTTCGCGTTCACGAATGATTTGGAAATGGAATCAAACCGGCAGCCAGCGGCCGGCCAGGATGCCCAGCCATTCGTGCAGGATTCGTTGCGAGGCTTGCAGGCCGGAAGCAGACGGCAGCCATTCCAGCAAGCCGTTGCGCGCCGGCAGCACATACCCCGTAGCGGCTGGTGTCACGGCAAAACCGGCGCGCTCAAAGGCGATGATGGAACGCGGCATGTGCGAGGCATCGGTTACCAGTGCAATGCGCTGCACGCCGTCTTTTTGCAGCAGCGGTGCCAGCAAGCGGGCGTTTTCCGAGGTGTCGCGGGATTTTGATTCCAGCCAGCGAATGCTGAAACCGTAGTCCTGCAGGGCCAGTCGTGCCGCGACTTCGGCTTCAGAAACATCCTGCGCGCTGCTGGCCGCCAGCCCCATGCCGCCGGTAAAGGCCAGCGGCAGGCCGGATTGGCGGGCCAGCCAGACGCCGTAACGCAGGCGGGCCGCTGTTGCCGCGCCGGGCTGTGCCTGTCCATACTCGGGAGCCTGGGGAAAAATGCCGCCGCCCAGTACCACCACGGCTTGTACCTTGTCGGCTTTTAGCTGTGAAAGGGTGGCAGGGGGAAATTGCTGCAAGGCTGTTCGGGCAAGCCAGACCGCCGTGCCATGGCAACTCAACAACCACAGCAGGGCCAGCGCGAGTGTTGCCAGGGCAATACCACCGCGCTTTTTCCTGGCAGCTAAAAAAAGGCCCCCAAAAGCCAGCAACAGCAGGGACAGCGGCGGCATGACCAGGCTGGTCAGCAGGGGTTTGAGCGCGCCAAGTTCCATTGTTTGCTATAAAAAAAGTAGCTTGCGGCGCCCATTGCCAGGGGGCTGGGGCCTGAATATATTCTGAAAAGAGCTGCAAAAAGCAGTCTTCAGACTATAACCCGGCGCTACTCGCTGCTTGTCATCGCGCCTGGCAGCTGCCTTTGCTCCAGGCCCTGAGGGTTGCCGCCTGTACGGCGGCAGGCATGGCCGCCTGGGCTCAGGCTGTTGGCGCTTCCAGGGGCGTGTTCCATGCGTCGTAACCGTAAACCCAGTCCGCGTTGCCGCCAGCGCGCAGCCAGTTGTTGCCGCGTGAGCCGATCTGGATCTTGCTGGCGCGTTCCATGCGCATGGCCTCGTAAAGCGCCAGGGCCGCAGGCACCTCTTTTGCGCTGTTCAGGCCAGTCAGGTTGCGGGCCAGCACGACGCCGTCCTCAATCGCCGTGCCGGCACCCTGCGCCATGAAAGGCATCATCGGGTGGCAGGCATCGCCCAACAGGGCCATGCGGCCCATGGCCCAGTGCGGCAGCGGGTCACGCTCGTAAAGCGCGGTTTTCAGCACGCTGTCGCAGGCGTCCAGCAGGGCGCGCGCGTCGGCGTGAAATGCTGAGTAAAAGCCGCGCAATTCGTCCACGCTGCCCGGTGTGGTCCACGACTCTTCATGCCATGAATCCTGCCCCGTGGTGGCGAAGATAAAGGTGTCGCGCCCCTGGTTGAGCGGAAAGGTCACGATCTGGCTCTCGGGCGACGGGCCCCACCACTTGGTGAAGGCCTGGATATTGGGAACGTCCTTCACGCGTTCTGTCGGCACGACGGCCCGGAACGCGACCACGCCGGTAAAGCGCGGGCTTTCCGCGCCGAACATCGCCGCGCGCACGGCAGAGTGGATGCCATCGGCGCCAATCAGCACGTCAAGTCCGGTGTGCCGGCTCTGGTCGGTGAAGCTGATGTCCACGCCGTCCGGCGTTTCGGTGATGGCCTGTGCGCGTTTGTCAAACCGCACTTTTGATGCCGGGAAGGCATCGGCCAGCGCAGCCAGCAGGTCGGCGCGGTGAATGGTGAGCTGCGGCGCGCCGTATTTGCGTTCGGCCTCGTCGCCCATCTCCAGGCGCGAGGTTTCCTCGCCGCTGTCCCAGGTCCGGCTGATGCGGTGTGTGGGGCGGGCGGCGGATGCGCGCACCGCCTGCGCGATGCTGCTGCCCAGCGGGTCCAGCGCGCGCACGGCGTTGGGTGTCAGGTTGATGTCTGCGCCCACGCGCAAAAACTGTTTGCTTTGCTCAAACACCACGACATCGTGGCCTGCCTGGTGCAGCGCGTTTGCCGCCACCAGACCGCCAATGCCCGCGCCAACGACGCCGATTTTTAATGAATGCACGATTTGCCTTTGGATGAAGTACTGTTTTGCCGCGAACTTGCGTAAACGGAAGCGGCTGAAGGCCGGCCCCCGTTTGCTACCATTCGCGATTGTGGAGCCCATGCAATGCCCGTTCAACCGCCGAAAGGCCCAATCTGGGCACTATTCGTCCAGCCTGCCTGATTGGCAACCAACAGGCATGGTGACATGGATGTATTGAGCGAGGTCCTGTCCATTTGCCGCTCCGGCCAGGCAGTGACGGCAAGGTTTGAGTTGACGGCACCATGGGCGCTCAGGTCCGAGGGCGTGTCGGGTGCGATGATACGGATGTCGCGCGGCGCGCCTTTCTGGATACAGCTCCAGGGCGCAGAGCCGCTGCGCGTCCAGGCGGGCGACCTGCTCATGTTGCCGCTGGGTGCGGCGCATACCTTGTACTCGTCGCCCGGCGTGAAGGCCGAAGCGTTTTCAAACCTGATTGCACGGCACGCGGTGGGCATCATGGACGAAAACCCGCTGGTGTTCAGCCACGGCGGCGGTGGCGACCTGACCGACATGTTTTCGGCCCAGCTCTGGTTTTCGGCCTACTGCCGTCACTCGGTGTTCAGCATCCTGCCGCCGCTGATCCACATCCGCGCGCAGGACATGCCGCTGTCCAGTTCCCTGGCGAACACCATGGAGTCGCTGATCCTGGAGACGCTGGACAGGCGCCCCGGCTGGCGGTTGTCTGCGGCCCGTATGGGCGAGCTGCTGCTGGTGAATATCCTGCGCGAGCACCTGGGCAAGGAGGCTGCGATGGGTGAGGGCTGGCTGCGCGGCCTGACCGATCCGCCCATTGCACGCGCCCTGATGCGCATGCACAGGGAGCCGCAAAAAGCCTGGACTGTCGATTCGCTGGCGCTTGATGCGGGCATCTCGCGCTCCCGCTTCAGCGAGCGCTTCAAGGCGCTGGTGGGCGCAACGCCTATCAGTTACCTGACCTCGCACCGCATGGCGCTGGCCGCCGGGCAGATTGAAGCCGGCACCCAGCATTTGAGCCGGATTGCCGAAGAGGCGGGTTATGAGTCGGAGAAAGTTTTCTCCCGGGCCTTCCGCCGCTGGGCCGGCGTGACGCCAAGTGTCTACCTGCAGCGCGAAACGGCACGCATGAAGGCCGCAGCAGGTGGCGAGGCGTCACAGGACTGATACCCAATTGCGTCCAAAAAGATAAATCCGTTCACGCTGAGCCTGTCGAAGCCTCACGCGAGGCCTCGACAGGCTCAGCCCGAACAGTTCCTGGCGCTCGAACGCAAATCCGTATGAGATGGCAGGTGCTATATTTTTGATAGCTCGTTGCGCCTGTATTTATTGGGCTGCAGCCTGAAAAAAACTCAATAAAATGCCTGCAGACCGGTCTGCGCACGGCCCAGGATCAGTGCATGCACATCGTGCGTGCCTTCGTAGGTGTTGACGGTTTCCAGGTTGATCATGTGGCGGATGACGTGGTATTCGTCATGGATGCCGTTGCCGCCGTGCATGTCGCGCGCCATGCGGGCAATATCCAGCGACTTGCCGCAGCTGTTGCGCTTGATCAGCGAAATCATTTCCGGCGCGGCCTTGTCTTCATCCATCAGCCGGCCCACGCGCAGGCAGCCTTGCAGGCCCAGTGCGATTTCGGTTTGCATGTCGGCCAGTTTCTTCTGGATCAACTGGTTTTGCGCCAGGGGGCGGCCAAACTGCTGGCGGTCCATGGTGTACTGACGGGCACGGTGCCAGCAGTCTTCGGCCGCACCCAAAGCGCCCCAGGCGATACCGTAGCGTGCCTTGTTCAGGCAGCCAAACGGACCCTTCAGGCCGCTGACGTTGGGCAGCAGGTTGGCTTCGGGCACAAACACCTCGTCCATGACGATTTCGCCGGTGATGGACGCGCGCAGGCTCATCTTGCCTTCGATCTTGGGAGCGCTCAGGCCCTTCATGCCCTTTTCAAGGATAAAGCCGCGAATGCTTTCCTGGCCGCCGACCTTGCCGTCGGGGTCTTCCAGCTTGGCCCAGACCACAAACACGTCGGCGATCGGGCTGTTGGTGATCCACATCTTGGCGCCCTTCATGATGAAGCCGCCGTCTACCGGTTTGGCGCGCGTCAGCATGCTGGCCGGGTCCGAGCCGTGGTTGGGTTCGGTCAGGCCGAAGCAGCCCACCCATTCGCCGGTGGCCAGCTTGGGCAGGTACTTTTGTTTTTGTGCCTCGCTGCCGTAGGCGTTGATGGGATGCATGACCAGCGAGGACTGCACGCTGATGGCGCTGCGGTAGCCGCTGTCGACACGCTCGACTTCGCGTGCGATCAGGCCGTAGGCGACGTAACTCAAACCGGCGCAGCCGTAGCCTTCAATGGTCGAGCCCAGGAAACCCATGGCGCCGGCTTCATTCATGATCTCGCGGTCAAACTTTTCGTGGCGCGCGGCCATCAGCACGCGCGGCTGCAGTTTTTCCTGGCAGAAGGTGTGCGCGGCATCAACAATGGCGCGTTCGTCGTCGCTGAGCTGCTCTGACAGCAGGAAGGGGTCTTCCCAGTTGAATTTGGCTTTCACGGTCAATTTCCTTTCGAGGTTTCTCAAAGTGTACCCAAGTTGATGAAGATGCTTTAAGTGTCAACTAAATGGGGTTGAGTGGGTGGCTGCGCGGCAGTTGTCTTGCGGACAGCCTCAGGTTTTGGGTCCATCCGCAGACAACCCGGTCGGCGGTGCATGGCGGTAAGTCGCAGGCGTGCGGCTCAATTTGATCGGGGAGGCGACGCCGGTGTAGTCCTCGCCTATGCGTACCACCATCTCGCGGTGTTGGGTGTGCGGGTGTTGCAGCGCGGCATCCACCGACAGGATGGGGGCGCAGGGCACGCCCAACTGCATCAGCGCGTCGGCCAGTTGCGCGCCGTCGTGCCCGGCCAGCGCCTGCACCAGCAGTTCGCGCAATTCCTGGCGGTTGACCGAACGCCCGCCGGCCAGGCTGAAGCGCGGGTCGCTTGCCAGGGCTTCGGTCTGCAGGTGCTTGCACAGCAGGCCGAATTGCCGGTCGTTGCCCACCGCCAGAAAGACCGGCACGGTGTGCGTGGGAAAGGCGTCGTAAGGGTAAATGTTCGGGTGGGCGTTGCCGGTGAGGGTGGGGCGTTTGCCGTTGCCAAACCAGTTGGCCGCGTGCGGGTGCAGCAGCGAGAGGCCGCAGTCGAACAGGCTGGCCTCCACGAACTGGCCCCTGCCGCTGCGCTCGCGCTCCTGCAGTGCCAGCAGTACACCCAGCGCGGCATTGAGTCCGGTCACCATGTCGACCACGGGCAGTCCCACGCGCAGCGGCTCGCCGCCGACTTCGCCGTTGACGCTCATGATGCCTGTCATCGCCTGCACGGCCGCGTCGTAACCGGCCAGGCCGCCCAGCGGGCCATCCGCGCCGAAGCCGCTGACGCGGCAGTGAATCAGGCGCGGAAAGCGCCTGGCCAGGTCTTCATAGCCCAGGCCCCATTTCTCCATGGTGCCGGTCTTGAAGTTTTCGATGACCACGTCGGCGCCTTCGAGCAGGCCCAGCAGCACCGCCTGGCCGGCTGCGCTGGCCAGGTCTAGCTGCATGCCGAGCTTGTTGCGGTTCAGGCCCAGGTAGTAGGAGGCCACGCCGTTCTGGAAGGGCGGGCCCCAGGCGCGCGTGTCGTCGCCTTGCGGCGGCTCGACCTTGAGCACGTCGGCGCCATGGTCGCCCAGGATCTGGCCGCAATAAGGGCCGCCCAGGATGCGCGACAGGTCTATGACGCGTATGCCGGCCAGGGCGCCTTGCGGTCTTGTGGCGTTGGATGCGGTGTTCATGCTGCCCTTAATCGGCCTTGGCGCCGGATGTCTTGATCACCTCGCGCCACTTGGCGGACTCGCTGCGCATATAGCCCGCCAGTTGCGCCGGGGTGTATTGCGGCGGCGGCTCCAGGCCCTGCTGGGCCAGGTGCTGTTTCACGTCGGGCTGCTGTAGCACCTGCGTGAAGGCCGCGTTGAGTTTGGTCACCACGTCCTGCGGTGTGCCCGAGGGCGCGACGATGCCGAAAAACACACTGGCGTCGAAGTCCTTCAAGCCTTGCTCCATCAGCGTGGGCACATCGGGCAGGGCGCGTGAGCGGCTGGCCGAGGTCACGCCCAGCACGCGCAGCTTGCCGGCCTTGATGTGGGGCAGGGCGGTCAACACATCGGTGAAGGACATGGCCACCTGGCCGCCCAGCAGGTCGTTCAGCGCCGGGCCGGTGCCCTTGTAGGGAATGTGCTGGATATCGGTGCCGGCACGCATGTTGAACAGCACACCCGCCAGGTGCGAGGACGCACCGCTGCCCGAGGAGGCGAAGGCCAGCTTGGCCGGATTGGCCTTGGCGTAAGCGATCAGCTCTTTCACGTTTTTGGCCGGCAGGCTGGGGTGAACCACCAACACATTGGGCAGGTAGCCGACCTGGATGATGGGCGCGAAGCTCTTGAACGGGTCGTAGTTGATCTTCTGGTACAGGTTCATGTTGATGGCCAGCGGTGCCGAGGTGCCGAACAGCAAGGTGTGGCCGTCCGCCTCGGCGCGGGCCACGTATTCGGCGCCTATGTTGGCACCGGCGCCGGCCCGGTTTTCGACAATCATGGTCTGGCCCAGAATGGGCTTGATGGCATTGGCCAGCGTGCGCGCCATGGCGTCGGTAGGGCCGCCGGGTGAGTAGGGCACGACCAGCGACATGGTCTTGTGCGGGAAAGGGGCCTGCGCCCAGGTTGTTCCGGCGCCGGCTGTGGCTGCCAGGGCGGCCAGCGCCATCAGGGTGGTTCTGCGTGTGTTCATGTTTGTCTCCATGTGTCGTGTTGAAGGGGGATGCTCAGAGGTCCAGCAACAGGTTTTCGGCCCATTTGGATACCTGGTGATTCGGGGCCAGGGGGTCAGATGACAGCAGGCGGTGCTGCAGGACCAGTTGCGCCAGATGCAGGCGTTCGGGTGCGCCTATGCGCGCTGATTCCCAGGCCATAGCCACCGCCGTGGTGGTGTGATAAAGCGCCGAGGCAGCGCGCCGCGCCAGCGCCTCGCCGCCGTCGGCGACCGCCGCGTTGGCCAGCACCGTGGCGCGCGTCATCACGTCCTGCAGGCTGGTGCGCAGGGTGTCGTCCAGCTTTGTTTCGGCCAGCAGTTGCGCCAGATGTGCCATCAGCGCCGTCAGCGAATCTTCGCGCCGGATTGCGCGTATCACGTCCAGCGCCACGATGTTGCTGGTGCCTTCCCAGATCGATCCCAGATGCGCATCACGCACCAGGCGCGGGTCTGTCCATTCCTCGATGTAGCCGCAGCCGCCGCGCACTTCCATGGCGTCGCCGGTGACCTTGCGCGCGTCGCGGCAGGCGCGGAACTTGATCAGCGGCGTGAGGATGCGCGCCAGGCGCAAGGCGTCGACATCACCCGCATCGGCACGGCGCAGCGCCTCGGCCGTCTGGAACACCATGGTGCGGGCCTGCTCGCTGGGCACCAGCAGCTTCAGCAACTGGCGGCGCATCAGCGGCAGATCAATCAGTTTCTTGCCGAAGGCTTCACGGTTGCGTGCGATGAAGAAGGCTTCACTGACCGCGCGGCGCATCAGGCCGGCTGCACGCACGCCGTTGGACAGGCGGGAGTTGTTGACCATGTCGGCCATCTGCACAAAACCGCGGCCCTGCTCGCCCACCAGCCAGGCGCGTGCGCCTTCGAGGCGAATCTCGCCGCTGGCCATGGAGCGGGTGCCGAGTTTGTCTTTCAGGCGGATGATGCGGTAGTGGTTGTGCGTGCCATCGTCCAGATCGCGCGGCAGCAGGAACAGCGACACACCCTTGAGTCCGGGCTGGCCGCCCTGGCCGTCCTCATCCACGCGCGCCAGCACCATGGCCAGCGCGGCATCGGGGTTGGAGCAAAACCATTTGTCACCGGTCAGCAGCCAGGCGCCGGGATGCTCGGGGTCTGGCCTGGCCGTGGTTTCGGTCACGGCGATGTCGGAGCCTGCGGCCTGCTCGGTCATGAACATCGCACCCTGCGAGAGTTCATCCATGTCCAGGCTGGTGAGCGAGGGCAGGTAGCGCTGCACCAGTTCGGGCGTACCGAATTTCTTCAACGTACGTGTCAATGAGTCGGTCATGGAGACCGGGCAACACAGGCCGAACTCGGCCTGCACAAAGAGGTAGGTCAGCGCGTATTTGGCGATGGACGGCATCTGGCCCTGCCAGCCCAGCACGTCCTGGCGGTGCGAGATCGCCGCCAGCGCGTATTCGCTGAAGGCCAGGCGCTCCATTTCGACATAAGCCGGGTGCTTGAGGACCTTTTGCTCGTCGCGCCCGCTGCGCGCGCGGACTTGCAGTTCAGGTGGGTTCTTGTCGGCGGTGTTTGCCAGGTCGTCCAGCGTGCCGCCGGCCAGCGCGCCCAGCCGTTCCAGGTGGGGCGTGAGGTGCGTCAGCAGCTCGGGCGGCAGGTAGACCTGCAGCAGCGCGCGCAGGCCGGGGTCGGTGGTGTAGAGGTTGACACCGTGCTGGTCGGGCACCGGGTGGCAGGCTGTTTCTGGCTGGCGCGTGGACATGATTTTCAGGTCTCCTTGATGCATTGTTCGCCTCGTATAAATATTTGTCTAATATCGAATATGGCTTTAACGATATGATTTTTTAATCATTGAATTTCACCATGTGCGCCACTTTTTGACCCTGGCCTAAGCGCTGAACTTAGGCCGGGCGGCGCGCCGCCTACTGCGGATGGGCCAGCAGGTGTTTGGCCAAGGCGTGGTAGGCCGGCAGCGATGTCGGGTCGTTGGCCGGGTTGCCCGCCAGCGGGTGCGAGGCGAAGCGGGCGATGACCATTTCAGCCTTGGGATCGATATAAATCGCCTGGCCATGCACGCCGCGCGCCGAATAGGCGCCGTGTTCGTTGTGTGACACCCACCACATGTCGCGGTAGCTCCAGCCCGGTAGTGTCTTGTAGCCCGCTTTGGCGAACTCGGCCTTGCCACCCCCATTGCGAATGTCGGCCACGACCTTTTGGGGCACGATCTGCTGCCCGTTGTACTTGCCACCCTGCCGCATCATTTCGCCGAACCTGGCCATGTCGCGCAGGCTCGCGTTCAGCCCGCCGCCGGCGAATTCGGTGCCCGTGCTGTCTATCGTGAAATAGGCGTCCTGCTCGGCACCGAGCTTGCGCCAGATGCGTTCCTGCAGGTTGTCACCGATGGATTTGCCGGTGGCGCGGCGTATCACCCAGCCCAGCGCGTCGCTGTTGACCGTCTTGTACGCAAAGGCCTGGCCGTGCGCGCCTTCTTTCTTGATGGTCAGCAGGAACTCATAGAAGGACTTGGGACCGTCGTAGCCGGGCGGTCTGGGTATCACGCCGCCGGCCCGTGTGTGGTTGAAGATTTCAGCCTTGGGGTCGGCATAGTTCTCGGAGTATTGGATGCCGGTGGTCATGTCGAGCAACTGACGCACGGTGACGTCGCCAAAACCGGTGTCCTTGAGTTCGGGAACGTAGGTCGAGGTGAGTGCGTTCTCGTCGATCACACCCTCCGCCACCAGCATGGCGCCCAGGGTGCCTATGAAAGACTTGGTCACCGACATGGCGATGTGTTGACCCTGCGGCTTGAGCACACCGAAGTAGCGCTCGTAGACGATGCGGCCCTTGTGCAGCACCACGATGCCATCGGTGTAGTTGGCGCCCAGCGATTGCGCCCAGGTCATGGTCTCGCCCGTGCCCAGCACCTGAAAACTCACACCGTCGAGGTCCTGGCGTGCGGCCAGGGGCAACACGCTGACCGGCCCGGTGCCGCGTTCCACGTTGCTGGTCGGCACGAACTGGCGGTAGTTGGAAAATGACCAGCGGATCTGCGGAAACTTGCGGAAGCTGCCATCGGCAAATTGGATCAGTTTGTCGGCCGATGGCGGAGAACCCGCCATCCACCCCATCGTCACCGGGTCGCTGGCCTGGGCATCGGCAAACTTTGGCGCGGTCTGCGCGCCTGCCTGCAGGCTGGTTACCAGCAAGGCCATGGCGGCCGCCCATAGTGCCGGGTTCTTTTTCACTGTGTTTGTCATGGTGTAGCCCTCGAAGGGTTTGGTAGGGGAAATTTCCGTCGCAGCTTGGGTGGCTCTTTGGCGCATTGTTCGCGCCGTAGTCATACCTGTCCAATATTGAATATGGCTTGAGCGATATAATTTTTTAATCATGGAATTTCGCCACCTGCGCTACTTTCTGGCCCTGGCAGAAGAGCTGCACTTCGGCCGGGCGGCGCGCCGCCTGTCGATTTCGCAGCCGCCGCTCTCCCTGAACATCCAGCAACTCGAAGCCTCCATTGGGGTCAAACTATTCATCCGCAACAGCCGGGAGGTACGCCTGACGGCTGCGGGCGAGGCCTTTGTACCCAGGGCGCGCGCGCTGCTGGAGCAGGCCCAGGAGGCGGGACGCCATGCGCGTGATGTTGAACAGGGACTGGTGGGCCGGCTGCACATCGGCTTTGTAGGTGCGATGCTGTATCAGGGCTTGCCGCAAATGCTGCGCCAGTTCCAGGCGCAGCATCCCTTGCTGCAGGTGCTGCTGCACGAGCTCAATTCGAAAGACCAGTTCATTGACCTCTCGCATGAGCGCCTGGACCTGGGTTTTGTCCACACCACACGCGCGCCGCCTGACTTGTCACGCATCCTGGTGGCGCGCCAGCCCTTTGTCTGCTGCCTGCCCGCTGCACATCCGCTGGCGAAAAAACGCAAGCTCTCCCTGCACCAGTTGCAGGGCGAGCCGTTTGCCATGGTTGCCCGTGCAGTCGCTCCCGACTACCACGAGGCTATCTTGTCGCTCTGCACCGAGGCCGGGTTTCACCCCGAAATCCGCTACGAGCTGCGGCACTGGCTCAGCGTGGTGTCGCTGGTCTCGCAGGGCCTGGGCGTGGCGCTGGTGCCGCAAGCGCTGCGCCAGTCCGGCCTGCCCGATACCGCCTTTGTGCCGCTGGACAGTGAAACCACGCCTTATGACACCTATTGCCTGTGGAAGACGGCGCGTGAGCACCCGGCGCTTGCATCGTTTGTTGAAACAGTGCGTGCCAGTGCGCCCAAGCCGGCAAACGGCCGCAGGTGACCGGCAAGCAAAGACCCTTCACACGAAATACCGGACGCGCCGGGGCAAAGCTGTCAGTATCAGGCGATCTGTACAACTTTCAGGAGAACGGCATCAACCCGTATATCTGGTGTGTGGTGGGCGCTCTCATTGGTGGACTGGCCTGCTTGCTGATGAAGATCAGCGAAAAAATCATCATTATTGAAACCGTGGGCGTCGCCGTGTTCGGCGCCTACATCGGTGGTGATTTTGTGGCCGCCCTGCTCAGCCATGGCGCAAGCAACGACAAGGACTTCAGCGCGGGCTCGCTTGGCCTGGCCATTGCGGGGTCGGCTGTCATGCTGCTTGCGCTCAGGCTGATGCGCAAGGCGGTGGGGCCGCAGCATCAAAGCAAAGGCCCGCGCCGGCGGGATTGATCCGCAATCCCTTCAGCACAGGCTCATTACACCTTCATTCAGCCTTGATGCCCGCGGCCTTGATGACGGGCCCTATCCGTGCGCGCTCGGCCCGCACCATCTGCTGGAATTCCAGCGGCGTTCCCGGTGTAGGCTGCAGACCTGTGTTGGCGAATTGCTGGACTGCCTTGGGCGTATGCAGTGCCTTGTTCAGTTCGGTGTTCAGGCGCTCGACGATGTCGCGCGGCATGCCGGCAGGGCCGAGCAGGCCATGGAGTGTGAAGGCGTTGTTGGTAAAGCCAGCTTCCGCGAAGGTGGGGATGTCGGGGATGCTGGCTACGCGGCTGGGCGCCGATACTGCAAGGGCGCGCACGCTGCCGTCCCGGATGGGCTGCAGGCCTATGCTGAGGTCCGTCATCATCGCCTCGATCTGGCCGCTCCTCACGTCGAACAGGGCCGGTGCGCCACCCTTGTAGGCTACATGGGTCAGCTTCAGGCCATAGGTGCTCTGGAACATCTCCATTGCAATGCGTTGCGGCGAGCCGGCCCCTGGCGTGCCGTAGTTGACCTTGCCCGGGTTGGCCTTCACATAGGCCACGAACTCTACCAGTGTCCTGGCCGGGAAGGACGGATGGACCACCAGCGTGAAGGGCACGCGGCCGATGGCGCCTATGTAGGTGAAGTCCCTGTCCGGGTTGTAGGGCAGCTTGGGAAACAGGAACTCATTGGTGAACAGCGTGGAGTTCTCGCCGTGCAGCAGCGTGTAGCCGTCGGGGGCGGACTGCATCAGCGCGGCCACGCCGATATTGCCCGATGCGCCAGGCCGGTTGTCAACGACGATGGTGGTGCCGAGGCCGGCCTGCATGCCTTCGGCGACGATGCGCACCAGCGTGTCCGACGCACCGCCGGCCGCATAGCCGAGGATGCAGCGGATCGGTTTGGCCGGGTAGGTGCTGGCGGCGTGGGCCATTCCATACAGCGCTGCCATGCCCCCTGCAAAATCACGTCTTTTCATGGTGTCTCCAGTCCTGTATCTGCTTTCAGGCCGGCGCTTTCGATGCCATGCACCGCGCAGACCTCGTCTTTGTCCGACACGTCGCCGCTGATGCCCACCGCACCGATGACGTCGCCGTTGCTGTTGCGCACCAGCACGCCGCCGGCCACCGGCGCCATGCGTCCTTCGGAAATGGACGACAGGGCGGTGAAGAACGCCGGCACGGCGGCCGCACGCGCTGCCAGTGCCCGGCCGCCCAGGCCCATGCCGAGGACGCCCCAGGCCTTGGCCTGGGCAATTTGCGGACGCAGGATGCCGCTGCCGTCCTCGCGCTTGAGCGCGAGCAGGTGCCCGCCCGCATCCAGTACGGCAACGGTCAGGGGCATGCAGCCCGTTTCGCGCGCCTTGTCGAGCGCGGCATCGATGATTCGGTCGGCCTGGTCCAGGGTGAATGCTTGCATGGTGGTTTTTGCGTATCTGTGTGGGAAGGGCGGATGGGATGGCGGCGCTCAGGCCGTGGTTTCTTCGGCGGCAGGCAACTCTTCCAGCTCGTAGTGCTGCGATTCAACCGCCGGGGCTTCGATGGGGGGCAGCCCGACGAGAAAGAACTCCATTTCGCTCGCGGCCGTGACATCCAGGGTTTCGCCGGCATCGGCCTGCAGCGCCGTCAGGTAGCGCACAGCCTGCCCCTGTGCCAGCCCTTCTCCGGACAAGGCCACAAGCAGCCGGCGCGCCCGCGGGTCGGTTGACGACCAGGTCGCGCCGGGGCGCAGCCTGACCATCTCTATCCACACGCCCCGTTCTGAAAAGGAGCCCATGAACTTGTGCGCAACGCCTTTTGCGCCCGCCACTTCCAGCCAGTTGAAGTACTTCGGGTCGGCGATGATGACATCCTTGTAGCGCGAACGCGGATACTTCAGTTTCGAGCCGAACACATGTTCCCAGATGGTGTTAAGGCCCCATTCAACTTTGCCGTCGGGGCGGTAATAATGCGGTCCGACGAATTTCCCGATCTTCGCGAGTTCGTCATGCGCCTTGCGCCGTTGCTCTATGCTCATGAAGCCATAGGTGGACGAGCCGCCGAACTGCAGCACCAGCTGCACGCGCTCGCCGGGTTGGGCCTTGCCCAGGGGGTCTTCCTGCGGCCCATAGGCCAGTCCCTCGGCAAAGTAACCCACCTCGCCTTCGCGCAGCACCAGGCCACGGCCTATGTTCATGTCGCCGCGGATGGGTAGCCGGATCTGGTCGAAGTTGTGCCTGTGGCGCGGCATCGAGAAGTCGGCCTCCTGACGCCCGAGGATGTACATGAAGTTGTCGGGCGAGTCGGGATCACCCTTGAGCAGGTGCTTGAACAGGATGGTGCCCATGGGGTGGTCATTGATCCAGTTGCTGTCGTCGAACGGAACGATCTTCATCGTGTGCTCCTGTTGAATAAATAAAAAAAAGCTGAAGTGAAAGGAGTGCCTGGCCGGATTTCAGTCGTCCGCTCAGTCGTCCGATGTGTAGCCGGTCTGCCTGACGACAGGCGCCCAGCGCTCAAGGTCGGCCTTGATCAGCGCGGCGAAGCGCTCGGGCGGCAGGGTTGAGGGCTCCATCCCGACCTTTGCCAGGGTGTCGCGTACCTCGGGTGCCTTGAAGCCTTCGACGGTCGCGGCATGGATGGATGCGACGATGGCGTCGGGTGTTCTGGCGGGCAGGAACAAGCCGAACCAGGTCATGGACTCCAGCATGGGCAGGCCGGATTCGCGGAAGGTGGGCGTGTCCGGGCTGAAGCGCGAGCGCGCCGGGCTCGACACGCCGAGGATGCGGATTTTGCCCGCCTGTGCAAAGGGCAGTAGTTCGCCCAGCACATTCACCGAAGCTGCGATCTGGCCCGCCACCATGTCCTGTGCGGCAAGGATGGAGCCGCGGTACGGCACATGCGTCAGTTCAATACCCGTGGCGTTCGCCAGCATCCAGCCGGTGAAATGCAGGGTTGTGCCCGGGCCGGAGGTGCCAAAGCTTGCCTTGCCCGGGTTGGCTTTGGCCCACTTCACGAAATCGGCGATGGTGAGGACTTCCGGCGGCACGGCGGGCCCCACGGCCAACCCCAGCGGAACTGTCGCCAGCGTGGTCACCGGCCGGAAATCCACCAGCGGCCTGTAGTTGAGCTTGCGGTAGACATGCGGGTAAATCGTCATCATCGCGTCCGGTGTCACCAGCACCGTGCTGCCGTCGGCCGGGGACAGCCTGACGTTGTCTACAGCCAGGCGGCCTCCCGCGCCGGCGCGGTTGTCCACGACATGGGGTACCCCGTTCGCAGCCAGCCGGGTGGCCGTCAGGCGCGCGATCACGTCCGCCCCGCTGCCAGGGGGAAATCCCACGCAGACCCTGACGGCGTTGCCGCGCTGGGCTTGCGCCGGCAGGACAAGGGCCGAGGCCATGCCGCCGGCGCTGGCGAGGAGGAGCTGTCTGCGGTTTGTCATGGTGTCTCCTTTTGTGCGTGTTGCAGTGCCGTCTCAGGTTCACAAGGTGAGCGCAAGCTCGCGGCGTATGGTCCGCTGGCTGAAGCGCCAGGCGCCGTCAGCGTCTTTTGCGAACTCGTCGAACATGTCGTTGATCCGGAGCTGTGTCGGCTGGTCGGCGCCAGGCTGCTCGTAGGTGAGCTGTATGGCGGTGGTGACCATGTGGTTCTCGTCCGCGCTGACGATGCGCAGGTTGGACCAGACGTGCCGTGTCTTGCGTTGCGGCGCTGCGGCCCTGAGGCAGCAATCGTCGGCGATGGGCTTGCGGCCCCTGTGCTCCTGGCCGCCGACGAACAGGACGCCGTCAGGCAGGAAAAGTTGTGAAAGCATCTCGCCTTCGCCCCGGTCCGCATGCCAGGCGAAGCTGCTGAGCAACTGTTCGATGGCCTGGGTGTCCTTGTATTGCCTGTCGTCCATGGGTTGATTCCTGTGAAGGGGCCCCTTGGTCAGGGGCGTGTTCTGCCATATGTCCACATCCTGATCCTTGCCGGGTAACATCCATATCATGTCAGTCATAAGGTCATTAGTCACAATGTCACAAGTTATCAGGTAACTTGTGAGTTGAATCATATATCAATTTTTCGGCGAAGCAAATCCCTTTATGAACAAACCATCAACGCCTTCCTGGCTCCCATCCAAACCGCTGGACCGCGGCAATGCGGCCGAGCAGATCCTGCAGGGCCTGCGTGCGCAAATCCTGGACGGGCAATTTCCCCGTGGCGCCAAACTGCCGTCCGAGAAACAGCTGGCCGAGGGCTATGGCGTCAGCGGCGCAACCATCCGGGAGGCGATCAGGGGCCTGACAACGACAGGGCTGGTGGAGGTGCGCCATGGCAGCGGCGCCTATGTGACGGCGGATGTTGACCAGTTGATCGACACCCCCTTGCGCTCGATGATCCAGATGGAGCGCATCGGCGTGTCTGAAGTGCTGGGCGTGCTGGGCGCGCTCAATGCCTATGCGGCTGAACTGGCGACGGTGCATGCCACCCGGGAAGACCTGGATCGCATGCGGCAAGCCCTGGATGCCATCGACAAGGCGCAGGATGCGCAGGCGATTTCAGCAGGGTTGTCAGCCTTCATCGCTGAATGGGCGCGTGCCTCCGGCAACCCCTTGCTGGGTGTGCTGTGCAGGTTCCTGGGAAGCCTGCAGATCGGCCTGGCCAGGGAACTCTGCAGCGACTCCCTGGCGAATCTGCAAAAGACCGTACGCGGCCTGTCGAAGGAGCGGCAACTGCTGGTGGATGCCATCGAGGCGCGGGATGCGCAAGCTGCGCGAACCGCGGCGCGCATTTACCATGAGTGCGCCATCAAGGTCATCACGGCGCTGCCCCGCGCCGACGCGACGTTTGTGTCTGATCCGACGCTGTCCAGCCTGCTGGCGCCAGCTGATGGGCGACCCGGGTAGCCTGAGCAAACGGTGTGTTTCAGGGTTTGGGGGCTCGGTGCGCATGGGCCGCAGCGTAAGATGGCCGCTCATTTCGCGACCAATGCTTTTGACCGGAGATTTCCATGCCTTCTTCATCACCATCCTCTCCCCAAACCATCACCCTGGGCGGCGGCTGCTTCTGGTGCACCGAGGCGGTCTTTGTCAAAGTGCGCGGTGTGACCGATGTGGAGTCCGGCTACAGCAACGGCCAGGCCGACCGGCCCAGCTATGAAGACGTCTGTACCGGCCGCACCGGCTGCAACGAGGTCGTCAAGCTTACTTATGATCCGGCAGAGATCAGCGTGAAGGAAATTCTTGAGATCTTCTTTGTCATCCATGACCCCACTACGCTGAACCGCCAGGGCAATGACAGCGGCACGCAGTACCGCAGCGGCATTTACTACTCGACGCCCGAGCAAAAACAGGTGGCCGAAGACATGGTCAGTGAGCTGAACCAGCAAAATCTGTTTGGAAAACCGGTGGTGACCGAGGTGCTGCCGTTGGCCAACTACTGGCCGGCCGAGGATTACCACCAGGACTTTTTCGAGAAGAACCCCTACCAGGGCTATTGCATGGCCGTGGCCGCGCCCAAGGTCGAGAAATTCCGCAAAACTTTTGCCTCGAGGGTGAAGGCCTGATCTGATGGTTGCCGGCGCTTGCTATTAAATCAATAGCTGGTTGCGCAGGATATACGAGGGTCAGAGCCATATTTGATGTTGAAAATCCGTTTTTTTGAGCTCAATACAAAGGCTCTGGAATGCTTTTCAAGCATCAAATGACCTCCTGGCCGCCGTGTAGCCTGCGCAACCAGCTATCAAATATGTAGCGCTCACCGGGCGGCCCGGGTCCAAACGGCGTCTTGAAGCCGTCGCTGTGCAAAGTAAAACCACTCCTGCCCGACTTCCCCGCGCGGGTTCGGGAACACCACAAAGCCGTCGGCCGGTGCGGCCACTGCTTCACCGTCGTAGCGGGTGCCGATCACCTCGCCGCTTTTCACCGCGTCGAAACTGCGCCATTCACGGGTGAAGGTGTCACCGGCATGGTCGCGGTCCGTCACATCCACCAGGCGCAGGATGTCGCGTTCCATGGCGACGGGTTCGGGGGCGGCATCGGTGATGCCCAGCAAGGCCAGCGTCTGCAGGATCGCATGGCGGGCGACTTCAACGCCTTTCGGGTCGTCATGCTGGCCGCACTCCAGCGTCACGCCGTAGCCGCCGCGCGAGCGCATGTACTCGGTCGTGCCGACGCCGTAATTGGTGCTGGTGACCAGTGCTTGCGAGCGCCCGCTGCCATCGCAGGCGGCCCTGGCCGCCCGGCGCTGCACGCCGCGTGCATAGGTGTCCAGCCAGCCCTCGACGATGCGGTAGGGCCCGGTGTGCAGGGCCAGCTGCATTTCTTCGGCGGCATGGGTGAACGGCTCCAGCACGCCGCTGTTGTTCTGCGGGCCGATCATCACGAACGGTGCACCGCCGGTATGGAAGGAATGCAGGTCCAGCAACACGTCGTGTGCTTCCAGGATGGGGCAGAGCACATTGGCAATGCGGTCCTCAAAGTCCTGCGGGTTTGCCGTCGGCGCCATGTTGCGGTTCAGGTTACGGTCGCCGGTGCGTTGTTTGAGCTGGTAAGCCAGCGGATTGGTGACGGGGATAAAGGTGACGCTGCCGCGCTGGATGGCGAGCTGGCCCCTGTCGATTTCTTCAAGCAGTTGTGTGATGGCCTGTGTGCCGCAGGTTTCATTGCCGTGCACTGCGCCCAGCACCAGCAGGCGCGGGCCGGGCCGGCTGGGGTCAAGTCCGTGGAAGGTGTGGCTGCGCAGGTGGAGCGAACTTGTGGCTTGTGGGACTGGGGGCTTGGCGGTCATGTTTTGGTTATACAGCGGTTCAGGGGCTTTTCGCGCCCTGGCGTGACGGCGCGCGGCGATTTTCGATTAAGCTATCAGCCCCCATGACGCAATACCGCTACATCACGAAGCTCTCCGCCAAGGCCCCGGCATCGCTGGTGATCTGGTGTCTGGTGCTGGCGCTTCTGCTCGCGCAGATGCTGGGCCTGATGCACGGTACGCTGCACGGTTCAGGCGTGCATGCGGTGAACAAGGCAACGCTGGCGGTGGTGACGGGCAGCACCAGGGTTGACGCACAACACAGCGCCTTGCATGCCGAAGGCAAGGGCCTGCTCGCATCCCTTTTCTCCTCCCACAACAGCGAAGCCGATTGCCGCCTGTACGACCAGGCCAGCCATGGCAGTGCAGCGCTACATGTGGCATCCCTCGCCCTGCCGGTGGTGCTGCCATCGTTTGCGGTGGCCATCTTTGAGGGCGAAGCACTCGCCCGCTGGGCTGCGCTGTTTGATGCGCGCGGCCCGCCCCTGACTTCCTGAATCTTTTCCAGCTGTATCGCGGCCCGCAGGCCGTGCGCAGCTTTGCCCCTGCGTTTGGCTGAGCAACAGCCTGCGCGGGTTTGCATCCCGATTCAACGAAGTCCTCATGAAACAATCATTTTTTAATCGCCGGGCACGCCATGGTTTCCGTGTTCCCGCGTTCCCGAAAAACGCCCTGCAGCTTGCCGTTCTGGCCATGGCGGCCAGCGCCGGCCTGCAATGCAACCTGGCCAATGCGCAGACCCCGGCGCCCGAACTGAAAGAAGTCACGGTCACCGGCAACCCGCTGGGCGCTACTGATTTAATAGCGCCTGCCGCGCAGTATTCGGGGACCGGGCTGCTGTTACGTTCCAAAACCACGCTGGGTGAAACGCTGGACGGCATCCCGGGCGTGAGCAGCACCTACTTCGGCCCCAACGCCAGCCGGCCCATCATCCGCGGGCTGGACGGTGACCGCATCCGCATCCTGGGCAACGGCGGCGCGATGGTGGATGCCTCGTCGCTCAGCTATGACCATGCAGTCACGTCCGACCCGATCAGCATAGAGCGCATCGAGGTGCTGCGCGGCCCGGGCGCGCTGCTTTACGGCGGCAGCGCGGTGGGCGGCGTGGTCAATGTCATTGACAACCGCATCCCGCGCGAGGCGCTGTTTGACGAGAAGGGCGGCATCGCCGGCAAGGTGAACCTGGACCTGGCCACCGGCAACAGGGAAAAAGGCAGCGGCCTGCTGCTGGAGACCGGCACCAACCGTTACGCCCTGCATGTGGACGTGTTCAACCGCGAGACCGGGGACGTCAAGGTGCCGGTCGGCCTGGCTTGCACCAAGGGCGGCACGGCCACCACGGCCAACAGCATCTGCAACTCGGCCAGCAAGGTGGACGGCGGCGCGGTGGGGGGCTCGGTGTTTTTTGACCACGGCTACCTGGGCGCGTCCATGAGCACCTACCGCAGCACCTACGGCACGGTGGCAGAAGACAATGTGACGATCGGCATGAAGTCAAACCGCGTAGGGCTGGAAGGCGAAGTGCGCGACCTGGGCGGCTTCTTCAAAAGCGTCAAGGGCCAGTACAGCCAGACCGACTACATGCATACCGAGTACGAAGGCGCGACGCCGGGCACGGTGTTTAAAAACAAGGGCAGCGATTTCCGGCTTGAGGCCAAACATGCGGCATTCGGCAACCTGAGCGGCGTGCTGGGTTTCCAGTCCGAAAACACGCGTTTTTCAGCCGACGGCGCGGAGGCCTTTGCACCCTACAGCAAGACCTCGCAGAACGCCCTGTTTGCCTATGAGGAGTACGCCACCAGTTGGGGCCGTTTGAGTTTTGGCGGGCGGACGGAGTCGGTCAAGGTGCAATCCCTGGGCAACCCGCTGGTGGCGGCGTTTGTACCTGGCAGCCGCAACTTCAACCCGACCAGCTACGCGATGGGCGCCTTGTGGAACGTGAAGCCGGGCTGGCAACTCACCACCAACCTGGCGTATACCGAAAGGGCGCCCAAGGACTACGAGCTGTATGCCTTTGGCCCCCACGTGGCGACCGGTGCCTGGGAAACGGGCAACGCCGGCCTGGACAAGGAAAAGTCAACCAGCCTGGATGTGGGCGCGAACTGGAAATCCGGCGCCAACACGTTTACGGCCAACGCGTACACGCACTACTTCAAAAACTACATCGCGCTGCTGAACACAGGCAACACCTACGGCCAGGAAAGCCGCGAGCTGAACCCTGTCGACGACGGGAGCGACACAATCCTGCCCGAACAGGCCTACACCGGCGTGCGTGCGCGTTTTGTGGGCTTTGAAGCCAGCGGCAACATCCGCCTGCTTGAAGGCGCGAACAAGCTGGACCTGGCGCTGCGCGGGGACATGGTCAGGGCGACCAACCTGAACGATGGCCTGCCGCTGCCGCGCATTGCGCCCGTGCGGGTGGGGGCCACGCTGAAGTGGGCCAGCGGTCCGTGGGGCAGCAGCTTCGGTTTTGATCATTCGGCCGCGCAGAACCGCGTGGCACCGGGGCAGCGCGCAACGGCGGCCTACACCCTGTGGAACACCGCGGCGACCTATGCGGTCAAGGTAGGGCCGACCAACCTGCTCTGGTACGCCAGGCTGGACAACATCACCAACCAGCTGGCCTACAGCGCCACGTCGGTGCTGACCACCACGGCCTTCCCGAAAGCGCCGCTGCCGGGGCGCAGCCTGAAGGTGGGGCTGCAGGCGAGTTTCTAGGCGGTTGACGCAGCGGGGAGGGTTAGGGGTAAACGCTAAGATTGCGCGATGAATCAGCTTGTCTTCTTGTCCCTGCTCCCCGTTGTGTTGTTGATTGCTATCGGTTTTATAGCTGGTCGCGCAGGCTGGATAAGGACGGTAGCCGTAAAAGACCTGTCAAACCTGATCTTTCTGATGCTCACGCCGGCCCTGCTGTTTCGCACCATGAGCCATGTGCGCATTGAGCAGCTCGACTTCAAGCCGGTCGCGGCCTATTTCCTTGCGGTGATGCTCCTGTTTGCGGGCACCCTGGCGGTGCAGGGCTTTAACCGGCGCGGCGCCGTGCTGGCGCTGGCGGCCACGTTCTCCAACACGGTGATGATAGGCATCGCCATGGTAAGTTTGATGTACGGGCCGCAGGGACTGGTGATTTTGCTCACGCTGGTGTCCGTACACGCACTGGTGCTGCTGACCAGCGCGACCCTGGTGCTGGAGCTGGCCGTCGTGCAGGAGCAGAAACAGCAGGGGACGCTGGACGGCCCTGGTGTGGCGCCACGGCACGCCGTCACCACCGTCTTGACGGCCCTGAAAAATGCCGTGTTGCACCCGGTGCCCCTGCCCATCATTGTTGGCCTGCTGTTTGCACAGACCGGCTGGGTGATGCCGGCGGTGATAGACAAACCGCTGGAGCTGCTGGCCAACGCGTTTGGCCCGCTCGCCCTGGTGCTGGTGGGTGTGACGCTGGCCTTTACACCGGTGGGCCGGCACTGGCGCCAGGCACTGGCCCTGGCCGCGGTCAAGAACCTGCTGCATCCCTTGCTGGTGTTGGGCCTGTGCTACCTGCTGGGTGTCGGCGGCCTGCCCATGGTTGTGATGGTGGTGGCCTCGGCATTGCCGATAGGCGCCAATGTGTTTTTGTTTTCGCAGCGTTACAAGGTCGCGGAAGAGCTGGTCACGGCAAGCGTGGTGGTGTCTACCGCGCTTGCCATGGTGACCCTGACGCTGGTCCTGCTGCTGGTCGGAAAAATCGCCTGAAGCCTGTTGCGCAATTTTGAATCCTTTGCACCTCAGGCTGCGGCCGTGGCGCGGGGTCATTCCAGCCGCGGGCACAGCGGCCCCCTTGGGGCGGCAGTGAGTTCCACGCAGTGAGCGACCGTGGGGGCATGTCCAGGCGGTTAAACTTCCGGCAGTTGTAAAAACGTCATATTCCTGACACATTCCCAGAGGACCTTACATGCTGTTTGGCAAACTGCTGCCGCGCGAAGGCAATTTTTTCGAGATGTTCAACCAGCATGCCGAACGGATTGTGGAAGCCGCTCAAGCCTTTTCGAACCTCGTCGCCAACTACAGCGACGTGGAAAAACGCGAATCCTTCAACCGTGAAGTAGACAACGCCGAGCGCGCTGCCGACCGCATCACGCACGATGTCAATCGCGCCCTGCACAGGACCTTCATCACGCCGATTGACCGTGAGCAGATCCACAAGCTGATCAACACCATGGACGACGTGGCGGACCTGATCCAGGATTCGGCCGAGACCATGGCGCTGTACGACGTGCGCCACATGACGGACGACATCGTGCGCCTGACCGACCTGAGCGTGAAATGCTGCGAACGCCTGAAGGATGCGGTTGCGCTGATCGGCCGGGTCAGCGATGCCGCCACGGCGGAAGCCGCCCTGAAAACCTGCGAAGAGATCGACAAGCTCGAATCGGATGCCGATCGCGTGATGCGTTCGGCCATGAGCCGGCTGTTCCGCGAGGAGTCCGATGTGCGTGAGCTCATCAAGCTCAAGGCGGTCTACGAGCTGCTGGAAACGATTACAGACAAGTGCGAGGACGTGGCAAACCTGATCGAGGGCATCGTCCTCGAAAACTCCTGATCGCGGACCGTTAGTTATGGAAAGCGTACAGACAGCCTTGTGGGTTGTGGCCCTGCTTGTGTTTTTGGCCATCGCCTTCGACTTCATGAATGGCTTTCATGATGCGGCCAATTCGATTGCGACAGTGGTGTCCACCGGTGTGCTCAAACCCGGGCAGGCCGTGCTGTTTGCCGCCACCTTCAACCTGATTGCGATTTTCATTTTTCACCTCAGCGTGGCGGCGACAGTGGGCAAGGGGATTGTCCAGCCCGGCGTGGTGGACACCCACGTGGTCTTCGGCGCGCTGACGGGCGCCATCACCTGGAACCTGGTGACCTGGTATTACGGTATTCCGAGCAGTTCATCGCACGCGCTGATAGGCGGCATTGTGGGCGCCGTGATTGCCAAGGCGGGCGCACACTCGCTGATATCCGGCGGCATCATGAAGACCGTGGCCTTTATTTTCATATCGCCGCTGCTGGGTTTTTTGCTGGGCTCGATGATGATGGTGCTGGTGGCCTGGGTCTGCCGGCGTGCAACGCCGTCCAAGGTGGACCGCTGGTTTCGCCGCCTTCAACTGGTGTCCGCAGGCGCGTACAGCCTGGGGCACGGCGGCAATGACGCGCAAAAAACCATAGGCATCATCTGGATGCTGCTGATCGCCACGGGTTACGCATCTTCCAGCGACATTGCGCCACCTACCTGGACCATCGTGGTTTGCTACACGGCCATTGCCGCAGGCACCATGTTCGGCGGCTGGCGCATCGTCAAAACCATGGGCCAGAAGATCACAAAACTCAAACCGGTGGGCGGGTTTTGCGCTGAAACCGGTGGCGCCTTGACGCTTTTCCTGGCCACCTGGCTGGGCATCCCGGTGTCGACCACGCATACCATCACGGGCGCGATTGTGGGTGTGGGCTCCACCCAGCGGGCCTCGGCCGTGCGCTGGGGCGTGGCGGGCAATATCGTCTGGGCCTGGATATTCACCATTCCCGCGTCGGCTTTTGTGGCTGCGATCGGGTACTGGATAAGCCTGCAACTCTTCTGACGGGCTTTGCCTGGCCGCAGGTGTGCGGGCCATGTCTTTTCAAGCAGGGGCCGCGGGACTGGCTTAGCCAGGCCGCAGGCGCAGCGGCCCCCTAGGGGGCAGGGCGCTACACGCAGTGAGCAACCGTGGGGGCCCTCATTGGCTTATCTTGCGCGCTTCCTCGACCTGGTACTCAAAGTAGCGCTGGAAGCTGAAAGCGATGCTGGACATCAGTGTGACGGCGCCAAACAACAGCGCAAACACCACCGCGCCTATGGTGAGCCAGTTGGTGTTGCCGGACGCAGTGCCCGGTGCAGCCGCGTTGTATGTGGCATTCCATTTTTCAGTAGGCATCAGGCCGTAATAAATCGCAGTGATGGAGGTCGCTGCAAGCGTGAACCCCAAAAGCGGAATCAGCAGCCATGCCACCTGGTCGTCCTGGCCATAAAGCTGTACCCGGTGGACCCCCCACCAGCCAATCGCTGCAATCAGGGGGTGCACCCAGGCCCAGAGGTCCTTCATTCCAAAAAGATAGATCCGGTGCAGTCCAAGCTGGCCGAAGATGAGCGCCAGCCATGCGGCTGTCGTTTTGTTTTTGGGGATTGATGAGTGCATGGGAGGGGATTATGGAGTGGGCAGGTCAAGCGGCGGCTGCGTGTCGCCCAGGCCCAGCGTTTTTTGCATGATGACGATGTCGCGCCAGGCGCCGAACTTCCAGCCGCAGGACTTGATCTTGCCGACTTCCTCGAAGCCAAGCGCCAGGTGGACGCCGACGGAACCTGCGTTGGCAGAATCGCCAATGATGGCCATCACCTTGCGTATGCCCGCTGTTTCGCAGCGCGCCAGCAATTCGGCCAGCAGGATGCGGCCGAAGCCTTTGCGGTGCACATCGGGCGCCAGGTAAATCGAGTCTTCCACGGAGTAACGGTAGGCCGGGCGCGGCTTGAACCAGTTGCCATAGGCAAATCCGGCAATCCTGCCGTCCTGTTCGGCCACGAGGTAAGGCAGGCCCTTGGACAGCACATCGGCCCGCCGGGCCGTCATGTCGGCGACGCCGGGGGCTTCGGTTTCAAAGGTGCCGGTGCTGTGCAGCACGTGATGGGCATAAATGGCAGTGATGGCGGGAATATCTTCGTCGCGGCTGGGGCGTATCAGGGGCATGATGGGCAACAGTTGGGAGGAATTCGTGGGTCGGAAGGCTTGCAGGGCCATTTTCCTGCGAAAAAGGCAAATTTGTGAACGCTGCGCTGCAGCGCGCTATAATCGCAGGCTTTGCAGCATTTCGCTGACCGGGTGGTCATGTCGTGTGTCTCAATCGCTGCAGGAAACTTTGGGATGTGTATTTAACCGCACATCCCGCCACCCAAGGATAAATCATGGTCGTCATCCGACTTGCACGCGGCGGTTCCAAACACCGTCCATTTTTCAACATCGTTGTGGCCGACAAGCGCGTTCGCCGCGATGGCCGTTTCATCGAGCGCATCGGTTTTTACAACCCGATTGCCAAAGGTGGCGAAGAAGGCCTGCGCATTGCGCAAGACCGTTTGACCCACTGGATCGGTGTTGGCGCCCAGGCGTCCCCCACCGTCGAGCGCCTGATCAAGCAAGGCGCTGCTGCAGCCGCCAAAACGGCCTGAGTTCAGATAGCCAGATGCCGTCCGGCTTAACACCGTCTGGCCTGCCGGACGATGCCATCGAAGTCGGGCGCATCCTGGATGCGTGGGGCGTCAAGGGCTGGCTGAAAGTCCTGCCCCACAGCACGGACCCCGAGGCCCTTTTTGCGGCCAAATCCTGGTTTTTGCAAGCCCCTGACGCGAAATTCCGTCCGGGCTTCAACGCCTTTTCCGGCACCGTTGCGATCAGCATCGAAGAAGCCAAAACCCATTCCGATTCCGTGGTTGCCAAGGTCCAGGGCCTTGACGACCGCACTGCCGCCGAAGCCTTGCGCGGTGCGCGCATCTTCCTTTCCCGCAGCAGTTTTCCGGCTGCCTCCAAAGACGAGTACTACTGGGTAGACCTGATAGGCCTGGATGTCGTCAACCGTGAAGGCGTGGCTTTGGGTTGCGTGCGCGACCTGATGGCGACCGGCCCGCATTCGGTGCTGTGCGTCGAGTACACGGCGACCCAGGAAGACGGCACACAAGCCGCCGCCGAGCGCATGATCCCGTTTGTTTCTGTCTATGTAGACGCTGTGGACATTGCGGGCAAGCGCATTACCGTTGACTGGCAGCCCGACTACTGAGCGCCCCGTAAAACCGGCGGCCGTGTTGCGGCATCGCGCCATTCACGCGCAAAATGATTTTTATGCGCTTTGATGTCATTACCCTTTTTCCCGAGCTTTTTGCGCCATTCCTTATTAGTGGTGTGACCCGTCGCGCCTATGAGGCTGGCCTGGTCGAGGTCAGGCTCTGGAACCCGCGCGACTTTGCCGATGGCAACTACCGCCGCGTGGACGACAGGCCTTTTGGCGGCGGCCCGGGCATGGTCATGCAGGTTGAGCCGCTCAGTCTTTGCCTTGAAAAAATCCGTGCCGATCGGCTTGAAGCCGGCTCGCCGGCGGCGCCTGTCGTGCTCTTCTCCCCCATAGGCGAGGCGCTGAACCACGCTGGCGTGGAGGCCTGGTCGGCAAGCAGCGGGGCAGTGCTGGTGTGTGGCCGCTACGAAGGGCTGGACCAGCGCTTTATAGATACTTATGTGGACCGCCAGATCAGCCTGGGTGACTTCGTGCTGTCGGGCGGGGAAGTCGCCGCCATGGCCCTGCTGGACGCCGTGGCCCGGCTCCAGCCCGGGGTGTTGAACGACGAAGGCAGCCACCAGCTCGACAGCTTCAACCCGGCGCTTGACGGCCTGCTGGACTGCCCGCATTACACCCGGCCCGAAGACTGGCGCGGACAGCGTGTGCCTGCCATCCTGTTGTCAGGCAACCACAGTCATATCGAACGCTGGCGCCGCGACCAGCGTCTGGCCTTGACGCAGAGGCAACGCCCCGAGCTGGTCCAGAAGGCGCGAAACGCCGGGCAGTTGAGTGCCGGCGATGAGGCTTTTCTGGCGGATTTGCTTGAAAATCCTGAAAAAGACGCCTGAGTTGCTATAATCGAAGGCTTTTCGGTCCTCTGGCGGCCATTGCAACCAAATTCATCTCATGGATGTTTCCCTGGATTTGCGGTCTTTAGCGTAGCGCGTGCATGAACGAAAAAGTTAGATGGAAAAATCATGAATCTGATCCAAACCCTTGAGCAGGAAGAAATTGCCCGCCTGAGCAAAACTGTTCCGGTTTACGCCCCTGGTGACACCGTCATCGTGAGCGTGAACGTGGTTGAAGGTACCCGCAAGCGTGTGCAGGCTTTTGAAGGTGTTGTGATTGCCAAGCGCAATCGTGGCCTCAACTCCAGCTTCATCGTTCGCAAGATCTCCAACGGCGAAGGCGTCGAGCGTACCTTCCAGGTCTACAGCCCGCTGATCGCCAAGATCGAAGTCAAACGCCGTGGTGACGTGCGTCGCGCCAAGCTGTACTACCTGCGCGAGCGCAGCGGCAAGTCTGCACGTATCAAGGAAAAACTGGGCGCCAAGGCTGCTTAATTGCTGCCTGCATCCAGGAAAAGCCGCTCTTTGGAGCGGCTTTTTTTTTGCCGCCGGGCCGCGAAGCGGTGCAGCACTTTTTTTTGATCCTGCTACGATTTGCCTGGCATGTCCTCCCCGATGAATTTCACCAAGCCCCTGCCCAAATTCGACCCCCGCAGCATACCGGTGCTGGGAATTGATGACCACCTGTCCGGTGTGGCGCTTGATCGCCTCACACCCGAGGCGTTGCGCAGGCGTTTTCAGAGTCCGCCGGTGTGGACGCCTGAACACAGCGTGGAAAAACGCTTCGAGGACCGCCAGCCTGCACCTGCGGCGGTGCTGGTGCCGCTGGTGATGCGGGACGAACTCACCTTGCTGTTGACCCAAAGGACGACCAACCTGTCTACCCATTCTGGTCAGGTGGCATTTCCCGGCGGCCGCACCGACGAGTCCGACCATGACGCCATAGACACGGCCCTGCGCGAGGCCAATGAAGAGATCGGCTTGCCGCGCGACCACGTGGAAGTGCTGGGCACCCTGCCCATTTATGTCACGGGCACGGCTTACATCATCACGCCGGTGGTGGCGCTGGTGCAGCCTGGTTTTGTACTGCAGCCCAACCCGGGGGAGGTTGCCGACGTGTTTGAGGTGCCGCTGGCCTACCTGATGAATCCGGCCAACCACCGGCGCCACCAGATGGAGTTTGACGGCGTCACCCGGCAGTGGCTGTCCATGCCCTATATCGGCCCTTCCGTTGTGGCTGCGGGCAATGACCCATCGGAGCGCTATATCTGGGGCGCAACAGCGGGCATGCTGCGCAATCTGTACCGTTTTCTCGCTGCGTAGTCTTCATAGGCCAGTCCAGGCCGTTATGATTTGGCATGAGCTTTCTCGCCGTTTTGTTTGCACTCATCATCGAACAGGCCCGGCCACTGGCACGCGGTAACTGGATTCATGCGGGTTTCCGGGCCTGGGCGCGCTGGACCAGCCGCAGCATGGATGCCGGGCAGCCCCATCATGGATGGATTGCGTGGACTGTTGCCGTCATCGTTCCCGCACTGGCCACGCTACTGATTCACTGGCTGCTCTGGCGCGTGAGCATCCTGCTGGCTTTCGCGTGGAGCGTGGCCATCCTGTACGTCACGCTGGGGTTCAGGCAGTTCAGCCACTATTTCACCGACATACGCGATGCCCTCGATGATGGCGACGAGGACGCGGCGCGCGAACTGCTGGCCCAGTGGCGGCATGTGGATGCGAGCGAATTGCCGCGCAGTGAAATCGTTCGCCATGTGATCGAGTATTCGGTGCTGGCTGCGCACCGCCATGTGTTTGGCGTGCTGGCCTGGTTTTCGGTGCTGGCCGCGCTGGGGCTGGGGCCTGCGGGCGCGGTGATGTACCGCATGAGCGAATTTGTTGCGCGCTACTGGATGTACAAAAGCAAATTGCCGACAGCCGCAGGGGAGGGCGCCAGCCCGGCCTTGCAGCAGGCCGCCAACAGCGCCTGGGGCGTGATTGATTTTGTGCCGGCCCGGGTCACGTCCCTGGGGTTTGCTGTCGTGGGCAGCTTTGAAGATGCCATCGACGCCTGGCGCAGCTACACCCAGCGCTTTCCCGCCAACGCACCTGCAGCTTCTGAAAACCGCAATGACGGGATCATTCTTGCAGCCACTTCGGGGGCGGTGAACGTGCGGCTGGGCGGTGAAACGCTCAAGACCGTGTTTTCTCCCGGCACGTCGCAGGGCTTTCAGGCGGGCGGCCTGGATGCCGAGGAACCCGGCATCACGGAGTCCACGCCCGGCCGCGAGCCTGAAGTGGCCCATCTGCGCAGCATCGTGGGACTGGTGTGGCGTTCGGTTGTGCTGTGGATGGTGTTGCTGGCCTTGCTGACCCTGGCGCGCCTCTTGGGCTGACTGCCTTCCGCTTTTCTTTTTTTGTCATGTCAACTTTCTGGAGTCCCCCGGTTCGCGAACTGGTGCCTTACACGCCGGGCGAGCAGCCCGTCATCCCGGGGCTGGTCAAGCTCAACACCAACGAAAATCCTTACCCGCCATCGCCCCGGGTCATAGAGGCCATCGCGGCGGCGGCGCAGGACGGGTTGCAGCTCTATCCCGACCCGCAGGCCAGGGCCTTCCGGCAGGCGGTGGCAAATCATCACGGTCTGGATGTCGGCCAGGTGTTTGCCGGCAACGGGTCGGACGAGGTGCTGGCACATGCCTTCTTCGCGTTCTTCCGCCAGGACCGGCCCATCCTGATGCCTGACATCAGCTACAGCTTTTACAAGGTTTACTGCGGGTTGTACGGCATCGAGGCCACGCTGGTCCCGCTGGATGCGGACATGGGCATTGACGTGGCGCAGTACCAGGCGGCCTGCGGCGGTGTGGTGATTGCCAACCCGAATGCGCCAACCGGCAGCGGTTTGCCGCTGGCGCAGGTTGAGCAGTTGCTGCGGCAGCAGCCGGATCGGGTGGTGCTGGTGGACGAAGCTTATGTGGATTTTGGCGGCGACAGTGCCATGGCCCTGATCAACCGTTACCCGAATTTATTGGTGGTCCAGACCTTGTCCAAGTCGCGTTCGCTGGCGGGCCTGCGTGTGGGTTTTGCCGCTGGCCAGCGCCACCTGATCGAAGGGCTGGAACGGGTCAAAGACAGCTTCAATTCCTATCCCCTGGACCGCCTGGCGCTGGCCGGCGCGGTGGCGGCTTACGAAGACAGCGCCTACTTTGAAGCCACCCGTGCAGCCGTGATCCGGAGCCGTGAGCTGCTACGCCTGCAATTGCAGGAGCTGGGCTTTGAGGTCTTGCCTTCGCAGGCGAACTTCCTGATGGTGCGCCACCCTGGCCATGATGCAGCGACCCTGGCAGCGGACCTGCGTGCGCAACGTATCCTGGTGCGCCATTTCAAACTGCCGCGCATCGAGCAATACCTGCGCATCAGCATAGGCACGCCGGCGCAATGCACAGCCCTGGTAGACGCCTGCCGCAAACTACTGGGCGCCTGATTTTCTTTTTTAGTAGCGCCGCTCCTGCGACAGTTCGGCAAACAGTTCGCTATATAAACGATAGCGGCTTGCGCTGATACTACCTTGGCCACCGGCCAAATTGACTTCAGAAATCACGCCGCAGCCGGGTTCATGCAGGTGCGTGCAGTTGTAGAACTTGCAGTTTTGCGCATGGGCCTTCAGGTCCGGCATCAGGGTGGCGAGCTGCATGGGCTGTATGTGGTTCAGGCCAAACTCCTGGAAACCCGGCGAGTCTATGAGCGCGGTGGTGCGCGCCTCGTCCACCCAGTAAAGCGTCGTGCTGGTGGTGGTGTGTTTGCCGGAATTCAGTGCCTGGGAGATTTCGGCCGTCAGCACTTTGGCCTGGGGTATCAGCAGGTTGGTCAGGCTGCTTTTGCCGGCGCCTGAGGGCCCCAGCATCAATGTTTTTTTGCCGCGCAGCAGTTCCATCAGTTCTGCGGTCTGCGCTGCGTTTTCTGCGGCATCGAATTTCGGCTTGACGGCCAGCGGCAGCATCCTGTAGCCCATCGCTCGGTAGGGCGCCAGCTTGGTCCATGCGCGACCGAACGGCTCGCTCAAATCGCTTTTGTTCAGCGCAATGATGGGCGTGATGCGCTCGGCTTCCGCGGCAATCAGGGCGCGCGTCAGCTGGCTTTCGGAGAACTCGGGCTCGGCCGCGATCAGGATCAGCACCTGGTCCAGGTTGGCTGCAAACGATTTGGTGCGCATCTCGTCCTGCCGGTAAAACAGGTTGCTGCGCGTTTCGATCTTTTCTATTGTGCCTTCATCCTGCGTGGGCAGCCAGCGGATTCGGTCGCCGACCAGCGCCTGGTTTTTCTTGCCGCGCGGATGGCAGATCACCCGCTCGCCGCTGGCTGTTTCAACCAGCACGTGGCGTCCAAAACCGGCAACGACCAGGCCCGGCTGTGTGCCCGCAGCGGGGGCCGCGCCTGGCCTGGCCGGTTTGCTCAAGCGAACAGGGCGTCGGCTTTGGACGCACAGAAAAAGTCGCTGACGGAGATGCCGTCCACATCATGCGTGTTGAAGCGCACGGTGCATTTGCTGTAGCTCACAGCCAGGTCCGGGTGATGGTCTTCCGCGTTGGCGATAAAGGCCAGTGCGTTCACAAAACCAATGGTCTCGTGGTAGTTTTTAAAGGTGTAGGTTTTCTCCAGCGCACCATCGATAAGGCGCCAGCCTTGCGCCTGCTCGCCGTTGAGCTTGCTCAACTGGGTGACGATTTCCGTGGCGCTCAGTGCCTTGCGGTTCTGGTGAATCGGGTTCATGGTGCGATGCTTTCTGCGGTTGGGTGGTTCATACGTGCCAGGCGCTCCGAAGCGGGTGGATGCGAATAATAAAACTTCACAAACACCGGGTCGGGTGTGAGCGTGCTGGCATTGTCCTTGTAAAGCTTGAGCAGTGCGCTTTGCAGGTCCTTGCCGTCCGTTTGCGCAATGGCATAGGCGTCGGCCTCAAACTCATGCTTGCGCGAGAACTGGGCAAACACCGGCGACACAAAAAAGCTGAACAGCGGCACCACCAGCATGAACAGCAGCAATGCCAGTGCATCGTTGGCACCCAGCATGTTGGGCCGCACGCCAAGGCCGGTGTAAAACCACACCTGTGACGACAGCCAGCCCAGCAGGGCAAAACCAGCCAGGCTCATGGCAAACATCGAGACAATGCGTTTGATGATGTGTTTGTGCTTGAAGTGGCCCAGCTCATGCGCCAGCACCGCGTCGACCTCACCGGGGTTCAACTGCTTGAGCAGTGTGTCGTAAAACACCACGCGCTTGGCCGCGCCGAAGCCGGTGAAATAGGCGTTGGCATGCGCCGAGCGTTTGCTGCCGTCCATCACAAACAGGCCCTTGGCGGCAAAGCCGCAGCGCTGCATCAGGGCCGTGACACGCGACTTCAGGGTTTCGTCCTCCAGCGGTTTGAACTTGTTGAAGAGCGGCGCAATCACGGTGGGGTAAAGCACCAGCACCAGCAGGTTGAACCCCATCCACGCGCCCCAGGCCCACAGCCACCACAGGCGGCCGGCACTGCCCATCAGCCACAGGATCAGGGCCACGATGGGCAGGCCTATGACGGCGCCCACCAAAACGCCTTTGACCATATCGGCCAGCCAGAGCCTGAAAGTCATTTTGTTGAAGCCGAAGCGCTCTTCAATACTGAAGGTGCTGTACAGCGTGAACGGCAGGTCCAGCGCGCCGCTGATGACGCCAAACGCCGCGAGCAGCGCCAGTTGCGGCACCAGGCTGCCGTATGCCGCGAGGCCTGAATGGTTGATGGCCTGGTTCAGCGCATCTATTCCGCCCAGCAGGGTCCAGCACAGCAGCACGGCCGCACCGAAAGCCATCTCGAGCAGGCCAAAACGCGCCTTGGTGATGGTGTAGTCGGCGGCTTTCTGGTGTGCCTCCAGCGAGATGGTGGAGGCGAAAGCGGCGGGGACGCTGTTGCGGTGCCGCGCCACGTGGCGAATTTGCCGCGAAGCCAGGTAGAACTTCGTGAGCAATCCGGCCACCAGAGCGGCGCAGAACAGCAGGGTAAATGCAAATGAATAGTCGCTCATGGCAGGAAGTTTAGGCGATCAGCGAGAATCGCAAGATGCCTGAAACTGAACCCCTACTTAAAAAATCCGACCAGAACCTTGTCTGGATCGATTGTGAAATGACCGGCCTGGACCCGGAAAAAGAACGCCTGATTGAAATTGCCGTGATTGTCACCGGCCCGCAGCTCACGCCGCGCATTGAAGGCCCGGTGCTGGCCATCCACCAGACCGACGAATTGCTGGACCAGATGGACAACTGGAACAAGGGCACCCACGGCCGCAGCGGGCTGATCGACAAGGTCAAGGCCAGCACGGTGACGGAGCAGGATGCGGAGGCGCAAATCCTGGCCTTCCTGGCGCAATACCTGCCCAAGGGCGTTTCCCCGCTGTGCGGCAACACCATCAGCCAGGACAGGCGCTTCCTGGTCAAGTACATGCCGAAGCTGGAAGCTTTCCTGCATTACCGCAATGTCGATGTCAGCACTTTCAAGGAACTGGCCAAACGCTGGCGGCCCGAGGTCTACAGCGCCTTCAAGAAACGCCAGAGCCATACGGCGCTGGCCGATGTGCATGAGTCGATTGACGAGCTGGAGCACTACCGCGAGCACTTTTTGAAGTGATTTTCCGGTTTTAAAGGGGTTTTTGGCCTCTGCCCCCCGTTCCGCTTGCGCTGCAAGCTATATAAAAAGTAGCGGATCGGTCTTGGGGCGGACCTGAAAAACCAGCCATGGGCCGATGGCTTGAATAAAAGACTGGTGTAAACCCGTAAGTCGTGCCATAATCATGGGCTTGCAGTTGCACAAGGTGCGCTGCATTTGTACATCTACCTCACACTTTTGGACCCTACTTATTAGGGTCACCGCTTCGGGCAATCTCTTTCGCCCGGGCTGCATATTCGTTTGATGGTTGATGTTTTATTAACCATAAACGAAGCTTCCTGCAACGCGGGAGGTGAAGTTTTTCCTGCAACTTTGCCAAAAGTATTGCATGCAGGTGATTAGTGAGAAAAAACATGACTGACTCTTTTGAGGCTCGCGGTGACTTTTTGCCCGAAGCTGTTAACGCCACCAACACGGACGTCGAAACCAACCTGGTTCCAGACTTTTCCGATGCGCCCGCCGGCGTTGAATCGTCGCTGGAAGCCGTTGCTCCCCAGCCCAACGGTTTTGTAAAACTTGGCCTGGCCAAGGAACTGCTGCAAGCCGTGGCCGACATGGGTTTCACCCAGCCGACCGCCGTGCAAATGGCAACCATTCCCAAGGCCATGCAGGCCCTGGATTCGGAAAACGCTGACAAAAAAGCCAAATTCACCGACCTGCTGGTTTCCAGCCAGACCGGTAGCGGCAAAACCGCTGCTTTCCTGCTGCCCGTGCTGCACACCCTGCTCAAACAGCAGGAAGAAGCAGAGCGCAACGAACGTGCCGAATTCGAACGCCTGAGCGCCGAAGCCGTCGCCCGTGGCGAAGCACCGATCAAGAAGCCAAAGCGCAAGGACCCGACCAACGCCCGCAACTTCAAGCCTGCCACACCCGGCGCGCTGATCTTGTGCCCGACGCGCGAACTGGCCCAGCAGGTCTGCGCCGACGCGATTGACCTGGTCCGCCATTGCCGCGGCCTGCGCATCGCCAACGTTGTTGGCGGCATCCCTTACCAGCTTCAAATTGCCAAGCTGCAAAACGCCAACCTGGTGGTTGCCACGCCGGGCCGTTTGCTCGACCTGCAGCGCAGCATGCAGATCAAGCTGGACCAGGTGCAGTTCCTCGTCGTCGACGAAGCCGACCGCATGCTGGACCTCGGCTTTGCCGACGACCTGACCGAAGTCAACCAGCTCACCATCGAGCGCAAGCAGACCATGATGTTCAGCGCCACCTTCGCGCCCCGCATCATGCAACTGGCCACGCGCGTGATGCGCACGCCGCAGCGTGTCGAGATCGACTCCCCGCACGAAAAGCACACGTCGATCACGCAGTCCCTGCTGTGGGCCGACAACATGACGCACAAGCGCAAGCTGCTCGATCATTTGCTGCGCGACACCACCATCAACCAGGCCATCGTGTTTGCGAGCACCCAGGTTGAATGTGACGGCCTGGCCAACGACCTGGTGCAGGAAGGTTTCAGCGCCGTGGCATTGCACGGTGCGCTGAGCCAGGGCCTGCGCAACCGCCGCCTGATGGCTTTCCGCGACGGCCGTGTGCAGGTGCTGGTGGCGACCGACGTGGCCGCTCGTGGCCTCGACGTGCCGACCATCACCCACGTGGTCAACTACGGCCTGCCAATGAAGGCTGAAGACTATGTGCACCGCATTGGCCGTACCGGCCGTGCCGGTCGTGAAGGCAAGGCCGTCACGATTGCCGAGTTCCGCGATCGCCGCAAGATCCAGGACATCGAGCACTACATGCAGCAAAGCCTCAAGCCCAGCGTGATTGCCGGCCTGGAGCCGCAGCAGCGTTTTGCACCTACCTCCGATCGCCCACGCGGCAATTTCGGCGGTGGTCGCGATGACCGTGGTGGCGGCCGCAGCTTCGGCGGTGGTGGTGGTTACGCTGGCCGCAAGCCAGCCGGTGGCGGCTTCGGCGGCAACCGTGACGACCGTGGTGGTTTCGGTGGCGGACACCGCGAGCAGCGTGATGACCGCGGCGGCGCCTTCCAGGGCCGTCCTCCCGGACCCCAGGGCGGCTATGCAGACCGCTCCGGTTTTAACGACCGTGGTCCGCGCCGTGCGGACGACCGTGGCTTCGGCAATAACAATGCCGGTTTTGCGCCGCGTGATGACCGCAACTTCGGTGCCCGCAACGAAGGCTTTGCGCCACGCCCTGATTTTGCCGATCGCAAGCCGGCTTTCGCCCGCCCTGCAGGCAAGGTGTTTGTGCCGCGTGATGCCGCCAAAAAGGCAGGCAAGTTCTCCAAAGCGCGTGACTGATCACGGCTGAATGTATTGATGAACCCTTAAAACAGGTTCAGCAAAAAGCCCCGGCAGATCGCAGGATTTGCCGGGGCTTTTTTATTTGGCAAAAGTAACTATTCAGGCACCATACAAGCCGTTCGCCCTGAGCCTGTCGAAGGGCTTGGTCGTGAGAGGCAAGGCTTCGACAGGCTCAGCCCGAACGGTGTGGACACTGAATAGTTACTGGCAAAAGATAAATCAACTCATGCCATTGCGGCTGGCCAGTTCCACAAAAAGCCCGGACTGGTCCAGGTCTGTCAGGCCGTGCTCCGCGGCATCGGCATAAAGCTGTTCGAACAGCGCCGTGATGGGCGCCTCAAACCCGATTTCCTGCGCCGTCGCCAGTGCGTTGCGCAAGTCCTTGAGCTGGATGTCCATGCGGGCACGCGGTGCAAAATCGCGCTCGACCATGCGCTGGCCGTGCAGTTGCAGGATGCGGCTGTCGGCAAACCCGCCGGTGATGGCCTCCCTGACCCTTGCCATGTCAGCGCCGCCGCGCGCCGTGAACAGCAGGGCCTCGGCGACTGCGCCTATGGTGATGCCCACAATCATCTGGTTGGCCAGCTTGGTGAGCTGGCCGCTGCCGTGCGGGCCCACATGCGTGGCGTGGCCGAAATGCCGGAGCAGGGGCAGGGCGCGCTCAAAATCGCCTGCCTTGCCGCCGGCCATGATGGCCAGCTTGCCTTCTTCCGCGCCCGCGGGGCCGCCCGACACGGGCGCGTCGAGGTGTGCGATGCCGAGTTCGCCGAGCCGGGCTGCGTGGTCACGCGCCTCGCGCGGCTGGATGGATGCCATGTCTATAAAAAGGCTGCCGGCTTTCATGGCCTGGGCCACCGGTGTGCAAGCTTTGCCGGTGCTGCCATCGCCAAAAAGAACTGCACCGACAACCGCGCCGTTTTCCAGCAGGCTGATCACCACATCGGCCGCACGCACCGCATCGGCGGCCTGTGCGTGCAGCACGGCGCCAAAAGCTTTCAGCGGCGCTGCCTTGTGCGGGCTGCGGTTCCAGGCATGCACGGTGTAGCCTGCCTCGCAAAGCCTGCGCGCCATGGGGAAACCCATGTGGCCTGTGCCCAGCACTGCAATGGTGTGTCCTGTCGTCATTGGTTTTCCGGAAAAAAGGGATGCAACCATCATGGACGGGCCGCGCGGCAGAAGCCTGTCAAGCAGCTTGCAGCTGTGTCAAGATAAGAACACTTACAAATTGAAAACTTTCCAAATTTCCAGAGGTGTTCATGAATGGCTTTTCTCTAAATCGGGACCCGCAATGGCTGGACCGCATGTACAACAACCGTGCGCTGGTACCAGACCATCCGGTGTGCCTTGCACGGCTGGCGGAAAGCTCCGGCCAGGCCCGCAAACAGCTGCCCTGTCACCTGGACCTGCCGTATGGCGGCTCGCCGGGCCAGAAGCTGGATGTGTTCCCTGCGCGCGGCCGGAGTCCCCGTGCGGGTGCGCCCGTACTGGTGATGATTCACGGCGGATATTGGCGCGCGATGGACAAGTCCGACCATTCGTACATTGCACCTGTGTTCACCGATGCCGGCGCTTGTGTAGTGGTCCCGAATTACGACCTGTGCCCTGTCGTGACCGTTCCGGAAATTGCCATGCAGATGGTCAGGGCGCTGGCCTGGACTTACCGCAATGTGGCCCGGTTTGGCGGAGACCCCGGGCGCATCACAGTAGTTGGGCATTCCGTAGGCGGCTATATGGCGGCCCTGCTGATGACGTGCCTCTGGAAGGCTTATGCGTCCGACCTGCCGGCGAACCTGATAGTCAATGCGCTCTCCATTTCAGGCCTGCACGACCTTGACCCCATGTGCCATGCGCCGTTTATCAAGGATTTGGCAAGGCTCACGCCCGCGCAGGCACGCGACATCAGTCCCGCCTTTTTGCCGGCACCGCGTCGCGGTGTCCTGTACAGCGTGGCGGGCGGGGACGAGAGCGCCGAGTTCCAGCGTCAAAGCCTGTTGATCCAGCAGTCCTGGGGCCGCAAGACCGTGCCGGTATGCGAGATGCTGCCTGGCCTTAACCATTTCAGTGTGTTGGAAGCACTTGCGCAGCCTGGGCACCGGCTCAACCGGCTGGCGCTAGAACTTTGCGCCCTGGGTTAGTACCAGCGCATCGCCGCTGGTGAGGGCCAGTTGCCCGTCCGCCAGTGCGGCAATGCCGAAAGGCGCAAACAGCGATGCGGGCAGCGGGCCTGGCACCGTGCCTGCGCGGTCCAGGCGGCCGACGACTGTGCTGACCATGCCGGTGGGCGAGACTTTGCGCACAAGGTGAAAGTCGGGGTCTGTCACGAACAGGTTGTTGGCGTCGTCGCAGGCGATGCAGCCGGACAAGCCGAAGCAGGCGGCAGCACCGTTGCCGTCCAGCGGTTCGGTCCTGAAATTTGTCAGGCGACCGGCCAGCGTCGTCACTTTTCCCTCGGGTGTGATCTTGCGGATTCGGCCCATGTCGAAAGCAAACAGGTTGCCCAAGGTGTCGGCACACAGGCCGCTGATGAGGGCCAGCCGCGCGCTGGTACGCAAGCCGTCGGTTGCGCCGGGCAGCCCGGCAGAACCGGCCACAGTGGTGACTTCGCCTGCGGGTGTGATCTTGCGGATCGCCGAGTTGTCGCCGATCCAGACATTGCCCGAGCTGTCCACCGTCATGGCGCAGGGCGGCGAAAGGCTGAAGGAGGCGGCTTCACCGACGCCGTCCGAGTGGCCATCGTAGGCACCGCCGGCCAGCAGCGTGACCGTGCCGTCGGGTGTGATTTTCCGGACGGCGGAATAGCCGCACGGCGAGGGGCTTGAAGCGCTCATGTTGGCCACATACAGGTTGCCCGCTGCGTCGGCGGCGCCTGCAGCGAAGATGAAACCCGGACCCGGCAGCTTGCGTGTGTCAATGCGGCTGACGTAGCCGCCGGGCGCGATTTTCCAGATGAATGCGTTGGTGTCGAAGCGGTAAAGGTTGCCTGCGGCGTCTTTCGACAATTGGGCGAAGGAGCCGGTGAACCGGGCTGCGGCGGCTGTGCCTGACTTGAGGCCGCTGGTGATGCGGCCTGCAACCGTGTGGATGCTGCCCGCAGGAGTTATCCTGCGGATTGCATTGAGCGCGGTTTCGGCGAGGTAGATGTTGCCGGCGCCATCAAGGGCCAGGGGCAGCGCCCCGCCCGAAAAGTGCATGTGCACGTTGCCGCTGGCGAGCAGCGTTATGACGCCGGCGGCATCCACTTTCTTGACTGTCTCGAAAACGGCTGAGCGGCTGGCCATGGGGCCGGACTGTGTGTCAAAGACGATGCAGTTGTCGGCGGCGTCCATGCGCAGGGATGCCGGGCCGGTGAATCCTGTTGCCAGTGTTGTGACGTCGCCAGCGGGAGACACCTTGCGCAAGGCCCGGTTGGCGAAATCGGCTACCAGCACGTGGCCGCGGCTGTTCAGCGCAAGCCCGCCGGCATGCCTGAAACCCGGGGCGGTGAAACGGAAGCGGGCTGCACCGGCCCGGCTGTCCATGTGGCCCCGCATGCCGGGCGAGCCCGCGAGGGTGGAGACAAGACCGTCCGGAGTGATCTTGCGGATGACGTGGTTGAGCGTGTCCAGCACATAGACCGTGCCTGCGGCGTCGACCGCCAGGTCACCCGGGCTGTTGAACCTTGCGGCGCCTGCCCTCGCGTCGGCGTGGCCGGGCAGGCCGGCAGTTCCGGCCAGGGTTGACACGTGGCCGGTCGGGCTGATCTTGCGGATGGTGTGGTTGCCACTGTCGGCCACATACAGGTTGCCGGCTGCATCAAGTGCCAGGCCGCGTGGATGGCGAAAGCGCGCCACGCTGGCCGTGCCGTCGGCCGAACCCATGCCGCGAGGGTGGTCGCTGAGCACGCTATGCGCCGCCTCGCGGCTGCCGGCAAACAGGCTGACCTCGCCGCCGGGTGAAACCCGCCGTATGCAGTTATTGCTGTCGCTGACATACAGCGTGCCGCAGGGCGCAACCACGATGCCGCTGGGCTGGTACAGCAGCGCGGCCCCGGCGGCTCCGTCCAGCTTGCCTGGGCCACCGGGCGCTCCGGCAAGTACTGTGAGGCTGGCGCCGTTGCCCGGCTGGCAATCCGCCGCCGCAGGCTGTGGATGCAGATGATGCGCCTGTGATGAAACCATGGTGGTTCTACTCCCTCGAAGTTTTGTGGGTGGCCGGGTCTGGCTGGCGCTGCACTGTGTCCGGTCACAAAAAGTCTATGAAAAATAGTTACCAAAGTCAATATTAATAGCTACATGGGTAAATTTTTATAACTACGACGCCGATAAAGTCGTTTCATGTCCATTCCTGAAAAGGCTTTGCAGGCTGAAAGCTTTGCCGGGCGTCTGCGCATCGCGCTTGAAAACAAGGGTAAAAAGCCCAGCCCAACGTCCCTGGAACGTGAGTTCAACCTGCGCTGGCGCGGCAACCCGGTGTCGGTTCATGCCACGCGCAAGTGGCTGATGGGCCTGTCGGTACCGACAATGGACAAGCTCGCCATCCTGGCCCGCTGGCTGGACGTGTCGGAGGAATGGTTGCGCTGGGGCTCAGGGGCGGATGCAGCGCTGGTCGCTGCCGAACCCGGCGCACGCAAGGCTGTTGCCGTGCAGACCGGCAGCCAGGGACAGGAGGAGAGCTCGCTGGTACAGGACTACTGGCTGTTGTCCCGTGCCGACCGGCAGGTGGTGCGGGCGGTGCTTGAAGCGTTGCTGCGCGAGCGCCGCAAACAGACGGACGACAAGGGCGCATAGGGGCGTGGCCTGAGTGGCTGGCCGTCCTCTATTGGATCCGCCATCGCCGCCCGCAGCAGCCGGCGAACTTACATCAGCAGGTGCTCGCCCGCGTTGTCGCCGCCCAGGGTGACGTAGTTGACCTTGCGGATATCCATGAGTTTTTTGCCGCCGGCGTAGCTGATGGCGCTCTGTATGTCTTCTTCCATTTCGCGCAGGGTGTCGGCCAGCGTGCCCTTGACGGGCTCCAGGATGCGTTTGCCCTCGACGTGTTTGTACTCGCCCTTGTTGAAGTCCGAGGCGCTACCGTAGTATTCCTTGAACAGCGCGCCGTCCACCTCGACGGTCTTGCCGGGGCTTTCTTCCAGGCCCGCCAGCATGGAACCTATCATCACCATGGTTGCGCCAAAGCGTATGGATTTGGCGATGTCGCCGTGCTCGCGTATGCCGCCGTCGGCAATGATGGGTTTGGTCGCCACGCGTGCACACCACTTGAGTGCCGACAACTGCCAGCCGCCGGTGCCAAAGCCGGTTTTCATCTTGGTGATGCAGACCTTGCCGGGACCAATGCCGACCTTGGTTGCATCGGCGCCCCAGTTTTCCAGGTCAATCACGGCTTCGGGCGTGCCCACATTGCCGGCAATCACAAAAGAGGCCGGCAGCTTCTGCTTCAGGTAGGCGATCATTTTTTGCACGCTGTCGGCATGGCCGTGGGCGATGTCAATGGTGATGTACTCGGGCGCCAGGCCTTCGGCAACCAGCTGGTCAACGGTGTCGTAGTCGGGCTTTTTAACGCCGAGCGAAATCGACGCGTAAACGCCCCGGGTTTTCATGTCTTTGACAAACTTGATGTTGTCCAGGTCAAAGCGGTGCATCACATAGAAATAGCCGTTTTGGGCCATCCAGGTACAGATGTCTTCGTTGACCACCGTTTTCATGTTGGCCGGCACCACCGGGATGCGGAAAGTGCGCCCGCCGAGTTCCACGCTGGCGTCGCATTCAGAGCGGCTTTCCACGCGGCATTTGCGCGGCAGCAGCAGGATGTTGTCGTAGTCGAAAATTTCCATGATGTTTCCCCAAGCTCCAGAAAAAAAACTGTAGATGAACAGGAGGCGCTTGGATTGGACCGGCTTTGTTTGCGGGCGCTTGCATAGGGCAAGGCTGAAACAAAAAAACCGGGCGCAATTGCTTGGGCCCGGTGTCTGATTTTAGACGCCGAGACGGGTTTTGGGGATTGAAGGCCGTGTATAGCCGTTATATGAAGGGGCAAATTTAGCGGACCTGGCCGGGTGCAGGCATGCAGCGCGACTGCGCCGCTGCCAGGACTTCGCCCCCGGCGTCTTCAACCCAGCCGACCACGCGCAGGCGGTCGGGGTGTACGCCTTGCGCGACGCTCATGACGCGTGACTCGAAGAAGCGGGCTTGCTCTTTTTTTGATAGCTGGTCGCGCACGTTCCACACTGACTGGAACACGTTTCTTACCAGATTTCGGGCCACAGGCGTGCCTTCAGTGCCTTCCGGCAAGGTTTCGACCAATGCCAGCCAGGCGGTCCACGGCTGCTTTTGGGCGCTGGCCGGAACCGGTTTGAGTTCTATGGACGCGCCCACATAGCCCGACAGCACCAGCCCGTGCGCGACGCGCAGCCGGGTGCTCTTTAAACCTTTCACCCTGCGGCGGTTGTCACCAGCTTCTTTGGGCACGGCCTGGCCCAGCGATTCCAGCCGGTCCAGTCCATCACGGCTGGCGACCGCCGACAGCGGTGCGTCGTCGCCCTTGCCGCCCGGCACTATCCAGTCCAGCGCCACCTGGCCTGGCAAGGCCTTTGGTGTGGACGGGTCTTTCCAGCAGCTCTCGCAATCGGCATTGATAAAGCGCTCCAGCAGGGCCACGGGCTGCGGCTGGCCGTCGCTGGCGCAAAACGCCTGGGCCCGGGCCGCGTTGGTGCCCAGGGCGAGAACCAGCATGGAAAGCACCTGCGGGACTCGCAGGCTTGAAGCACGGTTCATCAAGGGTTTCATCAGGGCTTTCTACAATGAGGGATGTTCCCAGAATTCACAGATACCGTCGCGCAGGATTCCCCGCTTTTACAAAATCTTAATCCGGAGCAGCTCGCCGCGGTTACCTTGCCCGCCACACATGCCCTGATTCTTGCCGGGGCGGGCTCCGGCAAGACCCGGGTGCTGACCACCCGCATCGCCTGGCTGCTGCAAACCGGCCAGGTGTCGCCGGGCGGCATCCTGGCCGTGACCTTTACCAACAAGGCCGCCAAGGAGATGCTGACGCGGCTCTCGGCCATGCTGCCGGTCAATGTGCGCGGCATGTGGATTGGCACCTTCCACGGCCTGTGCAACCGTTTTTTGCGCGCGCATTACAAACTGGCCAACCTGCCTTCGACCTTCCAGATACTGGACACGCAGGACATGCTCTCGGCCATCAAGCGCCTGTGCAAGCAGTTCAACATCGACGATGAGCGTTTTCCGCCCAAGCAGTTGATGTGGTTTATCGCAGCCTGCAAGGAAGACGGCCAGCGTGCCAAGGATGTGCAGGTGCGTGACGAAGAAGGCCGCAAGAAGGTCGAAATCTACGCCCTGTATGAAGAGCAATGCCAGCGCGAAGGCGTGGTCGATTTCGGCGAGCTGATGCTGCGCAGCTATGAGCTGCTGCGTGATAACCTGCCGGTGCGCGAGCATTACCAGCGGCGTTTTCGCCACATCCTGATCGACGAGTTCCAGGACACCAACAAGCTGCAATACGCCTGGATCAAGATGCTGGCCGGTCAGGGCGCTGATGCGGCGCAGGGCGCGCAGGCCATGCCGGGCGGCTCGGTCGTGGCCGTGGGCGATGACGATCAGAGCATTTACGCCTTCCGTGGCGCCCGCGTCGGCAACATGACCGACTTTGTGTGTGAATTCAATGTGACGCACCAGATCAAGCTGGAGCGCAACTACCGCAGCTTCGGCAACATCCTCGATTCGGCCAATGAGCTGATCAGCCACAACAGCAAGCGCCTGGGCAAAAACCTGAGCACCGAAGCCGGCCCGGGTGAGCCGGTGCGGGTGTATGAGTCGACCAGCGACTTTGCCGAGGCGCAGTGGTTTGTTGACGAAGTCAAACAGCTCGTGCGCGATGGCATGGAGCGCAAGGAAATCGCACTGCTGTACCGCAGCAACGCACAAAGCCGGGTGATGGAGACCGCTCTGTTCAACGCCGGTGTGCCTTACCGCGTCTATGGCGGTCTGCGCTTTTTCGAGCGCGCTGAAATCAAGCACGCACTGGCTTACCTGCGGCTACTGGAGAACCCGCACGACGACACCAGCTTTATGCGCGTGGTCAATTTCCCGCCGCGCGGCATAGGCGGGCGCAGCATTGAGCAGTTGCAGGACGTCGCGCGCGCCGCGGGCTGCTCGCTGCACGATGGCGTCAGCGCCGTGCCGGGCAAGGCCGGTGCCAACCTCGGCGCCTTTGTGGCCAAGCTGGATGTCATGCGCGAGCAGACCGCCGGCCTGACCCTGCGCGAGATCATCGAACTGGTGCTGCAGCACAGCGGGCTTGAAGAGCACTACAAGCTGGAAAAAGAAGGCCAGGACAGGCTGGAAAATCTGGCCGAGCTGGTCAATGCCGCCGAGTCCTTTGTGAGCCAGGAGGGTTTTGGCCGCGATGCCATGGCCTTGCCGGTGGACGAGCTGGGCGCACGCCTGACGCAGTCGCCAGCCAGCCAGGGGCTGGACCCGTCGGCATCCTTGCTGGACGAACCCTTGCCGGAGGCGCTGGCGCCCGATGCAGAAACCGGTGAAACGCTGTCGCCGCTGGCGGCATTCCTGACCCACGCGGCGCTGGAGTCCGGAGACAACCAGGCGCAGGCCGGCCAGGATGCGGTGCAACTGATGACGGTGCATTCGTCCAAGGGCCTGGAGTTTGACTGCGTGTTTATCACCGGCCTTGAAGACGGGGTGTTCCCGCATGAAAACTCGCTGAGCGACCATGGCGGCATTGAGGAAGAACGCCGGCTGATGTACGTGGCCATCACGCGCGCGCGCAAGCGGCTGTACCTGAGCCATTCACAAACCCGCATGCTGCACGGCCAGACGCGCTACAACCTCAGGAGCCGTTTTTTTGACGAGCTGCCCGAAAGCGCGCTGAAATGGATCACGCCGAAAAACCAGGGCTTTGCCCCGGGGCTGGGCAGGGGCTCGAATGCGTGGGGTGATGCTACCAATTCAGGAGCTGGTGGCGGGCGTAAGGACTGGGCCAGCAGCGTTTTTTCTTCAAAAACCGGCTCGGCCGAACGTTTTGCCAGCCCGCCGGTTCCGCCGCAGAAGAACGCGCCTTCGCATGGGCTTAAAAGCGGCATGGAAGTGTTTCATGCCAAGTTTGGCGAAGGCAAGGTGATGATGCTGGAAGGCAGCGGCGATGACGCGCGTGCACAGATCAACTTCACGCGGCATGGCGTGAAGTGGCTGGCGCTCAGCGTCGCCAAGCTGACGGTTGTCTAGCGGGCATTGATTTTTTCCTGCATCAAGACAGCCAACGCACCACCGTTCTCCCTGAGCTTGTCGAGAGGCTCAGCCCGAACGGTGTGGTGTCACGAAATAGGGAAACATCAATAACTAGCGGGCCGGTGTTTCCGGCTGGCGCTACTGGGCGGGCGGCGCTTCCATGTAACCCCGGCCATCCTTGATGCCTTTTTTGCCGGCGATCTGCCAGGCGGTCCGTTGCTCAATCAATCCAGCCAGGAATTCCAGTTCTTCATCGGTATGGTTGATCGCGTTGGCAGGGCTCAGGCGGGCGCCCCTGGCGGCACTTGGGTCGGCCCAGAAGGACTGGTGGTACTGGGCCTGCGACACGGTCGTATCGCCGCCCGATTTCATGTCAACCGTGCCATAGCAGTTGCAAAAATAGTTCCGGCCGCCCTGGTCGGCAAAAACCTCTGAATACACCCCGGTGCCGCGTATGCCGGCCGTCAGCGTGGGCATGACGATGGTCCGGTTGCTGCCCTTGCCCCAGACGCTGGCCACGGCGCCCGTGAGCAGCCGCAACAGGCTGACGGTATTGATCGAGCTGCCGCGTTCCACCGTCAGCATGGAGTTCTGGCGCACCTGGAACGAGGCGTTGCCGATGACAAATATCAGGCTGGCGCCGGGCCCGGTCTGGATCTGGTCGCCTGTCAGTATGGTTTGCTGCGGATCAAGCCGCTGGCCGTTGAGCAGTGCGTCTCCCGTGAGCTGCACGATGTTGCTGCGTTGCTGCGCCGCAGCAGCGCCAAAACCGCCCATGGCCACCCAGGCGGCTGCGGCCTTGAGCGTGTCACGCCGTTGAAACCACAGGATTTCCTTTTCGGTGCGGCCTTGCAGCGAGTGCTGGGTCATGTGGTGTCTCCTGGTGTTTTGGACTAATTTCCGGGCTGGCAGTCAGGCCGCTTGCTGGTCTGCAGGCACGTCTGTGTCGGTGAAGCTATCACGAAACGTGAAGTAAATCGAGGTGAAAAACATGGCCATCATCAGCAGGGCCACGGGAAAGATGGCCAGCGCCGCAAATGTGGGATTGCCCAGCAACGCGGCAACCAGCGTGACCAGCACCATCGCCATCACGAAGACGCCCGCCCACACCAGGCCGTAGACGGCAAGGGCGGCCCAGTTTTTGTAGCAGGCCATGAAGCTGAAGAACAGGCTCTTGACCGGCGTGACCCCATGCCAGTGCACCAGCGCCGGGGCGTGCCAGAAGAGCAGCGACAGCGGCAGGTACAAGGCCATCGTGACCCACATGGCGCCCTGGAAATTTCCCTGCAGCACCATGTCTTCGGTGATCTTGCCGCCTACCAGGTAAAGCCTGGCAAATTGTCCGCCGTCCACCAGCGTGGACACCGCCATCAGCGCGAGAAAGCCCGCCGCATACAGCGCGCCCAGCACCATCATGGCGCGCACCCGCTGCTTGCCGGCGCGAAAGGCGCTGATCAGGATAGAGGGCATGGGGAATTTGCCCTTGGTGGCTTCCTGCGTTGCGGCCATCAGGCCCAATGTGGCAGCGGGCAGCAGCGCCAGCGCGAGTGCCGCGCCTATGAAGGGCACCAGCGTGGCGATCGACAGCAGGGCCATGAACATGAAGAACAGGCCGGACATGGCCAGCGGTTGCTGAAAGAAAGTCTTGCAGCCTAGCTTGACCCAGGTGATGCCGGTACGTGCGGGAACGATGTTGAGTTTCATGGTGAAAGGGTCGCGGTAAGGGCAGGCGGAAGGCTTGCAAGTTCAGGAATATCTGCAAAACCGGATGTCCGGCGCAATATACACGCGCCGTGACGCTTGTCGGGCTCAGGTGGCAAGCGTAACCTGCCTAGCCGGCGCGGTCCGGCAAATGCCGCAATTCACCCGCAAAAAAGGCGGCTCTCTTGTTTTCGGATCAGGCCGTCATGCGCACGGGGTGCGCCAGGCGCTCGCGCAACACACGCTCGAAATGGCCAGGATCATGGGCCTGCAGCACGGTGGCCTCGCGCGGCAAATGGAAATCCCACAGCCGTGAAATCCAGAAGCGCAACGCACCGGCACGCAGCGCCGCGGGCAGCAGGGTGCGCTCTGCTGCCGTCAGCTTGCGCACGCTCTGGTAGGCAGCCAGAAACGCATCGGCGCGCCCGGCATCGTGGCGGCCGGTGGGCAGGTCCACGCACCAGTCGTTCAGGCACACGCCTATGTCGAACAAAAAGGTGTCGTAGCCTGCAAAGTAAAAGTCGAAAAAACCGGTGAGCCGGCCGTCCTCGAACATCACATTGTCTCGAAACAGGTCGGCGTGTATGGGGCCGCGTGGCAGGGTCTTGTAGGCAGAGGATTCGGCAATGTGGTTCTGGTAGGCCAGCTCGCCCAGCAGCAGCTTGCCCTGCTCCGCTGTGGTGTGCTGCAGAACCACCGGCGCGGTGCTGTTCCACCACGGCAGGCCGCGCAGGTTGGGCTGGTGGTGCGGGTAATCCAGCCCGGCCAGGTGCATGCGTGCCAGCATTTCACCCACGCCCGCGCAATGGTCGGCGGTGGGCGCCAGTTCGCTGTGGCCGCGCAGCTTGTTGACGACCGCGGCCGGCTTGTCTTTGAGTTTGTGCAGGATGTCGCCGTTTTTCCCGGCCGCCGGATTGGGCACGGGAATGCCGCACCCCGCCAGGTGCTTCATCAAATGCAGGTAAAACGGCAATTGCTCGAAGGTCAGGCGCTCAAACAGGGTCAGCACATACTGGCCCTGGTCGGTGTCCACAAAATAGTTGGTGTTCTCGATGCCGCCAGCGGCACCCTTGATGTTCTGAAGCTGCCCCAGATCCAGGGCGCTCAGGAACGCTGCAGCCTCGTCAAACGAGACTTCGGTAAAAACGGCCATGCCTGAAACTAAACCTTTTCGCTCGAAAAATAGACGGATGAAAGGAGACGGGCGAAGTTAAAACTTCAGCACATTCCAGACGCGCGCGCCGTTGGTGTCATTGCTGGATGAGGACGGGGCGCTTCCCCTTGTGGAGTCCGAGGGTTTGACCTCGTAAGCCGGCAGGTTGTTGCCCGTTTTGGGCTGCACCGTGATGCTCTGGGTTTCACCGCCCACGCGCACTTCGTCAATGCGTGTGCCGGCGTCTTCCGTGCGGATGCGCTCTATGGTCTGGTCCGGGCGTGCCGGGCGTACCACGGGCGCAGCCGCCGCTTCCGGTGTTACCGCCGGCGCGGACGGCACCGTCTGTGCAACACATACCGTTGCCAGCGGGAGGGCCAGCAGGGCAGCCATGAGCGTAGCGCGGGGGGAGGGTGGCAAAACGGTTTTCATGGCTCTATTGTAGGCTTCGCACCCCCTGTTGCAAGGGTTTGCAAGCCCTGTCCATGGGCTGGCGGATTTCGCTGACAATCCAGCAGCATGAGCACTGATAAAAAAACCCTTCTGCTGGTTGATGGCTCCAGCTATCTTTACCGGGCGTTTCACGCCATGCCCGACCTGCGCGCCAATCCGGGCGACCCGGCAAGCCCGGCCACGGGCGCCATACGCGGCATGGTCAACATGATGCAAAAGCTGCGCAAGGACGTGCGCGCCGACTATGCGGTCTGTGTGTTTGATGCCAAGGGACCGACCTTTCGGGATGCGCTTTACCCGGAATACAAGGCCCAGCGCTCGCCCATGCCGGACGATTTGCGCAGCCAGATCGAGCCGATTCACGAGGTGGTGCAACTGCTGGGCTGGAAAGTGCTGGCCGTGCCTGGCGTGGAGGCCGATGACGTGATCGGCACGCTGGCCTGCATGGGCTCCGCTCAGGGCATTGAAGTCATTATTTCCAGCGGCGACAAGGACTTGAGCCAACTGGTGGACGAGCACATCACCGTCATCGATACCATGAACGATCGCCGCCGCGATCTGGCCGGGGTGGAGGCCGAGTTCGGCGTGCCGCCGCGCCTGATGGTGGACTACCAGGCCCTGGTCGGCGACGCGGTGGACAACGTGCCCGGCGTGCCCAAGGTGGGCCCCAAGACCGCAGTGAAGTGGCTGCTTGAATACGGCTCGCTGGACGCGCTGGTGGCCCATGCCGGTGAGATCAAAGGCGTGGTCGGCGAGAACCTGCGCAACACGCTGGACTGGCTGCCCAGGGGCCGCGAACTGCTGACCATCAAAAAGGACTGCGACCTTGCGCCTTACGTTGATGGCTTGCCTGCTATGGATTCGATAGCTATGGGTGAGCAGCAGCTGGAGGCCCTGGCCGCTTTTTATGAAAAATATGGTTTCAAGGGGCTGGTCCGGTCGCTGGAGGGGGCGGGGGCGGGGGCGGCTGCCAAGGTGGCTGCGGCACCCGAACGGGAGGCCAAAAAATCCGAACCCGGCCTGTTTGACGAACCTGAAGACAGCACCGCGCCGGCCGCCAGGCCGGCCAGCACGGTGGTTTACGACACGGTTTTCACGTGGGACGTATTTGAACGCTGGCTCGCCAGACTGGAGGGCGCCGACCTGGTGGCGCTGGACACTGAAACCACCTCGCTCGATGAAATGCAGGCCGAGATTGTGGGAATCAGTTTCAGCGTCACGCCCGGCGAGGCAGCCTACATCCCGCTGACACACGACTACCCCGACGCACCGGCGCAACTGCCGCGCGACGAGGTGTTGGCGAAGCTCAGGCCCTGGCTGGAAAACCCGGCCAAACACAAGCTCGGCCAGCACATCAAATACGACCGCCATGTGTTTGCCAACCACGGCATCGAGGTGCAGGGCTACTCGCACGACACCATGCTGCAAAGTTATGTACTGGAGGTGAACAAACCGCACGGTCTGGCCAGCCTGGCCGACCGCCATCTGGGGCGCAGCGGCATCAACTACGAAGACCTGTGCGGCAAAGGTGTGCACCAGATCAAGTTCAACCAGGTCGATATTGCGAAGGCCGCCGAATATTCGTGTGAAGACTCTGATCAAACACTGGACGTGCACCGCGTGTTGTGGCCGCAACTGCAGGCCAACGACAAGCTGCGTTTTATTTACGAACTGGAAATCCAGAGCAGCGAAACGCTGTACCGCATAGAGCGCAACGGCGTGCTGATAGACGCGCCCATGCTGGCCAAACAAAGCGGCGAACTGGGGACCCGCATTTTGCAACTCGAAGCCGAGGCCTACGAGATTGCCGGCCAGCCTTTCAACCTGGGCAGCCCCAAACAATTGGGTGAGATTTTCTTTGACAAGCTGGGCATGCCGGTGGTCAAGAAAACGCCCAGTGGCGCGCGCAGCACCGACGAAGAAGTGCTGGAAAAACTCGCCGAAGATTACCCGCTGCCAGCCAAGCTGCTGGAGCACCGCTCGCTGAGCAAGCTCAAAAGCACTTACACCGACAAGCTGGCGCAACTGGCGCTGCCGCGCACCGGCCGGGTCCACACCCACTACGCGCAGGCCGTGGCCGTGACAGGCCGTCTCTCCAGCAACGACCCGAATCTGCAAAACATCCCGGTGCGCACCGCCGAGGGCAGGCGCGTGCGCGAAGCCTTTGTGGCGCCCGCCGGCAGCGTGATCGCCAGCGCCGACTACTCGCAGATCGAGCTGCGCATCATGGCCCACATCAGTGGCGACGAAGCCTTGCTGCGCGCTTTCACCGACGGCCTGGACGTGCACCGCGCCACCGCCGCTGAAGTGTTTGGCGTGGACCTGACCCAAGTCAGCAGCGAGCAGCGGCGTTATGCCAAGGTCATCAACTTCGGCCTGATTTACGGCATGAGCAGCTTTGGCCTGGCGAAGAATCTGGGGATTGAAACCAAGGCCGCGGCTGCTTACATAGACCGCTATTTCCAGCGTTATCCTGGCGTGAAAACTTACATGGAGGAGACCGTGCTGTTTGCCCAGCAGCACCGTTATGTCGAGACCGTGTTTGGCCGTCGCCTGCAGTTGCCCGAGATCGCCGGTGGCAATGGGCCGCGCAAAAAAGCCGCCGAGCGCCAGGCCATCAACGCGCCCATGCAGGGCACGGCCGCCGACCTGATCAAGCTCAGCATGAACAAGGTGCAGCAGGTGCTGGATGCCGAAAAACGCGCGACCAAAATGATCATGCAGGTGCACGATGAACTGGTGTTTGAGGTGCCCGAGGCTGAAGTCGAATGGGTCAGGACTGAAATCCCGCGACTGATGGCCGGGGTGGCTGAACTGAAGGTGCCCCTGCTGGCCGAGATCGGCGTGGGCGAAAACTGGGAAAAGGCGCACTGACAGTAAACGCTATTGAAAGGGGAGCGGCTTGCGCTCTATCAACGGGCGTTTCAAGCACTTTTGGCCTGGAATCCTTGTAAAACGTGCCAATGGCCCAAGCGACCGCTTGGCGGTGAATTCGCTCTCTACCACGAATAACGGTTCCTGGCGCAACAGGCCTTTTCGCGGCACGCAACGCACGGGTTCTGCAAAGCATCGAACTTCCGCGCTCGCGCACCGCTGTAAAATGTGAGGTTAGCCGAAAGAACCGTCATGGCCGTGGCCATGAAGGGCTTTCATTCTTGAAACCAAAGGTGGTGAAGATGAACAAGCCTTTCATTTCTCTGTGTCCCGAGATCACTCGGGCCAACGCGCTGACTCTGATGGACTGGTTGGAAGATGAGGGCGTCACCCGCTACCTGAGCGATTCGCGCCATGTCTCCCGGTTCATCGAGCAGGTCATCGGTCGGGTTCAGTTGCCGATCCTGACCCATCTGTTCAACCAGGGCGGCCGGTTCTTCATGGCCTACGACGAGCATGACGTGCCGGTCGGCTTTGTGCGCCTCGTCAAGGTGGGCCCCGACTGCGAAATGGTCCTGGTCATCGGCAACCGCGACAACTGGGGCCGCAAGCTCGGAGCCAGCGCCATCAGCGAAGGCATGAAGCTCGCCTTCTTCGACATGCGGGCCGAGAGACTCATTGCCAAAATCCATCCGGACAACGCACGATCGCTGAAGGCCTTCCTGCGCAGCGGCTTCGTGCTGCAAAGCGAAACGCCTGCGATGAAGTCGCTTGTCATGAACTCGGAGCGCTATCTTCGACTCTTGCGCGAAAGCCCTGCGGCTCACACCTCCGACATCTTCATCACCGAGATCGACAAGGCCCGGCTCAGGAGTCTGGTCGAGCTTGCACGAGGCTCGGATATTTTTGAGCTGGAGCATGAGATCGAGCGAGCTATCGTCGTTGATCCATTGAAGGTGGCGGAGGATGTCGTGACGATGAACTCCAGGGCCTTGCTGCAGGTGGACGACGAGAAGGTGGAAGTTGCGCTGGTTTACCCAGAGGATGCGGACGACAGTGCCGGGAAACTATCGGTTAGCTCCGGCATCGGCACCGCGATCCTGGGCTACAGGGAAGGCGATGCCTTCAGCTGGCGGATTCCAAATCGAACCTGCCATATCCGGATTGAGAAAGTGCTTTATCAGCCGGAAGCGGCGGGCGATTTCCACCTGTAGGTTTGCACGCTGCGCCACCGCCTCGGGTCGCGCGTGAGCGCTCGGGTCGGCTGCGATTCGGCGGTCAAGGTGACTTCTCCGGACGCAAACGTAGAGCTGTCATTGAATGAATAAAGATGAATGGCTCCTCCTGGCCGTCAGGCGAGGTTCACCAGTGTTCGCTTTTTTAAGGAGTAGCAGCAATCGGTCAGAAGCGCCACGTGGCCGATACGGTGCCAGCGATGTCGGAATCGCCGCCACGGTAGAGGTTGCCCGACATGGCGATCTCGACGGACATGCGTGCCCCCACGCGGTACGACAGGCCGGCCTGCAGGCCAAGGCTGTCGCGGCTCGCGATGTCGCTCTGGGTGCTGAATTTGGCTGAAGGATGCTCGGCAAATGATGCCGCTTGGGTGATGGCACCATTTTTTAGCTCTCGGTTCCAGGTGGATTGCAGACGGGCCGTCAGCGTGTTGCCGTCCGTCGTCGGTAGTTCGAAGCGCACTTCGCCGCCCAGGCGCGCGCGCAGCGACTGGAAGTTGTTGCTATCGACTTGCAGGCGTGCGCCGTCAGCGCCGGTTTCGGTCAAGTCCGGGCGTTGCAGCGCGGTGTAGTCCAGGGCTGCGATGGGGCCAATGCTCGACGCGTTGGCGAGCTTCCAGCGCCAGCCGCCGCCTATCGACGCCGCTGCAGAGAGGCCGGTCCAGGCGCCGCGCGGCGTGGCTGAATAGCCGTTCACGGCAATCGTGCGGTCGACACGGCCGTCTTCCAGGCCGACGCGGGCCAGCGCGAACGCGTGCGGGCCGGCATGTCGATCAGGAACGTAACGCGCATGCACGCCGGCATCAAATGCAGTGGTCTTGCCCGAACCGAAGGCCTGGCTCCCGAAGTGCGTGGATTGGCCGCTCAGCGCGCCGTGGGCGCCAATCGTCCAGGCGCTTTCGGCGTTGGCGATTCTTTCTGCACCGAACACCAGGCCATAGGTGTTGCCGCTGGAGCCGACCTGATCGCCGTTGCGGTTGCGCCAATAGCCGCTGCCGAACGGCATGGCGAAGGCGCGCCAGTCCTTACGCGAGGCCATCGCGTCGCCGCCAGGCGCGGTGCCACCTATTGCCGCAGCCACCGCATCGGTGATCTGGCGTTCGCGCAGCAGGCCTGCCGTGAACATGGCGCCATATGCTGACGGCGAAAGCTGGTTCAGGGCCGAGGTCACCGCGCTGCCGTCTGCCGCCGAGAAGTCGAGAGCGGCGATGAGCGGCTGCAGGCCGGTGCTGGCACCGTTGGCGATCTGGTCTAGTGCCGTGCCGACACGCTGGCCGTTGCCGTCGGCACCATAGCGCGCATACGCGTTGGCGGCGCGGGTGACGGTGACCTGGTAGGTGCTGCCGCCCAGAGCAGTGGCAGTCGCGCTCAGTGATGGCGATGCCAGCACGGCCGAGACCCCTGCGAAAGCGCCGGTGATGCTGCCCGCGCTCAACCACTTGTCTGAGGTGAGGCTGTAGCCGTTGGCATACCAGCCGCGCTGCGGGGCAAGCGAAAGCATGCCGGCGAGCGTGGCGTTGCCAGTGACGGCAAGGGGGCTGATTTCGCCCGTGCTGTTAAGTGCGACTTGCAGGCGGCCGGTGGGCGTCTGTACATAGTTGCCATCCACCGCTATGCCGCCCAAGGGCTGTGAGGCCAGGGTGCCGCTGTTGGTAAAAAGGCCGGCAGGATTGAGCTGGTAGCGGCTGCTGCCGCTCAGTGTGGCGCCCGCTTCGACGTTCACGTCGTACACGGCGTGGCTGCCGTTGATCTGCGTGGTGCCGCCCCGCAGTTGCAGGGACAGGTTGTTGATGCCGACGATGTTGCCGTCATATCGGAGCGCGAAGCCCGAATCGGGCTGATTCGTCGAGCGCCCGTTGGCGTCTGGTCTCAAGCCGAAGGTCAGTTTGGTGAGGCGCTGCGCGCCCAAGGGGTCGACCTGCGAGTACGCCGAAAGGATGTTGCCGGACAGCGAGGCGCCGCGCATCACGTTGATCTGGCTGACGTAGCCGTTATCGGACATATAGATTGACGCGTACTTGCCGGCAAGCCGCCCGGTCAGGTCGAACGTGCCCACCAGCGGCCCGTTGATTTCGTCGAGGATGCGTGCGGGCGTGCCATTGTGGAAGTGGATATAGGAGCCGCGGTAGTTCGAATCGTTCCCCATCGAGTTACTGCCGAAGTCGAAACTCGCCGCAATGCCGTAGTTTCCCAGGGCCTGCACATCGCCGCGTTGCACGAAATTGTGATCCTTGCCATAGGCGAACATCACGCCGCGCGCATAGTCACCATCGGCGTAAACGCGCGTGCCGGGCAGGATGGTGACAGTGTTGCCTTCGCCATCGACCCGAATGCCGCCGCCGCCGGCTCCCAGGGACAAGAGATCGGCCCGCTGCGTGACGCTGTTGAAGCTGCCGTAGACGTGCAGGCCCAGGCCCATCGTGGCCGTGTTATAGGTGTTGGCGATATAGGCGGTGCCGTCGGCGTTGCGCCCGAAATAAGGGTTGTCATTGAGGACGCTCAAACCGCTGCCGTAGATGGATGAGCCGAAGAAATTGCGGCGGTCGATCTGGTAGCCGAGATCCTGCAGGATGGCCAGCTCTGCCTCCATGAAGCCGGTGTAGTTCCGATAGGTCTGGTGGCTCATCAAGCTGTTCTTGAGCTCGATGTGCGACATGTAGTTGGGATCCACTCGCCCGAAATCGTCGAGCATGCGCACGGGAACGCCGGGCATGGAACCGGCAAGCACCTGGCTGACATGGTCGCCGGCGAAGTAGGCTTTGTCGCGCCGTACGTCAAAGATGTTGTTGTCGAAGGTCGGGTTCTCGCAGCCAGTGCAATAGATGAGCTGCTGAGTCCCTGCTGCCTTGCCGTTGTCGTCGCGCAGATGCGCCGCCCACGCACTGATCTGAGAGCCGAAAAATGGGGAATAGACACCTGGCGTCGTGCTGAAATCGCGCACCGTGCTTGTGATGCCGAGTGCATGAGCGACCTCATGGACGATGACCGTGGTCAAGTCAGCGTTGTAAGTCAGCGGCAACTGCGATGGAATATAGGGCGTATTCGAGAAGGGGATCAAGCCGATACCTATTTCGCCATGCGCGCCGTACGTCAGGGCGCCCGGTGGCAAATCCTGAAGCGCGGCTTGCACCTGTGTCGGCGAGTTCGGGCTGTTGTAGACCAGCGGACTGTAGGCGTGGGCGTTGACCACGGATTCGGTTCCGATATTGATGATGGCGGGCGCTTGTCCCGGTGTGGCATTGATGATTTGCGCCCAATATCGCAATCCCGCCAGCGTCTGCTCTTTTTGCAGGGGCGACAAATTCCATGTAGAGCCGACCGGGACGCCATTGTTATCGGTATAAGGGCCATCCCCCACGCCAAAGAAGCGCGCCCGGATAAACGGTACGCCTTTGGGATCGTAGATCTCATAGGTCTCTACGGCACCCGCGGATGTGCTTGCGAGTGAAAGCAGCGCAAGCGCTACGGCGGACAGGCTAAACGTACTCAATCGAAACTCCGGACTCTGCTTGGTGATTTATTTTCGGACACGCCTGGCATTGTTCGCGTGATGCATTCCGGCCAGCACTATATCGTCTGAGCCCGAACACGTCGTTCCGTTTTCAAATCATTTGTGTCCAGGCGCGAAGCCGCAGGCAGTGCTCCAGTGGCCTGTAACGGAGAAATGGCTATGGGATGGCAAGGGGGTGGCGACAAGATGGAATGATCATGCCGGTGCACGATGAACTGGTGTGTGAGGTGCCTGAGGCTGAAGTCGAAGGGGTCAGGACTGAAATCCCGCGACTGATGGCCGGGGTGGCTGAACTGAAGGCGCACTGACCCGCTGCTGCTCCGTGCTCAGTTCCTTGCCTCGATCGGGTTGCCGTACATAGGTTTTGCACCGAATTGCGTGCTCACGGCGTGGGCAACGCCACAGGCCAGCATCACCGGCACGGTGAGCTGGAACTGGTTGGTCATCTCCAGCACCATCACGATAGCCATCAGCGGGGCGTGGGTGACGGCCGTGAGCATCGCCGCCATACCGACCACGGCCAGCGTACGCGGGTCGCCGACCAAGGCCAGGGGCAGCCAGAGGGACATCAGCTGCGCGATCAGGTAGCCGCTGGTGGCGCCCACAAACAGCGTGGGCGTGAACATGCCGCCCACCGCTCCTGAGCCCGTGCTGAGCAGCGTGGCCACGAACTTGGTGAGCAGGATCAGCAGCACCCAGGTCCAGGGTGACTGCCCCTGCAGCAAATGCGAGATGGTGCTGTAGCCATTGCCCCAGACTTCCGGCACGAAAGCCGACAACAGGCCCACCAGCACCCCGCCGGCGCCCAGCCGCAGCGGCAGTGAATGGATGTGGCCAAAAGCGGTACGGCCGCGTTCCACCAGGGCCAGCATGGCCCAGCCTGTGCCGCCGCATACCAGGCCGGCGAGCAGCGCCATGCCCAGGCTGGTCGGCACCAGGCTCACGGTGGGCATCACGTACAGCGGTGCCGGATCGACCAGGCCGTACATCAGCACCGCCGCAGTGGCAGATGAAATCAGCACCGGCGCCACCGTTTGCGCGGCCATAAAACCCAGCGCGAGTTCCAGCACAAATACCACACCCGCCACGGGTGCGTGGTAGGCCGAGCCGATGCCGGCAGCGATGCCGCAGACCAGCAGCACACTGCGCTGCCCGGCCGACAGCGGCGCGACGTGGGCCAGCCTGGCCGCCAGCCAGGCGCCCAATTGCACCATCGGCCCTTCGCGGCCAATCGATGCACCGGTGCTTACCGACAAGAGGGAGGAGATGCTGCGCACCAGCGTGGTCCGGTTGTTCAGGTCGACCCGGCCGGTCCGTGCGGCCTCTATGTAGTCAAGGTTCACCGCACCGTCCGGGCCGCGCCCGGCCCAGCGCTGGCCCCAGTACAGCACCAGCCCGGCCAGCAGCCCGCCCGCGGAGCCGACCAGCGCCCGGTGCCAGGGGGGCAAGGACCGGGCCGCCTCCACCAGGCTGCCGGCATGGCCGGTGGTCAGCCATTCCATGCCGGAAATCAGCGCACGAAAGCCGATCACTGCGCCGGCGGCCAGCGCACCGGCCAGGATCGCAAAAAACCACAGGACGGGTGTGCTTGCGGCGGCGGCCGGGGGCATCGGTTGTTTCGATGGTTCAGCTTGCGCCATGGTCAGGCTCCTGCTCCTTGAGGTGATGAGGGTCAACGAGGCTGCAAGCCGCGCGCATCCATCGCCACGCGGGCCCTGGCCAGGCAGTTACCGCCAGTGGCCTGCGCGGGTGGCGTCAGCCGCAGTGCGCCCGCGTTATCCGGTTGCCGGCATCTATATCCAGGTTGAGTCGCTGCAGGTTGTAGTCCAGGGTCACGGGCTGGCCGGGCCGGATGACACGGGCCATCTGCGCGCCTGAGCGCTGGCGAGCCTGCTCCACAAGGGCTGCCTCTGCAGCACGGCCCACGGCAAACTGGGCGCCGGACGGGTTGCACTGGCCGGTTGCCGAATTTGCTGGCGGGGCCGCAGGTGTGGCAGGTGTTTGCTGTGCGCAGGCCGACAGCAGGCACAACAGGGCAGCGGAGAGGGTGGGCAGCAAGTATTGACGTTTCATTCGGGTTCTCTGGTCTGGTTTGTAAATCCCGACGCCCGCTTTGCGGGTGCGGGACCGGCCGCATTCATTGTGCGTCAAAAGCGAACCAGGCCTGGCCTGCAAGGCCGGCGCGCAGGGTTGCAAACGAAACAACAGGAAACAGGGGCGCCGCATGTGAGGCTTCGTCCCGGTCGGGTGTGGATGCACTGCGACCGGCCGGCTTACCAAGGGAAAACACCCGTGAGTGTTTCCATGTACTGGCGAGAACTTGTGTGGCCGCATAGACTCCGACAGTCCGCTATAACCATCCAATCCCTTTTTGAGGAACCGCCATGTTGAACAACAATTTGAAAAACGATTTTGATGCGCTGCTGCCCGGCCAGTCCACCGAAGCCGGCGCCAGCCGCCGCACCGCGCTCAAGGCGGCGCTGGGTGTGGGTTATGCCGCCACCGCCATGCCCATCATGGCGCAGACCGCCATCAAGACATCGTCGGAAGGCCTGAAGACCGGGGAAGTGATGTATGAAGTCAACGGCTTCAAGGTGCCGGCTTTTTACGCTGCCCCCGCAGGCAAAAAGAACCTGCCCGTGATCCTGGTGATTCAGGAAATCTTTGGTGTGCATGAGTACATCGCCGACACCGCCCGCCGCTTCGCAAAGGCCGGCTACCTGGCGATTGCGCCCGACCTGTACGCCCGCCAGGGTGACGCCAGCAAATACAACGAGATGGCCAAACTCATGGCCGAAGTGGTCTCGAAAGTACCGGATGCACAGGTCATGGCCGACCTGGATGGCGCAGTCAAGTGGGCTGGCGCCAACGGCGGTAACGCCAAAAAAGTCGGCATCACCGGTTTTTGCTGGGGTGGCCGCATCGTCTGGCTGTATGCCGAGCAGAGCAAAAACGTCAAGGCCGGTGTTGCCTGGTACGGCCGGCTGGTAGGCACACCGTCGGCCCTGAGCCCGACCAATCCGCTGGACCTGGCAGCCAACCTGAAAGCCCCCGTGCTGGGCCTGTACGGCGGGCAGGACGGCGGCATCCCGCTGACCACCGTCAATCAGATGAAGGACGCACTCGCCGCTGCCGGCGCCAAGGGCAACAAGGCGGCGCAAGCTTCCGAGTTTGTGGTCTACCCGCAAGCCCCCCACGCCTTCCATGCCGACTACCGCCCGAGCTACCGCAAGGATGCCGCAGAAGACGGCTATAAACGCGCGCTGGAGTGGTTCAAGACCCACGGCGTTTCCTGAACCGTACTTTCGCTCATGCACCGGCCGCCTCACGAAAGCGTGAGGCGGCTTTTTTCATGCTACCCCCTTGACACGCTTGATAAGATGAAAAGAACCCCTGATCCGGCATCCGTGCCCGTCAGGGGATTTTTCATCCGCCTGGGGCCCGAAAAGAGCCTGTTTGGCGGATTTTTTCAGTGTTTTCGGGCTCTGGCCCAATAAGAATGAGCGCAACAAGCTATGACTTTGATAGCGATTTTGATGGGAACCCTGGCTGCCGGCATCGGCAGCGTGTGGCTGGCGGCAGTGCTGAGCTTCGGTGTGCTGGCCCGCTACACCCAGCACATGCTCAGCCTGGCCGCCGGTGCCTTGCTGGCAACGGCTTTCATGCACTTGTTGCCCGAAGCCTTTGAAAGCCAGGCTACGCCGCAGGCGCTTTTTGCCACCTTGCTGGCCGGCCTGGTGTTTTTCTTTTTGCTGGACAAGGCCGAGCTGTGGCACCACGGGCATGAGCACCATGACAGCGGCCATGACCATGGCCATGCGCACCACGGCCATGACCACGGCACCAAATCCGGCGGCTGGGCCGTGCTGGCCGGCGACAGCGTGCATGCCTTTGGTGACGGTATTTTGATCGCCTCCGCCTTCATGGCCGACCTGCGCCTGGGCGTTGTCGCCGCGCTGGCGGTGCTGGTGCATGAAGTGCCGCACCACATGGGCGATCTGGTAGTGTTGCGCCAGACTTCCAACAACCGCCGCGCCGCCCTAGTCAAGGTGACGCTGGCCGGCGCCGTGACCGCGCTGGGCGGCATCGTCGGTTATGTGCTGGTGGACCAGTTGTTCGCTTACCTGCCGTTTTTCCTGATCATTGCCTCCAGCAGTTTTATCTACGTGGCGCTGGCCGACCTGATTCCACAACTGCAAAAGCGCGCGTCCGCCCGCGAAACGGCGGCACAAGTCGCCTGGCTGGCGATAGGCATAGGGCTGGTGACGCTGATCAGCACGCTGGCGCACCAGCATTGAGTCGAGTGGCCGAGCCGGGCAAGGTCTTACAAGGCCAATGCCTGGCGGCCTATAAACACCATGAGCACTTGCCGGGAAGATCAGGCCATCTTCCCCAAACCCAAAGGCAGCCGCCATGGCAACAAATCCCAATGTGCCACCTCCGCAACCTGTAGCGCCCCTGCCCACACCGCCCGAGCCGGGCGAGGTGCAGACCACTCCCATGCCCATGACATGAATGCTGTGTACTGCAGGGAGCTTTAACCGGCGGCAGCACGGGCAGGCCTGTGGGCCTTGCAGCGATCTGGCAGACTCGGGCTTGTAGCCCTTCAGGCGATTTCTACAACAACGTTCTGCGCAAGCAGGCAGAACTGCCGGAGACAAGCATGAGCCAGGTTTTGAGCACACGTTGCTGCATCGCAGGCGGCGGTCCTGCCGGCATGATGCTGGGCCTGCTGCTGGCGCGTGCCGGGGTGGACGTGCTGGTGCTTGAAAAACACGCCGACTTCCTGCGTGACTTCCGCGGCGACACAGTGCATCCCTCGACCTTGCAGGTGATGCATGAGTTGGGGCTGCTGGAAAAATTCCTGGCGCGGCCGCACGAGGAGGTCAGGGAACTGCGCGCCATAGTGGGGGACACCGAACTGGTGCTGGCCAACTTCAAGCATGCGCACACCCGCTGCAGGTTCATCGCGATGATGCCGCAGTGGGAGTTTCTTGATTTCCTGCGCGACGAGGCAGAGTTGTTCCCGGGCTTTCACCTGATGCAAAACGCCGAAGTGACTGGCATCTTGCAACACGGCGATGTTGTGAACGGCGTGCAGGTGCTGACTCCGGACGGCCCGCTGCAGGTTACGGCGGACCTGGTCATAGGCGCGGACGGCCGGCATTCGGCGGTGCGTGGCGCGGCGGGCCTGGTGGTGCGCGATCTGGGCGCGCCCATCGATGTGCTCTGGATGCGGCTTCCCAAAATGCCGGGTGATCCGTCCATCACGGGCGGGCGCATCAGCCCCGGTGCTTTTCTTGTCATGATTGACCGCCGGACTTACTGGCAGTGCGCTTACGTGATTCCGAAGGGCGGCATCGATGCGGTACGCGCGCGCGGCCTGGAGGCTTTCAGGGCGGAACTCGTGAAAGCGGCGCCGCTTCTGGCGAACCGCATGGACGCGCTGGCCAGCTGGGACGACATCAAGCTGCTTAGCGTGACGGTGGACCGGCTGGAGCGCTGGTACAGGCCCGGCCTGTTGTGCATAGGCGATGCGGCGCATGCCATGTCGCCGGTGGGCGGTGTCGGCATCAACCTGGCGATCCAGGATGCGGTGGCGGCTGCGAATATCCTGGCAGCAGCGCTGGCAGATACGCAGCTTGATGCGGCTGCCTTGACGCCTTTGCTGGCACGGGTGGAAAAGCGCAGGCTTTTTCCGGCCCGCGTGATACAGGCGGTGCAGGTGGCCGTGCAAAACCGTTTGCTAGGCCCGGTGCTGGCTGCCCGCGATGTGAACACGCCCATGGTTGTGCCGTGGCCACTGAAGCTGTTGGGCCGCAGCTCATGGCTGCAGGCCTTGCCGGCTTATGCCGTGGGTGTCGGGGTGAGGCCGGAACATGTTCGCTTGCCTGTAGCAAAAAAGGCATCATGAGTCTGCAGGCGCTCGTGAAGCGCGGTCGCCTGCAAGGCGGCTGAGGGTTCAGGACAGGCGAAAAATCCTTACAGGCGCGTGCGCCCATGTCTCACCGGGGAAGTGCCGGCCCGGGTTAGATTGAAATCTGGCTGGCATTCAGCCGCTTTGATTTGTCCTTGAATTTGTAAAAGGAAACTGGCATGAACGTATCAAAACTCAAACCAGCAGCCACGGCTGTTGTTGCACTGAGCGTCTTGCTGGCTTTGGGTGCATGCGGTAAAAAAGTCGATGACGCCACTACCGCACCCATGACCCCTGCACCTGTAAGCAGCACGCCGGCAGACGCGCCAAGTCCTGGTCCTGCGACGGGTACCACGCCTGACAGCGGCAACGCCATGAATTCCGGCAACATGGGCTCGGGATCGGCCATGCCGCCGCCCACGGCACCGGCCAGCGCTTCGACTAACTGATCAGCCTTGTGCCACCGGCCGGCTGGGGTCACTGCACCAGTCGCTCCAGCTGCCGGCGTACAGGCCTGCAGTTCCCAGGCCTGCAATCTCCATGGCGATGATGTTGGGCACGGCGCTGACGCCGCTGCCGCAGTGGTGCACCACCGTAGCGGGGTCGCGTCCGCCCAGCAAGGCTTCAAACTCGGCCTTGAGTTGCGCTGCAGGCTTGAACTTGCCGTCCGCCCCAAGGTTCTGGTTGAACGGGCGGTTCAGCGCGCCTGGAATGTGGCCGGCCACCGGGTCCATGGGCTCGACCTCGCCCCTGAAACGTGGTGCGCCCCGCGCATCAATCAGGGTCTGCACCGGCCGTCCCAGGTTGTCTTCCACGGTTTTTGTGGCGACCAGCCGGACTTTTTCGGGGGCCAGTTCGAAGTTCGACTGGAAATGCGCCGGTTCTTCACCGCTGTTGACTGCGGCGCCTGCGGCAACCCATGCCTGCAGCCCGCCGTCGAGCACAGCCACATTGTCATGACCGGCCCACTTGAGCATCCACCACAGGCGGCCGCAGTAGTTGGCGCCGTTGCGGTCGTAGACCACGGCCTGCATGTTGTTTGCAAAACCGACGCTGGACAGCCATGTGGCAAATTTTTCGCGGTTGGGCAGGGGATGGCGACCGCCTGACGCCGGCTGGTCCGCGCCGCCGGCGGTCACCACACCATGCGCGCCGGGCACGCCGTGTTTGGCGCTCAGGGCGGTGTCCAGGTTGGCGTAGGTTGCGCCGGGGATGTGCGACTCCAGGTACTGTTTTTCGCCAGCGCCGGGCTGCATCAGGTCAAACGTGCAGTCAAAGATGCGCAGGGGTTTGCTGCTGGCGATCAGCGCCTGCAATTGCTCGACGGAAATCAACGTGGTGTAGTTCATCTTGTGCTCCTATGACCGGGATTGGCGTGGACTGTTAGTGTTCTTCTGCGGGGGCGTTTGGCGCAGCGCGTGAGCGCAGCACGGTGGCCGCAATGGCGCTGCACATGATCAGTATCATGCCTGCCCAGCCCGACAGGGGAATATTGTCCCCAAACAGAATGACACCGTACAGGGCGGCAAACACAACCCCTGAGTATTGAAGGTTGGCAATCATCAGCGTGCCGCCGTGGTGCGCAGCGCTGGAATAGGCTCTGGTCAGCGTCAATTGGCCCAACGAAGCCAGCAGGCCTATGGGGAGCAGCCACAGTGCATGCTGCCAGTCCCAGCTTGAAGCCCCTACCAGCAGCATGCCCAACCCGCCCGCCACGGTGGTGCCGACAGCAAAATAAAAAACGGTGCGCGCTTCAGGTTCGCCCAGGCGGGCCATGGCCATGACCTGCATGTAGGCAAATGCAGCGCCAAAGCCGGAGAGCAGGCCTATCAGGGCGGCAAACGACTGGTTCTGCGCCACGGCGGGCCGCAGCAGCAGCACAACACCCGCAAAGCTGGTCAGGATGGCCAGAACCAGTGGTCCCTGTCTGGGCCCCTTGGGGCCGGATTTTCCAAGCATCAGCGCGCCGCCGACCAGGAAGGCCGCAATCCAGATGCTGCTCATGTAGTTGAGCGTCATGGCCGTGGCCAGCGGCAGATTCGAGATGGCATAAAACCAGGCGGCCATGGACACCACGCCGACCACGCTTCGCCAGGCATGCATGGCGGGGTAGGCGGTGCGCAGCGGCGTGCCGACCACGCGGGCATAAATGGCCATGAAAAAAATGCCCAGCACGCCGCGATAAAACAGGATTTCTGCGCCGTTGAAGTGGCTGGAGGCGAATTTGATGCAAACCCCCATGCTGGCAAAAGACAGCGATGACAGAATCATCCAGAGTGCTTGCATGCGGTGTTTTTGCTTCTTTTATGGATTAAAAGTGCCTGTGGCCAAGGCAGGGAGCGCGCAACCAGCTATCAAATGCATAGCGGATGGCATGCCGTCAAATCATCTGCGTGGTTTTGCTGGCGCCCATTTCGCGGCGGTACCACTCATGAAAGTGCTGCATGCCGTCTTCCATGGGGCTTTGGTAAGGGCCGAACTCGTTGTCGCCGCGCAGCATCAGTGCCTTGCGGCCGGCGTCCATGCGCAGGGCCAGTTCGTCGTCTTCGACGCAGGTTTCCATATAGGCCGCCTGCTGGGCCTCAATGAATTCGCGCTCGAAGGCGCAGATTTCTTCCGGGTAGAAAAACTCCACCACGTTGAGGGTCTTGTCCGGTCCCTGCGGGTGCAGCGTGCTGACCACCAGCACATGCGGATACCACTCGATCATCACGTGCGGGTAGTAGGTGAGCCAGATGGCGCCGTACTTGGGCGGCACGCCCTTGCGGTATTGCAGCACCACGTCGTGCCATTTTTTGTAAGTGTCGGTACCGGGTTTGCCGAGCTTGTCGGACACGCCCACGGTTTGCACCGAGTAGTGCGGCGAGAGCTCCCACTGCAGGTCATGCGTGGTCACAAAACCACCCAGGCCGGGGTGGAAGGGACCGACGTGGTAATCCTCCAGGTAGACCTCGATAAAGGTTTTCCAGTTGTAGTTGCACTCGTGCAGGTGCACCTTGTCGAGCTGGTAGCCGGAAAAGTCGAGATCGGGCATGTGGCCCAGCGGCGCCATGTCGGCGGCGATGTCGCGGCCATTGTCTTCAAACACCAGGCCGTTCCAGGTCCGCGTCTTGTAGCGGTTCAGGTTCAGGCAGGGGTCGACTTCAAAGTGCGGCGCGCCTATCAGCTCGCCCGAGGTGTTGTAGGTCCAGCGGTGCAGGGGGCAGACGATGTTGCTGCCGGTATTGCCGCGGCCCTGCAGCATGGTGGACTGGCGGTGCCGGCAAACGTTGGAGATCAGTTCAATCCCCGAGCTGTTCCTGACCAGCGCGCGGCCCTCGCCTTCATGCGGCAGGGCATAAAAATCGCCCAAATGGGGTACAGCCAGCTCATGGCCCATGTAGCGCGGCCCGCGCGCAAACAGCTTTTGCTGCTCTCGCTGGTACAGGCCCGCGTCAAAATAGCTGGAAATCGGGAGCTGGCTGGTGGCTTGCAGCAGGCGAAGGCTTAAATCAGACATGCATTTTTACGGAAGTGCTGCGGTTGTTACACCGTCCATCGAGAACAATTCTCAATTCTACCTGTGAGGGGGCGAATAGGGGACAAGACCGGGCAGAAGGCCCCGGCCACCTGATAATGACCCCCCGTTCAGGGGTGCCGTCGCCCGGATGCCTGAAGCCGGCCTGCCAACGCCTAAAATCAGCCCTTAACTCAAATACCATGGCTAAATCTCCTGCTTCCGCTGCTTCATCGTCCGCTCCGCCGGCTCCTGCACTGCCCGCAACCTATGAGGCTGCGCTGCAGGAACTGGAGGGACTGGTTTCAAGCCTGGAGTCAGGCCAGCTGCCGCTGGACCAGTTGCTCACTGGTTACCAGCGCGGGGCCCAGTTGCTGGCATTCTGCAAGGGCAGGCTGGAAGCCGTGGAAAACCAGATCAAGGTGCTGGAAGGCACTGAACTCAAGCCCTGGGCCTGAGACGCCCCGGCCCGGATTTATCAAGAGACCTAGAGACCCGCATTGAACGCCCCCGAAAAACTGACCTTGTTCACGCTCGCCGACTGGAGCGCGCAACAGCTTGCGCGCATCGAGCAGGCCCTGTCCCGCTGGGTGGCCTGCCCCAACGATGCGCCCGCGCCAGCCGGTTTGGGCGACGCCATGCGTTATGCCGTGCTCGACGGCGGCAAGCGCCTGCGTCCCCTGCTGGTATTGGCCGCCTGCGAAGCCGTCAACGGCAACCCGCATGCCGCATTGCGCTCGGCCTGCGCGGTCGAACTGATACACGCCTATTCGCTGGTCCATGATGACATGCCGTGCATGGACAACGATGTGCTGCGCCGCGGCAAGCCCACGGTACATGTCAAGTTTGGCGAGGCACAGGCGCTGCTGGCCGGCGATGCGCTGCAGGCCCTGGCGTTTGAATTCCTGACGCCCGATGACGAAACGGTCGATGCTGCCACGCAGGCGCGCCTGTGCCGCATGCTGGCGCAGGCGGCAGGTTTCCAGGGCATGGCCGGCGGGCAGGCGATAGACCTGGCCAGCGTGGGCATGCCTTTAACCTCAGAGCAATTGCACGAAATGCACCGCCTCAAGACCGGTGCCTTGCTGCAGGCCAGCGTGATGATGGGCGCCAGTTGCGGCGCGCCATCCCTGCCGGTGCAGCATGCATTGCGTGACTACGGCTCTGCGATTGGCCTGGCATTCCAGGTGGTGGACGACATCCTGGACGTTACTGCGGACTCCGCCACACTGGGCAAAACGGCCGGCAAGGACGCCGCGCAGGACAAGCCCACCTTTGTCTCTCTGATGGGGCTGGATGCCTCAAAGGCTTATGCGCAGGAACTGCTGGCGCGCGCCCTGGCCAGTCTTGACAGGCTTGAAGCAGACGGGCTTCACAACACCTCTGCGTTGCGCGCGCTTGCCGACATGCTCGTCAACCGCCAGCACTAGCCGTCGCCCAAAACAAAAACACCACGATGACCTCATTACTCGCATCCATCAACAGCCCCGCAGACCTGCGCAGGTTGCCCCGTGCCCAGTTGAAGTTGCTGGCAGACGAGCTTCGTGCCTACCTGCTCGACACGGTTTCAAAGACCGGCGGGCACCTGAGCTCCAACCTCGGCACGGTGGAGTTGACGGTGGCCCTGCACTATGTCTTCAACACGCCCGAAGACCGGCTGGTCTGGGACGTGGGCCACCAGACCTATCCGCACAAAATCCTCACCGGCCGGCGCGACCGCATGGGCAGCCTGCGCCAGTTGGGCGGCCTGTCGGGTTTCCCGCGCAGGGAAGAAAGCGAATACGACACCTTCGGCACCGCGCATTCGTCGACATCCATTTCCGCCGCATTGGGCATGGCGCTGGCCGCCCGCCAAAAGGGCGAGGACCGTCATGCCGTCGCCATTATTGGGGACGGTGCCATGAGCGCGGGCATGGCGTTTGAGGCGCTGAACAACGCAGGTGTGCATGACGACTGCAAGCTGCTGGTGGTGCTTAATGACAACGACATGAGCATCAGCCCGCCGGTGGGCGCGTTGAACCGCTACCTGGCCCAGCTCATGAGCGGGCGTTTTTATGCATCTGCCAAAAATGTGGGCAAACATGTTTTGAGCGTTGCACCGCCGCTGCTTGAGCTGGCCAAGCGCCTGGAGGCGCATGCCAAGGGCATGGTGGTGCCCGCCACGCTGTTTGAGAATTTTGGCTTCAACTACATAGGCCCGATCGACGGCCATGACCTGGAGTCCCTGATCCCCACGCTTGAGAACATCAGGCAACTCAAGGGCCCGCAGTTCCTGCACGTGGTGACCAAAAAGGGCCAGGGCTACAAGCTGGCCGAAGCCGACCCGATTGCCTACCACGGCCCCGGCAAGTTCGACCCGGCCATGGGCCTGCAAAAATCCGCTGTGCCGGCGAAACAGACCTTCACCCAGGTGTTTGGCCAGTGGCTGTGCGACATGGCCGAGCAGGACAAACGCCTGGTCGGCATCACCCCGGCCATGCGCGAAGGCTCCGGCATGGTGGAGTTCCACAAGCGTTTTCCCGAGCGCTATCACGATGTGGGCATTGCCGAGCAGCATGCCGTGACCTTTGCGGCGGGCATGGCCTGCGAAGGACTCAAGCCCGTGGTGGCGATTTATTCCACATTTCTGCAGCGCGGTTATGACCAGCTGATCCATGACGTCGCATTGCAAAACCTGCCCGTGGTGTTTGCGCTTGACCGTGCAGGGCTTGTGGGTGCCGATGGCGCCACGCACGCAGGGGCTTACGACATTCCGTTTGTGCGTTGCATACCCAACATGAGCATCGCCTGTCCGGCCGACGAAGACGAATGCCGCAAGCTGCTGACATCGGCGTTTGAGCAAAACCATCCTGTAGCCGTGCGTTATCCGCGCGGGGCGGGTGCCGGCGTCGAGCCCGAGGCGGGCCTGCAGTCGCTGCCTTTTGGCAAGGGCGAGCTTCGCCGCGAAGGCAGCGGCATTGCCATCCTGGCGTTTGGCACGCTGCTGTACCCGGCCTTGCAGGCCGCCGAAAAGCTGGGCTGCACGGTGCTCAACATGCGCTGGGCCAAGCCGCTGGATACTGAGTTGCTGCTCAAGGTTGCTGCAACACATGAGGCGCTGGTGACTGTGGAGGAAGGCGCCATCATGGGCGGCGCAGGCAGTGCAGTGAGCGAGGCATTGCAGGCCGCAGGGGTGGTCCGGCCGGTGCTGCACCTGGGCCTCAGGGATGAGTTCACCGAGCATGGAGACCCAGCAAAACTGCTGGCCTTGCAGGGCCTGGATGCGGCAGGCATCGAGGCCTCCATCATTGCACGCTTTGGCGAACTGCTGCCATTGGACAGGCCTGCGAAAGTAACGCTCAAGTCCGTCGCGTAGCGGCTGCCTGCACAAGACCTGAAAGCTTGCTGTCAGGTCTTCAAGGGTAAACCCCGGCGTGGGTACACCCTCCCATTTTTACAATCCCGGTAGGTGATGCAGTCCCGCCTGTGCAGGTGCCCGGTGTGTCCTGCATGTGCTAACCCGGAGTCAAGCTGTTGGATCGTCGCTCCCTTATCAAGCACACGGGCATCGCGGGTGTCCTGGCCGCAGGCGCGGCACCTGCCGTGCATGCGCAGGGAGCGGTACGCTGGCGCCTTGCGTCGAGTTTCCCCAAATCACTGGATACCATTTATGGTGCTGCAGAAACCTTTGCAAGGCACATCAAGGCAATCTCGGGCGGCAAGTTCGACGTGTCCGTGCATCCTGCGGGTGAATTGATGCCGGCGTTCAGCGTGGTCGATGGTGTGCAACAGGGCAGCATTGAAGCAGCGCACACAGCTGCTTATTATTTTTTCGAGAAAGACGACACCTTTGCCATAGGCGGGGCGATCCCGTTCGGACTGAACAGCCGGCAGATGAGCGCGTGGACCTTCCAGGGCAATGGGCTCAGGTTGATGCGTGAGTTTTATGCCCGCTACAACATGATCAGCTTTCCCTGCGGCAATACAGGCGCGCAAATGGGGGGCTGGTTCCGCAAGGAAATCAGGTCGCTCGCGGACATGAAGGGCTTGAAGCTCCGTGTCGGTGGCTTTGCCGGAAAGGTCATAGAGCGCCTGGGCGGCATACCGCAAAATCTTCCCGGCGGGGAGATTTACCAGGCGCTTGAAAAAGGCAGCATTGACGCGGCCGAATGGATAGGCCCTTACGACGACCAAAAGCTGGGCTTCAACAAGGTCGCGCCAAATTATTACTACCCGGGCTGGTGGGAAGGCGGCCTGCAGCTGGACCTGTATGTGAACCAGAAAGCCTACGACGCGCTCACGCCCGAGTACAAGGCCCTGGTCGAAGCCGCTGCTTCTGCAGCGCATGTGGACATGCAGGCCAAATACGATGCAAAGAACCCGACTGCGCTCAAGCAACTGGTGGGCGCGGGTGCCAGGCTGCGGCCCTTTCCTGCCGATGTGATGAGTGCTGCTTTCAAGGAGTCCATGCAGCTGTATGCGGAACTGTCGGCCAGCAACCCGGCCTGGGCAAAAGTCTATGCCGACTACGCCAGGTTTCGGGGTGAACAGAATCTGTGGTTCCGGTTTGCCGAAGCAACGTTTGACCGCTTCATGCAGGGCCAGAAATTGTGAATGCGCAGCGTTTTTTTCAGTCCGGACTAGGGGTATAAACCGGGGTCAGCTTTTTTCAAAGCTGACAAAATGAGCAACTCGGCCGAGCCGTCACAACACCCTGAAGAAGGTGTTTCATGGTGGTCAGGCAGATCAGTGCAAAGTGACTTTCAATAACTCAGGCAACCTTCAGGAGAAAAATTCATGGATCGCCGTTCCCTTATTAAAAATGCCGGCATTGCCGGCGTGCTGGCTGCCGGTGTTGCACCCGCAGTGCATGCCCAGGCCGCTGTTCGCTGGCGTCTTGCATCGAGCTTTCCCCGTTCGCTCGACACGATTTTCGGCAGTGCTGAAATGTTGGCCAAGACCGTCAAGGCGCTGTCTGGCGGCAAGTTCGAAATCACGACCCATCCCGCAGGTGAACTGATGCCTGCATTCGGCGTGGTTGACGCGCTGCAGGGCGACACGCTCGAAATGGCGCAGTCTGCCGCCTACTATTTCACCGGCAAGGACCCGATCTTCGCCTTCAGCTGCGCCGTGCCTTTCGGCCTGACCGCACGCCAGAACGATTCGTGGAAACAATACGGCAACGGTCGCAAGCTGCTTGACGCCTTCTTTGCGCAGTACAACTTCCACACTGCCAGCGCCGGCAACACCGGCACGCAGATGGGCGGCTGGTACCGCAAGGAAATCAAGACGGTCGCCGACCTCAAGGGCCTGAAGATGCGCATGGGCGGCGGCGTGTTTGGCGAAGCCATGGCCAAGCTGGGCGTGGTCTCGCAGAACATGCCAGGCGGCGATGTGTACCAGGCGCTCGAAAAGGGCACGCTGGATGCCGCCGAGTTCGTCGGCCCTTACGACGACGAGAAGCTGGGCTTCAACAAGGTGGCCCCGTACTACTACTACCCAGGCTGGTGGGAAGGCGGCGCCGACCTGGAGTTCTTCATCAACAACAAGGCCTTTGCCAAGCTGTCGGATGAGAACAAGGCCATCCTCAACGCAGCCACCAATGTTGCCGCGCGCGACATGACCGCCAAGTACGATGCTTACAACCCCATCGCATTGAAACGCCTGGTTGCTGCCAAGACCCAGCTCAAGCCTTTCCCCAAGGCCGTGATGGACGCCGGTTTCAAGGCTTCCATGGAAGTGTTCGCCGAGCACGAAGCCAAGTCGCCCGAGTTCAAGAAGATCCACCAGGACATGCGTGCATTCCAGCGCGACCAGATCCTGTGGAACCGTTTCTCCGAGTACCCGTTCAACCAGTACATGAACTCGGTCAAGATCTGACGATCCGGTAGTCACAAGCAAAAAGGCCGGCCTGCGAAAGCAGGCCGGCCTTTTTTCATGGGGCTCCCTTGTAAAGGAACCCGGAGGACCTGGAGATCAGGGTTTCTTGGGCTTGAGTGCGTCCTGCATGGCTTTCATCGGATCACTTTCGGTGCTTTCCGTCGAGGGTTCGGGTATGGCTGGTGCGGCACCTTCGGCGCCTGGCGCCGTCTTCGGGCCCGGCGTGGCTTCTTCCGGCGCGCCGTAGGGGTCGGCCGGCGTGGCGTCGTTCTCGGGCTTCAGGCTGTCGCGCATCTGTGCACCCACGTCGTCCATGTTGACATTAACCGCCTTGTCGAGGCTGCCGGTCACGATTTGCGGGAAGGCGATCAGAACGCCCACCATGGTCAGCTGGATCAGCACGAAAGGAATCGCGCCCCTGTAGATCTGCATCGTGGTCACCGGTTCCATGACCTTCTGCGTAACGCGGTCCACATACTGCTTTTCAGGTGCCACGGAACGCAGGAAGAACAGCGCGAAACCGAAGGGCGGGTGCATGAACGAGGTTTGCATGTTCACTGCAAGCAGCACGCCGAACCAGATCAGGTCAATGCCCAGCTTGTGGGCCACCGGCGCCAGCAGCGGCACCACGATGAAGGACAACTCGAAGTAGTCGAGGAAGAACGCCAGGAAGAACACCAGCACGTTAACTGCGATCAGAAAGCCCACCGGGCCGCCCGGCAAGGACGTCAGCAGGTGCTCGACCCAGATCGGGCCGTCGGCGGCCTGGAATACCAGGCTGAAGGTCGTGGCGCCTATCAGGATGAACATCACGAAGCTTGACAGCTTGGTGGTCGAAGCCAGTGCCTGCTTGAGCAGCGAGAAGCTCATGCGACGGCGCACCCAGGCCATGATCAGTGCACCCATGGCGCCCATGGCGCCGCCTTCTGTTGGCGTGGCCACACCCAGGAAGATCGTACCCAGCACCAGGAAGATCAGCAACAGCGGCGGGATCAGCACAAAGGTCACGCGCTCGGCCAGGCGCGACAGCAGGTTGAGCTTCAGGCCCTTGTTGATCAGCGCGATGACCAAGGCGACGAACACGCCGCCGCACATGGCGACCACGACTTTTTCGTCGGTGGCAACAAAGGTCACGGCCTCGCCCTGGAACCATGAGTGCACGGCCTCCATGTTGCGAGCCAGGAAGACCGCCACGACCGCAGACAGTGCGGTGATCCCAACCAGGGAAATGTAGCCGCCGCTGCCGTTGGGTTCGCGGAAGGTGCGCGCCTCGATCGGCAGCGCCGGCACTTGCGCGGGCTTGAAGATGGCGAGGAACACGACGTAGAGCACGTACAGGCCCATCAGCATGAAGCCGGGCAGGAAAGCGCCCTTGTACATGTCGCCGACGCTCTTGCCGAGCTGGTCGGCCATGATGATCAGCACCAGGGAGGGCGGGATGATCTGGGCCAGCGTGCCCGAAGCCGCGATCACGCCACTGGAGAGGCGGCGATCGTAGCCGTAACGCAGCATGATGGGCAACGAGATCAGGCCCATCGAGATGACCGAGGCGGCGACTACGCCGGTGGTGGCCGCCAGCAAAGCGCCGACAAAGATCACGGCGAGGGCCAGGCCGCCGCGCATAGGACCGAAGACCTGGCCGACGGTGTCAAGCAGGTCTTCCGCCATGCCGCTGCGCTCCAGGATCAGCCCCATGAGCGTGAAGAAGGGCACCGCCAGCAAGGTGTCATTGGACATGATGCCGATCAGCCGCTGGGGCAGCCAGGCCATCACCGACGACTGGAACACGCCGAGCTCTATGCCGACGAAACCGAAAAAGAGGCCGCAAGCCCCGAGGCTGAATGCCACTGGAAAGCCCAGTAGCAGGAAGCAGATCAGCCCGGCGAACATGATCGGGGCGAAGTTGGCAACAATGAATTCCATGGTGTTTTTCCGCCTCGGTCAGTGTTGGGGTTTTGGGCTGGCGTCGGCCTTCTGGCCGGCATTCGCTTCGGCCTCGCGGCGCAGGGCTTCGATCAGCTCGGCTTCAGCCGTCTTGTCGGTCAGGCGGCCCATGGGGTCGGGGCCCTGGCCGCGCAGGAAGGCGAGGCGCTTGATCAGCTCCGACCAGCCCTGCAAAAGCAGCAAGGTGAAGCCGATAGGCAGCGCAGCCCACACAGGCCAGCGGATCAGGCCGCCGGAGTTGCCGGACATTTCACCGGACTGGTACATCTGGATCACCACAGGCACGGACAGGTAAAGCACCGTCAGGCACAGCGGCGTGAGGAAGAATGCGAAGCCGATGATGTCGATCCAGACCTGTGCGCTCTTGGACATGCGGCTGTTGAGCACGTCGATGCGCACATGCTCACGGTGCAGCAGGGTGAATCCGGCGGCGATCAGGAAGGACCAGGCGAACAGGTACCACTGCACTTCGAGGAAGGCGTTGGAGCTGGTGTTGAAAACCTTGCGCACAATCGCGTTGAGCGCACTGATGACCGTGGCGGCCAGAATGAGCCAGATGACGGATTTGCCGATCTGGGCATTGAGCCAGTCCACGGCCTTGGAAAACTTCAAGAGGGCTTGCATTTTTTGTCTCCAGGGAAAAAGAGTCAGCGCCACGACAAACCCCCGGCGCGCCCTCAAAAGGTGCGGGGCCGGATGTAAATCAGTGCGGGGGAATTTTATAGGGACTATAAGGTACAAGCTGACAGCGGAATGACGCTGTTCGCAGGTATAACGCGTCGACCAGGCGGTGCTGCCGGTTTCAGCCGAAGCCGGGGCGCTGCACCGTGCACAAACAGGCTCTCAGATCACCTGAAGACCCCGGCCCTCGGTCATGCGGCCTATGACTTTGGCGTTTGCGAACCCCTGGCTGTGAAAGCAGGCCAGCACCTGGTCGGCGCCGTCGGGGCTGCAGGACACCAGCAAGCCGCCGCTGGTCTGCGGATCGCTGAGCAGGGCCTGCTGCGCTGGCGTGATGCCGGCCGGCAGGGTGACTTCAGGGCCGTAGCTGGCCCAGTTGCGCCCCGATGCACCTGTGAGCATGCCTTGTGCCGCCAGCTCAAGCACGCCGGGCAGCAACGGGATCTGGTCCAGCCGTAGTTCCATTTTCAGTTGGGCACCGCGTGCCAGTTCCAGCCCATGGCCAGCCAGGCCAAAACCGGTGATGTCGGTCAGCGCATGCACACCGTCCATTTGCGCCAGCGCGATACCGGGTTTGTTGAGCTGTGTGGTGACCGCAATCATTTGCGCATAACCCTGGTCGGACAGGGCTTCCTTTTTCAGCGCGGCCGACAGGATGCCTATGCCCAGCGGTTTACCCAGGATCAGCACGTCGCCGGCTTTTGCGCCAGAGTTTTTCTTGACGCGCGAAGGGTGTACCAGGCCCATCACAACCAGGCCGTAAATCGGCTCCACAGAGTCGATGGTGTGGCCGCCGGCGATAGGGATGCCGGCATCGCGGCACACATCCTGGCCGCCGCGCAGGATCGCGCCTATGGTCTCCAGCGGCAGCACATTGATGGGCATGCCGACGAGTCCAAGTGCCATGATGGGGGTGCCGCCCATGGCGTAGACGTCGCTGATGGCGTTGGTAGCGGCGATACGGCCAAAGTCGTACGGGTCATCGACGATGGGCATGAAAAAGTCGGTGGTGGCAATCAGTGCCTGGTTCTCATTGAGCTGGTACACCGCGGCATCGTCGGCGGTTTCTATGCCGACCAGCAGTTCTTTCGGGATAGGCAAATTGCTGGAGTTTTTCAGGATCTCGCTCAACACGCCGGGCGCGATCTTGCAGCCGCAGCCGCCGCCGTGGGAAAGGCTTGTCAGGCGCGGTGAGGTGGGTGTGGTCAGGGTTTTGAGGGTGTTCATCATCAGTCTTTCAGGGGCGCGCAGGCCGTGCAGAATGGTCCGGGCTGCGGAGGGCGGAATCCACCAAGTTTATGACAAGGCGCCTTTCTTCCTGTGGATCAAACAGGGGAGCGCGCAGGCGGCACTGCTTTTGCAGCAAGGCGAGGAAATCCGGCTCCGCCGCACAGCGCCGCACCAGCCCGGCAAGCTGCGTGTCATTGCCATGTGCGAAATAGCCGGCGTAGTCGGTCCCCAGCATGCCGACGTTGCCGCCTATGCGCGAAGCCAGCACAGGTGTACCCGACTGGACCGCTTCCAGAATCACCTGGGCACCGCCTTCCATTTGCGAGCAGTTCACCAGCACATGGGCCCGCTTGATGCGCTGGCGCGTGGCCGCGCGACCCATGCCGCCCAGCCAGCGGTAGCGGGGTGCGCGCAGTGCTGTGGCCTGCGCGGCCTCGGCGAAACGGGGCTCCAGCGCCTGGCCTATCTGGTCAAAATAGATGCCCGGCATAAAGTCATGCGTGGCCGCCTGCATGAAGGTAAGCGGGCCTTTTTCCTCCCGTAAATGGCCGACCATCACGGCGCGAAAGTTGCGGCTGGACTTGCGGGCCGGCTGGAGGGCCGGGGCAGACTGGTAGATGACCTGCGTTTTGCCGTGCCATGCGGCGGGCAGTGCCGCCAGGCCGTCTTGCTGCAACACCACCAGGTGGGTTGCCAATGCCAGTGATTGCTGCGCCGGGACATCGTTGTGGATGTCACGATAAAGGTCAGTGCCGGTCAGCACCACGATCAGCGGCTTGCCGGGGCAGGTATTGGCCCATGCGCGAATCGAGTCGGCCGAGCGGCGGGCATGCAGGGCGATCATGGCCTGGGGCGTGCCTGCCCGGGGTGGCAGGCACGCCGGTGCCTGCCAATCCTTGCACAGCGCAATGTCACAATGACCTGATAGAAATTGTGCCCAGCGGTGCGCGGTGTGCCAGTTGCCGTTGTTGGCCTCTGCCATCGCCGGGCTTACCAGGACCAGTGTTGTGGCTTCAGATTCCATACCTTCTTCGTCATCGGGTTCACGGGCCACGGCGGCTGCGGACATGATCGATTCGCCGTTGATGCGCAGCGCAGGCCGAGAGCTTTTGTCGCTGGCGCTGATGGATGCGCGCAATCATACGCTGCACCTGTTTGGCCAATATCAGAAGGCGCTGGAGGGTGTGCGTTTTGTGGTGCCCCAGCTTGCGACCATCAATCCACCTTTGTGGGAACTGGGCCATGTGGGCTGGTTCCAGGAGTTCTGGATCGGCCGCAACATGCAGCGCGCCCTGGGTACGCGCTGTGCGCCGGATCACACCCGGCTGGCCTCGATTGAGCCGAATGCGGACAGCTGGTGGGACTCGTCCCGGGTGCCGCATGACACGCGCTGGGCGCTGGCCCTGCCCGACGCCGGGAGTTGCCGCGCCTACCTGCTCGACACGCTGGAAAGCACACTGGACCTGCTCGAAAAGGCCGGCGACGAGGATGACGCGCTGTACTTTTACCGCCTCTGCCTTTTTCATGAAGACATGCATGCTGAGGCCCTGGCCTACGGCGCCCAGACCCTGGGCCTGCTGCTGGACAAGCCCCTGGTGGCGGCTTTCACTCCGGCATCGCTGGCGCTGCAGGGGCCGGTGCTGGTTCCGGCAACGGTGTGGCAGATGGGCAGCCCGGCCGGGGGTGGTTTTGCCTTCGACAACGAAAAAGCCGTTCATGCCATCAGCGTGCCCGAGTTTGAGATCGACGCCCAGCCCGTGACCTGGGCGCAGTTTGTGGAGTTTGTGGACGACGGCGGCTACGACCGCCAGGAACTCTGGCACCCCGACGGCTGGTCGTGGCTGCAGGCCTTGGCGGCCGGTGAGGGCCGGCGCGGCCCGCGTTATGTGGAGGAGATTGGCGTGGCCAGCGGCGCTGTGATGCAAACCCGCTTTGGCCAGCCCATGCGGCTGGCGGGCAACCAGCCGGTCATGCATGTGAGCTGGTGGGAGGCCGATGCCTGGTGTCGCTGGGCTGGGCGCCGCCTGCCGGCCGAGGTCGAGTGGGAAGTGGCCGCGCACACGGCGGCGCGCCGGGGTTTTCGCTGGGGCGACGTGTGGGAATGGATGGGCACCACCTTCAGGCCCTATCCCGGGTTTTTGCCGGATCCGTACCGGGACTATTCCGAGCCCTGGTTTGGCAGTCACAAGGTCTTGCGCGGGGCTTCGTTCGCCACGCGTGCCCGCATGAAAAGCCCCAGGTTCCGCAACTTTTACCTGCCGGAGCGCGACGATATTTTTTGTGGGTTCAGGTCCTGTACGCTATAAAAAACGTAGCTGGTTGCGCTCATATTTACTTGGCTACAGTGCTTTTTCATGCTGAATCAGCCGGTTTCCCGGAGTTTCCACCTGGATGGGCAAGGGCGTTGAGCGGTGCTGCTTGACTTTGAAGTCACTACAAGGTTTCCAATACATCCATGCAAACCAAAAATACATCTTTTCCGGGTGCGGAGTCCTGTGGTTCCGTTGCATGCTCTGCGAGCATCCCGGCCGGCCCTGCCGTCGCCAGGCCAGCCAATGCCGCCGGGCGGGCATTTCGCATCGCCACCATGGACTGCAGTGCCGAGGAGTCGGAAATCCGCAGGGCGCTTGAGCCGATTCCCAATATCCGTTCGCTGGGGTTCCAGCTGGGCGCACGCACGCTAACGATTGATGCGGCTGAAGAAGCCTATCCGCTGGCGCTTGAGGCCATTCGCAAGGCCGGTTTTGATCCCAGGCCTGCCGCAGCGGGCGCCCATGGCAATGCTGGCGGGCACAGCGGGCCGGCACATGACCATGCGCATGATGGTGATCATGACCACGAACACGGCTTTGGCAGCGGCATTTCGCGGTTGGTGGCGGCCCTGGTCCTGGCCACGGGCGCGGAAGTGATTTCATTTTTTGCCCCCGATGCGCTGGCCTGGAAAGCCGCCGGCATGGCTGTCTCCGCGCTGGCGATCTGGCTGGCAGGTATTGATACCTACAAAAAGGGCATGGCGGCACTGCTGCGCGGCAGGCTCAACATCAATGCCCTTATGGCGGTTGCCGTCACGGGCGCCTTCCTGATCGGCCAGTGGCCGGAAGCGGCGATGGTGATGGCGCTGTACGCGATTGCCGAACTGATTGAGGCCAGGGCCGTGGACCGGGCGCGCAATGCCATCAAGGGCCTGCTGGACCTGACGCCTGAACAGGCGCTCATGCTGGCGCCCGATGGTTCATGGGTTTTGACGCCGGTGGCCCAGGTGCCGCTGGAGGCCACGGTACGCATCAAGCCGGGTGAACGTGTGCCCATGGACGGGGTTGTCGTCAAGGGCAACAGCGCGATCAACCAGGCGCCGATCACTGGGGAAAGCATCCCCGTCGACAAGGCCGCCGGCGACAAGGTTTTTGCCGGCACCATCAACGAGACGGGTGAGCTGGAACTGCGCGTGACGGCCGCATCGAACAACACGACGCTGGCGCGCATCATCCATGCGGTAGAGCAGGCACAGGGAAGCCGCGCGCCCACGCAGCGTTTTGTTGACCGTTTTGCCGCGGTCTATACGCCGGCGGTGTTTGCTGTTGCGGTTGCAGTGGCGGCATTCATGCCGCTGCTGACCAGCCTGACCTGGCTGGAGGCCCTGTACAAGGCCCTGGTGCTGCTGGTGATTGCCTGCCCTTGTGCGCTGGTCATCTCGACGCCGGTCACGGTGGTGAGCGGCCTGTCCGCTGCCGCGCGCCGGGGCATCCTCATCAAGGGCGGCACCTACCTTGAGGAAGCCCGCCTTTTGAAGGCCGTGGCGCTGGACAAGACCGGCACCGTCACCGAAGGCAAACCCAAACTGGTGGACTGGCGTGTGTGGGGTGATGCCGAGGAGGAGCCGACGAGGGAGGCCGCAGCAAGCCTTGCTGACCGCTCTGACCACCCCGTTTCCAGGGCTATTGCCAGCGGCCTCGATTTGGACGTTGCGGCGGTGCATGACTTCACGGCACTGCCGGGGCGCGGTGTGCAGGGCGTGATCCGGGACCGCAACCTGCTGTTGGGAAACCACCGGCTGGTCCACGAAAGCGGCCTGTGCACACCCGAGCTTGAGCTCGAGCTGGCCAGACACGAGCAGCAAGGCCGAACTGTCACGCTTCTCGCCGATGCGACGCATGTGCTGGCCCTGTTTGCGGTGGCGGACACCATACGAGAAACGTCGCGGCAGGCGATTGCAGACCTCAAGGCGATAGGGGTCACGCCGGTGATGCTCACGGGTGACAACAATGCTACGGCGCATGCCATTGCTGCGCAGGCAGGCATTGACGATGCGCGCGGCGACCTGCTGCCCGAAGCCAAACTTGAGGCGATCAAGGACATGCAGCAGCGCTATGGCGTGACCGGCATGACGGGCGACGGCATCAACGATGCGCCTGCACTCGCGCAGGCCGACATTGGTTTTGCCATGGGCGGCGCCGGGACGGACACGGCCATGGAAGCCGCCGATGTGGTGATCATGAACGACAACCTGGAGCAGATCGCCGAAACCGTACGGCTGTCACAACGTACGCATTCCATCCTGTGGCAGAACATCGCACTGGCGCTGGGCATCAAGAGCATATTTCTGGTGCTGGCTGTCTTCGGGAGCGCAACGATGTGGATGGCGGTGTTTGCCGATATGGGCGCCAGCCTGCTGGTGGTGGGCAACGGCTTGCGGCTGCTGCGCGCAAAAAACAGGTGACGGCAAATCCTTGGTTGCTATTGATTCAATAGCTGGTCGCGCGCATGGTGACTTGGCCACAGCCTGTTTTTATTAAAAATATCACCGCTTCTGCTTATTTTGTGCTGGTTTTCGGCTTGCGGTAGCTCCACCAGGGCAGCATGGCCAGCAAGGACAGCACCTGGCCGCTCTGGGCCAACTCACCGCTGTAGCCGGGCAGCTTGTGCAGCGTGGTTTGCCAGTTGGGGCTTTGCAGCTCCGTGAGCAGGGCCTGCACCGCCGGTGTGGTCAGTTCGGACTTGAGGCACACCAGGTGGTAGCGCTCCTGGACCAGGGGCACAAAACCCAGGCCCTTCTCATGCGCCGCCGCTTCAATGCCCAGCCCCGCATCGGCCGCATTGCTGGCAATGGTTTGGGCCACAGCGGTGTGTGATGGTTCCTGGCTCTGGTAGCCGTGCACGTCTGAGGCTTTCATGCCGGCCTGGCCCAGCAGTTCGTCGAGCAGAACGCGTGTGCCCGTGCCTTCGGCGCGGTTGACATAGCGCAGGCCGGCCCGCTTCAGGTCAGCCAGACCGGTGATGCGCAGCGGATTGTTTTTTGCGACGATCAAACCCTGGCTGCGGTGCGCAAACCCGATCAGCTTGTGCAGGCCGGGTTTGAGCAGGTTGCGGTAGGTCTGTGCTGCTACCGAGGCCATGCCGGGTTGCTCCAGCGTATGAAAGCCGGCCATCATGCAGCGTCCGGCATTCAGCGCTGCAATCGCGTCCACGCTGCCCATGAAGCGTATGTCCAGGTGCAGCCCGCGCGGGCTGGTCTGCTCGCGCAGGGCCGACAGCGCGGCGTCATGGCTGGCATACATGGTCAGGACGTGGGCGTTGTCGTCAAATGCGGTTGAAAACGCGCGTTCTATGTCGCCGCGCAGTGCCTCGATTTGCGGTGCCAGCCGAGCCTGTGCCTGGCGCTCTGCCCAGAGCAGCTTTTCACCAAACTCGGTGAGCCGCGCGCGCTGGCCCTTGTCCCAGATGATGAGTTCGCGCCCCAGCGTTTTTTCCCATTCCTTGAGTGAGCCCCACACATGGCGATAGGACAGGTCGAGTTCCCTTGATGCCTTTGAGATGGAGCCGTGCTCGCGCACAGCGTGCAGCATGTCCATCAGCGGGTTGCGTATCAGCGCGTCCTTGCCGCGCTCTGCGGACAGCAGGTAAGAGAGTTCGACTTTGTGCATGTATGGTCTGGATTATCGGGGCCGTGCTTTTCCTATGCAAAATGTTTCATAGCTGGTGATTCCCGATGCGCACGAGGGCCATGCGGTCTACGCTAGAGTCCGGCAGAACTTTTTGGCATGAACACTTTCTCGGACAGCGCCGCGACGGCGTTTTCACTCATCACTTCATTTGATCCCATGCTTGCCAGCATCGTGCTGCGCTCGCTGGCGGTGAGTGCCTGCGCCTGCCTGATTGCCTGCAGCGGTGGTTTGTTGCTGGGCGGCTGGCTCGGTGTGTCGCGTTTTCGCGGGCGCGGTGCGGTGCTGGCGCTGCTCAATACGGCGCTGGCCTTGCCGTCCGTGGTGGTGGGGCTGGTGGTTTACCTGTTGCTGTCGCGCAGCGGACCGCTGGGTTTTCTGGGCTGGCTGTTTTCCTTCAAGGCCATGGTGCTGGCCCAAAGCGTGCTGGTGCTGCCTGTCGTCACTGCGCTGGTGCGGCAAACCATTGAAGACGCCGACCGCAGCCACGGCGAGCAGTTCCAGTCGCTGGGTGCGGGGCGTTTTGTGCGCAGCCTGCTGCTGTTGTGGGATGAGCGCTATGCCTTGATGACGGTGTTGATTGCCGCCTTTGGCCGCGCTGTCTCCGAAGTGGGCGCGGTGATGGTGGTGGGCGGAAACATCGATGGTTTTACCCGCGTCATGACCACGTCCATAGCGCTGGAAACCAGCAAGGGCGACCTGCCGCTGGCGCTGGCGCTGGGTATCGTATTGCTCGGTGTGGTGCTGCTGCTCAATATCCTGATCGCGCTGCTCAGGCGCTGGCGCGAGCAACTCGATGACCCGGTGCTTGATGTGGCGCTTGGCGCGGCGGTCAAGGGCGCACAGCCATGAGCGCGGTTTTCAGTCTCGATGCCGTCAGCGTGAGTTTCGGCCAGGTCAGGGCGCTCAGTGCCTGCACGCTGCACGTTCATGCCGGCGAAAGGCTGGCGCTGGTGGGTTCCAACGGCAGCGGCAAAAGCACCTTGCTGCGAACGCTGCATGGACTGACGCGCCCGGCATCGGGCCGGCTCGCGCATGATGCCCACCTGCGCCAGGCCATGCTGTTCCAGCGCCCGTACATGCTGCGCACCAGCGTTCTGAACAATGTGGCGCTGGGCCTTTGCCTAAACGGTACAGGCTGGGCCCTGGCCAAAGCGCAGGCCCTGCAAGCGCTGGAGCGTGTCGGCCTGGCCGATGTGGCGGGCCGCAATGCCAAGGCGCTGTCCGGCGGGCAGCAGCAGCGGGTGGCGCTGGCGCGGGCCTGGGCGCTCAAGCCGCAGGTGTTGTTGCTCGACGAGCCCACGGCCAGCCTGGACCCGACGGCCAAACGCGAGGTCGAGCGCCTGATGGCCGAGTTTTCCGATGCCGGCATGACGCTGGTCTTCAGCAGCCATAACCTCGGCCAGGTCAAGCGCCTGGCCAGCCGGGTGGTCTACCTGGAGCACGGCCACATGGTGGCGGACAGACCCACGCACGAATTTTTCAACGGACCTTTGCCGATGGCGGCTACAAATTTTTTAAAAGGAGAGCTTGCATGAACGGTTTCACCATGATTTCGCGGAATCTCAAGGCCATCAGGGCCCTGGCAGCCGTCAGCTTTGCCCTGGCAGCTACTGTTTCGATAGCGCAAACCAGGCCTATCGTGATGGCCTCAACAACCTCCACCGAGCAGTCGGGGCTTTTCCCTTACCTGTTGCCTGAGTTTAAAAAGGCCACCGGCATTGATGTCAAGGTGGTCGCGGTCGGCACCGGCCAGGCGATCGACATGGGCCGCCGCGGTGATGCCGATGTGCTGTTTGTGCATGACCAGGTGGCCGAGGAAAAAGTGGTCGCCGAGGGTTTCGCCGTCAAACGTTTCCCGGTGATGTACAACGACTTTGTGCTGGTGGGGCCGGCCGCCGATCCGGCCAAAACCAGGGGCAAGGACATTGTTGAGGCCCTGAAAAAGCTTAATGCTGCCAACGCAAACTTTGTCTCACGCGGCGACAAGAGCGGTACCCATGCGGCCGAGCTGCGTTACTGGAAAACAGCGGGCATTGAAACGCCAGCCGACAAACCGGCCTTCTCCGCTTACAAGGCCTGCGGCTGTGGCATGGGCCCGGCGCTGAACATCGCGGCAAGTACCGGCGCCTATGTGCTGGCCGACCGCGGCACCTGGCTGTCGTTTAAAAACCGGGCTGACCTGGTGGTGCTGGTCGAGGGCGACACGCGCCTGTTCAACCAGTATGGCGTGATGGTCGTCAATCCGGCCAAACACCCGCAGGCCAAGGCCGCTGAAGCGCAGAAGTTTGTGGACTGGGTGATCTCTCCCGCCGGGCAGGCCGTGATCGCCGGCTACAAGATCAACGGTGAGCAGCTGTTTTTCCCGAACGCGACCAAGTGAGTTCCCCCTTGTCCAGGCTCACTGCGTGTAGTCCGTTCTCCCCTCCAGGGGACGGCGCCTGCGGCCCGGCAAAGGCGGTTCCGCGGCCCCTGCTGGCATGGGCTGCTGCGGTAGTCATTTTTTCAGGAAGCCTGACCATGGCGCAAGCCCAACCCGCCGCCTCACCTTCTGCAGGCGCTGCGCCGCTGCGCGTCTATGCCGCAGGCAGCCTGCGTGAACCACTGATCGAGATCGCCCGTGCCTACGAAGCGGCCACTGGCGTCAAACTTGAGTTGACCTTTGGCGCTTCCGGCCTGCTGCGCGAGCGGATTGAAAAGGGTGAGCCGGCGCAGGTGTTTGCCTCCGCCGACATGCAGCATCCCGAAAAACTGGCCAGTGCTGGCGGCGCCTGGAAAAAACCTGTCCGCATGGTCAGCAACAAGCTGTGCGCGCTGGCCAGTCCTGCTGTGAATGCAACATCGGCCAACCTGTTGACCCTGATGCTGAACCCGGCCATCAAGGTCGGCACGTCCACGCCGAAAGCCGACCCGTCGGGCGACTACGCCTGGGATTTGTTCCGCCGTGCCGATGCGGTGGTGTCAGGCGCCTATGCCGTGCTGGATGCCAAGGCGCTCAAGCTCACAGGTTCGGCCAGCACACCGCAGCCGCCGGCCGGCCGGGGCACCTACGCATGGCTGATGGATGAGGGCCGGGCCGATATCTTTTTGACATACTGCACCAATGCCATTTCGGCCGCAAAAGAGGTCCCGCGCCTGAATGTGGTGGCAGTCCCGCCCGCGCTGGAAGTCGGCGCCGCCTATGGCCTGACGGCCCTTGGCGGTGATGCCGCTGCGCTCAGGTTTGTTCAGTATTTGAGGTCACCCGCTGCGCAGGCCGTCTTCGGCAGCTTCGGCTTTGGGGCTCCCTGATCTTCCGGCGGTCTGCTACGCATCCCTATAATCAGGCCGTGTCTTCCTTGCCATCATCCCGTGTACGCCTGTCCTTGTGGGCCCGTGTCGCGGCATTCCTGAGCTTCCTCGCCGTGCTGTCGGCGCTGGTGGCGCCAGCGTCCATGCTGGCCGAGGAAGTTCGTACAGGCAAGCTGGGCGGCATCTGTGCCGTCAACAGCGCATCATGGAGCGGCAGCGCCGACGCTGGCGATGCCGGCAACGGCAACACACCGCAGGCCGGCTCGCATTGCGAGCTGTGCGGCGCATCGGGCCTTGTGTTGCCGCCCCTGCCGGTGGTGGCCATCCCCTGTTTCCCTGGCAACCAGCTTGCCAGTGTCTCCCTGCCGGCCCATAGCGCCGGGTCCATTCCCGGCCTGCCTTTCAGCCGCGGGCCGCCTGCACTTTGAACTGACGCACCTCGGGCATCCCGTCTGAGGTTTCTGGCGCATTGACCTTGCCGTCATTGCGCTGCCTGTTGTTCTTTTCAAAGTGTGGATTCCATGAAATCTTCCTGCGCGAGCCATTCGCGTTTTGCATTTCCGTTATCGGGCGTGATGTCGGGGATGATGCTTCCCGTTCTCGCCTTCGCGCAGCCGGCCCCGGCTGTTTCTGCCGACTCGCCTGCCAAATCGCTGGGTGTGGTTACGGTCAACAGCGGCCAGCCGACCTCGCTGCCGACCCAGATCCCGACCACGATTGAAGGCGTGACCAAGGAGCAGATCGAGCAGACCATCAACGCCACCGACAGCGAGGACGCGCTCAAGTACTTCCCCAGCCTGCTGGTGCGCAAGCGTTATATCGGCGACTACAACCATGCCATTTTGTCCAGCCGGGCATCCGGCACAGGCAACTCGGCGCGCTCCATGGTGTATGCCGACGGCATCCTGCTGTCCAACTACCTGGGCAACGGCATTGCCAACGGCACCAACTACGCGCCGCGCTGGGGCCTGGTCACGCCCGAGGAAATCGAGCGTGTGGATGTTTTGTACGGGCCTTTTTCTGCGGCTTACGCTGGCAATTCGGTCGGTGCGGTGGTGGATTACGTCACGCGCATGCCGACAAAATTCGAGGCACACGCCAAACTCAGCGGTTTTACACAAAACTTCAAGCTCTACGGCACAGACAGCAACTATGGCGGCAGCCAGGCCAGCGCGTCACTGGGCAACAAAAACGGTGACTGGTCGTGGTTTGTCAATGCCAACCGCACCAGAAGCTCAGGCCAGCCATTGACATTTGCCACGACGGCGCTGAGCACAAACAACGCCGCCGGCCAGCAAGTGGTGACGGGGGCCGTGCCTGGTTTGACGACGAAGAATGTTCCGTGGCTGGTGCTTGGCGGCAACACGCAGTACCAGACGACACAGGACCATGCCAAGCTCAAGGTCGCCTACGACTTCTCGCCTACGGTGCGCGCGAGCTACACGCTGGGTTACTGGTCGACCGCGACGGACAACAGCTCGCAGTCCTATCTGCGCAACACAGCCGGGGCGGCCGTCTACAGCGGCCCGGTGAGCATTGACGGCAAGGCCTACACCCTTGCGCCTACACTTTTTGGTGTGAGCAGGGAGTCGCTCGAACACGTGATGCACGGCTTGTCGGTCAAGTCCAACACCCGGGGAGTTTTTGACTGGGAGGTCGCGGCCAGCCTCTACAACTACCAGAAGGACCAGATACGCGCGTCGGGGACTGCACAACCCGCGTCGCTCAACGGCGGCGCAGGCACGTTGCAGGACCAGGGCGGCACAGGCTGGAACACGCTGGCATTCAAGGGCATCTGGCGCCCGGACGGTGTCCAGGGCGCGCATATTGCGGATTTCGGTTACCAGCAGGACAGCTACAAACTGCGCATCCTCAAATCGAATATCGCCGGTAATTACCTGAGCGATAGCCCTGGTACGGTTGCCAGCGACGTGGGCGGCAGAACGCAGTTGCGCAGCATTTATGGGCAGGACGCCTGGGCGTTTGCTCCCGGCTGGAAAACCGTTCTTGGCGCGCGCCTGGAGAACTGGCGTGCATCCAGCGGCTTTACCAATTTTGGCGCTGGCAATGCGAACAACACCAGCTACGCGTCCCGCAGTGAGAATTTTGTGTCGCCAAAAGCCGCACTTTCCTACCAGTGGTCGAGTGATACCGTGCTCAAGGCTTCGACCGGGCGCGCGGTTCGCTTTCCGACAGTGGGCGAGCTGTACGGCGCCACCACGCCAACCGGCGCCAACCCGGTCCAGTTCATCAACGACCCGAACCTGCGTCCTGAAAAGTCCTGGACCACGGAACTCACAGCCGAGAAGGATCTGGGCAACGGCTTGCTGCGCGTGACCTTTTTCACCGAGAACACACGCGACTCGCTGTATTCGCAGCAGACCTTTGACCCGGTTGCCAACACCAACATCAGCCGCGTGCAGAACGTCGGGCGCATTCAGACCAATGGACTTGAAGTGGCCTATAGCGGCAACGACGTGTTCAAGAAAGGTCTGGACTTCAGCGGCAGTGTGACCTATGCCGATTCACGCATCCGCGAGAACGCCGGGTTTGTAGCCACGCCAGGTGACACCGTAGGCAAGTACCAGCCGCGCGTGCCGGTCTGGCGTGCCACCGCGCTGGTCAGCTACCGGTTCGACCCGGCATTGACGGCCACCTTTGGCGCGCGCTACAGCGGCAACCAGTTCTCCAGCCTGGACAACAGCGACGTGAACGGTTTTACCTACATGGGTACCAGCAAATACTTCACCACCGACGTACGGGTGAGGTACCAGGTCAGCAGGCAATGGACGGCGGCACTGGGCATTGACAACCTGAACAACTACAAGTTCTGGAACTTCCACCCCTACCCGCAACGCACGCTGGTGGCCGAGCTCAAGTTCGACCTGTGACAGCAAACCTCTTTTTATCCCGGTCCCCAACCTTTTCAATCATCGAAAGCTCATCATGAAAATCCTGAGTGCTACAAAAGTAATAGCCGCCTGCGCAGTCACTGCAGCGGCCATGCCCGCTTTTTCTCATATCGTTCTGGAAAACAGGGCCGCTGCAGCGGGCAGCACCTACAAGGCGGTTTTCCAGGTCGGCCACGGTTGCAATGGTTCGTCGACCACCGCGATTTCAGTGCAGATCCCGCCGGGCTTCCAGGGCGCCAAACCTTATCCCAAGGCGGGCTGGACCTTGTCCACCCAGCTGGACAAACTTGCCAAGCCTTATACCGAGCATGGTAAACAGGTGAGCGAAGACGTAACCATGGTGACCTGGACTGCGGCGAGCAAGGACGCCGCGCTGAAGGAGACGTATTTTGATGAGTTCATGCTGCGCGGCAAGCTGCCTGACACTGCGGGCCCGATGTGGTTCAAGGTCTTGCAGACTTGCGAGAGCGGCAGCAACAACTGGAACGAAGTTCCGGCATCCGGCACCTCCACCCAGGGCTTGAAGTCACCTGCGGCTTTGCTGGAGGTGACTGGCCTCACGCCGGTGGCCCAGCAGCTGACGGCGCCCGGCCAGCCGGTCCAGGTGACCGGCGCCTGGGTGCGTGCCACGGTGGCGGGCCAGAAGTCCAGCGGCGCTTTCATGAAGATCACATCCAAAGCCGCCACGCGGCTGGTGGGTGTTTCATCACCGGTGGCTGGTGTGGCCGAAGTCCATGAAATGAAGATGGACGGCGACGTAATGAAGATGCGCGCGCTAGACGGCCTGGACCTGCCTGCCGGTAAAACCGTGGAACTGAAGGCCGGCGGTTACCACGTCATGATGATGGACCTGAAGCAGCCGCTGAAGGCGGGCAGTACGGTGCCAGTCACGCTGATGTTCAAGGACGCAAAAGGTGTGAAGAGCAAGCTGGATGTGCAATTGCCAGTATCTGTCCATGCACCAGGAGCGGCAACTGGCGGCAAACCAGCCGAAACCGAGATGGACCACAGTGCGCACAAGCACTGAGCCGCGGTAGTTTTCTTTGGCTTGAATCTTTCCCGAATCTGGAATTTTTATGAAAAACGCAATCTCTCGACGTGTGGCCCGGGCTTGCATGGCATTGCTGTTGCCCGCTGTCTTTTCAGCCGCTTTCGCCCAAGGCAGTGACAAGCCTGTTGAAGAGCAGATCAAGGCGGTGATCGCCAAAACCTACGACCAGCCCGGCAAGGCAGTTGAAACTGCGCCTGTTGTCATCGTGGGCGACTATGCGCTGGCAGACTGGATTCAGGCAGATATGGGCGGTCGCGCCTTGCTGCGTCGTAGCAAGGGGGCCTGGGAGATCATGGCCTGCGGTGGAAATGACTTCAAGAAAGTCAAGATACTGAGCCATGCGGGCATTTCGAATGACACGGCCAAAAAACTGATTGCACAGCTTGAAAAGGCCGAGCAGTCGGTCAGCCCTGAGCGCGTCAAACGGTTTGGCCTGTTTGGCACACCCAACGATCCCCGGCTGGCTGGCCATCACAGTGCGCCACATCCCGCGCATTGAGTTCAGAGCTGTTGATATGAGCCATGGAGCCATGATGTCGCACCAACCTACGCGTCGATTCACCTTGCTTGCAGGCTTTGCATCTGCGGCCTTGAGCCTGGCCGGATGCAACAAGCCGGCTTCGCCTGTCTTTCAGGGCATGGACCTGACGGATCACGCTTACGTCAAGGAGTTTCGCCTGACCGACACGGACGGCAGGGAGCGCACGCTGGCCGATTTCAAGGGCAAGCTGGTGATGCTGTTTTTTGGCTTCACGCAATGTCCGGATGTCTGTCCCACGGCGTTGGCCCGAGCCGTGGCTATCAAGGGCTTGCTGGGCGTGGACGGCGAGCGCTTGCAGGTCCTGTTCGTCACGGTGGACCCTGAGCGTGACTCCGCTGCGGTGCTCAAGGCCTACATGCAGGTGTTCGACCCTGGATTTATTGGTCTTTACGGCACTTTGCAGCAAACACGCGAAACAGCCAATGCCTTCAAGGTACATTACAAAAAAGTGCCGACTGGCGCGTCTTACACCATGGATCACTCGACGTTCAGTTACGTGTTTGATTTTTCCGGCAATTTGCGTCTTGCGCTGCGTCACAACCAGAGCGCAGAAGAGTGCGCTGGTGATTTGCGCCAGCTAGTTGCATCAACCTGACTTTTGCACAAGGAAAGTACCATGAAAAACATCACTCGGTCTATCTATATCGCCTTTTCTTTGCTGGCCGCCGCCAGTGCTCATGCACAGGTCACCGTCAAGGATGCATGGGTGCGCGCTACAGTGCCGCAGCAAAGGGCGACAGGTGCCTTTATGCAACTTAATGCTGCAAAAGACAGCAAGCTGGTCTCGGCCAGCTCCAGTCTGACGGCTGTGGTTGAAGTGCATGAAATGACCATGCAGGACCACATCATGAGGATGCGGCAGATTCCGGCCATCGAGTTACCCGCAGGCAAGACTGTGGAACTCAAGCCTGGTGGTTACCACGTGATGTTGATGGATCTGAAGCAGCAGGTAAAGGAAGGTGAGATCGTTCCGCTGACCTTGGTATTTGAGAGCAAGGACGGCAAACGCGAGTCGGTTCAGGTCAAGGCGCAGGTGCGCGCGCTGAACACCGCGGCCAAGCCGGAAGTGTCCATGGAGCACAAGCACTGAAGGCGAGATGCCGGCGCCTGTTTGTGTGCAGGCACTTACCCGACTACGGCACTATCTGGCGCCGGTCAGCTCGAAGAGCTGTCCTGCGGGCATGCCAAAAACCATGTCCAGCCTTTGTCTGGGCGAAGTGCCCGGGTTCATTCTGGCGAGTGGTTCCATGCTTGATGCCGGGACCTGGTAGCTGACCGTTGCACCGTTTGCCTTGTGGGTGACTTCAATCATCGTCATGTAAGTTGCATCTTCGGTCTTTGGTGCGACCACCAGGCTTTTTTGTCCCGGTGAGGTGGATGTCGCGATCATGATCCCGTCGGCAACACAGGCGCATGGGGAGTTTTTACCCTCGGTGACCTTCACATTGACCTCGCGGCGTTTGGCACCCAGCCGTTGCAGGGCGTCCTGGCCAATGCGTATGCCGAGCGCAATGTGCGAGCCGAAGCCGCCGTGTACGGCCTCCCCGAGTGCAATCCATTCGTCATGCGTGCGGTCGGAATTTACGGCGAGGTTCTGAGCGGTCGAGGCCACGCTTGTGGATATGCCAAGGATGAGGGCAAGGATGGATGTAAATGGTTTGAAGCGCATGGAAGAGCCTTGAAACAGTAGAAACGGGCTAAAGGCGCAGGCATGACATGACCGGATCGCGGAGGCAAACAGGTGCTTCGCTCAACGCCGCTTGACCGCCGCGCCCAGCCGCCGGTACACGGTGGCGCGGCTCACGCCCAGTGCCTTGGCCGCTTTCAGCACATTGCCCCGTGCATCGTCCACGGCCTTGCGGATCAGCGCGGTTTCTATGTCTTTCAGGGGCTGTGGTGCCGAGGCCGGCGTGGACGACAGGCGCAGCGGCGCCGGCAGGTTGCCCGGGCCCGTCAGCAAAGGCAGGGCATGCAGCCTCAGGCCGGTCCACAGCGGAACTTCAAGCGCACCGGCAGGGCTGCCCTGGTGGCGCGCGGCGTCAAACAGCATCTCGAAGGCCATCGCGAACAGGTCGCTGCAATGCAGCCGTGGACCTGCCGGGTAGCCCAGTTGCGGCAGCATTTGCCGGGCTGCCTGGTTGGCGCCCAGGAGGTAGCCGTCGGCGTCCAGGCAGACCAGCCCGTCGGTCTCGTCGCCCAGCGCGCGGCCGGGCCAGTTCAGGCGTATGAGCAGGCCGCCAGGCTTTTCGAACCTGCCGAGCGTGAGTGCGTTTTCAATGCTGCGTGCCGACTGTGCGACCAGGTGCTTGAGTTCGGGCCGCTCGGCGGCTTCAATGCCCGTCAGGTCCAGCATGCCGACGCATGCACCGTCGGGGCCAAACAGCGGCGCGCCCGCGCAGCTGTAGACGGCGTTGGCTTCAAAAAAGTGTTCGCCGCGGTGTAGCCACACCGGTTGCAATTCGGTCAATGCCGCACCAATCGCCGTGGTGGCGATGCTGCGCTCCGACAGGTCGGTGCCTATGCGCGTGATGAGGCTGGCCCTGGGGTCGCTGCGGTCTATGTCGCCGTTGACATCCACCACCACGCCGTGCTGGTTGGTCAGGATGGCGAAGTAGCGTGTGTCGGCAATGGCCCGCCCCAGTTTTTCCAGAACCGGCCGTGCCGCCTGGACCAGCAGGTGGTTGTCATCCAGCGTGCGCCGCAGCGCGGGGGCGGAAATCATGTCAAACGACGGTGCGTGTTCAGGCCTGTGACCGCTTGCCAGGCAGCGCTGCCACGAGCGTTCTATCCAGTGGTCAAGACCTGTCGCGGTGCTGCCTTGCGGTCGTTCGCCATACAGTACCGCCTGTCTTGCCTGCACGATGTGCATCAAGCGGTCCTGCGTGTTCGCAGGCATAAGGGACGGGAGTGCAGGTGAGGGTGGCGGCACAGGAGTCATGGTGCATTGTGGCCAATTTTTGGTGACTGCGTAAAGACAGAGGCATTGCTGGCCGGCGTGCTGTGGCAGAGCCTGATTTGTGCGTTATGAGCTTTTGACGACTGTTGTAGCTCCTTTTAAGCATCAAATCAGTGCCTGGCCCTATGAGAATGGGCGCGACAAGCTATATTTATGATAGCAGTCGCTGCGAATCCGGTCTAGGGTTCCGGGCGCTTTTCCGCCAGGCGCAGGGTCAGCAGCGTGCCGGTGCCGGATGACTCCAGCAGGATTTCCGCGCCTATCGCCTGGGCCCTTCTCTGCTGGTTGGACAAACCCTTGCCGCCGCTGGCAAACGCCCTGGCGACATCGAATCCCTGGCCGTTGTCGGAAATGATGACATTCACGTAGCCTTCAGCCGCGCTGGTGGCCACGCGTATTTCGCTGGCGCGGGTGTGTTTGAGGATGTTGGCAAATGCCTCCTGCAGGATGCGCAGGATGTGCAGGGCATTGCGCGGGTCCAGCCAGTTGAGCGCCGGCACGTCGGTGATCTCCCAGCGCAGCGTGACGCCGGCGCTTGCCAGCCGGGGGCCCAAACGAAAGCGCAGCGTGGCCAGCAGCAGCAGCAGGTCGGCCTCCACCGGCTCCAGCGAATCGATGGTCAGCTTGAGGTCGTCGATGCAGCCCTTGAGCACTTCCGCCACGTCGGCCTCGCTGAGCCGGCCGCCTTCGACCACGCGCAGCGCGCTCACCAGCGAGGAGCCCAGGCCGTCATGCATGTCCTGGGTCAGGCGCTGGCGCTCCCGGCTCAGGGTCTCGCGCTGCTCGACCTGGCGCAGCTTGTCGTAGCTTGCCGCCAGCTCGGCTTCGCGGCTCTGCAAGCGCTCTTCCAGGCCGGTGTTGAGCCGCTCCACCCCATTCAGGGCGCCCACGTATTGCCGGAACATGATCACAACAAACATGGCGAACAGCACCATGGCCGCGTAGGGTGTGAGGTAGTAGCTTTCCAGGTCCAGCACGTACTTGATCCGGGCCCAGTCGTAGACACCGAACACATAGTTCAGCAAGAATGCGATCGACAGCATTTTGGCGTCCAGCGACCGGCTGCGCCATGAATGCCACAACCCGACCAGCAGGACCAAGGTGCCCATGCCGATCAACAGGAGATGGGCATGGGGCCGCAGCGCCAGCAGACTGGGGAAGACGGAGGTAACGGGCAGCGTGACGACGGAAAAAACCACCGCCATTCCCAGCATTACCCGGCTCAGGCGGGGCATGGCACGGCCGTGCAGAAACTGCAGGAAATAGTGTGTGATCAGTGATTGCCACATCAGGGCATTGAGGGTGAGCCAGATAAACCAGGCGTCGCTGACGATGAGTTTTTCAGGGCCCAACTGGAAATGCCAGCGCCGTGTCGAGCTCAGCAGGGCAATCGCAAACAGGTAAAGGTTGGCGGGTTGGCGGCGTACCACCCAAACGGCCAGCGAAAAAAAGCCCACCGCCAGGAAGGCTGCGCTGCACATGAAGGGCAACTGGTAGGCCAGCCAGTCCCGCTTGGCGGCCATCTCGACAAGGCTGTCCGAGTCGCCCGCGTAGAAGGATGAGATCGCTGCTTCCGGCGTGGACAGGCTGTCGAGGCGGATCAGCAGGGTCCGGGGCGGCGGGCTGTCGGCGGTCAGATTCAGCGGCAGCAGCAGCGCTGGGTGGTTGAACAGGTTCCAGACCGCGCTGCCGGTGGATCGGTAACGCAGTTGACCATCCGCATACACGGCGATCTGGCCGGCTGCCAGCCATCGGATCAGGTAGAAGTGCGTTGGGCCCTTCATGCCCTGCAATGCATCTAGCCGTACGCGCAGCCAGGTCGTGACGACGGGCAGCTTGCCGGCGCCTGAAGCCGTTGGCTTGTCAATCACGCGCGGCAGCTCTACCTGGGTCCAGCGTCCGGGCAGGGTGGCTTCATCGACCGTGGCCGCCAGGGGCCTGAAGCTGGCCGCTTCTTCGCGAAGCATTTCGGCGCTGGTGTAGTGAACGACGGTTGTGGTAGCCCATGCCCCGGTGCAGCAGGCCAGCAAGCCGCCCCACAGGAGCAGCAGACGCACGGCACGCGCAAGCATTTCAGGAAACCAGGATGCCCTGGTGCCTGGCTTCGTAGATCGCCTCGGCTTTGGAGTTGACCTTGAGCTTGCTGTAGATGCGCCGCACATAGGTCTGTACCGTGTGCAGTGAAACCTGCATCAGCCTGGCGATTTCGTCGGCCGTAAAACCCTTGGTGATCAGCTCCAGCACTTCCTTTTCGCGGCTGGACAAAGCCGCCGGCTGCTCGTTGCCGGTGCGCGCCGCGGGTGCCGAAAGCGTGGACGCCGGCGGCATGGCAGATGCAGACCGGAAGCGCACCAGTATCTGCCGCGCAATCAGCGGGCTGATGGGGCTGCCGCCGCCGTGCAGGCTGCGGATCTCATGGAGCATGTTGTCCGGCGCGCTGTCTTTAAGCAGGTAACCCGATGCGCCGGCCTCGATCGACTGGAGTACATGCGCCTCGTCGCCAAAGGTGGTGCACACCATCACGGCGCAAGTGGGCCACTGCGCATGCGCGGCCCTGATCACGTCAACGCCTGAACCGTCGGGCAGGCCGAGGTCGACCAGCAGCACGTCGGCGGGTGGTTTTGCCAGTGCGTGCAGGCCTTGCGCGCGGGTACTGGCCATGCTGGTCAGGCGGATGTCCGGTGATGCCTCTATGGCCGCGATGATGGTGTTCTGGAAATGAACGTCATCTTCTACAAGCGCCACCTGTATGAGCTGTCGGTCCGTACTGGGTTGCATGGCATCGGTTCCTGCGTTGTTGCACGCGCATGTGGCATGGGCGTGAAGGGCTGCAACTGCGGGCGGCCCTGGAATGCCCGATTGTGCGTCAATGCATGCAGCGGGGCTGTCCCCAGAATTGGCGACAAAACGCCGCCGTGCATGCAGGCCCGTGCCCCGCGCAACCCGGGCCCGGCTGCAGTTACTGGGCCTGAAAGCCGCTGGCCTTGATGATGCGTGCCCAGGTTTGTGCATAAGCGTGCTCGCGGCTGGCCAGTTGTGCCGGCGGCATGTAGCCCACCGTCAGGCCCATGGCGGTCAGCCGGTCACGTACCTCGGGCATGGCAACCACTTTGGACACGGCCTCGGCAAACCGGTCTATGGACGCTTTGGGCGTGCCGGCGGGCGCAAAGATGCCGTAGTAAGGCAGGTCCTCAAATCCGCTCAGGCCGAGTTCCGCAAATGTCGGCACATCCGGCAGCGCCGCCTGGCGCGCCCCGCCCAGCACCGCGACCACGCGGATCTTGCCGGCCTTGTGGTTTTCAATGAAGTCGGGAATGGAGCCGACACCGGCACCGATCTGGTTGCCCAGCATGTCCGCGATCATGGGGGCGCTGCCGCGGTAAGGCGCGGCCTGCAGGTCCAGCTTGTATTTCTCGCCGATCAGCTTGACCAGGAACTCCGGCACCGAAGCTGGCGCGGGGATGCCCACATTGCCCTTGCCGTTCTGCGTGTTGCGCACCCAGGCCACATACTCGTTCATTGACTTTGCCGGGGTGCCGCCGGACACCGCCAGCGCGTTCACAAACGTGGCAAAACCGGCCACCGCTACAAAGTCCTTTGCCGGATCGAAACCCGGATTTTTGGTCACCAGCGGCAGGATGGACACCGTGTGGTCATGCGTGAGGAAAAACGTCATGCCGTCGGCAGGCGCAGCCTTGAGTGCCTGCGCTGCAATTTGCCCGCCCGCACCGGCGCGGTTTTCCACAATCACGCTGGTGCCCAACTGGTCCTTGAGTTTTTCTGCCAGCGTCCGGGCGATCACGTCGGTGCCGCCGCCCGGGGGGAAACCGACCAGCAAACGGATGGTGCTGGTCTGGGCCTGCACGGCGCCAGTCAGCCCGGCCAACAGGACGGCGCCAATGATGAGGGTGTTGCGCAGCGTGCTGATCACGCGCGCGGATTGTGGTTTGCCCATGGGAAAGCTCCGATTGAAGGGTAAAAAAGACAGGTGCCCATTTTGCTGCAATAACAGTGCCTGGGGGCTGCGGGTTTTCCGGGCAGCGCCGCTTGCCCGCTTCGCCATTTCCCGGAGATCAGCCGTTCAGACGATTGACCGGCAGCCGCAAGGTTAGCTGCGTGCCGGCTGCCGACGATTCAAGCAGTACCTCACCGCCTATGGCCTGTGCGCGGCGCAACTGGTTGGACAAACCCTTGCCACCCCGGTGCATGGCCTGAGCCACGGAAAAACCGGTGCCGTTGTCGGCAATGGTCACGGTGACAAAGCCGTCGGCTGTGCTGGTGGTTACGCGTATCTCGGTGGCTTGGGCGTGCTTGAGGGTGTTGGCAAGCGCTTCCTGCAGGATGCGCAGGATATGCAGCGCGTTGCGCGGGTCCAGCCAGTCGAGCGCGGGCAGGTCGGAAATCTCCCAGCGCAGGGCAATGCCGGTGCTTTCAAGGCGGTTGCCCAGGCGAAAGCGCAAGGTGGCCAGCAAAAGCAGCAGGTCGGCCCCAATGGGTTCCATGGAGTCAATCGCCAGCTTCAGGTCGTCAATGCAGCTCTTGAGTACCTCGGCTACCTCCGCTTCCTGCAGCCGCCCGCCCTCCACCACGCGAAGGGCGCTGACCAGCGACGAGCCCAGGCCGTCGTGCATGTCCTGCATCAGGCGCTGGCGCTCCTGGCTCAGGGTTTGCCGTTGCTCGATGTCGCGCAGGCGGATGTGGCTTTGCGTCAACTCGGCCTCGCGTGCCTGCAGTTTCTCCTCCAGGCTGGCATTGACCTGGCGCACGCCATCCAGCGCGCCGGTATAGCGGCGAAACATGATGTACATGAAGATGAAAAAAGCCCCCACGCTGGCATAGGAGCCCAGGAAGCTGCCCTCCACACTGACATGGTTGTTTTGCAGCAGCCAGTCATACACGCCGAACGTCAGGCTGAGCAGGCTCCAGCCGGCCAGCAGCATGCCGTCACGCGAGCCGGCCCGCCATGCATTGCGCAAGCCGCAGGTAAAAGCCGTGGCACCCATCGCCAGCAGCAGGATATAGGCCAGCGGCGCCAGCACGGTTACGTTTGGCCAGTTTCCGGGAAACACCGGCAAGGTCAAGACGCTGGTGGCTGCGGTGACGGTGATGACCAGGTGGTTCAGCCATGGCAGGGGCAGGTGGTGCAGGCGCACCAGGAAAAAGTGCGCGGTGGCAACCAGCCAGAACAATGAATTGACGGTGAGCCAGCCAAACCAGTCATCCGATACTGGCAGCCGGTGCTGGCCCGCGTAATAGTGCAGGCAGCGGATCCACGAGACCGCCGAGGTGATAAAAAAAAGCAGGTACAGCGAGGCGCCCGGGAAGGCCTTTCTTTGCCGCAGCCACACAGCCAGCGCAAACATGCCCACGGCCAGGAAGGCCGCGCTGGTCATCAGCGGCAGCTGTATTTGCAGCGCGTCGCGCACGCGGTAGCGCCAGCCGATGGCAGCCTCGTCGCCCAGCCACAGGCTGGAGATCGCGCCGCCGGTGGCACGCAGCCGTTCGATGCGCAGTACCAGGGCCTGCGGCGGCTGCGCGTCGGCCGTCTCGTCCAGCGGTATCCACAGCGGATGGTTGGAGCCGTTCCATAGCCAGTTGGCATGCGACTGGTACAGCAGGCGGCCGTCACCGTACACGGCAATCTGCCCGTCGGTTTTCCATCGCGGAATGTAGAGGTAGCCTGGCTCAGGCGAAGAGGCGAGCGGGGGCAACTGTGTGCGGTACCAGGTCACCACGGTCTGCGGGCCCATGGTGTCGTCGCCGGGTGGCACCAGTTGCGGAGGCAGGGCATGCGGCAAGGCCACCGGTTCCCAGGGGCCGGGCAGGGCGACGGTGTCCAGTGTGTAGGGCGGCGGCGAAAAGCCATGGCCGTCCACGGCGAAGAGCTCGGCGGAGGTAATGTGCAGGGGTTCTGCGGCATGGGCCGGGTACGGGCATGCCAGTGCCCGCAGCGTGAGCAGCAGCAACGCCGCGCAGCCTCCCTGCCATTCGCGTGAAAGCCTCCGGTAAGGCGAAATAACAGGCAAATCGGTCTCCAGCCCGGTTTTGGCAAGCGCAGCAAGCTATTAAAAAGATAGCGAATGGCCGCCCGGCGGCAGAACTGCTTGCGTCTGGCAAGCGATTTTGCAGGTGACAGGGCGGCTGGTTTGTCCCTAAAAATTGGGACAGACAAACATGCTGCTGCGGCTTAGCATCCCGTCGATCGGCCATGTGCGCTGAGTGACGAAAGCGCGCGCACATGCCGGACACGCCCGAGGGAGGCGGACAACAGCAAGGCAAACAAGGAAGAAGGCCGGAACGCGCCATGTCGAACACTCTGAAAGCTGCGTTGCTGGCAATGGCTCTGGCCATCGCGGGCACCGGTCGTGCGGAGACGACAGACATCTCTTTTTATTTCCCCATCGCGGTGGGCGGCCCCGTCGCCAAAAGCATTTCAGCGCTGGCCGCCGATTTTGAGAAGAGCCACCCCGACATCCGCGTCAAGCCCATCTACACCGGCACCTACAAAGACTCCATCGTCAAGGCGCTGACGGCGCACAAAAGCGGCACGCCCCCCGACACGGCGGTGCTTTTCGCTGTCGACATGTACACGCTGATCGACGCCAATGCCATCGTGCCTTTCGATGACCTAGTCGCCAATGCCGACGACGTGGCCTGGTTGCGCGGCTTTTACCCGGCCCTGATGACCAACAGCCGCGCCGCCGGCCAGACCTGGGGCATTCCCTTCCAGCGCTCGACCATCCTGCTCTACTGGAACAAGGAACTTTTCAAACAGGCCGGCCTGGACCCGGAGCGCCCGCCCGGTAACTGGGCGGAGATGGCCGACTACGCCCGCAAGCTGACCCGCCGTGATGCGGTCGGCAACACCACGCAATGGGGCGTGCAGATCCCGTCGTCCGGCTTTCCCTACTGGCTGTTCCAGGGCCTGGCCACGGGCAACGGCGCCGAGCTGATGAACGCAGCCGGTACCAAAACCTACTTTGACAAGCCCGCCGTGGTGGAGGCGCTGCAGTACTGGGTGAACCTTTCGCGCGAGCAGAAGGTGCATCCGCCCGGCATTGTTGAATGGGGCACTACGCCCAATGATTTTTTGAGCGGGAGAACCGCGATGATCTGGACTACCAGTGGCAACCTGGGCAACCTCAAGGCCAAAGCCGGCTTTGATTTCGGCGTGGGCATGCTGCCCGGCAACAAGCGCTTCGGCTCGCCCACGGGGGGCGGCAATTTTTATGTGTTCCGCAAAAGTTCGCCGGCGCAGCAAAAAGCCGCCTTCCGTTTTATCCAGTGGATGGTCGCGCCGGAGCGCACCGCGCGCTGGGGCATCGATTCAGGCTACATCGCCGTCAGCCCGGCGGCCTGGGAAACCGGTGCGATGAAAAGCTATGTGGCGGATTTTCCGCAGGCGGCCGTCGCGCGCGACCAGTTGCCCCAGGCTGTAGCCGAACTCTCCACGCACGAGAACCAGCGCGTGACGCGCGCGCTCAATGCCGGCCTGGCGGCGGCGCTCACCGGTGCCAAGACAGCGCAGCAGGCCCTGAAGGACGCACAGGCCGAGGCCGAGCGCATCCTGCTGCCTTACCAGCGCTAGGGGCCCCATGACGACGATGGCCCCATCCCAGCCCGGAGCCCCGAAAGCCCGGCTCCGTGCGTTCAGGCGGCTGCGCTTCTTCAGCTACCTGCTGCCCTGTGTGGTGCTGGGCCTGGCCCTGTCCATGGCCTGGTACTTTTGGGAGCGCGAGCGCCGGGAGATCGAGCAGGTGCTGCAAGGCGAATTCGACGCGCGGGTACGGGAAGCCACAAGCCTCTTCAGGGAGCGCATGCTGGCCTACGAGCAGGCGCTGCGTGCCACGCACGGCCTGTTCGCCACGGCCGAGCAGGTGCAGCGCGGCGATTTCCAGTCCTTTGTGGCCAACCTGCGCATCCAGAACCATCCGGGCCTGCAGGGCATGGGCTTTGCGCTCATCGTGCTGCCCCACGAGCGGGAGCGCCACATTGCCGCGGTGCGCAGCCAGGGTTTTCCGGCCTATACGGTGCAGCCGCCTGGCGACAGCGGCGCCAGCACCTCGGCGCTGTACTTCGAGCCCACCGGCTCCACCTTCCTGAGCACCCTGGGCACGGATTATTTTTCGGAACCTTCGCGCCGCCCCGCGATGGAAGCCGCGCGCGACAGCGGCGGCATCGCGATTTCCAACAAGGTCAAGCTGCCCGAGGAAGACGCGGCCCAGGTCCAGGCCGGTTACCGCATGTACCTGCCGGTCTACAAAAACGGCAGGCCGAAGGCCGCCGTGGCCGAGCGCCGCGCCAACATCGCGGGCTGGATTTACGCCGCCTTCAGCATGGACGGGCTGATGGACAACATCCTCGGCGAGCGAGCCAACATCACCGTCGATGTCTACGACGGCGCGGGGCAGGGCGACGACCAACTGATAGACACCTACAGCGACCGTGTGGGCGGCGAGTCCGCCGTCAAGCTGTTCTACGCGACGCAGCAGGTGGAGGTGGGCGGCTACAGCTGGACGCTCACGGCGCGCTCGCTGCCCAACTTCACCACCGCCATTGCCATCAGCAAGCTGCAGCTGGTGGCCCGGCTGGGCGCGGCGGCCAGCGTGATGGCGGCCCTGCTGAGCTGGTTCCTGCTGCGCCGGCGCATACGCGCGCTGAGCGCCGCCGAAAGCCTGCGCAGCGCCAAGGAGCATGCCGAGGCGGCCAGCCACGCCAAGTCGCGGTTCCTGGCAGTCGCCAGCCACGACCTGCGCCAGCCCATCCAGGCGCTCAGCCTGTTCGTCGCCACGCTGCAGGCCATGGGCAGGCGCGCGGCAATCCCGGGGGCGGAAGTGGGTCACATCGCCGCGCGCCTGCAACTGGCCCTGAACGGGCTGGGCCGTCTGCTCAACGGCCTGTTTGACCTGTCCCGCCTGGACAGCGGCACGGTGACCGTCGCCAGGCGGCCGGTCGAAGCGGCCGGCGTGCTGGCCGAGTTGAACAACGCCTTTGCCGGGCCGGCTGAAGCCAAGGGTCTGGGCTTCAAGGTGTTGCTGCCGCGCGGCCTGTGGGTGGACACCGACCCGCTGGTGCTCGCGCGCGTGCTCTCCAACCTGGTGGCCAACGCCGTGCGCTACACCGACAGGGGGCGCATCCTCGTGGGCTGCCGGCCGCGCGGGGACACGCTGGAATTTCAGGTCTTAGACACCGGCATAGGCATCGCCGACGAAGAACGCGCCCGCATCTTTGGCGAGTTCTACCAGGTGCCCGATGTGGCGCGCGACAGCGAGCACGGCCTGGGCCTGGGGCTGGCCATCGTGTCGCGCTCGGTGCAATTGCTGGGTGGGCGCGTACGCGTATGCTCGACGCCAGGCAAGGGCTCGGTCTTCTCGGTCGTGCTGCCGCGCGCGGCGGAACCCTTGTCCCCACCCGCCAGCGCCGCGCAGGAGGCCGGCCATTTCAACGGCAGCGTGCTGGTGATCGACGACGACCCCGAGGTGCGCGAGTCCATGCAGCGCCTGCTGGCCGCCTGGGGTTACCCGGTGCGGGTAGCCGCTTCACTCGATGAGGCGGTGGCCGCCGCCGGCGCGCAGGGAGGCGCCCCGGCGCTGGTACTGACGGACTACCGGCTGGGCAATGGCGTGACCGGCATCCAGGCCGTCGAGGCGGTGGAGCGCCGCCTGGGACGCCAGGTGTCCGCTGTCATCATCACCGGCGACACCTCGCCCGAACCCGTTACCGAAGCAGCCCGCCACGGCCTGCGCCTGGTCTACAAGCCGGTGGAGCCGCAGGTTTTGGCCGCACTGTTGAAAAGCATCCAATGAACATATCAAGCGATTTACCCACCATGAGCACCATCACCCGGATCATTCTCGCGGAAGACCACGCGCTGATGCGCGACGGCCTGAAGATGCTGCTGTCGACCCAGCCCGGCTTCGAAGTCGTTGCGGAAACCGGCGACGGCCGGGCCGTGGATGCGCTGGTGCGGCAGTTCAGTCCCCAGTTGTTGCTGCTGGACCTGGGCCTGCCCGGCCTGCACGGCGTGGACATCGCTGCCGCCCTCAAGGCGGAGTTCGCCGAATCCATCAAGGTGCTGGTGCTGACCGGCGACCTGCAGCCGCATTCCGTCAGGCAGGCGCTGGCGGCGGGCGCCGACGGCTATGTGCACAAGAGTGAGGACAGCGCCGAACTGCTGCAGGCGGTGCATGCGGTTCTGGCCGGCCGCCAGTACGTCAGCCGCAACATCGCCGCGGTTTTCCTGCCGCGTTCCCTGCGTCTTGATGCCGCGCGCGACGAACTGGTGGCCACGCCGCGCGAGCGCGAGATCATGTCGCTGGTGGCGCGGGGCTTGAGCAACCGCGAGATCGCAGAGCTGCTCCTCATCAGCGTGCTGACGGTGCGCACACACCGGCAGAACCTGATGGAGAAGTTCTCGCTGCGCAACGCGGCGGAGATTACCGCCTACGCCGTGCAGCGCGGCTACTACACGCCGTCCTGAACGGCGCGTCATCGCTTGCGCCAGCCTGTCCCCAGTTTTGGGGACAAGCCATCGATCCGGCCCCTTGCGTCCGCGCTGCAAGGGCGGGTTGACTACTGCATTGGCAGTATTGCCGTGTAACCGCTTGCTGCACAGAATCACCCGCATGCAAGGATGTCCCCAAGCCTTTCGCTGTCCGGTGAACGTCTCATCCCGGGGAGGGAAGTGCGCGGCCCGAAAGGAGAACTTCCACCAGCTGCGCTGCCCTCGCGTCCCTAGAAATGGGGACATACAGGTGACGGGAGGACTCCTACGATTCGCACGTTCTGTCACAGGTGTGTACGCCGCGCAAACCCCTGTACAGGATCTGCCACTGCCTCTTTTTTCCAGAAAGCCACTGCCATGAAAAGCCACGCCAGCATGAACCGCATTTATCGCCTTGTCTGGAATGCCGCACTCAGCCTGTGGGTGGCGGTGGCGGAAAACGCCAAAGGGCGCAGCAAGGGTGGCTCGGCGCGCAGCAGCGTGCAGTGGGAGGCCGTGCAGGCGGGCGGAGGGGAAAGAGGAGGTGGCGGCACGAGCTTCAGGCTTAATACCGCGTGCCGCGCGGCGCTGGTGCTGTTCACCTCGCTGGCTGTCTTCACGCATGAAGCGCGTGCCGCCGATGCGGCCAACGCCAGCGTGTCCGCGGGCGCAGCCGGCATCTCCACGGTAGGCAACATCACCACCATCAACCAAAGCACCCAGCGGGTGGCCATCGACTGGACGTCCTTGTCTACAGCAGCCAATGAGGCGCTGAGATTCAACCAGCCCAATGCGGCAGCCATCGCGCTCAACCGCATCACCGGCAGCAGCCCCAGCGAGTTGCTGGGCAGCCTCACGGCCAATGGCCAGGTATTTATCCTGAACCCGAACGGCGTGCTGTTTGGCGCCGGATCACAGGTCAACGTCGGCGGCCTCGTGGCTTCGACGCTTTCCATGAGCAACGCCGACTTCATGGCCGGCAACCACGTGTTCACCGGCTCGGGTGCCTCCGGCTCCGTCGTCAACCAGGGCACGCTGACGGCGGCCAACGGCGGCTACATCGCGCTGCTGGCGCCCGAGGTGCGCAACGAAGGCGTGATCGGCGCCACGCTGGGCACCGCCTTGCTGGCGGCCGGCAACAAGGTCACGCTCAATATCGACAACGGCAACCTGCTGGGCTACAGCATCGACCAGGCGGCCCTCAATGCGCTGGCCGACAACCGTCACCTGATCAAGGCCGACGGCGGGCAGGTGATCCTGACGGCGAGTGCGACGGACGCCTTGCTGCGCACGGTGGTCAACAATTCGGGTGTCATTGAAGCCAAGACCCTGAACAACCAGGGCGGCGTGATTCGCCTTGAAGGCGGCGACAGCGGCGTGGTACACGTCAGTGGCACGCTGGACGCGAGCGGCAAAGGCGCGGGCGAGCAGGGCGGCAAAATACAAATCACCGGCGACAAGGTGGGCCTGTTTGATGCGGCCAAAGTCGATGTCTCAGGCGACGCCGGCGGCGGCACCGCGCTGATAGGCGGCGACTTCCAGGGCAATAACGCGGCGGTTAAAAACGCCTCGGCCACCTATGTGAGTGCGGACGCCAACGTGAACGCCGACGCCATCACTTCTGGTAACGGCGGCAAAGTGATCGTCTGGTCGGATGGCACCACGCGCTACAACGGCAGCATCTCGGCCAAGGGCGGCGCTGACAGCGGCAACGGCGGCTTCGTCGAGGTCTCGGGCAAGGGCCTGCTGGCCTTCAAGGGCGAGGTAGACACGTCCGCGGCGCACGGCCGTTACGGCACTTTGCTGCTGGACCCGACCAATATCTGGATCGCCGTCGACAACGCCAGCGCCAATGCCGCGGCCGGCTATACCGTGGGTGATAGCAGCGCCGACGGCGGCGCGGGCAATCCCTTTGCCGCCAGCGGCGCGGTGGACGATTCGCTGCTGACCACCGCGTCCCTTACGGCCGCGCTGGCCAATAACGACGTGACCGTCACCACTACCAACCCCAGCGGTGCGGGCGCGGGCAACATCACGGTGGTCGACAGCGTGGCCTACACTGGCCCGCGCGCCGGCACCCTGACCCTGAGCGCGGCCAACAACATCGCGATCAACCAGTCCATCAGCAGCAGTGGCGCGGCACTGAACCTGACGGCCAACGCCGCGGCGGGCGACATCGGCATCGCCAACGGCGCCACCATCAGCGCCAACGGCGGCAATGTGCAGCTCACCGGCCGGGACATCATCTTGAGCACCGGAAACACCGCCAGCACCGGCTCCATCACCACCACCGGCGACGTCTACCTGGCGGGACGCAACATCCAGCAGGGCGGCTCCGGCATCGCCATCACCGCCAACAATCTGGCGATACGCGCCAGCGGCTATGTCGGCAACAGCGCCGCCACGGTGGCCGGCGACGACAAGCTCAACACCCAGGTGAACACGCTCTCGGCGGTGGCGACTGGCGCAATCTCGGTGAGCAACACCGGCGCGCTGACAGTCGATACGGCCACCTTCGGCGGTTCGGTCGTCCCGGGCGGCGCCATTGTCGGCGTGAGCAGCACGGGCGGCCCGATCTCGCTGGCCACCGTCGATACGGGCGGCGCCACGGACAACCTGGTGCTCAATAAATCCGTCATCACCACCGGTGGCGCGGCCAATACCATTAACCTGCAGGCCGACGACAACTACACCCAGAACGCAGGCGCCTTTGTGACGACCGTGGGTGCCAATGCCACGCTGGGCGCGGGCCGCAGCCTCACCATCAACGAAACCGGAACCGCCGTCTCCACCTCGGGCGCCAACGGCGCGGTGGATGCCAATGGTCAAAGCGCTGGCAGCATCAGTATCGGCACTCTGGGTAGCACCTTTGCCAGCATCAACATTTTGGGCAGCCTGTCCGCCAGGGGCGGCGCGGCCAACAACGGCAGCGGTAACACCAGTGCCAGTTCAAATGCGGCCTTCAGCGGCGGCAGTGGCGGCAGCGTCACCTTGCAGACCGCCACAGGCAACAACAACACAATCACCGTAGGCAATATCGACGCTGCTGGCGGCAACGGCGCGGCCAGTGCAGCAGGCGTTTACGGGGTGGGTGGCAACGGCGGCGCGATCCTCATCCGCAGCAATGGGGCCAGTTCGGCCATACAGACGGGCCATCTTTCTTCCAGCGGCGCGGCGCCTGGTTATATCGGCGACGGTGGTCATGCGGGTGCAGTCACGGTGGAAGGGCTGGGTGCTAACTCTGGTGTCACCACGGGCAATATCTCGGCCGCTGGCGGTATTGGTTCTTTCCAGGGCCAGTTTGCGCTGGGTGCCAGCGGTGGCAACGGTGGCAACGTCACGGTCAATGGCAAAGGCAATGTCACGACGGGGTTTATTGATGCACACGGCGAAGGTGCCAGTGCCAACACAGGGCGCAACAACCTGACAACAGGCAGGGGCGGTGTCATTGCCGTCACCGCCAGTACGGGCAGTTCAGATGTCAGCACGGGTGCCTTGAGCAGCTATTCCGGAGACGCTTTTTGCAATGGCAACAGAAGCTGCACCTTGCAGGCGGCGGGCAACATCACCGTCAGTTCGACGGGTTTTATCAAGGTTGACGGTGCGGTGCAGGCCCAAGGCGGCAATGCCAGCGGTGGCAATGCGCCTAACAACGGTGCAGCGGCCGGCAATGTGTCCATCACATCGACGGCAACGACGTCGGGCAAGAGTGTCCTGATCAATGGCCGTATCAACGCTGCGGGTGGCAATGGTAGCGGTGGCAACGGCTTCGGCAGCGGTGCCAGCGGCGGTGCGGCTGGCAGCGTGACAGTCAGCTCTGCCGGTGTCGGCGGTGCAGGCAGCAATGTGGCCATTGCCGGTGGTATCAACGCCTTGGGTGGTGCAGCCAGTGGTACGGGTGCCCAGGCTGTGGCAGGCGCCAGCAAGGCGGTGAATGTGACGGCCACAGACGGCTATGTCTGGCAGGCCGCAGGCAACTACTTCAACGGGCTCTCGGTGGCCGTTATTGCCAACCGCGGCATTGGTGCGGGCAGCGGCGCGCTGGACATGACAGGCGCCACGGCGCCCGACATGAGCAGCCGTCTCGGCGTTGCCGCCGCGAACAGCACGGCGCGCAACGGCTTCGTCAACCCGGCCACCAAGGCCGGCGCCTTGCGCGTCACTTATGCCGGCGGCGCGTTGACCTTGAGCAACCAGTTCCAGAACGGTTTTGTGCCGGGCGACTTTGACCTCGCCGTGCCCAACGGCGACTTGACGCTTTCCGGCCTCGGCCGCACGGGCTCTGCCAATGTCTCCCTGAGCACCGGTGGCAACCTTACACTGACGAATAACGGACTGATTTCCACTGTGAGCGGCAACATCCGGCTCGAAGCGGCCGGCAACATCGGCGTTGGTAACCAAGCCCGGGCCGAAACAACGAGCGGCGACCTGTATGCCTACGCTGGCGGCAGCATTACGCAAACCAACGAATACCACTCCCTGGTTGCCAACAACCTGGCCATCAGAGCCGGCGGTGCCGTCGGTGAGGGCTCCGGCAACGGGCGCCTGGTCACCCAGGCCAACAACCTGTCCCTCACGGCGGGTGGCAATGTCATCCTGTACAACAATACGGCTTTGAATATCGGCAGCGTCACCTTTGGCGGCGCCACGGTGCCGGGCGGCGCCATCAACGGTGCGTCGTCTTCCGGCGGCACGCTGTCGATTGGCAGCGGCAGCACCCTGGGCGGGACCGGGCCCGTCAGCGCGAGCAGTGTGACCCTGTCCGCCGCAGGCGGCATCAACCTGGGTGTGGACACGGCCTCCCTGACCGCGACCGACACCAGTGGGCCGATCGCGATCACCTTGGCCAATGGCGGCACGGTCGAAAACGTCAGTACGACTGGTACGGTCAATCTCGCGGCAACCGCGGGCGACCTCAACCTCAAGACAGTTTCAGGCGGCGATGTGAGTCTGACGGCTGCGGCCGGCGCCATCACCGACGCCAACGGCAGCGCCAACAACATCACGGCTACGACGCTGACCGCCTCGTCCCGTGACGGCATCGCGCTGGGCGCCAACACCACAGGCCTGCAGAGCTTTACCACCACCGGTGCCACCGGCGACATCGCCGTGGCCACCGACAATGCGCTGGACACCGCCAACTACAGCATCAGCACCGACACAGGAGCGGCGCAAAACGTCAGCCTGACGTCCAACGCGGCCTCAGGCATCACGGTGGGCAATGCCTTTACCTCCACCAACGACAACATCAGCCTCACCGCCACGGCAGGCGGCATCAACCTGGCCAGCGACATAGCCGCTGCGGGTCTGGGGCTCAATGCCCAGGGCAGTATCAGCGCGCCCGCCGCCATCAACGTCAGCGGTGTGTTCGACCTCAAGGCCGGCACTTTCAGCCAGGTCGGCGGGACGCTCCCCGCGTTCTCCGCCGGCGACTTCCGCATCAGCGGCGGCACCTTTGTGCGCGCGCTGGCCGGCGACGGCTTGAGCACCGGCACGGCTTACCAGATTGCCGACATCTACGGCCTGCAGGGCGCGGGCTCCGCCGGCATGCTGGACAAGAACTTCAAGTTGGCCAACAACATTGATGCCAGTGGCACCGTGAACTGGAATGCGGGGGCGGGCTTCAACCCAATCGCCCGTGGGAGTGATGTGTTTACCGGCAACCTGGATGGCGGCGGCCATGTAGTCGACCAGTTGCTTATCAACAGGCCCGCCGAAAATAACGTCGGTTTGATCGGTTCCATGAACGGCGGGACGGTCTCCAACCTGGGGCTGACGGGCGGCACCGTTAGCGGCAACCAGACCGTAGGCTCGCTGGTGGGCTACAACAATGGGCTGGTCACCAACAGCCATAGCTCGGCGGACGTGTACAGCAGTGTGTACAGCGGCGGCGGGCTGGTCGGCGTGAACACCGGGACCGTCAGCAACAGCTATGCGAGCGGCTTCGTGTTCTCCGCCTTCTATGCAGGTGGCTTGGTGGGAACCAATGCAGGAACCGTGAGCGGCAGCTACGCCACCGGCACGGTGTCGGGGTTCTCCGACACGGGCGGTTTGGTGGGCCTGGATAACAGCGGTACGGTGAGCAACAGTTTCTGGGACACCCAGACCACGGGCCAGGCCACCAGCGCCGGTGGCACGGGCATCACCACTGCGGACAGGATGAAGGCCCAGACCTTTATCGACGCCGGCTGGAACGCCAGCAACGTGGGCGGCGACGGCACCACCTGGCGCATCTACGAAGGCCACACCGGCCCGCTGTTGCGCGGCTTCCTGACCGGGCTGACCCTGGCCGACACCAGTGTGACCTACAACGGCAATACGCAGGCTGGCGCCACCACCGTCACCGCGGGTGTATCGGGCAGCAACGTGACCGCGCGCAACGCGGGCAGCTACGCCACGGGTTATTACTCGAACCAGCAGGGTTACGACATCATCGGCGGCGGGCTGGAGATCGCCAAAGCCGACCTGACGCTGACGACCAGCGATGTCACCAAAACCTATGACGGCACCACCTCGGCCGCAGGCACCGCCGTGGCCGCGGCCGGCACGGCGTTGCTGGGTGGCGACACCGCCAGCGGAGGGGTTTTTGAGTTCACCAACAAGAACTTTGGCGCCGGCAACAAGTCGGTGACGGCATCCGGCGTGACGGTGAACGACGGCAATGGCGGCAACAACTACAACGTCAGCTATGCCAACAACACCACGAGCACCATCAACAAAGCCAACCTGACGGTGACGGCCACAGGTGTGACCAAGACTTACGATGGCACGACCAGTGCCACAGGCACGGGCACGGTGGCCGCGCTGGCCGGCGCGGCAGCCGGCGAAGTCGTCAACGCCAGCGGCAGCCAGGCCTTCCTCGACAAGAACGCGGGCGCCGGCAACAAGGTGGTGCGCGCCAGCGGCGTGACCATCAAGGACAGCGGCAATGCCGACGTCACCGGCAACTACAACATTGCTTATGTGGACGACGCCACCAGCACGATCAACAAGGCCAACCTGACGGTCACCGCCACCGGCGTGAGCAAGACCTACGACGGCACGACCAACGCTTCAGGCACGGGCTCTGTCGGCACGCTGGCAGGCGCTGGTGCAGGTGAGTCGGTCAACGCTGCAGCCACGCAGACCTTTACCGACAAGAACTTCGGCATCGGCAACAAGACGGTCCAGGCCAGCGGCCTGACCATCAAGGACAGCGGCAACGCCGACGTGACGGGCAATTACAACATCGCCTACGTTGACAACACCACGAGCACCATCAACAAAGCCAACCTGACGGTGACGGCCACCGGCGTGACTAAAACTTACGACGGTACGACCAACGCAACGGGAACGGGCTCTGTCGGTACGCTGGCCGGCGCTGGTGCGGGCGAGTCGGTCAACGTTGCAGCCACGCAGGTGTTCACCGACAAGAATTTCGGTATCGGCAACAAGACGGTCCAGGCCAGCGGTCTGACCATCAAGGACAGCGGAAATGCGGATGTCACGGGCAACTACAACATCAGCTACGTCGACAACACGACCAGCACCATCAACAAGGCCAACGTGACCCTGTCGACTTCCGATGTCACCAAGACCTATGACGGAACGACCAGTGCGACCGGCGCGGTGGTGGTGACGGCGGGCACGGTGTTCGCGGGCGACAACACCACCGGCGGCACATTCGCCTTTACCAACAAGAATGCAGGTGTTGGCAACAAGACTGTGACGACCAGCGGCGTGACGGTGGGCGATGGCGTGAACAACGCCAACTACAACGTCAGCTATGCCGACAACACGACCAGCACGATCAACCAGGCCAACCTGGTGCTGACCACCAACAACGTCACCAAGACCTATGACGGCACCCTCAGCGCT
>NZ_JBHSRS010000082.1:0-321724 GCF_042659145.1 Polaromonas aquatica | reverse complement strand
TGGCCGTCAGTGCGCCACCGGCCTGCACATTGGCGGCTTTGGCGTTGAGGTCGTTTCCGGCTGCAAGCCTCAGGTTGCCCTGCACGTTGATCTGGCTGCCCACGTCGCGGCTCTGCCCATCCGTCAGGAAGTTGTCCCTGTCAAAGAAGACGGCGTTGCTGCTGGATGTGGTGACGGTGCCCAGGTTGATGTTGTTGCCTGCGCTGATGAGGGTGCTGCCGCTGGCTCCACTGTTGTTGATGACGCCGGCAATGATGTTGGCATCACGCCCGGCGCTGGCCACCAGGGTGCCGTTCTGTCCAGTGACATACAGCCCGGCCACGCGGTCCAGCCCGGTCTGGCTGAAGGTGTTGTTGCCCACCTGGTTGGTGGCGCTGCTGGTGGTGGTGACGATGTTCAGGTCGCGCCCGGCCAGTGCCGTCAGGCTGCTGGCGGCGTCTATTTGCCCGCCTATGTTGTTCAGGTCGGTGCGGGCAGCCACTGTCACGGCGTCACCAGTGATGCGCCCGCCGAGGTTGTGCACGTTCTCGGTGCTCAGGTTGACCACGGTGCGACCGGCGATGGTGCCGCTGTTGCTCAGGTCGCCGTTGAGATGGAGGTTGATCTCGCGGCCCGCCAGCAGGGCGCCGTTGCGGTTGAGGTCGCCGGGCTGGAGGCTGGCGATGTAGACCTGGGGCACCAGGGCTTGGGTGGTGCTGCCGTCGGGCAGCAGCACGTCGCGCTCGACCAGCCAGATGATGTCGCTGGTGAGCTGGGCCATCTGCACGGCCGTCAGGGCAATGCCGGGGCGCAGCTTGTACGCCTGGGCGTAGGTGATGCCTGCGTCCATCAGGGCGCGGTATTGCTGCTCGTCGCTGGTGTAGCTGGCCAGGAAGCGCATACCGGTGAGCTGGGCGATCTGTTCGTTGATGAGGCGTTGTTCGTAGAAGCCGTCGCCCAGGCGCTTTTGCGTGACGGTGGGGTCCAGGCTCAGGGTGGCGAGCATGTAGTCGCTGCCCAGCCACTGGCGCAGGTTCGTAAAGCGCGGGTCGGTTTCTACGAGGTAGCCACCGGCCGGGTTGGGGTCGGTGTGAAACAGGCTGCTGTTGGGCAGCGTGATGACGGGCGCTGTCGGCAAGCTTACCGGTCCGACAGTGGTGGCTGCATGCAGTTGTGTGCCGCTGGCCATGCCCTGGCTGGCCGGGGACACCATGGCGTCCTGGCGGTAGACGTTGAAGGAGAGTGTCTGGGGCACATCCTGCACATAAGCCACGGGCCGGTAGGCGTTGTAGTTGTAGTCGCAACCACCCCAGCCGCCACAGCCTTCGTTGTAGTTGCTCCACGAATAGTCGGTGCCCACCTTCTGGGCATTGACGGTGGTGGAGCGGCCGCGGTTGTCCACGGCCTGGCCGGTGATGTTGAGCGCGCCGCCGGCGATGATCTGGCTTTGGTCGTTGATCAAGGCGGTGGACGCCTTGAGCGTAATGGCGCCGGCGCTGAGGATTTTGCCGGGCGCACTCTGCGTGACGACTGGGGTGTAAGTGGTTTGGGCGTATTCGCGGTACCCCTCGAACGCGATCGCGCTGGCGTTCACGGTGGTACGGAAGGTATCAAGCTTTGCCTGCAGAGCTGCCCAAGGGGCGATGGAAGCATTCCAGGCGTCCAGTTCCTGCTGCGTCGGCAAGATGGTGAAGTCACCATTGTTGGTGCCCGTAGGCCTGGGCCCCGGCATGGCCCCGGCCGGGGCGGTCATGCCAAAGACTTGCCATATCGGGTCGGTGGGGGCATAGACAAACGCGTCGGGAACAAGATAGCTCCCACCTTCGAAGTCCAACTCGGAATGCTGTGGCGTGTAGGCATTGGGACTGCCGAAATAAGGCTGGTAGGCCCGGCTTGCGTAAGGACTGTTGGCCAGCACTATCTTGCCGTGGCCGTCACCGCGATAGTTTGTCCCCTGCACAGGGAAACCCGATCCCGGCGTTACCGGCGGCAAAAACATATAGCCGCCGTGCGACGCCGCATTGGGCTGGTCGCTGCCGGGTGCAATCCATGCAACATCGGTGCCGCTGAAGATGCCTTGCCCGGTGATGTACTCCCTCAGGCTTGAGCTGCTGGCGGTCTGCACCGTGTATGCGAAATCGGGGTTGGTGTTGTTGATCTGGGCGGCGGCAATACTCAAGCCGCCCATGGACTCGATGGTGCCGCCGCTGTTGTTGACGCTGCCCGCAAAGCCGGCGGCCTGGCGGTTCGCATCCAGGCTGCCACCGATGTTGAGCGCGTCGGCGGCCTGGCCCGCGCTGAAGACAAGTGCGCCCTTGCCGTTGTTGATGACATTGGCGCCTATGTCCAGCCGGTTTCGAGCTGCGACGACGGGCGTTTTTGTGACACCGCCTACTGTCTCCGCGTTGTTGTTGATCGTGGTGGCAGCAATGCTGAGGCTGTCGCCGTAGATGCGGCCTGCACCCAGGTTGTCAAGCGTTACCGCATTGATCGCGGTAATGCCCCCATCGATCAGGCCACGGTTGGTCAGGGCATTGCCGGCACTAACTTTGGTGGTGGCAGCGCTGATTTCCGCGTCGAGGGCGTTGGCGATAGTGGCGGCCGACAGTGCGAGCGTTACGCCGGCTTGCAGCTTGCCTGAATTGGTGACGCTGCCCGCACTGACCGTGACATTGCCGCCAGCAGTGACCTGGCTGCCCACCAACGGTGTACCTGGCGCTGGTGAATAAAGGGCGCTGTTATCCAGCGCGCTGGTGATGCTCACGTTCAGGTCTGCAGCGCCTGCGGTCTGCAGGAAACCACCCCGGTTGATGAGGCTGTTGGCGCTGAGGGTGACGTTGCCGTTGCTGGCGATCCGGCCGCCCGTGTTGTCGAGAAGACCGGAAGCCGTGATGCTTGCACTGCCTGTTCCGGCCTGGACGATTTCGCCTGCGACGTTGGACAGCTTGTCGGCCGACAGCGTGAGCTGCCCGGCCAGGATGGCGGCGCCGTCGGTACGCAGCGTTTGTGCCGTCGTGGCAGTCAGCAGGCCTTGTGCAGTTATTTTGGCGCGACTGGCGTCAATGTCGCCATTGCTCGCGGCAAGCGTCAGGCCCTGGCTGTTGAGCTTGCCGTCAACCAGGCTGATTTTCGTGCCGGAAATACCTGTGCCCCCGCTGGATACAAGTTGCCCGTTCAGGGTGACGCTGTCAGCAGCAGTGATGGACAGCTTGCCGCCGGCCGTCAGGGAACCGTCGGACACCATGCCTGCGGCGACAACGGAGCCTGCAGCAGAGCTGATTTTCGCGCCTGCGCCAGTGGCTTGCAGCGTGGTGTTGCCTTGCGCGGCGACCACACCGGTGCTGCCGTTGGTGATGCTGCCTGCGGTGGTGATGCTGGTGTTGCCCGCCGCCTTGATGCTGCCGCTGTTGGTCAGCCAACCGTTGGACTGCAACACGACGTCGCCCGCCGTGGCGCCGACAATGCCGGCGTTGCGCATGCCGATGCCGGACTCGGTGCCGATGAGAAAAATCTTGCCGGCGTACATGCCGCCCAGTTGCGCAACATCGAGCGCGAAGGAAGGCGCAGCGCCCGTGCCGGCCATGGGCGCCACCGCAGGCATGGCGCTGCCCTGGTCGGCACTGACCTGGTTGGCGCCGGTAACAACCTTGAGGTCTTTGGCCCAGATGCCGGCATTGAGCTGAACGGCCCGCGCAAGGACATGGGTGTAGTCGGCCGTGCGCGCATCCAGGCCGGCGCCAAGCACGTTGACAGCGCCGCCCTGCACACGGAAAGCATCCAGGCTGCCGTTGTTGATGACGGGTGTGCCGGTCGTCAGGGTGACGCCGCTGGCGTTGATGAAGCCGCCGCCGTTGATGTTGATGCCCGCCGGATTGGCGATGATGACTTCGGCGCGCTGGCCGGCGACTTCGACGTAACCGCGCAGCTGGCTGGGGTTGCCGGAGTTCACTTCGTTGAGGATCACGCGGGCCGAACCGGCCGCGAGCCAGGGGTTGGCCTGGACGTAACCTCCAAGCTGGGTCTGGACGTTGACGCGGCTGTTGTTCAAAATGACGCCGCCAGGCTGGACATCAAACTGGCTGTAGGTGTTGCGGCTGACGCCGGCGGCACTGGGCGTCTGGATATTGACCTGCGGCAGGCCGTTGGCCGTGCCCAGGACAGTGGGCCGCTGGCTGCCGGGGGCCGAGGGGTCGGCCACAAGCTGGGCCCGGGCCACGGGTTGCATCAGCAGCACCATGCTCAGCGCTGCCGAAATACAAAAACCCAAGGGGCGCAACACAAAAGCCAGGCTTTGGGCACTACCGTCACGACCCGTCTCGTCGCTGGCGCTTTTGCCTTGCGCACCCGCAGTTTCCGCCACCGCCATCAATTGGCCGAGCCGTTTGTTAAAGACGATACGGTAAAGGTTTTTGTTCATGGTGTTGCCCCAACGAAGAAAATAAATCTAGAAGCTGTAGCTCAGGCTGAAGCCGCTTGTGTAGCCGGCCGTGCGAAAACCATTCGGCTTGTGGATGGGCTTGCCGACAAAGAAGTCGTACTGCATGCCCCGGGCGCCTCCGCGCAGGCCTAGCACGGCGCCGGCCAGCGTTTTGCCCACGAGGAATTCGCTCGACGGCCCGCTGACGTGCCCGTAGTCCAGGCCCACATAAGCTTCCTGGCCGCTGTTGCCCAGTGCAACGCCCAGGTCATTCCGAAGCAGCACGCCGCGCTCTGCGGACAGGGATGTCTCGCCGTCAAAGCCGCGCACGGTGTAGCGCCCGCCAATGGCAAAGCGGTCCTGCGGTGTGAGCGGCGTGTGGTTGGCCTGGGCGCGCAGGGTGCCGCTGTAGCGAAAGCTCTGGCCGAGCGCCTTGAACGGTGCGTTGAGCGCGGCATCAAGCGTTGTGAGCTGCATGCGCGAGGTGCCTTCGCCAAACGACTCCTCGGGCGCAGGCAGGGACCCGAAGGCGCCGGTGCCGCGTTTGTAGGCCAGGTTCAAGTCCAGCGTGGCGCTGCCGATGAACTCGCGGTGGCCGACACCGGCCTCCAGCCCGCCCACGACGCGGCGCTGCACTTCGACCTCGGTGTCGTCAATGAAGTTTTGCGACCTGCGCTGGAAGGCCTTGAGGCTGAGGGTGGTCTTGCGGCTGGCATCGCGGTAGACAAGGCGCGACAGCTTGACTTCCGTGTTGCTGCTGGTGCCGCGGTAGACGTAGTTCTGGCTGATGCCTGCGACGGTCTGGAAGTACTGGCTGTTGCTGGCAGTGGCGCCCAAAGTCCAGTAACCGAAGGGGACGGAGTAATGCACGGTGTTGCCGCGCGTCCCGCGCCCGCCCGTTTCGCCACCGCCGAGGTCGTGGTTCAGGGATACATAAAACAGGTCGTTGAGCGTCCACCAGTTGTCATAGGACAGGGTGACCCCGCCCTGGTATTTGCCTGTTCCTCTGGAGCCGCTGTCATCGACAAAAGCCGACAGGCGAAAAGGAAAGGCCTGCCGATAGCTGATGACGAGGTCGCTCTGGCCGGGCTGGGCGGACTGCGCAGACGGCGTGTGGGAAGTTTTGGCCTCTTCGATCTGGATATCGGCTTCGGCCGTGGGCACGCGCTTGAGGTTTTCCAGGGCCTGCTCGATGTCGCGCAGGTTGAGGATGTCGCCCGGCGCGGCAGGCACGGCATTCCAGGCGTTGCCGCGCCCGTCACTGCCTTCCGAAAAACGTAGCGCGCGAATACGGCCGGGAATCACGGTCAGGACAAGCACGCCGGTTTTGAGGTCTTGCGGCTCGGCGAGTACGCGGGTGGTGACATAGCCGCGCGCAATGACGGCGTTCTGCACGCGCTTGATCACGATGCCGACGCTTTCCGCACCCACGCAACGGCCCACCGGGGAGTCGCCGTGGTCCGGCCCCGCCGCTGCATCGAGTGCCCACGCGAAGGGGGATGCCTGCGCCTCAGCAGCCGCTTTGTCGCCGGCAACGATGCGCAGCTTCAGCGCATTGACCTTGAAGCACGGCGACTCGGCTGCTGGCAGTTTTGCCGCTTCGGCTTCGGGCGATTTGGGTGCTTCAAGCAGGCGGACGTCAGGCGTTTTTTCCTGTTGCTCGCGTAACAGGCGGTCACGCTCCTGCGCGCGGCGCTGCTCCTGCTCTGCGCTGGTTTGGGGCGCCGGCTGGGCCATGGCCTGGCCGGCAAGCAGGAAAACAGCCAGGCCAACGCCCAGTTTGAGTATGTTTGAATGTGTTTTCCTGCTGCTTCCGCTGTTTTGAGTGCGCGTTCGCACTACGCCGGGCAAGACACCCAGATCCTCGTGTGGCTTGGCCAATCACGCTTCTCCCTCAATTTCAATTATTCTTAGTAAACTAATTACTTACTTTTCAATCCCGAGCGGATGATGGCAGAATTTTTCTGGGGCAGGCTTGCAGACCCCTGTCAGAACTAACAGGTAGCAACACTTTTTGTTGTTTTTTAGATACTTTTATGCGCACAATGCCACGCGGCTTATTGCGCTTTACAACGAAAAATCTCAATTCGCCGCCACGGAAAACCCCTTGCATCAGGGTTCCATGAGGCCATCCAGGCGCCACTTTTGGCAAAACATGGCGCTGCGCGGGGCGGGTTTTATTGAAAACGGGTTTGCCCCGCGTGCGATGAAGCGAAGCCATGCGCTACCAAATTAATAGCTGGTTGCGCGCATTCTTATTTGGCCAGCGGCTTGTTTGATGCCTGAAAACTGCTGTTTTCGGGAGTTCTGCAGTTGTGTTCACGGCACTTTTCAGAATGAAAAGATGCTGCAGCCCAATGAATACAGTCGCAGGCAGCTATTTAATTCATAGCGCCACAGAATCCGGCTGTGGTTTTTACAGACGCTTGATGCGCAGCGCGCTGAAGATGCCAGCCATGGCCGCAAAGCCGGCCGCCAGCCACAGGGCGATCAGCGGGCCCTGGCCGTCATGCGGGTCGAACATGCCGAAGATCACGGCCAGCAACACGGCGCCCAGTGTCTGGCCGGTCAGCCTTGCCGTGCCGACCATGCCGCTGGCTCCGCCGCTACGGTGTGGGGGCGATGAGGTCAGGATGATGTGGTTGTTGGGCGACTGGAACATGCCAAAACCCAGGCCGCACAGGGCCATGCGCCAGACGATGTCCAGGTTGGCGGGCTGCGCCGGCAGCATGGCGAGCAGCACCAGGCCCAGCGCCAGCAGGCCCAGCCCGGCGCCGCCCAGCAAACCGCCCGAATAGCGCCCTATCAGCCGCCCGACAATCGGTGCCATCACCACAATGCCCAGCGGCCAGGCGGTGAGCAGCAGGCCGGCCTCCAGGTGGGTGCGGCCATAACTGCCGAGCAAAAGAAACGGCAGACCGACGTAGGCGAGCATCTGCGCGCAAAAAGCGCCAATGGAAGTGCCCATGGACAGCGCAAACACGGGGATGCGCAGCAGGTCCACCGGAAACAACGGCAAGGGCTGGGCCAGTTGGCGGCGCACGTAAAAAATGCCGATCACGACACCGGCAGCAAGCTCGGTGGCGGCCAGCCACAGGGGAACACCAGGGGCTGCACCGCCCGGCCCCTCGACCCGCACGCCAAGCCCGTCGACGCCCAGCACGATCAGGCTGAACATCAGCATGTTCAACACAACATCCAGCACGGAAATGCGCGCACCCGTGGCCTTGGCCACGTTATGGGGCAGCACGCTGCGGCCACGCAGCAGGCAAAACAGGCCGATGGGGATATTGATGGCGAACAGCCAGGGCCAGGAACCCACCGACAGGATGCCCGCGGCGATGGACGGCCCGGCGACCGAAGCGGTGGCAACCACCATGGAATTGATGGCAATGCCGCGGCCCAGCATATGGCGCGGGTAAATCAGGCGCACCAGGGCCGAGTTGACACTCATGATGCCGGCCGCGCCCACACCCTGCAGCACGCGCGCCAGGGCCAGTGTGGTGAGCGAATCGGCCATGGTGCAGGCCGCCGAGGCTACGGTAAAGACCGTCATGCCTACGAGGTAAACGCGCCGGTAGCCGACGATGTCGCCCAGGGTGGCCAGTGGCAGCAGCAAGGCCAGTGTGGCGATCTGGTAGGCATTGATCACCCAGATCGACTGGGCGGCGCTGGCATTCAGCTCACGCGTGATGTCGGGCAGGGCCAGGTTCACGATGGTGCCGTCGAGCACCGAAACGACGATCCCGAAAATGACCACAAACAAGGCCCTCGTGCGCTCGCGCGGGGGCAATCCATCCTGAACAAGCATGCAGACCTTTGGCAAAACTGCCCGGTAAAACGCCAGCCATGGCCGCCTGCGGGCGCGTGCCTTGTAGTGACCTTCCGGGACAGCGCGCTATTTTAAGAGCGCGGTGTGAAACGCGTGCGACCGGGCTGGATACTGCGCTCCGCCGGCACTATGCGGAAGACGCCAGGCGCAGCACGGTGGCGTAACCGGGCTGCACTTCCATGCGCGCGGTCACGCCCCGGGCCTGCAGCAGGCGGTGCGCACGCGGCAGATTCCAGCACGGGACCTGCGTGAACATGTGGTGCTCGCAGTGGTAGTTGACCCAGTAGGGCGCGATAAACAGCCGCTCAAGCAGGCTGGCATGCGTGGTGCGCGCATGGCGCAGCGGATCAGTGCCGTTTTGCACGATCAGGGCATGCTCTGCAATGTTGCGCAGGCGGCTGACCAGCGGCAGCCAGGTGGCCATGGGCAGCAGCCACATCAGCACCCAGGCCCACCAGAAGCCGGCGGCGCTGAACAGCGCCAGGCCCAGGCCGTTGCAGATGAAAAACACGCGCTGCCTTTTCAGCTCGGCGGCAATCAGGGCCCATGCCGATTCGCTGGGCCGGCGCGCCTTCAATGCATCCGACAGCATGCCAAAACGCTGCTTGTAAAAAGTTCGCCCGCTCAGGTCGCGCAGGATTTTGCGGCGCAGGGATTCGCGCGTGACGGGAAACGGTGCCGACAGCACCAGGTCCGGGTCTTCGGTCTGCTGCACAAAACGGTGGTGCTGCAGGTGGTAGGGCCTGTAGAGGTTCAGCCCCGGATCGCAAAACCACAGGGCGACGCGGTCATTGAGCTGGCGGTTCGCGTGCAGCAGGCCGTGGGCGGCATCGTGCATCAGGATAAACAAGCCGAGCTGGCGATTGCCTATGACCATCACCATCAGCGGAATGGTGAGCGGCCAGGCCATTCCGACGGCCATGGCAGCGCCTATCACCAGCCAGCAGTGCAACACCAGCGCGATGCCCTTCCATGATGAGCGGGCAGACAGCGCCCGCCACTCGTCAGGGCTAAAGAACTCTTCAGGTTTGACGCGGCTTGCAGCGCTCATGGTGGTCCTTGTCTTCTTATTTACGTGGATGGCCGCCCGCAACGACCTGCAGCCTGGCGCCTTCGGGCGACTCGCTGCGCAGCAGCTCCAGCATGTCGCGGGCGCACTCCTGCGTGCCCAGTCCTGTGGCGGCCCCGCGCAATACCGACCCCAGCGCCAGCGCCCAAAAGCGGCGCGCGCGCATGGCCGGGTCATCGTCATGTGACCACCCGCGATGGTCGCGGACCGCGCCATAAGCACGGTCGCCCTCGGCATGCAGGCGGTCAAAGGTGCGCTCGATCAGCGGCGCCAGGTCCTGGCGCCGGCGCGTCAGGGTCAAGGCTTCGATAAAGAGGGCCAGGCCGGGCGAGGCAACAACGCTTTCAACCAGCGCACGGGTGTAGCGCTCCATCGTCAGCGCGGTGGATGCTGCCTGTTCGGCCTGCTGGCCGGCGTAGAGGATTTCGCGGCAGGCCGCCTCGACAAACAAGGCCTCCTTGGTGCGAAAGTAATAGGTGACCTGGCTCGGGAAAGCGTTGGCGGCAGCGGCGATCTCCGAGACCGACACCCCGCCCAGGCCACGCGCCTTGAACAGGCCCACCGCAATGTCCAGCAGGTGCGAGCGCATGCGCCGGCCAGGCTCACGGCTCGCGCGAACGCCGGCTTCCTGGAGCAAGGTCAGGTCTGGGGCTTTGGGCATTCAATAAATGTATGACGTACAAACAAAACCGTCAATCCATCCCAACCCGTGCCAGCTTGCAAGCCCTGGCAGGCAGAAAAACTTCCTTGTTTACTATGATTTTGATAGCTGACTGCGCTCACAGGATAGCGGCCCCAGGCACAAAAGGCATAAAAATGGCACCTTGAAGCGCCTGAAAACCGGTTTTTGGCCGCCTTCCGGACTTTTACCGGCTTCCCGCGACGGATTTACAGCCATTTTTTAATATAAATAGTGCCTGCGGCCGGCATAGAACGCGCGCAGACAGCTATCGAATTAATAGCAAAAAAATCCCGGCATGCAAGCGCATGGCCGGGATGGCGGGTTGGCGTGAGCCAGGTGGTGCTTACTTCATGCCGTATTTGGCCTTGGCATCGTTCACGCAGCCGTCCTTGACGGCGCCTGCCAGACTGTCGCAACGCGCTTTTGCGGCCGCGTACTCCGCATCACGGTTTTCTGCGCTGGCGTCTTTTTTCGCATCGCTCATTTTTTTGGTTTTGGCTTTGCTGGTGTCCTCGGCAACCCTGGCGACCTTGGCTTCTTCCTTGCCTTTCACGTGGGCCGCCTTGGCATCCTTGACACAGACATCCTTGGCATTGCCGGAAAAGTCATCGCATTTTTCCTTGGCCGTGTCGTAGGCAGCATCGGCCTTGGCCATACCGACTTTCTCGTGGTGCCGCGGCGTTGGCTCGTACTGGGCTTCCAGCTCGGCCTTTGCCACCTTCTCGGCACCCTTGGCTTCAGACACGCAAATGTCCTTGGCGTTGGCTTTCAGGCTGCCGCATTTGGCGAGGTTGACCTTGTAGTCGGCGGAAATGCGGTCATTGCCGGTTTTGTATTCGGCTTTGGTCATCGCCATGGCGCTGCCCGCAAAAGTGCAGGACAGGGCCACGGTGAGCATCAGCAGTTGGTTTTTCATGGGCAATCCTTCGGTAGATTCGGGAAATAAGTCGTGCGTTCCTGGGAGCTCTTCTTGAGGGCTCAATAGCGCTCGAAGAAGTTCGTCGGGTTTTTTTCATGCCAGGCAGTGACCTGCTTTTCGGCTTCGTCTTTGGTGATGCCGTGGCGCTCCTGGATCTTGCCCAGTAACTGGTCGCGCTTGCCGGCAATGATGTCCAGATCGTCATCCGTCAGCTTGCCCCACTGCTCCTTGACCTTGCCCTTGAATTGAAGCCAGTTACCCTGTGCGGTGTCCTTGTTCATGAGTTGCTCCTGTCTGTGAAAGTTAATAAATCCGTATGCGGCTTGCACAATTCTTAAAACCGTCGCGAGCCGCCTTTGGGAGATGTCTTCACCTTAGCGGAATGGTTTTTTGTAAACGGTAGTCCTGCACATTGGTTCTGCGTAGTCTCTTGCCTACGTTTGCCATATGGCCACTCACAAGGCTTTCAAATAAAGTTGCATAGCTAACCATTGAATGCCAGAATGCACACATGTTCGAGCATTGCCTTTATTTCAACACCACCGCACTGGCACGCCTGGTCGACAAGGAATGGACGCTGGCTTTCAAGCCTTTCGGCGTGACGCCGTCGCAGGGTTTCATGTTGCGGCTGCTGCTCAGGCACCCCGGCATGTCGCAGCACGAGCTGGCCACGGAGCTGACGATTTCACGGCCCACCGCCACACGACTGCTCGATGGCCTGCAGGCACTGAAACTGGTTGAACGCAGAAGCCTTGAGTCGGACGGCAGGCACTGGGCCATCTACCCGACCGCCAAGGCCGAGGCGCTCCATGCCGGCATCAACAAGGCCAGCAGCGATGTCACCCGCCGCATCCAGCAACACATGGGAAAGGAGAACTTTGATGAAACCGTCGCACGCGTGCGCAGCGTTTCGTCCGCCCTGAAATAAAACACCACCTCTCTTTTTTCATCCCTTTTTTTATCCAGATAGTTGCATAGCTAACCACATAGAGAGAAAAATGCCCATACTGAACGTCAAAATCAGCCAACCCGCCAGCGACAGGCTGACGCACGATGTCTCCGAAATACTGCTGGAACTCACCACACGCATCCTGCGAAAAAAACGCGAGCTCACCTCCATCGCAATAGATTACGTCCCGCCAGAGCACTGGGTAGTCGGCGGGAGGACGCTGGCGGCGCAGGGAAAAAACAGCTTTTACTTTGACATCAAGGTGGTGGACGGCACCAACACCAAGGACGAAAAGGCGCAGTACATCGCCGAGGCCTTTGCGGCATTTGGCAAGCTGCTCGGCAGCCTGCATGAAGAAAGCTACATCTACGTCCACGACGTGCGTGCCGAGGCCTATGGCTTTGGCGGCCTGACGCAGGAGTACCGCTACATCAAGGGCAAAACCTGAAGCGCCGGGACCTGCGCGCCACAACCCGGCCGGCCTCGCCTTGTGCTCACTTCGTGCGCAAGGTGCGGCTCAGCAGTGCCACCGGCAACAGGCCGACCAGCACCAGCGCCAGCGCGGGCAAGGCCGCTTCGCCCAAGCGTTCGTCTCGCGCCAGCTGGTAAGTGACAACGGCCAACGTGTCGCTGTTAAAAGGCCGCAGCACCAGCGTGGCCGGCAGCTCCTTCATCACATCGACAAACACCAGCAGACCCGCCGTTGCCACCGAACGCTTGAGCAGCGGCCAGTGGACCCGTGCGAGCAGCCCGGCCCCCGTGGTTCCCAGCATGCGTGCGCTGTCGTCCAGGCTGGCCGGGATGCGCGTGTAGCCGCTTTGCATGGACTGCAGCGCCACTGCGCTGAAACGCACAAGATAGGCCCAGACAATGCCAAGCACCGTGGCAGTCACCCAGTAACCCACACCGCTTGCGGGTGCCACCGACTGCAGCCAGCCCACCGGCAGCAGCAGGCCCACCACGATCACGGCACCGGGCACGGCGTAACCCAGGCTGGCCAGTTGCACCGAAGCACGCGTCACCAGCGATGGCTGGCTGCGCGCGGCAAACGCCAGGCCTACAGCAAGCGCCGTTGCCAGTACCGCGCTCAGGCTTGCCAGCCACAGGCTGTTGATAGTCCAGTTGGCAAACTGCGACCACAGCAGGTTGTCCCAGCCCAGGATCAGCGGGCGCAGCATGAACAGCACCGGCAAGACAAAACCCAGCGCAATCGGCAAGGCGCAAACCAGCCAGGCCAGCGCTGCGCGCCCGCCGCGCAACTGGACGGGCGAAGCATCGGCGCTGTTTGAACGCCCACCACGGCTGCCGACAAAACGCATGCGCTTTTGCGCCACATGCTCGATGCGCAACAACACGGCCACCACCAGCAGCAGCACGGTGGCCAGTTGCGCAGCCGCGATGCGGTTGTCCATGGACAGCCAGGCCTTGTAGATGCCAGCCGTGAAAGTCTGTATGCCGAAGTAGCTGGACACGCCGAAGTCAGCCAGGGTTTCCATCAATGCCAGCGCCACGCCCGCGGCAACGGCGGGACGCGCCAGCGGCAGGGCCACCTCGCGAATGCGCCGCGACAAGGGCGCGCCCAGCAGCCTTGCGGCTTCCATCAAATGCACGGCGCGCTCTGACAGCGCGGTGCGCGCCAGCAGATACACATAGGGATACAGCGCCACGGTGAACACCAGCACCGCACCGCCCAGGCTGCGAACCTCGGGCAACACACGGCCCTGCAGCCCGAAGGTTTCCCGCAACCAGATCTGCATGGGCCCGGCGTATTGCAAAAAGTCGGTATAGGCATAGGCCACCACATAGGCCGGCATGGCCAGCGGCAACAACAACGCCCATTCAAAGACACGCCGCCCCGGGAACGCAAACAGCATGACCGTGCTGGCCGTGCCCATGCCGACCACCGCCACACCGATGGCCACACAGACACACAGCAGCAGCGAGGTCAGGGTGTAGTCGGGCAACACCGTCTGCAACATCTGGACCAGGATGTCGCTGGCTTCGGCATTGAACTGCAGCCATGACAGCACCACGGCCAGCACCGGCAACATCAGCAGACCGACCAGCACAGGCAAAACAACAAAAGACAGGAAACGGCGAAACATGAAGCCCCGAAAAAAAGGCTTCTGCCGGTGCGGGCCGTGCCCCACCGGCATGCGCCAGGGAAATGCAGAGGGTTACTGCAAATGAGAATTGTAAGCATCTACAATCATTTTCATGTTCCTTGAAGTTTCACAACTGGGCGTGCATTACAGCGGCCGCACCAGGCCTGCCGTTGACGGCGTTTCTTTCAGCCTGCAAGCCGGGGAAATCGGGGTGCTGATCGGGCCGTCGGGTTGCGGCAAGACCACCTTGCTGCGTGCCGTGGCCGGACTGGAGCGCGCGCAAGCTGGCACCATCACGCTGGCGCAACAACTTGTCAGCAGCCCTGCAATCCACACGCCAGCGGAGTCGCGCCGCATAGGCATGGTGTTCCAGGATTACGCCTTGTTCCCGCACCTGGACGTGGCGCGCAACGTGGGTTTCGGGATCACACAGTTGCCCGCAGCACAACGCGCGCAACGCATTGAGGAAGTGCTCACGCTGGTGGGATTGCCCAATGCCGGCAAACGTTTCCCGCATGAGCTGTCGGGCGGCCAGCAGCAGCGCGTGGCACTGGCCCGCGCGCTGGCCCCTGCGCCGCGCCTGCTGCTGCTGGATGAACCCTTTTCAAACCTGGATGTGGATTTGCGCGAGCGCCTGGCACATGAAGTGCGCGGCATCCTGAAGGCCGCGGGCGCCACCGCCCTGTTTGTGACACATGACCAGCTGGAGGCCTTTGCCATCGGCGACCGCATCGGTGTCATGCACCACGGCAAGCTGCACCAGTGGGACGATGCCTATGCGCTGTACCACCGGCCGGCCACGCGTTTTGTCGCCGACTTCATAGGCCACGGCGTCTTTGCGCCGGCGCGTATCGAACAGCGTGCTGGCAAGGTGGTGGTACATACCGCCCTGGGTGAATTGACGGACCTGCAGGAATGCCCGCTACCGGGCGCCTATGCAGACGGCCTGTGCGATGTGCTGCTGCGTGCCGACGACATCGTGCATGACGACAACGCGCCGGCCAGGGCGCAGATCATGCGCAAGGCATTTCGTGGTTCGGAGTTTTTGTACACCCTGCAACTCGCCAGTGGCGAAACCCTGATGGCGCACGTGCCCTCGCACCACGACCATGCGCTCGGCGAATGGATAGGCATACGCGCCGAGGTGGACCATGTGGTGACCTTCTCGCGCGAAACCCCGCCTGAAGAGGCTATGGCTGGCGCAGGTTCTCAATCTCGGTCCTGAGCGCCAGCGCCCATTCCCGCCTGTCCCTGCCCCTGGCATATTGCGGCTGGCCGTAGGTGATCACCACCGCAATGCCCGAGGTGCACAAGGTGCGCCAGACGGATCCCAGCAGCGTATCGTCACCGACATAACACGGCGCCGCACTGTACTGGCCTGTTGCATGGTCGACAAACTGCAGGGCCACCGGCTGCACAGGCGCATTGGCCGCGATGGCCGCCTGGAACAGGTTGGCGTGAAACGGCAGCAACCCGATGCCGTCACCGGTCGTGCCTTCGGGGAACACACCGATCACGTCACCGGCGCGCAGGCGTTCGGTCATGTGCTGAACCACCCGCATGGCATCACGCCGAGACTCACGTTCTATAAAAAGCGTACCCACACCGGTCGCCAGCGTGCCTATCACCGGCCATTGCTTGATGTCGGCCTTGGACACAAAACGGCAAAACCGCGCCGCATGCAGCGAGGTGATGTCCAGCCAGGAGATATGGTTGGCCACCAGCAGCATGGGGCCGTTGACGACGGGCTGGCCGTTGACCACCAGCTGGATGCCAATGCGGTCCAGCATGTTGACGGACCAGGCCTGGATGCGCATTTCCCTTTGCTCCTGGGACAGGCGCGGGAACACCAGCAGGATGGTGAAAAAACCGCTGAAGATATGGACCAGCGCACGCGCGAGTTTGCCGCAAGCCTTCAGCCGGTTCATGCATGCACCACGGATGCGGCGGTCAAATTTCAGCCTTGAGCGGATGGGCCTGGTACGCCATCTGCCCGCCCACCAGCGTGTATCGCACCCTGCCCGGCAACTGGTAGCCGGAGAACGGTGTGTGCTTGCCCTGGCTGCGCAATGCGCCTGGCTCCACCGTCCACTCTGCGGCCGGGTCAAACACACAGATGTCCGCGACACCGCCCTTGACCAGTTGGCCTGCACTGGCCTGCAGCGTTCCCAGGGCAGCGCCCAACACACGCGCCGGCTCGCTGGTCAGCACGGCAAGCGCGCGCATCAGGCCGGCGTTGCCCGCAGCACTGTCCTGGCTCCATTTCCAGGCCAGTGACAGCAGCAACTCCAGCCCCGTGGCGCCGGGCTCGGCCTCGGCGAAAGGCAGGGTCTTGGCATCCTCATCCACCGGCGTGTGATCAGACACCAGCACATCAATGGTGCCGTCGGCCAGGCCCTGGCGTATGGCGTCGCGGTCACGTTGCTGGCGCAGCGGTGGGTCCAGGCGCGCGCGGCTGTCAAAGTAGCCAATGTCGGCGTCGGTCAGGTGCAGGCTGTTGATGCTCACGTCGCACGTCACCGGCAGGCCCTGCGCCTTGGCCTGCGCCACCAGCGCCACGCCAGCCGCACTGCTGATGCGGCACAAATGAACGCGGGCACCGGTAGAACGCACAAGCTCAAAAATCACATGCAGTGCAATCGTTTCAGCGGCTACCGGCACGCCACTCAAACCCAGCCTTGTTGCCAGAGCACCGCTTGCAGCCACGCCCTTGCCGAGGTGGATTTCCTGCGGCCTGAGCCACACGCTGTAGCCAAAACTGGCGGCATATTGCAGCGCGCGCATCAACACCTGGGTGTTGGCCAGGGGCACTTCGGCCTGGCTGAAACCCACACAACCGGCTTCGGTCAGCTCGACCATCTCGGTCAGCGCTTCGCCCTGCAAGGCACGCGTCAGTGCCCCCAGAGGAAACACGCGCGACTGGTGCAGCTTTTCGGCGCGGAACTTCAGCATTTCCACCAGGCCGGGTTCGTCCAGCACCGGGTCGGTATCGGGCGGGCAGACCAGGCTGGTGACGCCGCCAGCCACAGCAGCGGCCAGTTCACTCTCCAGCATGCCTTCATGTTCATAACCGGGCTCGCGCAAACGGGCGGACAGGTCAATCAGCCCGGGCACAACAATGCAGCCGGTGGCGTCAATGGTTTTGTTCGGCGAAAAATCAGCCGGTGGTGTTTGCAGCGAGACAATGCGCCCGCCTGCAATGGCGACATCACACACCGCATCAAACCTTGAAGCGGGGTCTATGACGCGCCCGTTCTGTATCAGTATCTTCATGCCTCGTTCCCCGCAACAATGCTCATCACCGCCATGCGCACCGCAATGCCGAAAGTGACCTGCGGCAGGATGACGCTCTGCGCGCCGTCAACAACCGCCGAATCGATTTCCACACCGCGGTTGATGGGGCCGGGGTGCATGACGATCGCGTCGGGTTTGGCCCAGGCCAGTTTCTCTGTCGTCAGCCCGAAGCTCTTGAAAAACTCCTGGCTGCTGGGCAGCAAGGCGCCCGACATGCGCTCGTTCTGCAGGCGCAGCATGATGATCACGTCGGCGCCCTTGATGCCCTCCTCCAGCGTGTTGCACACACGCACGCCCATTTGTGCCATGTCGGCAGGCACCAGGGTTTTCGGGCCGACCACACGCACTTCGGGGCAACCCAAGGTGGTGAGCGCATGGATGTCGGAGCGGGCCACACGCGAGTGCAGCACATCACCGACGATGGCCACCGTGAGTTTGCTGAAGTCTTTTTTGTAGTGGCGTATGGTGTACATGTCCAGCAGCCCCTGCGTCGGGTGGGCGTGGCGGCCGTCGCCGGCATTGATCACGTGCACATGCGGCGCCACATGCTGGGCGATCAGGTAAGGCGCACCCGACTCGCTGTGGCGCACCACAAACAGGTCTGCGGCCATGGCGCTCAGGTTGGAAATGGTGTCGAGCAGCGACTCGCCCTTGGAAGCGGACGAACGTGCAATATCGAGATTGATGACGTCGGCCGACAGGCGCGTGGCGGCGATCTCGAAGGTGGTGCGGGTGCGTGTGGAGTTTTCAAAAAACAGGTTGAACACGCTCTTGCCGCGCAGCAGCGGGACTTTTTTGACCTCGCGGTCGCTGACGCTCACGAAGTTGGCAGCGGTGTCCAGGATTTGCGTCAGGGTCGCCTTGGGCAGGCCCTCTATCGACAGCAAATGGATCAGCTCGCCGTTTTTATTGAGTTGCGGGTTTCGTCGGTACAACACGTTTTTAAACTCCTGCCTTTATCGATTTTTATCCTGGCCCATGCGCGCGGCCCTAGGCGTCCTGGACCTGGAAACTGAATGTCCCGCTTTCAAGGCGCTCCAGCGCCAGGCTTTGCGCGGCAGACAATGCCACCCGCGCGATGGCAAGGTCCGGCTGTACCGGCAACTCGCGCCCGCCGCGGTCCACCAACACCACCAGCTTGACGCTGGCAGGGCGACCGTAGTCGAACAGCTCGTTGAGCACGGCGCGTATGGTGCGGCCGGTGTACAGCACATCGTCCACCACCACCAGGTGCGCACCGTTGACATCAAAGGGCAGCAGGGTCTGCCCGCTGGAAGCCAGGCCGCGTTTGGCAAAGTCGTCGCGGTGCATGGACGAAGACAGCGTGCCGGTCTTGCCGGACAGTTTCAGGTCGGCATGCAGGCGTTCGGCCAGCCAGGCACCGCCCGAGGCGACTCCGACCAGCAATGGCGGCTCATCGTAGGTGGCCATCAGTTGCTGCATGCTGCGAAACAACTCGCGGTACAGCGCTTCTGCGTCCAGCGTCAGGCTACTCATGGAAGACTCCTTAAAAACTGCTCCAGGATTATGCAGGCCGAGGCGGCGTCTGCATCGGCCGCGCCGGCCGACAGCGCCTCGGTGGTGCTGTAGCGCTCGTCGACCTCAAACACCTGCAGGCCAAAACGGCCGCGTAGCTGGCGGGCGAACTTCTGTGCGCGAACCGTGTTCTCGTGGCTGGCACCGTCCGGGTGAAACGGTACGCCGACCACCAATGCATCGGGCTGCCATTCCTTGAGCCTGCTGGCTATCGCGGTAAAACGCGCGTCACCGGTTGCTGCAATGGTGGCCTGTGGTGTGGCCGTGCGGGTCAAACGATTGCCGGACGCCACGCCTGTGCGTTTGAGACCGAAATCAAAAGCCAGAAAAGTTTGCAGGCCAGCGGCCGGTGGTGGCATGGCCGCAAGGCTCATGCGTGGCCAGCCTCGGGAGACAGCATCCAGCTTTCCAGCCCAAGCAGCATCAGCGCCTTGGCATAGCGCTGCTCTACCGGTGTGTCAAAAATGACGGCCAGGTCGGCGGCTACCGTGAGCCAGCTGTTGTCGGAGATTTCGGATTCCAGCTGGCCTTCGCCCCAGGACGAATAACCCAGCGATACAAAAATCCTGCGCGGGCCGTTGCCGGCTGATAGCGCCTCAAGGACGTCCTTGGAGGTGGTCATTTCCAGCCCGCCGGGAATCGTCATGGTGGAGGCATACACGGACTCATTGCCGGGCATCATGGACTCGTGCAGCACAAAACCGCGTTCGGTCTGTACCGGGCCGCCCTGGAACACCGGCGCCTGCGTCAGGTCGTCGCGATGCAGGGGCAACTCGACCTTGTCAAACAGGTTTTTGAGGTTGATGTCGCTGGGTTTGTTGATGACCAGCCCGAGTGCACCGCGGTCGCTGTGCTCGCACATATAGACCACACTTTTGGCAAAAGCCGCATCATCCAGACCGGGCATGGCGATCAGGAAGTGGTTTGTCAGGTTGATCGGTGCGGAATCGAGAGGCATGGATTGATTTTACGCGCACTGCAACAACCCGGCCTCATAGACACGGCGGTGATTTCGCTACGTGCACTTTCAGTAACATCAATACCATGCACAAAAAATACCAGACCGGCCTGATGTGGTTCCGGCGTGACTTGCGCGCCCAGGACAATGCGGCGCTGTATCACGCCCTGAAATCCTGCGGGCAGGTGTTTTGCATTTTTGTATTTGACCGGGATATCCTGCGCGGCCTTCCGAAAGCGGACCGCCGGGTGGAGTTCATCCGCGAATCGCTGCTGGACCTGGATGGCCAGTTGCGCCATCTGGCTGAACAAAACAACATCGCCGACGGCGGATTGATAGTCCAGCACGCAGCCGCTGGTGATGCCATCCCGCAACTGGCCGGCCAGTTGTCGGTCAATGCCGTTTTCACCAACCACGACTATGAACCCCAGGCCCTGGCCCGCGATGCGAAGGTTCAGGCCCGGTTGGAGGCGCAGGGTATGGCTTTTCATACCTTCAAGGACCAGGTCATTTTCGAGCGCTCCGAGGTCTTGACCCTGGCGGGCAAACCCTACAGCGTGTTCACACCTTACAAAAATGCCTGGCTCAGGAAGGCTGATGATTTTTACCTGTCGCCATATCCGGTTGAAAAATATGCAGCTGCGCTGGCAGCCAGGCCGGCAACGCATCGCCTGGCCGTGCCCACACTGGCGTCCCTTGGTTTTGAGAAAACAAACTTAAAGAGCCTGAAAATCCCGACGGGCAGCGCGGGCGGCGCGCAGCTTTTTGCAGATTTCCTGGCCCGCATGAAGGACTACCACGAGACACGCAACTTCCCGGCGGTCAAGGGCCCCAGCTACCTCGGAGTCCACCTGCGTTTTGGGACGGTTTCGATCAGGAAACTGGCCAGGGCGGCGCTGGAACATTCGGTGCAAGGAAGCGAAGGCGCCGCCGTATGGCTCAGCGAATTGGTCTGGCGCGACTTTTATGCGCAAATCCTCAGCAATTTCCCGCATGCCGCCACCGAGTCCTTCAAGCCCGGGTACGACCTGATTGCCTGGGAAAAAGGCCCCCACGCGCAAGCCCTGTTTGAGGCATGGAGCGAAGGTCGCACCGGCTACCCGCTGGTGGACGCCGCGATGATGCAACTCAACCAGACCGGTTACATGCACAACCGGCTGCGCATGGTGGTCGCCAGTTTTTTGTGCAAGGACCTGGGGCTGGACTGGCGCTGGGGCGAGCGCTATTTTGCAGAAAAACTCAATGACTTCGACCTGTCGTCCAACAACGGCGGCTGGCAATGGGCCTCCAGCAGCGGCTGCGATGCACAGCCGTACTTCAGGATCTTCAACCCTGTGAGCCAGAGCGAGAAGTTCGATGCGGACGGCAAATTCATCCGCAGGTACCTGCCGGTGCTTGCGGGATTGCCCGCCCGCGCCCTGCATAGCCCCTGGCTGGCAACACCTGTCGAGCTGGCGGCCGCTGGCGTCGCGCTGGGCCAGAACTACCCGATGCCCATCGTCCAGCACGATGAAGCACGCGCGCTGACACTGCAGCGCTACGCCGTAGTCAAAAAAACCTGAACCTGCTTGCTACGTTTTCAGTAGCTGGTTGCGCCCGTTCTACGGGGGCCAGAAGCACTTTTTATGCTGAAACCGCAGCTTCAGCACTGCAATAGTGGCGTACCAGGCTCATCAATTCTTCTTCAGAGTAGGGCTTGCCCAGGTAATGGTCAACGCCCAGTTCCTTGGCGTGCTCGCGGTGCTTCTCGGCGATGCGTGATGTGATCATGACAATCGGCAGGTCGCTCAGGCGCGCATCGCCCCTGATGTTGCGCGCCAGGTCGAAACCATCCATGCGCGGCATTTCGATGTCCGACAGCACGACGGCCGGCCGCTCTTCCTGCAGGCGCTCCAGCGCCTGCAGTCCATCGGCGGCCATGGCCACCCGGTAACCCTCGCGCTGCAGCAAACGCTGCGTGACGCGCCGCACCGTGATGGAATCGTCAACCACCAGGATCAGAGGGATCAGCGGCGCGGCCGTCACCAGTGCGGACGTCCTGGACGCGCCATCGGCAGCCGACTCAAGCATATGCGGCTCGGCCCTGTCGGCACTCAGGGCACGTGCCTGCTGGCCGTAAATCGAGGCGAGCGCGACCGGGTTGTAGATCAGCACCACGGCGCCCGACGCAAGCACCGACATGCCCGCAAGGCCCGGTAGCCGGGACAGCTGCGGCCCAAGGTTCTTGACCACAACCTCCTGGTTGCCCATAACTTCATCGACGTGCAAGGCTATCCGCTGCGCCGCGCTTCGGAACACCACCACCGGGGTGGTTTTGGCCTGCGCCTCACCGCTCTGGTTGGACGACTGCAGCAAGGCGCCAGACCAGAAAAAGGGCACGGCCTCGCCGCCAACATCCATGAAACCGGTGTTGTAGGCCTGTTGCAACTCTTTTGCTGTGGCCCTGCGCACGGTTTCCACCACGTTGGCCGGAACACCGACCGACAGCTTGCCGGCACGCAACATCACCACCTGCGTGACGGCAGTGGTCAGTGGCAGCACCAGCTTGAAACTTGTGCCCTTGCCGGCCACCGTGGTGGTTTCAATGCGGCCACCGACACCGTTGACTTCGGAACGGACCACGTCCATGCCTATGCCCCGGCCGGCCAGTTCCGTCACCTGCGATGCGGTGGAAAAACCTGGCATGAAAATCAGGTTGGCAGCCTCCTGGTCGCTCAGGGCCTGGTCTGCGCTCACAAGGCCCAGGCTCACGGCCTTTTCTCGGATACGCCGGATGTCCAGCCCTGCCCCGTCATCACCGAACTCCACGGACACGTCATTGCCGTCCTGGCGCAGGTTGACGGTGATCAGGCCGACAGCGTCCTTGCCGGCTGCCAAACGGATCTCGGGGCTTTCAATGCCGTGTGCAACGCAGTTGCGCAGCAAATGCTCGAATGCGGGCGTCATGCGGTCCAGCATGCCGCGGTCCATCTCTATGGTGCCGCCCAAAAGGTCAAGCCTGACCTGTTTGCCGGTTTCCTTGGAAGCCTGGCGCACCACGCGGTAAAGGCGGTCGGAAATGCCTTCAAACTCCACCATGCGCGTGCGCAGCAGGTCGCGCTGCAGTTCACGCGTCTGGCGGGCCTGGGCAATCAGGTCATCCTCGGTCGCTTCAACGGTGCGCTGCAAGGTGCGCTGCACGGTTGCCACGTCATTGACGGACTCGGCCATCATGCGGGTCAGTTCCTGCACGCGGGTAAAGCGGTCAAACTCAAGCGGATCAAATCCGGCCTGGTGTTCCTTGGCCTGCGCCAGGCGCGACTGCATCTGGCTTTCAGCCTGCAGTTCGATGTCCCGCAGTTGCTGGCGCAAGCGGTTCAAGTTGCCCGTCATGTCGCCGAGCGAGCCGCGCAGCTGGCCGAGTTCAACCTCCAGGCGCGAACGCGTGATCATGACCTCACCGGCCTGGTTGACCATGCGGTCCAGCAGTTGCGAGCGCACCCGGACGGACGCGGAAGCAGCTTGCCGCACCGATTGCATGGCCATGGCCTGCGGAGCCGGAACCAACGTCCTGCCGGACGCTGCAGCCATCAAAACGACAGGCTCACCGGCATGGGAAACACCTGGCTCGACGCTTGCCTGCTGCGGCACAGCAGCAGGCGCTACAGGGGTCTGGTTCAGGGCAGCATTTTCAGCACCTGCGGCATCGGCCTTGCGCAATGTGTCAAGGGCATGCTCCATCGCGTCAAAGCGCGTCAGCAGCGGCTCGAAATCCTGCGTGGCCGCAGCCTCCGAGCCCAGGAATTCGATTTCCGATTCAATCCGGTGAGCCATTTCCCCCAGGCGCAAGGCGCCGGCCAGGCGCGCGCTGCCTTTAAGCGTGTGCAAGGCGCGCAGGACTTCCATGCGTGCGCCGCCGTTGTCGGGCCGCGCCGACCACTGGCGCAAGGCGGCACCCAGTTGGGGCATCAGTTCCGCAGCCTCTTCCTCAAAAATCGGGAACAGTTCAGGGTCGACGGCATCCACCGCATCGATCTCGTCATCTTCATCCCCCGCAAATGCTTCGGCAGCAGGGCTAAATGACGACACAGGCGCCGCAGCTGCATGGACCGGGGTCGTAAAGGACGAAACATGCGGCGCAACGGCTGGCGGCTCAACTCCCGCCACCGGAACTGCTGCAAGCTGCGATATGGGCGTTGCAACTGGCGGCGCCGTCTGCTGAAGCCCGGACAGCCCGGCTGCGGCATGAGTTTCATGGCCTGCCGGTTCAGCGGAAAAGTCGAAGTCAGCCGCCCCTGCCGGCAAAACCGATACGGGCTCGGAGAAGTCCAGGTCGCGAAGCCGCTCAAGGACACCGGCATCGGCCACCTTGAGGAAGCCCGCGGCAAACTGGTGCAGGAGACGCCGGATATCCTCGGCTGCATCCACAAACACGCTGGCATACCCTGCTGCGGTCCCCTGGCTGTGATGCACCTGCGACTGTTGCAGGGCGTGTTCAAGCGCACGGGCTATTTCCGACAGGGCTTCAAACCCCACGGTTGCTGAGCTGCCAGCCAGGGAATGGGCAAGCGCCACCGTGGAATCGCCAATCGGGGCATGGAGTTCAATGGCCCATTCCGACACCTCGGTCACCAGGCGGCGGGACCATTCGTCGGCCTCATTGAGGTAAACGTTGTACAGCGGAATGCCTATGCGCAGCGCGCCTATCACCTTGATCTGCTCGTCGGCGACGATATCGGCGGACACGATGTCCTCGCTGGCTGCGGGGGCCGACAAAACCCCAAAGGCGGACAGCTCAGGCGGCGCAACTGGCAGTGCATCAACATGTACTGCAGCTGCAGCGGTTTGTGGGACGTCGAGCGCTTTCAGGAATTGTTCGTCAAAGTCCGCAGCCGACAATTCCACCTCGTCAGCCGTACCGGGGGCATCGTGCTCGCCGGCAGGAGAACCGTGCGCCGGAACATCAAGCTCCATGGCCAATTCAGGGATTTCGATACTGATACTGTCTGCTTTTGGTGAATCCGGCACTGACGGCGCCACATCCTGCTGCCCGGACAGTGCCGACAGGCTGTCAAAGTCGATGCCGCGTATATCGTCGGTCACCGCAATAGCATGCCCGGCGGCTGTTGCCGGTTCAGGGGCCGCCGGCTGGTCAACACCGAAAAAGGCGTCAAAGTCCAGATCGGTTTCCGTGACGGCAGCCTGGGCTGCTTCAGCCGTCTCGACAACAGCGTGGGCCTCCACTGCGATGTCACCGACTGTCAGGTCCAGGTCCGGCATCACGGCATCCAGCGCCGGCTCCTGCGCCATGGCAGGCAACACCAGGGCGCTCAGGCGCCCCTCGGTGCGCATGGCATCCGCGCTGGCGCGGAAAGCGCTTGCAGTCCAGGCGCTATCGCTGTTGGCCGCGATGTCTTCAATCCAGCGCGAAAAACCCGTCAGCGCTTCCGTCGACAGGGACATCAGTCCTTCGCTCGCCGGCTTCTGGTCAGCCAGCCAGCTGTTGAAAAGCTGCTCCACCGACCAGGCAGCTTCACCAAACTCATTCAAACCAACCATGCGTGAACTGCCCTTGAGCGTGTGAAAGACACGCCGCAGGATGGTCAGCTGGCCTATGTCGCCCGGGTCGTTTTCAAGGGACGCGATGGCCGCCTGGCCATTGCCCGCAACTTCACGCGCTTCTTCAAGAAAGATATCGCGCAAATCGTCTTCTTCAAAATCCACTGCCTCGACCTGGGCCACAGGTGCAGCAGCCACCGGCGCCATGGAGGAAACCAGCGTATTCAATGCGCTGGCTGCCGCTTCGCTATTTTGTCCGGACACCGCAACCGAGGCCTCATGTGCGGTCCTGGCGAGGCCTGTTTGACCGGCCAGCGCAGCGTGGGTTGCCAGCGCATCCAGCTCGCCCGTGAGCTTCTCATTGGAGGCGCCTGCATCTGCAAGCTGCACCACGGAGTTGACTTCTTCCGACAGCATTTCGCTGCTGGTGGTCACAGTCGCAGCGTCGTCAGGCCGCTGTGTACGGCCCATCAGCGGCCTGAGCTCGCCTTTGGCCTCATCGTAGACAAACAGCTTTTTAGCCAGCGCGGGCTGGTAGTTGAGCATGTCGATCAGGAAACTCAAGGCACCCAGGTTGTTACCTAGATGGTCAAAAGTCCCCGCTGCCCGGGCACGCTGCTCGTCGACTTCAGTCTCCAGCATCTGCTCAACGCTGTCGCGCATGCGCAGCACGGCATGGGATGCCTGCTCGAGCCCCAATACCGACAAAACACCGCGCATTTGGGAGAGCTGCCCCGGCACGTCGCGCAATATCGTCTTGTCCTGCGGATTCCTGAAAAACAGGTCCAGCGATTTTTCCAGCTCGCCGAGCGAAATTCTCAACTCGCCGACAACGCTGCCCATGGTCTGCTTGTCACTGACCCGCCTGTAAAGCTCTTCCATCCAGGGCTCAAGGGCTTGCGGCTCACCGCCGCCTCTCACGCCTTCAAGGCGCTCGGCCAGATGTTTTGTACGTACTGCCAATTGCGGGTCGTTGGGGTCCAGGTCGTCGAACGCGGCCTCCAGATACAGAACGGAGGTTGCCACTTCCATCGCCAGCCCAATGGCCGGCGCCTGGCCGGACCGGGCCGTTGCATCTATCGCGCGGGAGAGCGCCTGCGCGAGCGGCTCGCTGGAAGGATGGAGCTTGACCAGCGAGTCGGTTACCAGGCTGAACTGGTCAATCACCATCTTGAACTTGCCGGCATCGCCCGCAGACAGGGAGGACCACGTCTCCTTTGCGGAAACAATGCGTTTTCGCGCCTGAGCGAGCAGCGCGGGATCAAAACGGCCGAACTGCACGGCCTCGTAATCCACTGGCTTGAATCGCGCCAGGCCATAGACAGAACGCACCGCCGAGAGGACTGGCGTATCGCTTGCGCGGGCTGAAATGGCCTGGGAACAAAAGAAAAGCAGGTCCTGCGCCAGCCTATCCGAAATGGCCGCCTCGCCCTTGCTCAGCGATGCATATTGCAAAAGGATACGGGACGCGGCACGCCGGACATAAAGGTCGGAGGGCAGCAGGTCGTGGCCCAAGGCCTCGAAATAAGCCGCCGCGATTTTCCAGAAAATCCTGGGCTGGCGGTCCGCCTGCCTGGCCGAAAACCCCAGGCTCAAATCCTTGAGGGCCAGCGCGGCTTGCGGCGCCTTGCCTTTCATGATCTGGAGTACCGAATGATCGAAGGCTGCGCGCGCGCTGTCGTCGTAGTTTTGCGGCCCGGCGGTCGTTGCCAGTTCCGGCTCCAGCCAGCGCCATTCACAGGACCACAGGTCTGCCGGGTGTATGCGGTCTGCGCGCACCAGCTCCTGCACATGCCGGTATTGGGGAAACAGGGAAACGGCGGATATTGGTTTGTCCGCCAGTACGCCCTCAAGGTACTCCGTCAGGGCAAAACTGGCGCTTTCAATTTTGGCGGCGGCGTCCTGCGTGCACTGTTCGGGCTGCTGCACAAATTTTTGTACGGCGGCTTCCATGGCGCGCAACACCAGGGCCGGCGCGGCCAGTCCAACCATCTCCAGCGCACCGACCGCCTGGTGCAACTGCTGCCGGGCGATACGCAACTGGCTGGCGTCGATGGCGGCCAGATCCGATCCCCTGGCGGCCTCTGCATCCCTGACAAAACGTTTAAGTGCCTTGGCTGCGCCATCCAGTGATTTGCGCAGCTCCTCCAGCACCCAGGCCAATGGTCCGAGATCGTTGGCTGCAAAGTCGATGTCAGCGGCTATTGAATTCTGGACGTTGGATTGCATAGATAACGGGCCGGTTCAAAAGACGGAATTCACAGTCAGGCACAAAAGGCGCGGGGGACAGCGGATATCAGGCGATCTTGAACCGGGATACCGACTGGCGCAGTTCCTCAGCCATGCGCGACAGGTCCCGTACCTGCTGGGCGGTGGAGCGCGTACCTTCTCCGGTCTGCTCCGTCACGGCAAAAATGTGCTGGATGTTGCCGGCCACCACGTTGGCGGATTCGGCTTCGCGTGACGCAGAGTTGGAAATCTGCTCAATCAGGTCAGCAAGGCGGCGCGACACGCGGTCAATCTCGGACAGCGCGGTACCCGCGTTATCCGACAGCTTGGCCCCTTCCACCACACCCTGTGTGGAGCGCTCCATAGCGGCCACGGCATCCTGGGTATCGGTCTGAATCGCCTTCACAAGCGCCGAAATCTGCCGCGTTGCATCGGCGGAACGTTCGGCCAGTCGCTGCACCTCTTCAGCAACCACCGAGAAGCCACGCCCGGCTTCACCGGCTGATGCCGCCTGGATGGCAGCGTTCAGTGCCAGCACGTTGGTCTGTTCGGTAATGTCTGAAATCAGTTCTGTAATTTCACCAATCTCCTGGGACGACTCACCCAGCCGTTTGATCCGCTTGGAGGTTTCCTGGATCTGGTCACGGATGGAATTCATACCGCCGATGGCGTTCTGCACTGCCTGCAGGCCGGATTCAGCAGCTGTCAGCGACTGGCGAGCAACCTGGGAAGATTCCTGCGCCTGTGTGGACACCTCGTTAATGCGGGACGCCATGTCCAGCACGGATTGGCCGGTTTCGCGAATTTCACGCAGCTGTTCGGTGGAAGCTGCAAGCAGCTCGGTCGAGGTGCTTTCCACCTGCGCCGTCGTCTGGGCAACGCGGGTAGCCGTGTTCTGCACGTTACCCACCAGCTGGCGCAACTCTTCAACCGTGTAGTTCACCGAGTCGGCGATGGCGCCGGTGATGTCTTCGGTCACCGTGGCTTCCTGCGTCAGGTCGCCTTCGGCCACTGTCTGCAACTCGTTCATCAAACGCAAAATGGCGGCCTGGTTGGCGTCATTGACGCGCTTGGCGTCCTGCTCCTGCCCGCGGGCTTCCTGTTGCTGCTTCTCCGCAACGCTCTGGCGCTGGCGGCTGTCCTGCAACTGAACGCGCGCAATGCCGATGGCGCACAACAAACCGAACAAGGCGGCAACCACCAGAGCAGTCACGGAGCCGGCACTCAGACCCGATTGCGAGGACAGCTTGCCCTGCAGGTCTTCCAGGCCACGGCGCAGCGGCTCGCTATCGGCAATGATCGAAGCTTGCGCTTCGCGGGCAGACACCAGGCCCTGCAGATTCCCCAGAATTGCGCCAGCCTGAACACGTGTTTGTTCGTACAAGGCCATCAAGGCATCGAGGCGCTCGCGGGTCTGCGGGTCCTTGGAACCGGCCAGGCGCAACTCGGGACTGCCTTCCTGCAGTCCCTGGGCGATTTCCTTGAACGAGTTCAAATCCTTGCCCAACAGAAACACGGCCTCGGGACTCACGCCTTCCATGGTCAGAAATTCATTGGCTGATTTACCGATACGCTGCGTCAACATCACCAGCTGGCCCGAAGCGGAAATCTCGGCCGGGGCAGCATTCTGCTGGAGCTTCAGGGAAGACACGGTTTCAGCGATCTCGAGCAGGTCGGACGACTGGCGGTTAATCGTGCGCAAGGCGTTGCCCACCTGCGTCAGAATGTCTTTCTGGCCCATGACGGTCCCGGCATTTTTCTCTGCACGCTCCATCAGGGGCGTGATCTTCTCGACATCCGGCTGCAAGTCCTGGTTAACCGGCTCAAGGCGCAAACTCTCCTCGCCGGCTTTCAGTCCGCGCACGGTTTTGGCCATCACGTCGGAGCTTTCCTTCACGTCGGGGAAAGCCTGGGCACTGCCCACCAGGGCCTGCGAAACAGACTTTGCGAGCCGCTGCGACTGCATCAGGGACTGGCCGGTTGCAGCCACCTGCTGGGCCACCGTATCCGCCTGGGACAGCGCACGGTAGGCCACCACAGCCAGAACCAGCACCGACAAACCCAGCAAACCCAGCAATATCCGCTGGTGTTGCACGATGGTCCGGCTGCCTAGTATGGGAAGCCTCAGCAAGTCCGGATTCTCAAGCGTTGCCGTTTCTTCCGCATTGGCCACACGGCTGGCGGCAAAGCTGTCTTCATTGCCTTCCGGCGAAGCAATGGTGCTTGTATTGAGGGCCGCCTGGTCCATGGTGCCGGTTGCCAGCGGATCAACTGGAATACCCACGGAAGCCATGTCCATGCTGTCCTCAGGCTGCGCGGACTTTGTTTTGAACAGGTTCTGGATTTTTTCGATAACAGACATGGTGAGCCTTCCGGAGAAAACGTTGTGCGCTAGGCGCCTATAGTCAAGAAATGAGCTTGCCGGGCGAGGGACTGCAGGTTGATTTCCTGCCAGGATGCGCCGTTATGGTCAACATACTGATTGCCAAAAAACTCGGGCGCATCGGGCGATCTTTCCGCGAAATCACTGAATGCCTCCTGGTTTCGCAAGCCCGCAAGGCGGTCGATCAGCAACGCGCAGTTGATGTCGAGGGCGCTGTTCAAGGCCACAAGGCGAGACTCCTTGCGCGCCAGTTCGGTCTTGGGTGCCGTGCCCTGCCCGGTGACATAACCTGCAAGATCCACGACGCCGAAAAGCCCACCGCGCAGGTTGGCGACACCCAGGAACCAGGCCTGGGTGTAAGGAACCGCCTGGGTAGCACCCCAGGGGAAAATCTCGCCGGCCTGCCCCATAGGGAACAGGTACTTTTTTCCGCCAGCCTCAACCGCCAGCCATGAGGGAGCCACACCCTGCGTCCGTGCGACCTGCAACCTCTCGGCCAAGCGGCTTTGCAGCTCTCTTAGGGCTTGTCTGTTCGCCATAGTCTGGGCTTAGATCGGTATCAGCCCAGGGCTTTGATTTTGGCCATCAGTTCGTCGGCATCCACAGGCTTGGTGATGTAGTCCCGCGCGCCCTGACGCATGCCCCAGACACGGTCTGTTTCCTGGTTTTTGCTGGTGCACATGATGATGGGAACATCGGAATAAAGGGGGTCACGGGTAATGGCCCGCGTCAGCTGGAAGCCATTTTGGCCGGGCATCACCACATCCATCAGGATCAGCTCCGGTTTTTCCTCGGCCAGGCGACGAAAGGCATCTTCCGCGTTCTCGGCGGTCTTCACGGTGAACCCGTTCTTGACCAGAAGGTCGGTCAGGTACATCAATTCCGTCTTGGAATCGTCGACTACCAGAATTTTGTTAATTGCCATTAAGCTACTCCTTGTTTGGCGCTGCCCAGTTCCTGAACGGTCTGCAGCAGCTGATCTTTGGTAAAAGGCTTGGTCAGGTAGTCTTGCGAGCCCACCATGCGACCTCGTGCCTTGTCGAATACGCCGTCCTTGGAGGACAGCATCACGATGGGCACATCTGAAAACCTTGCATTGCGCTTGATGATGGCGCAGGTCTGGTAGCCATCGAGACGGGGCATCAGGATGTCGCAGAAAATCAGGTTGGGCTGGTAGTCGTTGACTTTGGCCAGGGCATCAAAGCCGTCTTCGGCCAGCAACACTTCATGCCCACCCTGCTTGAGGAAGATCTCGGCGCTACGCCTGATGGTGTTGCTGTCGTCGATAACCAAGACCTTGAGTCCGGAACTGGTAATGCTCACTGTCTTCGCTCCTCTGTTGCAACATTGAGCCCGGCACACCAACCCGCGGTTGCTGTGTCAGTCCCGATTATTTATATCTGAACCATCTCGAAATCTTCTTTGCGGGCCCCGCATTCGGGACAGGTCCAGTTCATGGGCACTTGTGCCCATGGCGTCCCGGCAGCGATGCCGTGATCCGGCGCACCGGTTTCTTCGTCGTAAATCCACCCACAGATCAAGCACATCCAGGTCATTGTTTGAGTCACAGCTTAAGTTGCCTTCGAATAGAATGCAACAATTGTATCGAGGCAGCGTTGCTTATTCGCGTACAGGGCAAAATCGCAGCCTATGGCAAACCCCATCCCCTCCTCCCCCGACAGCCGGAAAATCCAGACCGACGAGAGCGACGACGCGCCAGCCTGTGTCATGGTTTTTAATGCCAGCGACCCCAGCGGTGCCGGCGGCCTCACGGCCGATATCACGGCCATTGCGTCTGCTGGCGGTCATCCGCTGGCGATTGTCACGGGGGCCTATGTGCGGGATACCGCCGAAATCTTCGACCACTTCTCTTTCGACGAAGAGGCTGTCACGGAACAGGCGCGAACAGCGCTTGAAGACATGACCGCCGGCGCCATCAAGGTCGGTTTTGTCGGCAACCCCGAAAACATCAGCGCCATTGCCGAGATCGCCTCGGACTATGCAGACGTACCGCTTATTGCCTACATGCCGAACCTCTCATGGTGGGAAGAAGGCGAAATCGACAGTTACCTCGACGCCTTTCGGGAACTGATGCTGCCGCAAACCACCGTGTTGGTCGGCAACCACAGCAGCCTGTGGCGCTGGCTGCTGCCGGACTGGTCCGGCGCACGCAACCCCTCGGCCAAAGACATCGCCAAAGCCGCGGCCGAACTGGGTGTGCCCTACACGCTGGTGACAGGCATTCCCCTGCCCGACCAGTTCATTGACAACGTGCTGGCAACGCCGCAAGCCGTGCTGTACAGCGAAAAGTTCGAACGCTTCGAGGCGATTTTTGCCGGCGCGGGCGACACGTTGACCGCGGCCCTTTCGGCCTTGCTGGCCAACGGCCACGACCTGCAGGCTGCCACGGCCGAAGCCCTGACCTACCTGGACCACAGCCTGGACGCCGGTTTTCACCCCGGCATGGGCCATATCGTGCCGGATCGACTGTTCTGGGCGCAGGCCGATGTAGAAGGCTCCGAAGAAGAAACCGACACTGACGAGGATGCCGCCGGCGATGACGCGGACCCAGCTTCCAAGCCATTTTTTGATTTACCCCCCAATGGAACAACCAAACACTAAGCCTCCGGCGTCCCGCAATGACGCCCTGTTCGAACGCGCCAAAAAACTGATTCCCGGTGGCGTCAACTCACCGGTGCGCGCCTTCAAGGCGGTGGGCGGCACACCGCGTTTTGTGCAGCGCGCCCAGGGCGCCTACTTCTGGGATGCCGATGGCAAGCGCTATATAGACTACATCGGCTCCTGGGGACCTATGATCCTGGGCCATGGCCATCCAGCCGTGCTGGAGGCTGTGCAAAAAGCCCTGCTCGAAGGTTTCTCCTACGGCGCACCGACCGAACGCGAAGTCGAGCTCGCCGAAGAGATCGTGCGCCTGATGCCATCAATTGAAATGGTGCGCCTGGTCAGCTCCGGCACCGAAGCCGGCATGAGCGCCATCCGGCTCGCGCGCGGCGCCACGGGGCGCAGCAAGATCCTCAAGTTCGAGGGCTGCTACCACGGCCATGCCGACGCCCTGCTCGTCAAGGCCGGCTCGGGTCTGGCAACCTTCGGCAACCCGACCAGCGCCGGCGTGCCGCCCGAAGTGGTGCAGCACACACTGGTGCTCGAGTACAACAACGTCACCCAGCTGGAAGAGGCCTTTGCACTGCACGGCGCCGAAGTCGCCTGCCTGATCATTGAGCCGATTGCCGGCAACATGAATTTCGTGCGCGCCTCCGTGCCCTTCATGAAACGCTGCCGCGAGCTGTGCACCCAGTACGGCGCGCTGCTGGTGTTTGATGAAGTGATGACGGGTTTTCGCGTGGCGCTGGGCGGGGCACAAAGTGTTTATGCCAAAAGCATTCCAGGCTTCAAGCCCGACATGACGGTGCTCGGCAAGGTGATTGGCGGCGGCATGCCGCTGGCAGCCTTTGGCGGCACACGCGCCGTGATGGAACAACTCGCGCCCATGGGGTCCGTGTACCAGGCCGGCACGCTCTCAGGCAATCCCGTGGCCACGGCTTGCGGCCTGGCAACCTTGCGCGAAGTGCAAAAACCGGGTTTTTACGAAGCGTTGGGTGAACGCACGCGCAGCCTGGTCTCGGGTCTCACTGCAGCCGGGGCAAAATCCGGTGTGCCTTTTTGCGGCGACAGTGAGGGCGGCATGTTTGGCTTTTTCCTGCTCGGGCAGCTGCCGCAAAACTATGCAACGGTGATGACAACGGACAGCCCGGCGTTCAACCGCTTCTTCCATGCCATGCTGGACAGCGGTGTGTATTACGCGCCTGCGCTGTATGAAGCAGGCTTTGTCAGCGCGGCCCACACAGCCGAAGACATAGCAAGCACGGTTGCTGCGGCGCACGACTTCTTCAGCTCACCCGCTTCAAAGTAAACACCCAGGCCGGTCATGGGCGGGGTGGCTGGGACAGCACCCAGCGTGCCAGCACCTGTGCATCGGCCGGCGTCACCAGCGATTGCCGCGGCATGATGACACGGCCCCAGGTGCCCACACTGCCTTCCTGAATTTTCCCCGCCAGGCGTAGCGGCGCCTCGGCGTCGCCGCGGTAACGCGCTGCGATCTGGGCGAAGCCCGGTCCGACCTGCTTGCGGACCATGCCGTGGCAGGCCATGCAGCCGTTTTTTCGGGCCAAGTCCTGAGGCGATGGAGTCTGGGCCATCGCCGTCAGGCCGCAGACCAGCAGCAGGACCGTTGCCGCACAGCGCAGCCCTGCCAGGCCCCGGAAGCTTGAGCCCAAGGACAGCAACTCAGTGACGGAAGTGACGAACGCCGGAGAACACCATCACAACTTCCCGCTCATCCGCAGCATCAATCACTTCCTGGTCCCGCATCGAGCCACCAGGCTGAATCACACAGGTAGCTCCCGCATCAACCACCACATCCAGTCCATCGCGGAACGGGAAGAAGGCATCGCTCGCCACCGCCGAGCCCTGCAGGCTCAGGTCGGCATTTGCGGCCTTGATGGAGGCAATGCGCGCCGAATCAATGCGGCTCATCTGGCCGGCGCCCACACCCAGCGTCATGCCGCCGGAGCAGAACACGATGGCATTGGACTTGACGTATTTGGCGACCTTCCAGGCAAACAGCAGGTCCTGCAACTGGGCCGGCGTCGGCTGCAATTTGCTGACGACTTTCAAATCGGCCAGCGCCAGTTCATGGTTGTCGGCTGTCTGCATCAGCAGGCCGGAACCGACACGTTTCACATCCATCAGGTTACGCCCCTGTTTCCAGGCGGTGTCGCCGCCTGGCGGCAAATCGATCTGCAGGATGCGCACATTGACCTTGGTCTTGAAGACTTCCAGCGCCTCGGGCGTGAAGGCAGGGGCCATCAGCACTTCCACAAACTGTTTTGAAATCTGCTGTGCCGCGCGTTCATCAAGCGTGCAGTTCAGCGCGATGATGCCGCCAAACGCCGAGGTCGGGTCGGTCTTGAAGGCCTTGCTGTAGGCCTCCAGCGCATCCGCGCCTATGGCCACGCCGCAGGGGTTGGCATGCTTGACGATGACGCAAGCCGCTTCGGTAAAACTCTTGACGCATTCCCAGGCCGCATCTGCATCGGCAATGTTGTTGTACGACAGTTCCTTGCCCTGCAACTGTTTTGCGGTCACCAGTGAGCCAGGTGCGGGATACAGGTCGCGGTACAAGGCGGCCTGCTGGTGCGAGTTTTCGCCGTAACGCAGCTCCTGCACCTTGATAAAACGGCCGTTGGCCTGGGCTGGAAACATGCTGTGCGCGCCGTCCGCCTGGATGCCGGAGAGGTAATCGCTGATCGCGCCGTCGTACTGGCTGATGCGGTTGAACGCAGCAACCGACAGGGCAAACTTGGTCTTGTCGGTCAGCTTGCCATCGGCCTTGAGTTCCGCCAGCACGCCCGCGTACTGCGATGAATCGGTCAGCACGCCCACGTCTTTCCAGTTCTTGGCTGCGGAGCGCACCATGGCCGGGCCGCCAATGTCTATGTTTTCAATCGCATCTTCCAGCGTGCAGCCGGGCTTGGCCACGGTTGCCTCAAACGGGTAGAGGTTCACGATCAGCAGGTCAATGGTGTCAATGCCATGCGTTTTCAGTGCCGCCATGTGCTCAGGCAGATCGCGCCGGGCCAACAGGCCACCGTGCACCTTGGGGTGCAGGGTTTTGACGCGGCCGTCGAGCATCTCCGGAAAACCGGTGTGATCGGCAACTTCGGTCACGGGCAGGCCCGCATCGGCCAGCAATTTGGCCGTGCCGCCGGTGGACAGCAGCTTGATGTTCAGCGCATGCAGCGCCTGCGCAAATTCGAGGATGCCGGTTTTGTCGGAGACGGAGATCAGTGCGTTCATGGTTGTTTTCTGTTTTTTGATTTTCGAAAGAGGCGGTGGTCGCAGGATCGAACCCGGCCGGCCTTACTTGATCAGCTTGTGCTCGACCAGTTTTTTGCGCAAGGTGTTGCGGTTCAGGCCCAGCCATTCAGCGGCGCGCGACTGGTTTTGCTCGGCATGGTGCATCACCACTTCCAGCAGCGGCTTTTCAACCACCCGCACCATCATGTCGTACATGCCGTCAGGATCGGTGCCGTGCAGGTCCTTGAAGTAGCCTTCCAGGCTGGTGCGTACGCACTCTTCTATGTGTTTTTTGCTCATGCAGAAGCTTCCTCTTGATTTTTATTTTTACCGGACTGCAGCTCGCGCCCGCCCTCATACCCTGTACCTGGCGGAATGCGGTCCATTCGCTCGCCGAGGTCTTCAAAAAATGTCCCTACCGCCTGCAACTGCGCCTCGCAATCCTGCAGCAGGTTCATTTGCGCGCGAAACGCCTCGCCGCCCGGCAAGGCTTTCACATACCAGCCTATATGTTTGCGTGCACTGCGCACACCGGTGAACTCACCGTACAAGGTGTAATGGTCCAGCAGGTGCTCAAGCAGCAGGCGTTTGACCTCGGCCACCAGCGGCGGTGCAAGGTGCGTGCCAGTCGCCATGAAATGTGCGACCTCACGAAAAATCCATGGGCGCCCCTGGGCTACCCGGCCAAGCATTACCGCATCGGCGCCGGTATAAGCCAGCACATCGCGGGCTTTTTCCGGGCTGTTGATGTCGCCATTGGCGACTACCGGAATACGCAACGCCGCCTTCACTTCAGCAATGGTGTCGTACTCCGCAAAACCTTTGTAGCCCTGCTCGCGTGTACGGCCATGCACTGTCACCATCTGCACGCCGGCGCTTTCAGCCGAGCGCGCAATTATCAGTGCATTTTTATGCGTTTGAGCCCAGCCGGTACGCATTTTTAACGTGACAGGCACATTGTGCGGAGCGCAGGCGGCAACCACCGCTTCAACAATCTGCAGTGCCAGCGTTTCGTCCTGCATCAGGGCGGAACCGGCCCATTTGTTACAGACTTTTTTGGCCGGGCAGCCCATGTTGATATCCATGATCTGCGCGCCGCGGTCGATGTTGTACGCAGCAGCGTCCGCCATCATCTGCGCATCCGTGCCTGCGATCTGCACGGCGATGGGCGCGGCCTCGCCTTCATGGTTGGCACGGCGCGAGGTCTTGAGCGTATCCCACAGGTCGCGGCGCGAGGTCACCATTTCGCTGACCGCATAACCCGCGCCCAGCTTTTTGCAGAGCATGCGGAATGGCCGGTCCGTCACACCGGCCATGGGCGCGACAAACAGGTTGTTTGCCAAAGCATAGGGGCCGATGTTCATGAAAATTTGGACGGGTGATTGCTCAAAAAGAAGGCATGATTGTAACTGCCTAAAATTTCAGCAATTGAAATCCGGGGGGTGTACGAACCACAAATTTGTAAGCGTATTCCTTACAATTCGCTGTTTGCCCGCGTGCCTATACTTGAGCCCGAATGCAAGCCTGGATACAACACCTTTTAGACTTATTGGCCTTGCCTGAATATGGCTTGAGCACGGTGTTTGTGGTGTCCTTTATCTCCGCCACCCTGCTCCCGCTGGGCTCCGAACCGGTCGTGTTCGGCCTGGTCAAGCTCAACCCAGCCATGTTCTGGCCTGCGGTGTTGGTAGCCACCGCAGGCAATACCCTGGGCGGTGCACTGGACTGGTGGATGGGCTATGGCGCCCACAAGGTGGTTGACAAATACAAACACTCCTCGCACCATGGCCGCGCCGTGCGATGGCTGGAAAAGCTCGGCCCCAAAGCCTGCCTGCTGGCCTGGCTGCCGGTGGTGGGAGATCCGCTGTGCGCCGTGGCCGGCTGGCTGAAGTTTCCGTTCTGGCCTTGTGTGGCCTATATGGCGGTCGGCAAATTCCTGCGCTATTTCCTGATGACGGGCAGCCTGATCTGGGCATTTCCCGGCATCCTTGGACGCGTGGTCGGAGCCTAGACCTCAGGTATCAGAAGCGCTCATGCGGCAGCAGGTAACGCCACTGCCCGACCGGCAACTGGCCAAGCGGAACCCGCCCGATGCGTATGCGTTTCATGCCCTCCACACGCAGACCAACGCTTTCGCAAAAATAGGCAACCTGCCCGGGCCGCTCACCCTTGAGCGCAAAACGCAAACGTGCCTCGCTCTGCCAGCTCACTTTGGCCGGTGACAACAAAACGCCATTGAAGGTAAAACCGTGGTCAACACGGTTCAGCCGTTCCAGTCCGCCAGGCTTGATGTCGCCGCTAACTTCGACAATCACTTCGTGCTCCATCACCGCGGCGTCTTCGCGCAGCTTGCGTTGCACGCGCCAGTCTTCGGAGAACACAACAAGGCCGCTGGCGGCGATGGCGAGCGGGGTCACCAGTTCGGCGGCAGAAAGATGTTTTTTGAGCTGGCGAATCCCCGAGCGATCATCCGGCGAGCGTGTGGCCAAAGACATATCGGCCTCGTGGCCTGCAGGCTTGTGCAACAGCAGAGTCACCGGCGTCAGCGCCAGCAGGCTCGCGTCTTTGGCCACTTCAATTACCTGGCTTGAAACCCGGAACTGCGGCTCCTCAACCACCACGCCGTCCACCGTAACCCAGCCGCCCTCAATATATTGCTCGGCCTCGCGGCGTGAGCAGGACAGCATTTCAGCGAGGCGCTTGGCGAGGCGTACGGGCTCGGTCACGGTATTTGCGCGGTTCGTTCAAGCGGCCGCCGTCGAACCGGCTCCGCCGGGCGACAGGAGGCGTCCCCTGCAAGGGGAGAATGGGCTACACAAAGTGAGTCCAGGCAGGGGTGTACATATTCAACTGGAGAACAGGAAGTTCATCACATCGCCATCCTTGACGACGTAGTCCTTGCCTTCGGCGCGCATCTTGCCGGCATCCTTGGCGCCTTGCTCACCCTTGCAGGTGATAAAGTCGTCAAACGCAATGGTCTGGGCGCGGATATAACCCTTCTCGAAATCGGTGTGGATCACACCGGCAGCCTGCGGCCCGGTGTCGCCCACGTGGATGGTCCAGGCTCGCACTTCCTTGACGCCTGCCGTGAAGTAGGTCTGCAGACCCAGCAGCTTGTAGGCCGAACGGATCAGGCGGTTCAGGCCCGGCTCATCCTGGCCAAGTTCCTTGAGGAATTCCAGGCGGTCGGCATCGTCCATCTCGGACAACTCGGCCTCGATCTTGGCGCAGATGGCCACCACGGGGGCGTTCTGCGTCTCAGCGTAGGCCTTCAGGCGGTCCAGGTAAGGGTTGTTCTCGAAACCGTCCTCGCTCACGTTGCCGACAAACATGGCCGGCTTGGCCGTGATGAAGAAGAACTGCTTGAGCAAAGGCAGCTCTTCCTTGCCGAAGTCCACGGTGCGCACCGGTTTGCCTTCGTTGAGCGCGGCCTGGCATTTTTCCAGGATGGCGACCAGCTTGATCGACTCCTTGTCGCCCGAACGTGCCAGCTTGGTCACCCGGTGCAAGGCTTTTTCAACCGCCGTCAGGTCGGCTAGGCAGAGTTCGGTCTGTATCACTTCGATGTCGGAGATCGGGTCGACCTTGCCGGCCACGTGGATCACGTTGTCATCGTCAAAACAGCGCACCACGTTGACGATGGCATCGGTCTCGCGGATGTGCGCCAAAAACTTGTTGCCCAGGCCTTCACCGGTGCTGGCGCCGGCGACCAGGCCAGCGATATCCACAAACTCCACGATGGCAGGCACGACCCGCTCGGGCTTGACGATTTCAGACAGCTGCGCCAGCCGTGGATCAGGCACTTCGACCACGCCCACATTGGGCTCGATCGTGCAAAACGGGTAGTTTTCCGCCGCAATGCCCGCCTTGGTCAAGGCATTAAACAGGGTCGATTTTCCGACGTTGGGCAAGCCTACGATTCCGCACTTCAAACTCATGACAAACCTTCAAAAACAGGGGTAGAAGTGTATGCGATGCCGGGAAATGAGCATCCAAAGGTCTAATCGAAGCGCAAATTCGCCTCTACAGCCTGGCCAGCCTTGAGCAGGTGATCAACGCCGTTCAGAACAATGGCGTTCATGCCAAAAGTCATGGCGCCATTGACGCGCGCATCCTGGCGGTAGCGTTGCAGCATGTCGCCAACCTCCGGGCTGCTGAGGGCTGTTGCCGGGTCAATATTCGGGACAGGGCAGCGCGCGCAGGGTTTGACGGGTTTGAGCTGCGCCACGCCCTGGTCTGTTGAAACCTGCAGCACATCGAGCCGGTCCTCGTCGTGCGGTGACAGTTCGCTGCGTTCGCCAGCCTGAGTGGCATTGCCAAGGACGATATTCGGCCGGAAACGCTCCATGCCTACGGCCCCGGAACCGGCAGCCACCAGTTTTTCATTGAGCTGGTCAAGCGAAGCTTCGCTGATGACCAGCAACGGATAACCATCACTGAACTGGTTCAGCGCTTCAACATCGCCCGTCCACTTGCGGCTGCTGGCTCTTTGATGTTCGGGATCAAAACGCACCAGGCGCGCCGTGGTGCCCAGGAAGTCCGTGAACCACTGCGCCGCAACAGCCCCCATGTCGTAGGCCGGCACCTCGTCGTCCCAGACCCGCACACGCACCGGCGCCTCCACCTCGTCCAGCTTGATATGCAGGGCCAGCATGCCTGGCGCGCGCAGCACCATCTCGTAATGCTTGAGTTGCGGCCGTATCAGCGCCATGCGCGGCAACTCGCGCTGCGTCAGGAAGTCGCCGCGCGCATCAACCACCATCCAGGCGCGGTCAAACTCCAGCCCGGTTTCCGTCAGGATGGCTTCTGCGACTTCCACACCCGCACAGGACTTGACCGGATAAACAAACAGGCGGGAAATCGAGGCGCTGACATCGGCGCCGGACTGGCTGGGTACTTCGTTCACGAAATGGGTGTCCTTTGGATGAATGGGGCCGTCGAAGCGGCACCCAGTCGCGATTTTGCCCCAGCCTCCTAAAATGGGGCATGTCCCAGCACTTTGATGTCTGTATTCGTGGCGGTGGCGTGGTCGGCCGCACACTGGCCTTGCTGCTGGCGCGTGAGCGCCTGCGCGTGGCGCTGGTGGTCAAGCCTGCCGCGGCAGAATCCGCACCAGCCGCAGCAACACCCGCCGACGTTCGGGCCTATGCATTGAATGGCGCCTCAAAACAATTGCTCGAAAGCCTGCGGGCCTGGCCTGAAGGGCCTGCCATCACACCCGTTCTTGAAATGCAGGTATGGGGCGACGATGGCGGCCAGCTCGACTTCAGCGCACAAAGCGCGGCCCAGCCTGCATTGGCCTGGATCGTGGATGTGCCGGCACTGGAGCAGCAGCTCAGCCAGGCCGTGCGCTTTCAGCCGCAAATCGAAGTGGTGCATGCCCCGGTCAAGGCGGCGCTGCAGGTTGCCTGCGAAGGCCAGAAAAGCAACAGTCGCAACGAATTCGGCGCCAGCTGGACGGTCAAGCCTTATCCCCAGAAAGCCATTGCCGCGCGCCTGGAATCCGGCCAGCCGCACCTGGGTGTGGCCAGGCAATGGTTCAAAAACGGTGAAATCCTTGCACTTTTGCCAATATCTGGCGCAAACGGGAACTCTGTGGCGCTGGTGTGGTCTGTCTCTGCGGAGCGTGCCGCGGCACTGCAAAAACTGCCTGACGATGAATTTTGCGCAGCCCTGCAGGCCGATTGCGGAGAAATACCGGGGCATTTGCGCCTGGTTAGCGAGCGCGCCAGCTGGCCGCTGGCACTGTCCAAAGCCGACCGCTGGGTCGGGCCCGGCTGGGCTCTGGCGGGCGACGCGGCGCACACGGTGCATCCGCTGGCGGGCCAGGGTCTGAACCTGGGCCTGGCCGATGTGGCGGCACTGGCGGCTGTGCTTGCGCAGCGCGAATACTGGCGCGGCCTGGGTGATGAAAAACTGCTGCGCCGTTATGAGCGGGCACGCAAGGCCGATGTGGCGGCGATGGGCACGGTGACGGACGGCCTGCACGGCCTGTTTGCGCAGACCGATGTGCGCTGGCAGGCCTTGCGCCATTGGGGCATGAAACGTTTTGCGCGAAGCGGGCCCCTGAAGGCCTGGGTCGTGCGCCAGGCGACCGGACGCTAACGCAGCACTGCACCTGACAACTGGTTTATGAATTTTTTGGAACGACAGGAATAAAGAATGACATTATCGAAATCGGCCTGGACCCTGGGCTTGGTTATCAGCAGCTTTTTGGCCCTGGGCTCAAGCGCTGCCATTGGCCAGGAAGCGGCCATACGCAAGAACCTGGCGGACCGGCTGCCTGCTTTTTCGAAAATCGATGAAGTCAGCAAAACCCCCATGAACGGCCTGTATGAAGTCCGCGTGAACGACAGCGATATTTTCTACACGGACGCAGAAGGCAATTTCCTGCTGCAAGGCCACCTGATCGACACCAAGGCCAAGCGCAACCTGACGGAAGAGCGTGTTGACAAACTCAGCGCCATCGACTTTGGCGCCCTGCCCGTCAAGGACGCTTTTGTCGTGGTGCGCGGCAACGGCAAACGCAAGATGGCGGTGTTTGAAGACCCTAATTGCGGTTATTGCAAGCGTTTCGAACGCGACATGCAAAAAGTGTCCGATGTGACCATCTACATGTTTTTGTACCCCATCCTGAGCCCCGACTCGACCGACAAGTCCAAAAACATCTGGTGCTCAAAAGACAAGGCCAAAACCTGGACGGACCTGATGGTGCGCGACCAGCCCGTGCCAAAAGCCAGCTGCGATACCGCGGCGCTGGACCGCAACATCGAGTTCGGCAGAAAGCACAAGATCACCGGCACGCCCACCCTGTTTTTTGCGGATGGCTCACGCGTGCCAGGCGCCATCAATTCCCAGCAGGTCGAAAAATTCCTGGCTGACGCCAAATAAGCGCCTCACCAAAGCCTGAGGGCCTGAAGCGGCACCCAAGCGGTGCCTTCAGGCCCTTTTTAATGTCTTTTATGGCGCTGGCCGACGTGGAATGCGCGCAGTCAGCTATTAAAAATATAGCAAAGAATTCCCCTTTCGACCCCCATCCGGGACTTGACCCATGCCGCCCACCGGCGACGGCAGTCGTGGAGTATTCTTTGACCCATATGCCACATATGCCACGCCCAGCCCGCACCAAAACATCCGCCGTCCCATCAGCAGCCGCAGTCCATTACCGCGTGGAGGCAGCAGACCTCAACGCCCACCTGTTCAGCGTCACACTCACCATCGCCAGGCCAGCCGCGCAGCAGCGTGTGGCGCTGCCGGTGTGGATTCCCGGCAGCTACCTGGTGCGCGAATTTTCGAAAAACCTGAGCGGCCTGCAGGCGCGCCAGGGCACCCGCACAGCGATCACCGTAACGCAACTGGACAAATGCACCTGGCAGCTGGATTGCGCGCCAGGCAAGCCACTGGTGCTGCGCTACCAGGTCTATGCCTACGACAACTCGGTGCGTACAGCCTGGCTGGATGCGGAGCGCGGATTTTTCAACGGCACCAGCGTCTGCCTCAGGGTGGACGGCCAGGAAAATGCGCCGCATGTGCTGGAACTGCCCGAAACCAAGACCATTGCAGGCTGGTCGATAGCCACTGGGCTTGCAGCACAAAAAGTCAGCAAGCAGGGTTTCGGCTCTTACATCGCCGCCAGCTATGACGAACTGGTTGATTGCCCCATCGAGATGGGCGCCTTCTGGAGCGGCAGCTTCAAGGCCTGCGGCGTGCCGCACCGTTTTGTGGTGGCGGGCGCACTGCCCGCCTTTGACGGCGAGCGCCTGCTAGCCGACACGCAAAAAATCTGCGAGGCGGAAATCCGCTTCTGGCACGGCAACAAGAAACCGCCTTTTGACAACTACCTGTTCATGCTCAACGCCGTGGACGATGGTTACGGCGGGCTGGAGCACCGCAACTCCACCGCACTGATCTGCAAACGCCAGGACCTGCCGCGCCTGCCGGCACCCGGCGAATCAAAACCCTTCAGGGCCTCAGAGGGTTACACCACGCTGCGCGGCCTTATCAGCCACGAGTACTTCCACACCTGGAACGTCAAGCGCCTTCGCCCCGCCGAATTTTCAAGCTACCGCTATGACCAGGAAAACTACACCGAACTGCTCTGGTTTTTTGAAGGCTTTACCAGCTACTACGACGACCTGCTGCTGCGCCGTGCCGGCCTGCTCGACAACGCGGGCTACCTCAAGCTGCTGAACAAGACCATCAACCAGGTCATGCAGACGCCTGGGCGGCTGGTGCAGTCGGTGGCCGAAGCCAGCTTTGACGCCTGGGTCAAGTACTACCGGCAGGACGAAAACACGCCCAATGCCACGGTGAGTTATTACACCAAGGGCGCACTGGTAGCCCTGTGTTTTGACCTGAGCTTGCGTGCGGAAAGCAAAACGGCACCAGCTACCACGCTTGATGACGTGATGCGCGCGCTCTGGCACCGCTGCAAGGGTGGCCCCATGAGCGAGGCGGACTTTGCGGAAGTGCTCAAGGCCCTTGGCCAACGTTCATATGCCACCGAGCTGGCGCGCTGGGTCCACGGCAAGGGCGAGCTTCCGCTGGAAAGCCTGCTGCAGCAACACGGCGTGGCGGTACTGGAAGAACCGGCCCAGCTGGCACAAAGGCTGGGGCTGCGGGTCAGCGAAAACAACGGCATACAGGTCAAGACCGTGCTGCGCGGCGGCATCGCCGAAAAAGCCGGTTTTGCGGCGGGTGATGAATGGCTGGGGCTGGAGCCCGCCACCAGGGCCAAAACACCCGCAAGCAGCGGCTGGCGCATGAGCCGGCTGGACGACCTGCTGCTTTACGCCGGCAGCGCCAAAAAAGTCATCGCGCTGGTATCGCGCGACCAACGCCTGCTGCGGCTTGAGCTGACCATGCCGCCTGCCCTCACAACCTGGCGGCTGTCGGTGCAGGATGCAGCGAAAGTCAACCAGTGGCTGGCCGCGACTGACTGAGGCAGTGGCAACAGGCTATTCGCCTTTAAAGGCAGCCGGCCGCTTCTCAAGAAAAGCCGTGACGCCCTCGATGTAGTCGTGAGTGCGGCCCATGTCCGATTGCGTGTCGCGTTCGACATCGAGTTGCTGGTGCAAGGTGCGCGTTGTGCCTTCACGCAGCAAATGCCGCGTGGCAACCAGCGCTTTTGTCGGCAGCAGCGCCAGACGCTGCGCCAATGCCATGGCGGCCGCGACCGAGTCATCTGCCACTTCCCAGATCATTCCCCACTCCCTGGCCTGGGCTGCCGACAGCTTGTCGCCTGTCATGGCGAGGGTCATGGCACGGGCCAGCCCCAGCTTTTGCACCAGCAGCCAGCTGCCGCCCGCATCCGGCACCAGCCCGATCTTGCTGAAAGCCTGGATAAAACTCGCATTCGGCGCAGCCACCGCGATGTCGCAGGTCAGCGCCAGTGATGAACCTGCACCCGCAGCCACGCCGTTGACGGCCGCGATGGTGGGCATGCGCAGGCTGGTCAGCCGGCGCGCCGTGGGGTTAAAAGCCTGTTCGATGACGGGTCCAGGATTTGCCCGCTCCACCAGGTTGGGGCCGGGCGCAAAGTCAAATTCGGACAGGTCGGCACCGGCACAAAAACCCCGGCCGGCGCCGGTGATGACCAGTGCGCGGATGTTTTTGTCGGCTTCGGCCTTGTCCAGCGCCAAGCCAAGGTCGCGGTGCATCTGGCGGGTAAAGCTGTTCAGGGCCTGCGGCCGGTTCAGCGTCAGCAGCGCAACTGCGCCCTGCGTGGAATAAAGGACTGTGGACTCTGTGCTGGTCTCTGCAATGGCGGCTGTCATCAATGTCTCCTATGGTTGGTCCTGCCTGGCTAGCCTGAATTGTGCCTTCACATCTGCTTCACCCCTGTCTCAGGCGTGGCATGATGACAGCCTGCAAAAAAGGAGACCCCGTGACTTACGAAATGATTTTGACCTCGACCCAGGGCCCCGACTCACGCAAGGTGGGCATCGTCACCCTGAATAGGCCCAAACAACTGAATGCACTGAACGACCAGCTCATGGACGAACTGGCCAGTGCGCTCAAGGCCTTTGATGCGGACGAAAGCATTGGCTGCATCATCCTGACCGGCAGTGAAAAAGCCTTTGCTGCCGGCGCCGATATCGGTGCCATGGCGCAATACGGTTTTGCCGACGTCTATGGCAAGGACTACATCACCCGCAACTGGGAGCAGATCCGCGACATCCGCAAGCCCGTGATTGCCGCCGTCAGCGGTTTTGCACTGGGCGGCGGCTGCGAGTTGACCATGATGTGCGACTTCATCATTGCCGCCGACAACGCCAAGTTTGGCCAGCCCGAAATCAAGCTGGGCATCATCCCCGGCGCGGGCGGCACACAACGCCTGCCGCGCGCCGTCGGCAAGTCCAAAGCCATGGACCTTGCGCTCACGGGCCGCATGATGGACGCGAACGAGGCCGAGCGCGCCGGCCTGGTCAGCCGCGTGGTGCCGCTGGACAAGCTGATGGACGAAGCGCTGGGCGCGGCCCTGATGATTTGCAGCTACGGCCAGCTGGCCGTGATGGCTGCCAAGGAATCCATCAACCGCGCCTTTGAAAGCGGCCTGAGCGACGGCGTGATGTTCGAGCGCAGGCTGTTCCATGCGCTGTTCGCCACCAGCGACCAGAAAGAAGGCATGGACGCCTTTGTGAACAAGCGCAAACCGGCGTTCACACACCGTTAATACCCCAGGGGTTTTCTCAGGCTTGATGCCGGATGCAGGGCAAGGCGCCCGGAGCGCAGGACACCGGAATGCACTTGTGTGCATGAGGATTCCGGGCACCGCCGAACGCCACATGTTCGCCAGCACCCAGTGCCGCCATGCGCCCGGCAATCAGGCCCACCAGAAGTACCGCTATAATATTGGCCTGATGGTGATATAGCTCAGTTGGTTAGAGCGCAGCATTCATAATGCTGATGTCGGTGGTTCAAGTCCACCTATCACCACCAAAAATTCAAAAGCCTCAGGCGTGCTGTCACCCTGGGGCTTTATCACTTCACAGCCTCTGGACATAAACCATGAACCGCTGCACATATTTCCTGACCGCCGCCCTGACCTGCCTGGTACTGTCGTCCGGCCTGCTCCCGCTGCCCGCCAGCGCCCAGACCGAAGAGGTCAAGCCCAACGTCAGGCAGTTTCCCAAAACAGCCTACCGCGGCGAACTGATCGTGTTTTCGGCACCCGAGATCACCATGGATGGCAAGCCGGACCGGTTGTCGCCGGCGGTGCGCATTTTTGACATCAACGACAAGCTGGTGCTCTCCGGAACGCTGTCCACCCTGAAACTGGTGGTCAATTACATGCGCGACAACACCGGACTGGTGCACCATGTCTGGATTCTCAACAGCGAAGAAATCAAGCAAAAGATGCCGGGGCGGGACGGCACGGGTGTTTCGACCAACATCCGTTTCATGTCCGACACACCACCCGCTTCTGACGACGGCAATACGCCGTACGACCAGCTACCCCGTTTCAAGCAGTAATTCCTCCCGGAATCAGGCACAAAAAGGCCTGTAGCCCAATCAACATGGGCGCAGCCAGCTACTCTTTAGATAGCAAATCATGAGCAAAAAAGTATTTATCAAGACCTTCGGCTGCCAGATGAACGAGTACGACTCGGACAAGATGTCCGACGTGCTCCACGCCGCGCAGGGCTATGAACCGACGCAGGACATGGAAGAGGCCGACCTGATCCTGTTCAACACCTGCTCGGTGCGCGAAAAAGCCCAGGAAAAGGTTTTCAGCGACCTCGGCCGCGTCAAACACCTGAAAAAAAAGGGCGTACTCATAGGCGTGGGCGGCTGTGTCGCCAGCCAGGAAGGCGCAGCCATCATCCAGCGTGCGCCTTATGTGGATGTGGTGTTCGGCCCGCAAACCCTGCACCGCCTGCCCGAAATGCTGGCCACGCGTGCGCGCCTGAACAAACCCCAGGTCGACATCAGCTTTCCTGAAATCGAGAAATTCGACCACCTGCCGCCGGCCCGCGTCGAAGGCGCCAGCGCTTTTGTAAGCATCATGGAAGGCTGCTCCAAGTACTGCAGCTACTGCGTTGTGCCCTACACCCGCGGCGAAGAAGTCTCACGCCCGTTTGAAGACGTGCTGGTCGAAGTCGCAGGCCTGGCCGACCAGGGCGTCAAGGAAGTCACGCTGCTGGGCCAGAACGTCAACGCCTACCGCGGCCCCATGGGCGAGACGGCCGAGATCGCCGACTTCGCCACACTGCTGGAATACGTGTCGGATATTCCCGGCATCGAACGCATACGCTACGTTACCAGCCACCCGAACGAGTTCACCCAAAGCCTGATTGACGCCTATGCCAGGCTGCCCAAGCTGGTGAACCACCTGCACCTGCCGGTGCAGCACGGCTCGGACCGCATCCTGATGGCCATGAAGCGCGGCTACACCGCGATGGAATACAAATCCACCATCCGCAAGCTGCGCGCCATCCGGCCCGACCTGGCGATGAGCAGCGACTTCATTGTCGGGTTCCCCGGTGAAACCGAAGACGACTTCAACAAGATGATGAAGCTGATCGACGACGTGGGTTACGACACCTCCTTCAGTTTTATCTACAGCCCGCGTCCCGGAACGCCTGCTGCGAACCTGCACGACGACACGCCCCACGAGGTCAAGCTCAAGCGCCTGCAACGCCTGCAGGCCGCCATCGACGAGAACGTGCGCGCCATCAGCGCCAGCCGCCTTGGCACCATACAGCGCGTGCTGGTCGAGGGCGCAGCGCGCAAGACCACCGATGCACTGTTTGGCCGCACGGAATGCAACCGCGCCGTGGTCTTCAACGGGCCTGACCGTTTGATCGGGCAACTGGTGGATGTCAGGATCACCGAAGCACCACAGCGCTCGCTGCGCGGTGAAGTGGTCCAGCTTGAAGCGCAGGATGCGGTGCCGGCAATTTGATCGCGGTCTGGACTAGGGCCTGTTAACACTATGTTTGCGAGATGTGTTGCGAGTCAAAAAGGCCCTAAAGCCGCATGAACGGCGTGCACGTGCTCACCCGGATTTCTTTTCGCCAGCTCCTGGTGCTCGCGTTTTTACTCATCGCGGCCTTGCTGGGCGCAGCGTCGCTGCGGGCATTGTTCGCGCTGGAATCCCTGACCACACAAAGCCGCGAGAGCGCGGCAAGAGCGCTTGAGCTGAGCGCCGCCGCACAGTCGCTGACGGAGCGCAGCGTTTCCATGGAACGCGCCTCACGCCAGGCCATCGTGCTGGACGACAGGCTGCTGCGGGAACGCTTTAACGCCGAAGCCAAAGACGCTGCCACCGTCCTCAACAGGCTGGCCGGCCAGGGCGTTCCCAATGCGCTGATTGCACAGTGGAAATCGCGCGTGCGCGCCATCACGGCCCAGCTCTCGGACCCGGCCGCCAGCGCCCTGGAACGCGAGCAGCAGGTGGCCCGGGAGTTTCGCGAGATGGACGCGATCAGCGCCGCGATCGCCCAACAGGTGCAGCAAGCCATAGAAGCACAGAATCGCGACCTGCTGGGCAAACTCGAAAGCAGCCGGAAGTCCCTGGCGCAGCAGGTCATTTCGGCGATTGTGCTGGCTGTCGCACTGGCACTGGCCTTCGGCATCTGGCTTACCCGGCCGCTCAAGCGGCTGGAGACAGCCATCATCGGCCTCGGGGAAAACCGGCTGGAAGAAACCATCGCCATCCAGGGCCCGGCCGACCTGCAACTGGTCGCGCAACGCCTGGATTGGCTGCGCTTGCGGCTGCTCGAACTTGATGCCGACAAATCGCGCTTCCTGCGGCATATCTCGCATGAACTCAAAACGCCGCTGGCGTCATTGCGCGAAGGTGTTTCATTGCTGGAAGACGGGGTGGCAGGCGAATTGAACGACAACCAGAGGGAAGTCGCCAGGATATTGCGCCACAACACCGGTGTCCTGCAGGGACAGATCGAGGACCTGCTGCGTTTTAACGCCGCGGCCTTTGAAGCGCGGCAATTGCACAGGGAAAAAACCGATCTGGTGCAGTTGGTGGAAGACCAGGTTGAGGCGCAAAGGCTGCAGTGGCAGGCTCGTGACCTCCAGGTGCGCATCGAGGGCAAGGCCGTCCAGATGGAAGTCGACCCGGAAAAAATCGGGACTGCACTAGCCAACCTTGTCTCCAATGCCATCCGTTTTTCGCCGATACACGGCGTGCTTCGCATCAGGCTGAGCCAGCTGGCCGACAGCGTGCGCATAGACCTGCATGATGAGGGCCCGGGCATCGCCGATGCCGACCGCACACGCGTTTTTGAGCCTTTTTTCCGGGGCGAGCGCCAGCCTGCGGACGCGATTCGCGGCAGCGGCATAGGCCTGTCCATCGTTCACGAATACATTTCTGCCCACGGCGGACGGGTCGAACTGTTGCCCGACGGGCCTGGTGCACACTTCAGGATAGAACTTCCCCATGCTTTCAAACATTAAATTTCCCGCCGGCACCATGGGCCTGGCATTCACCGTGGCGCTGGCCGGCTGCGGCGGGATGCAGCAAGGCAATGCCGCCGCACCAGCGCCAGCAACGCCTGTACCTGTGCAGGCCCCGGCAGCACTGCAAGCGGCGCCAGTGGCTTCGCCGGTCCGGGTGACCAACGCCGTGGCACCGGTCCTGGCCTATGCCGACCAGATACGCGCGCTGCAGGGCAGCGAACTCGCCCAGGAAATAACGCGCCTGAACGACAGCCCTGTACCAGATGAGCAGTTGCGGCTGGCCCTTGCCCTGGTCCAGACGCGGCAACTCTACGACCTGGCCCGGGCGCAGGAGCTGCTGCAAAAAGTACTGGCCAACTCCAGCGGCGAGGCCCGGGCCTTGCACCCACTGGCAAGACTGCTGGCGGCGCGTTTTGCCGAACAAAGGCGGATTGAAGACCAACTGGACCGCCAGGGCCAGCAACTGCGCGATGCCCAGCGGCGCCTTGACCAGACCAATGACAAGCTCGAAGCGCTCAAGGAAATCGAGCGCAGCCTGACCAGCAAGCCAGGCGCCCCTGCCTCAGCGGCTTCACATGGCCGGATCCGGCCCGCAACACCATGACCCAGGCCGGTGCCCATCTACTGGTGGTCGATGACGACGCCGACATGCTGCGCCTGCTGACGATGCGGCTGGCAGCCGCAGGCTATCGGGTCAGCACCGCAACCTCCGCAGAAGCTGCATTGACGCAAGTCGATATTGAGCGACCGCAACTGGTGCTCAGCGATGTGCGCCTGCCGGGACGCGACGGCCTGGCATTGTTCGACGACATTCGCGCCCGCCACCCTTCCCTGCCGGTGATTTTGCTGACCGCCCACGGCACCATTCCAGATGCCGTGGAAGCCACGGAGCGCGGTGTCTTCACCTACCTCACCAAGCCCTTTGACGGCAAGGCGCTGCTGGACAAGATCGCACAGGCCCTGGCCTTGAGCGCCCCCGCACCCACCGCGCAACGCGCCGGCGAAAACACCTGGCAGGCCGATATCATCAGCCGCTCCAGCCGCATGGCCGAGACACTGGCTGAGGCCCGCATGATTGCGCAATCGGATGCCAGCGTGATGCTGCGCGGCGAAAGCGGCACCGGCAAGGAAATGCTGGCCCAGGCCATCCACCGCGCCAGTTCACGCGCCGGCCACCCGTTTATTGCCGTCAATTGCGGTGCCATTCCGGAGGCACTGCTGGAGTCAGAACTGTTCGGCCACATGAAGGGCGCCTTCACCGATGCAGTGGCCAACCACAAGGGTCTTTTCCAGGCGGCGGAAGGCGGCACGCTGCTGCTGGATGAAATCGGCGACATGCCGCTGGCGCTGCAGATCAAGCTGTTGCGAGTACTGCAGGAACGTGTTGTCAGGCCGCTGGGCTCTAGCCAGTCCATCCCGGTGAACGTGCGCATCATCTCTGCAACGCACACCGACCTGGATGCCGCGATGGCCGATGGCCAGTTCAGGACTGACCTGTATTACCGCCTGAATGTCGTCACGCTGACCTTGCCGCCGCTGTCTGAACGGCGCGAAGACATCCCTCTGCTGGCCAATCATTTCCTCGTCAAGCTTGCCGCCAAATACGGCAAGCGCCTCAGCGGTTTTGCACCCGAAGCCCTGAAAGCCCTGGCCACTGCGGCATGGCCTGGCAATGTGCGCCAGCTCTACAACGTGGTGGAGCAGGTTTGCGCGCTGACCACCACGCCGCTGATTCCCCTTGCCCTGATACAGCGGGCCCTGCGTGCGCCCAGCGTACAGGTGCTGTCCTTGGCTGAAGCGCGCCAGCGTTTTGAGCGTGAATACCTGGTGGACCTGCTCAAGCTGACCGACGGAAACGTTGCCGATGCAGCCCGGCTGGCAGACCGCAACCGGACCGAGTTTTACCGCCTCATGCAAAAACACGGACTGACACCTGGACACTTCAAGGCCGATATCTAAGGGATTTCCCGGAAGACTGTCGCCGACCGGCGACAGCCATAAGCGCTTGATTTAAAAGAATAAAAATTATCTCGCCTGACAAACCGTCGCCAGCTGGCGACAAATACTGATGATTTCAGGGGCGAATTGCCCAGTCCACACTTAGTAACATCAGAAAATCAATTTAAGCCTTTGATTTAAATAGGTTTTTCAGACCTGGCACAGGGTTTGCCCTAGTAAAGGCATGACAGCCTTTTTTGCCAGAGCAAACCCCATCCCATCGCTTGCAGGATGGCCATACAAAGCGGTGTTGATGGCGACCGGCCTGGTGTTGGCAATCGCGGCTTCCGGGGCCCATGCCTGGGGCCTGGACGATTTGGCCGGTCTGGCCAAAACCCGCGCCCAAACGCCTTTCCAGTCCGCCAGCCAGCCAGTGCCGGCCGAACTCGCCGCGCTGGACTATGACGGTTACCGCGACATCCGTTTCAACACCGACAAGGCGCTGTGGCGCGCGGAGCAGTTGCCCTACGAGGTCAACTTCTTTCACGTCGGCCCGCACGGCGACTCGGTCCGCATCTCCGAAATAACGGCCGACGGCGTCAAGGCCATTTCCTACAACCCTGCCGATTTCAATTTCGGCAAAAACCGACTGCACCCACAAGCTTGGGGCGATTTGGGCTTTGCCGGCTTTCGTGCCCACGCTGCGCTCAACTCACCCAACTACAAGGACGAGTTGATTGCCTTCCTGGGCGCCAGTTATTTCCGGGCACTGGGCATCGGCCAGCGTTATGGGCTGTCCGCGCGCGGGCTGGCGGTTGATCCGGCAGGCGCAGCGCGCGAAGAGTTTCCGCGTTTTACCGATTTCTGGTTTGAAAAGCCAGCGGCCAATGCCGGCCAGCTCACCGTCTATGCCTTGCTGGACTCGCATCGCATGACGGGCGCCTACCGCTTTGATATCCGGCCCGGCGAACAGACCACGGTTGAAGTGCATGCCCGCATCTTCATGCGTGCCGGCGCCGAACCGGTGGCGACGCTGGGCCTGGCGCCGCTGACCAGCATGTTCTTTTTTGGTGAAAACCAGCCGCTTTCCCGCAAGCATCCTGGCGATTTCCGGCCCGAGGTGCATGACTCGGACGGCCTGATGATCGCTACCGGTGAAGGCGAATGGCTGTGGCGCCCGCTGCAAAATCCGGCAGCGCCGCTGGTCACGTCTTTTGCGATGAAGTCACTCAAGGGTTTTGGCCTGATGCAGCGTGACCGCGACTTCAAAAGCTACGAAGACACCGAGGCGCGTTACGAATTGCGTCCCGGCGCATGGGTGACACCCCTGGGCGACTGGGGTGCCGGAAGGGTTGAGCTCTTGCAGTTCAACACACCCGATGAAACCCACGACAACACCGTTGCCTATTGGGTGCCCGAGAAACTGCCGCAAGCCGGCGAGAGCATGGACCTGGCTTACCAGATCGCCTGGCAAGGCAAAAACCAGCAGTTGCCACCGAATGGCTGGGTCACGCAATCACGCCGCGGCACGGGTTACTCAAAACTCGGCCCGGAAGCATTGAGCCAGCAGGTCCAGTTTGTCATCGACTTTGCCGGCCCGGCGCTTGACGCCCTGCCCGAAGGCGCGCAGGTAGCGGCGATTGCCAGCGCCGACGCCAACGGCCGCGTGCTTGAAAGCCTGGCTTACCGCAACCCGGCCACAGGCGCATGGCGCATGACCTTGCGCGTGCAGCGGCTCAACCCAGCCAAACCGGTAGAGCTGCGCGCCTTTCTCCAGCTGAACAACGGCCCGACCACCCAAACACTGAGCGAAACATGGACCAACCTGATCACACCCTGATGCCAAAGGCTTCGCGCCGCAGCCTGCTGCGAGAAGAACGTCACCCGAATTCGGTCACGGCGCCGCCGCTCAACCGGGGCTCCATGGCACCGCGTCCGTGGCGCGGTTTTTACAACAGCATGGCGGTCCTGGCATTGCGGCCCCTGCTTGCACTCATCAGCCCGGCAAGCCCTGCCGCGCCGCGCAAAGCCCAGCATGAAGAACTGGAACCCTGGCAGTACGCAGCCAAACGCCGCAGGGCCGCCTTTTTGCTGCTGACGCTGGCCAGCACGGTGATGGCCACCAGCCTGTTTGCCGACATGCAGCCCGACTATGACAATGCCTGGCTGCAGTACGGGCAGATTGCGCTGTTTGCATTGTTGTCAGCCTGGGTGGTGACCGGCTTCATGACGGCGATGATGGGGTTTTATGTCACGCTGTTCGGCGACGCGCACACCCTGTCGGCCAAAAAAGTCCAGCACCACACACTGGACGCCTCGACACGCACTGCCATCATCATGCCCATATGCAATGAAGATGTGCGCACGGTGTTTGCAGGGCTGCGCGCCACCTGCGAGTCGGTTGCGGCAACCAGCCATGTGCGCGCCTTCGACGTGTTTGTGCTGTCGGACAGCAGCAACCCGGCCATCATCAGGGCCGAACGCGCTGCCTGGGAAGACCTGCGCATGCAACTCGCCGGTCACCCGGACCAGCCGCAAATCGAGGTTTACTACCGGCTCCGCAAACGCCGCAGCGACCGCAAAGCCGGCAACGTAGCCGACTTCTGCCGCCGCTGGGGCAAGGATTACCGCTACATGGTGGTGCTGGACGCCGACAGCGTGATGAGCGGCGACTGCCTGGTCTCCATGGTCAAGCTCATGGAAGCCAACCCGAAAGCCGGCATCATCCAGACCGCCACCCAGGCCATAGGCCACGTCACCCTGCACGCCCGTGCGCAGCAGTTTGCGTCGCGCGTCACGGGCCGCCTGTTCACGCTGGGCATGCAGTTCTGGCAAATGGGTGAATCGCACTACTGGGGCCACAACGCCATCATCCGGATCGAGCCTTTCATGCAGCATTGCGCGCTGGCGCACATCAAGGGCACGGGCGGCATGGCGGGCAGCATCATGTCGCACGACTTTGTCGAAGCCGCGCTGATGCGCCGCGCCGGTTACCACGTCTGGCTGGTGGCCGACCTGGTGGGCAGCTATGAGCAGCAACCGCCGGATTTGCTGGCTGAACTGCAGCGCGACCGCCGCTGGTGCCAGGGCAACCTGCAGAACTCGCGCCTGATCGCCGAGCCCGGCATACACCCGGTGCACCGCTCCATGTTCGGCACCGGCGCCATGGCTTACCTGTCCGCCCCTTTGTGGCTGTGCTTCATGACGCTGGGCACCGCGCTTTGGCTCTCAGGCTCGCCCATGATTGCCGACTGGGCGCGGGTGCCGGGCGAACTCATGGCGCTCTGGGCCTGGACGCTGAGCATGCTGTTTTTGCCGCGCATCCTGGGCATCGCCGCCATCCTGATCAACCACCAGCAACAGTCTTACGGCGGCACATTGAGTCTGCTGCGCAGCGCGCTGCTGGAGACCCTGATTGCCATGCTGCAGGCGCCGGTGCGCATGCTGGCGCACTCGCTGTTTGTCGTGGTTGCGATGACCGGGCTGAAACTGGAGTGGAAATCCCCGCCACGCGAAGCCGCAGCCGTGCCGTGGCGCCATGCACTGGCGCAGCTTGCCCCCATGAGCGGCCTGATCGCGCTGCTGGCGGTGGGCATTTTCATCATCGACGCACGTGCGCTGGTCTGGCTGCTGCCGGTCGGTTTGCCGTTGTTGCTGGCGATTCCCATGACGGTCCTTACCAGCAAGGTGGGCGTGGGCTCCGCGATGCGGGCACAAAACTACCTGCTGATACCGGAGGAGACCCGCTCGCCGGCAGTGCTGCGACGGGCCTGGCTGCATGCCAGCCAGCGAGCCAAACCGCTGCTGCGGGCCGCCTGAAGAGTCAAGCCCGCGGGCTTGACAGGGCGTCCAGGGGCCTCCAGAAATTCGATTGCCGGGATGCAAGGCAAGGCGCCCGGAGCGCAGGACACCGGAATGCACTCAGGTGCATGAGGATTCCGAGCACCGCGCAACGCCGCCATGCGCCCGGGAATCGGATTTATGGAGGACCCCTCAGAACTTCGGCATGCCTTTCATGCCGCCCATGCGCTTCATCATCTTCATCATGCCGCCGCCCTTGAGCTTTTTCATCATGCCCTGCATCTGCTCAAACTCGTTGAGCAGGCGATTGACCTCCTGAACGTGCACGCCCGAGCCCGCAGCGATGCGGCGCTTGCGGGTGGCCTTGATGAGGTCGGGCTTGCGCCGCTCCAGCGGTGTCATGCTCTGGATGATGCCTTCCTTGCGCTTGATGTCTTTTTCGGCCTTGTCCATATCGACCTGGCCGGCCTTGGCGGCCATCTGCGCCGGCAGCTTGTCGAGCAAGCTGGACAGCCCGCCCATGTTTTTCATCTGCTGCAGCTGGCTCAAAAAATCATTCAGGTCAAAACCATCGCCCGACTTGAGCTTGGCGGCCAGCTTTTGCGCGGCCGCCACGTCGACACCGGCGGTGACTTGCTCAACCAGCGCCACGATGTCGCCCATGCCGAGGATGCGCCCGGCATGGCGCTCGGCATCAAACACTTCCAGGCCGTCGAGTTTTTCACTCGTGCCCGAAAACTTGATGGGCGCGCCGGTGATCTGCCTCACGCTGAGTGCAGCACCACCGCGAGAATCACCGTCGGTCTTGGTCAGGATGATGCCGGTCAGCGGCAATGCTTCCTTGAAGGCTTTAGCGGTATTGATCGCGTCCTGGCCCTGCATGGCATCGACCACAAACAGCGTTTCCACGGGGTTCAGGACGGCGTGCAATTCCTTGATCTCCGCCATCAAGGCTTCGTCGATCGCCAGGCGGCCGGCCGTATCGACCAGCAGCACATCAAAGAAATGCTTGCGCGCGTAATCGATGGCCGCCCTGGCAATGTCGACGGGCTTCTGGTCCGGCGTACTCGGGAACCATTCGGCACCGGCCTGCGCCGTCACGGTCTTGAGCTGCTCGATGGCGGCCGGGCGGTAAACGTCGCCTGAGACGGTTAAAACTTTTTTCTTGCGCTTCTCGATCAGGTGCTTGGCCAGCTTGGCGGTAGTGGTGGTTTTACCCGCGCCCTGCAAACCTGCCATCAGGATCACCGCTGGCGGCTGGGCCGCCAGGTTGATGTCGCTGACGCCTTCGCCCATGGTTGCCGCCAGTTCCTTGCTGACAATACCGACCAGCGCCTGGCCGGGCGACAGCGAGCCCATGACCTCCTGGCCCAGGGCTTTTTCCTTGACGCGGACCACAAAGTCGCGCACTACCGGCAGGGCCACGTCGGCCTCCAGCAGGGCCATGCGCACCTCGCGCAACATGTCCTGCACGTTGGATTCGGTGATGCGGGCCTGGCCGCGCATTTCCTTGACGAGGCGTGAGAGTTTGTCGGTAAGTGCTGAAGCCATGGATGGGCTCCACAAACATGGAGCAGTTAGGTAGGGGTTAAAAAGCGCCGGTGCAGGCGCTGAGGCGGCCGCCAGGGAGGGCGGTAAAGGCTAAACTCTAGCCATGATTTTAGCTTCGAGTGCCTGGTGGGGTCTTGCTACGGCTGCAGGCGCGGCTGTAAGTTACGGCGTACTTGCGCTCGCAACCGCCCGTTTGAGCCAAAGCACGCTGCGCGGCGTGCTTTTTGCCGCCTGGCTGCTTCACGCACTGACACTTGCCGAAGGCCTGCTCGGGAATCCGCCGCGTTTCGGTTTTGCGCCCGCGCTGTCCATGACCGTCTGGCTGGTGCTGACGGTTTATGCCATTGAACGCCGGCTGTTTCCCCAGTTGCAGGCACATTGGGCGCTGGCCGGCCTGGGCAGCGCGGCCGTGCTGCTGTCGATTGTTTTTCCGGGCACGAGTTACCACATGGTCGCCTCGCCCTGGCTGCCTTTGCACTGGGCGCTGGGCATCGCCTCCTACGGCCTCTTTGCCGCGGCCGTTGTGCATGGCTGGCTGATGACGCGATCCGAGCGCTCCATACGCCTGGCCGAGCAAAACAACGCCGGCGTCCCACTAATGACGCTGGAGCGCCTGACCTTTCGTTTTGTCGAGGCCGGCTTTGTATTGCTTTCAGCGACCCTGCTGGTGGGCTGGCTGTTTGCGGAGCAGCTGTACGGCCCCGGCCTGGCGTGGAAGTGGAGCCACAAGACCGTGTTTTCAGTGCTGGCCTGGCTGACCTTTGCGGGATTGCTGCTCGGCCGGGCACGGCTGGGCTGGCGCGGACGCAAGGCCGTCAACGTCCTGTACCTGGGTTCCGGGTTGCTGCTGCTGGGCTATGCAGGCTCGCGCTTTGTGCTTGAAGTCGTCCTCAAGCGCATATGAAATACCTTCTCATCCTCGCCATCGTGATGGTCGTTCTTTGGTTGTGGAAGAACAACCGGCGAACCGACATCAACAATAGCGGCGAAAAAACAGCAAGCCCCCGGCCCAAGCCGCCCGGCGTGGCCACTGAAATCGTGGCCTGCGACGTGTGCCATGTCCATTTACCGCGCTCCGAAGCCTTGACCGGCCCCAGGGGAGTGTATTGCTGCGTCGCCCATCGGCAGCAGGCAGGCAGCCAGGGCCACCCATGACAGAAGCTTCGAACTCCTGGTTTGGCCCTACGGAAAGCAGGTCAAGCGCGTGGGAGTCCGAAACCGAATCGGGTTCATTCGGCCGCCTGTGGCGCGCCTTCATGTCGGCGCGGGTCACCATTGCCAGTGTGCTGGTCGTGCTGCAGGCGGCGATTTATGCGCTGGGAAATGTCACCAACAGCTGGTCCATCGCGGTCTGCGTGGCCTACCTTTGCGCCACGGTAGCGGTGCGGCTGTGGGCACGGCCCAAACCGCCAGGCAGCACATTTGACGCCCAGTGGGTGTCCACCATCGGCGTGGATGTCGTGGCGTTTTCAGCGCTTAATTTTTTGCAGTCCAGCGGCATCAACTACACACCCCTGTTCGCCCTGCCTGTACTGCTGGCCTCGGTACTGGGCCCGCTTCTTCTTGCACTTGGCACGGCGGCGAGTGTGACGCTGCTGTTGCTGGCAGACGCGTGGTGGATTTCACTGCAGTCCATGGGGGAACTGGCATCACGCTACCTGCAGTCCGGCCTGAGCGGCTCGGGGTTCTTTCTGGTCGCCCTGCTGGCCAACCAGCTGGCGTTGAGGCTTGTGCGCGAAGAACAGCGGGCCAGGAGCAGCCAGTCGGTGGCGCGCATGCAAACGCAAGTCAATGAATTGGTGATTGAAACCCTGACCGATGGCGTGCTCGTGGTGGACGCCAACGGCATCGTGCGTTCAGCCAATCCGGCTTCCAGGCGTTTGCTGGCAACACGCGATGCGGCCCGCATGGCGCCCTTTGTCCTGTCTACAGAGGCAGCCTGGCAGCCTCTGGCCAAAATCATGCGGCGGACCTTCATGCTTGGCATTCCACAGGAAGCAGATGTCAGCCTGGAATACCCGGCGCGCAACGCACGACGGCTGCATGTACGCACGCGCCTCGCGGCCTCGCAGGATGGCAACCACGGCAGCCTGTGCGTGATGTTTCTTGAAGACCTGCGTGAAATGGAAGCCAGGGTGCGTACGGAAAAAATGGCCGCTATGGGCCGCATGTCTGCCGCTGTCGCACATGAAATCCGCAATCCGCTGGCGGCCATCTCCCAGGCCAATGCCTTGCTTGAAGAAGACCTGCAGGACCCGAACCACAGGCAACTCACCGCCATGGTCAGGCAAAACGCACAACGACTGGCAAAAATAGTCGACGAGGTCCTGAACCTTTCGCGCGCCCAGGTCCTGAGCCCCGAACAGCACGGCACTGTCCTGCTGCTGGACGACGCGGTGATGCGCATCACCTCGGACTGGGCAAAACAGAACGCTTCAACACAGCGGACGCATATTGCACCCGGCGCCGGCAACATGACGGTCGGGTTTGACCCCGAGCATTTACGGCGCCTGATGGTCAACCTGCTGGACAATGCCTTGCGCTATGCCAGCCAAGCGGCCAATGCCATTGAAGTAGCGACACAACAGCCGGCACCCGATCAGGTACGGCTTTCCGTCTGGAGCGATGGCCAGCCCCTTGAAACAACCGTCCAGACCCATCTGTTTGAGCCGTTCTTTTCATCGGAAAGCCGGTCTACCGGGCTGGGCCTGTACATTTGCAGGGAACTCTGCGAACGGTATGGCGCGATGATTGGCTACCAGCGGGCCATGCGCCATACCGTCGAGGGCAATGAGTTTTTTGTGGTTTTCAAGCCCGGGGCGCCACCACCCATAGCCAAACCCTCTTCTTATGGTGCCTTGTCCGCCTAATCCATGACACTACCAACCAGCAGCCCCTATTCACAGCCGGCGCACATCCTGGTCATTGACGATGAGCCGGATCTGCGCACTCTTTATGAACTCACCCTGTTGCGTGAGGGCTACCGGGTTGAAGCGGCTGGCGACCTGGCGCAAGCGCGCCAGCAGTTGCAGGAAAAGCGCTTTGACGCCGTGATTACCGACATGCGCCTGCCGGACGGGCTTGGCCTGGAGTTGCTGCGCGACATGGTCGTGCAGCAGCGCTCCGAGCGTTGTGTTGTGATCACCGCGCACGGGTCTACTGAAAATGCCGTTGAGGCCTTGAGGGCGGGGGCGTTCGATTACCTGACCAAACCGGTTGATTTAAAGCAGTTCCGAAATGTGGTGGCGTCTGCCATACAAGGCTCGAAAGCCGCGGCCTCAGTTGCCGGGGCCGAACGACCTGTTGCAGAAAACAAGGCATCCAATAGCAACGCCAACCCGGCCGCACAGCAGCCGGGTGCAAAACCGGGTACGGGCACCGCAGCGCTGCAGCGCCTGGTGGGCCGTTCTGCCGTGATGCAGGCCGTCAAGTCCCGGATAGCCAAAGTTGCCGGCAGCATGGCACCGGTACTGATACAGGGCGAGTCCGGCACCGGAAAGGAACTGGTCGCGCGCGCCGTGCACGAGTGCAGCCACCGCGCCGGCGGCCCGTTTGTCGCAGTCAATTGCAGCGCCATTCCCGAAAACCTGCTGGAGGCCGAATTTTTCGGTGCCCGCAAAGGTGCTTACACCGGCTCTACACAAGATCGCCTCGGTTATTTCCAGGCAGCCAAGGGTGGCACGCTCTTTCTGGACGAAATCGGCGACCTGCCGCTGGCCATGCAGTCCAAACTGCTGCGGGCCATACAGGAGCGCGTCGTCAGGCCCCTGGGTTCCTCACAGGAAGATATGGTGGATGTGCGCATTGTGAGCGCCACACACAAGGAGCTTGGGACCGAAATCGAGGCCGGGCGTTTTCGCCAGGACCTGTATTACCGCCTCAATGTCATCGTGATTGGTGTGCCCCCCCTGCGTGAACGCAGGGAAGACCTGCCTGAACTCTGTGAAGCCCTGCTGACACGGATTTGCCATGAATCGGGTTTTGGCACCATCCCCATGCTGACCGCGCCTGTGCTGGAGCAGTTGCGAGGCCACCCGTTTAACGGCAATGTCCGAGAACTGGAGAACATCCTGCACCGTGCGGTGGCCCTGAGCGAGAGCGGGGAACTGCACCTGGACACACCGTCGCCGCCGTATGCGGGAGTGCCCGTTGCAGCCGTCACGGCCGCTGTGGCCATTCCTGACAATCTGCAGGACTACCTGGACGCACAGGAGCGCGACATCCTCTGCCAGGTCCTCCAGGAAACCCGCTTTAACCGCACCGCGGCAGCCGCCAAACTGGGCCTGAGCCTGCGCCAGATCCGTTACCGCATTGAACGCCTGAACATCGCCTTGCCCGACAGCGATGCGGGCGCCGAGAGTCCCGATGCCGCAGAAGACCGCGCCTGAGGCCGGCCCGGCAAGGGCACTTTGGGAAAAAGGCTGGTATCGCCATGCAAGGGCGCTGGTGTCACCCAACAGCGGTCCGCGTCCCGGCAAGACGCCCATTGACCTGATCGTCATCCATTCCATCAGCCTGCCACCCGGGCAGTTTGGCAACGGCAATGTGCAGCGCCTGTTCACCAACCAGCTCGACTGGGACGAACACCCCTACTTCCAGGGCATACGGGGTTTGCAGGTATCCTCACACTTTTTTATCAGCCGCTCCGGCGAGCTCTGGCAGTTTGTCAGTTGTGACGAACGGGCATGGCATGCAGGGCAATCAAGCTACCGAGGGCGGGCCAACTGCAACGACGACTCGGTTGGCATTGAGCTGGAAGGGCTGGAGGGAGATACCTTCGAGGCAGCGCAATACGAAACCCTGACGGGCTTGTGCGCAGCGCTCATGGGGCACTACCCTGTCGCGCATATTGCCGGGCACGAGCACATTGCAGCCGGCCGCAAGCAGGACCCGGGACCGGGTTTTGACTGGCCCTTGCTGCAGCGCACACTGGCTGCGCCAGATAAATATTTTCCTGCGGCCAACTGAGCGCACTGCGGCGGCTGTCCGGTCAAAAAAAACGTATTACGCGACGGGTTTTCCTGCGCCTTCATGAGGAAACAAGCGTGGGCATGCCCCCGCAGGGCGAAGTCTGCGGCAAGGCGCATGAGCGCTTTGTTTTTTGGTGCGCAGCCTGACAGGGCAAGGCCCGCCAGCCAGTCCTCAAACACCCCGTCAGCAAAGCGGCTCAGGCAAGCCAGGCACGACCAAAATGTAAAAAATGGTTTCAGCGAGAATACGCATGGAAAACACTACCCCTAGTGCTTGAATTCACTTCAGACCCTAGGTATAGTGTGTGAGCTTGAGCCAATTTGGTGTGGTTCAGGCCCTGATAACCACGGAACAGCTCAAGCGGCACAACCTGGCAGGTAGCGCTTGAAAACACACCAAATCCGCCGAATACACGAACAGCGCAGTCAATAGAACAAAGTCAAGAGGAAGCCAATGCAAACAGCTCAAAGTACCGTATCCGTCGCCACCAGCGTGCCGACACTCCCCCAACAAGGCCATGCCCAGTCCAGCCAGTTCGGCAACTACCAGATCATCCGCCGCAATGGCGCGGTAGTTCCGTTCGAGCCGAACAAGATTGCGGTCGCGATGATGAAGGCCTTCCTCGCAGTGCACGGCACGCAAGGCGCGGCTTCGGCCAGCGTTCGCGAAACGGTTGACGAACTGACCCAGGCCGTCATGCGCGCCCTGATGCGTTCACGCCCCAGCGGCGGAACCTTTCATATTGAAGACGTGCAGGACCAGGTTGAACTCGGACTGATGCGCGGCGGCCACCATGAAATTGCCCGCGCCTATGTGCTCTACCGTGAAAAACGTACACAGGAACGTGCCCACCTGCCACAGGTGCCAACGCCCGAGCCCATCTTGCTGCACGTCATGGATGGCGGAAAAAGGGTGGCGCTTGACGTTCGCAACCTGCAGGCTCTCATAGAGGCCTCTTGCGCCAATCTGGGTGCAGACGTCAAACCCGACCCCATCGTTGCCGAAACCATGCGCAACCTCTATGACGGCGTGCCGATTGACGAGGTCTACAAGGCATCCATCCTGGCAGCCCGCACGCTGATCGAAAAAGACCCCGATTACACCTACGTCACCGCACGCCTTTTGATGCACACCATCCGCCGCGAAGTGCTGGGCGAAGAAGTCGCGCACGAGGAAATGCAAACCCGCTATGCCCAGTATTTCCCCCAATTCATCGCCAAGGGTGTGGAAAACGAGCTGCTCGACGAAAAACTCCAGCAGTTTGACCTGGCCCGCCTGGGCGCGGCGCTCAAACCCGAGCGCGACCTGAAGTTTGACTACCTCGGCCTGCAAACCCTGTTCGACCGCTATTTCCTGCACGTGCGCAAGCAGCGCATCGAGCTGCCGCAGGCTTTTTTCATGCGCGTGGCCATGGGCCTGTCGCTCAATGAAGTCAATCGCGAAGAGCGCGCCATCGAGTTCTACGAAATCCTCTCGTCCTTCGACTTCATGTCGAGCACGCCGACGCTGTTCAACGCCGGCACGCTGCGCTCGCAGCTGTCGTCCTGCTACCTGACCACGGTCGCCGATGACCTGGGCGGCATCTATGACGCCATCAAGGAAAACGCCCTGCTGTCCAAATTTGCCGGCGGCCTGGGCAACGACTGGACGCCAGTGCGCGCCCTGGGCGCCCACATCAAGGGCACCAACGGCGAATCACAAGGCGTCGTGCCCTTCCTGAAAGTCGTCAATGACACCGCCGTCGCCGTCAACCAGGGTGGCAAGCGCAAGGGCGCAGTCTGCGCCTACCTTGAGACGTGGCATCTGGACATCGAGGAATTCCTGGAACTGCGCAAGAACACCGGTGATGACCGCCGCCGCACCCACGACATGAACACCGCCAACTGGATCCCCGACCTCTTCATGCGCCGCGTGATGGAAAAGGGCAGCTGGACGCTGTTCTCGCCCAACGACACGCCCGACCTGCACGACAAGTTCGGCAAGGAATTCGAAAAGATCTACACGGCCTACGAAGCCCGGGCCGCCCGCGGCGAGATCAAGCCTTCGCGCACGCTGCAAGCCACCGACATGTGGCGCAAGATGCTGTCGATGCTGTTTGAAACCGGCCATCCCTGGATCACCTTCAAGGACGCCTGCAACATCCGCTCGCCCCAGCAACACACCGGCGTCGTGCATTCGTCCAACCTGTGCACCGAGATCACGCTCAATACCAGCGAAACCGAAACGGCCGTGTGCAACCTCGGCTCGGTCAACCTCGTGCAGCACCTGAAGGACGGCGCGATCGACCACGCCAAGCTGCAAAAAACCATCATCACGGCCATGCGCATGCTGGATAACGTGATCGACATCAATTACTACGCTGTCAAGAAGGCCCGCGATTCCAACATGCGCCATCGCCCGGTCGGCCTTGGCATCATGGGATTCCAGGACTGCCTGTATGAACTGCGCGTGCCATACGCATCCCAGGAAGCCGTCGAATTTGCCGACAAGTCCATGGAAGCCGTCTGCTACCACGCCTACTGGGCTTCGACCGAACTGGCCAAAGAGCGTGGGCAATATGCCAGCTACAAGGGCTCGCTCTGGGACAAGGGTATCCTGCCGCTGGACACGCTGAACATGCTGGCTGAAGAGCGCGGCGGTTATGTCGAGGTCGACCGCTCAGCCACGCTGGACTGGGACGCCTTGCGCAAGAAGATTGCCCTGGACGGCATGCGCAATTCCAACTGCGTGGCCATTGCACCTACGGCCACCATCTCCAACATCATCGGCGTGGACGCCTGTATCGAGCCCTGCTTCGGCAACCTCTCGGTCAAGTCCAACCTGTCGGGTGAATTCACCGTGATCAACCATTACCTGGTGCGTGACCTGAAACGCCTGGGCCTGTGGGACGACGTGATGGTGGTTGACCTGAAACACTTCGACGGCTCCCTGCGCCCGATTGACCGCGTACCGCAGGACATCAAGGCACTTTACGCAACGGCCTTTGAAGTTGAAACCTCGTGGATTGTTGAAGCAGCCGCCCGCCGCCAGAAATGGATTGACCAGGCGCAGTCGCTCAACATCTACATGGCCGGCGCTTCGGGCAAGAAGCTTGACGACACCTACAAGCTCGCTTGGTTGCGCGGCCTGAAAACGACGTACTACCTGCGCACGCAGAGCGCCACGCACGCCGAGAAGTCAACCGTTAAAGCCGGCAAGATGAACTCGGTGTCCTCCGGTCCTTCAGCGGATGTTGCCGCAAGCAGCGGCACCAGCGCACTGGAGGCCGCAGCTGCGGCAGCCCAGGCACAGATGAATGCGATACCGGCAACCGACATCAAGTTTTGCGCCATCGATGATCCAGGCTGCGAAGCCTGCCAATAAAAAATCGGGACACGCATCGGGACACGCGATGACACTTCGCGTGTGCCCCGATGTGATGAAACGATGCAATTGAGCAACACTAATCTGCAGCGATGTGAATGAACACTTTTCATTTTGTATCGCTGCTTTCATAATCCCAAAGTATTGGAACCCTCACATGTTGACCTGGGACGACGAAGTCAAACCATCATCGCCAAACTCTCTCACAAGCGGCTTGCCTGAAGGCCGCTCGATGGAACTTCCGCCTCTTTCTTCCGGCACATCCGCCCAACCCCAGGCGCAAGTCCGCATGCTCGACGATGGCGCCTTCTCTCCGGCTGCCACTGCCAGCGCATCAGCCCCACTGGATACCGCAGAAAAAGCAGCCGACACAGCAGCGCCGGCAGCCAAGCGCGTCAAGGCTTCCGACAAACGCATCATCAACGGCCAGACCGACGTCAACCAGCTGGTACCGTTCAAATACAAATGGGCCTGGGAAAAATACCTCGCCACCTGCGCCAACCACTGGATGCCGCAGGAAGTCAACATGACGCGCGACATCGCGCTCTGGAAAGACCCGAACGGTTTGACCGAAGACGAACGCCGCCTGGTCAAACGCAACCTCGGTTTCTTCGTGACGGCTGATTCACTCGCCGCCAACAACATAGTGCTGGGCACCTACCGCCACATCACGGCACCCGAGTGCCGCCAGTTCCTGCTGCGCCAGGCTTTCGAGGAAGCCATCCATACCCACGCCTACCAGTACATCACCGAATCGCTTGGCCTGGATGAAGCCGAAATCTTCAACGCCTACAACGAAGTGCAGTCCATCCGGGACAAGGACCAGTTCCTGATCCCTTTCATTGAAGTGATTTCCGATCCGCACTTCAAGACCGGCACGCCGGAGGCCGACCAGACCCTGCTCAAGTCACTGATCGTGTTTGCCTGCCTGATGGAAGGCCTGTTCTTCTATGTAGGCTTCACGCAGATCCTTGCCCTGGGTCGCCAGAACAAGATGACCGGTGCCGCCGAGCAGTACCAGTACATCCTGCGCGACGAGTCCATGCACTGCAATTTCGGCATCGACCTGATCAACCAGCTCAAGCTTGAGAATCCACACCTGTGGACGGCCGAATTCAAGGCCGAGATCAAGGCCCTGTTCATGAAAGCCGTCGAACTCGAGTATCGCTATGCCGAGGACACCATGCCGCGCGGCGTGCTCGGCCTCAATGCATCCATGTTCAAGGGTTACCTCCGCTACATCGCTAATCGCCGTGCCACGCAGATTGGACTTGAAACCCTGTTCCCGAACGAAGAGAATCCGTTCCCATGGATGAGCGAAATGATTGACCTGAAGAAGGAACGTAACTTCTTCGAAACCCGCGTCATTGAATACCAGTCGGGCGGAGCCCTCTCCTGGGATTGACGCGGACTGATCCGAATTGATTGAGACAAGACCAGAACAACATGATTTCTAGAATTGCAATGACCAGTGACTGCGCCGGAGAGCGCGCGTTGGGCTTTGCTCCTGTGTTCGCGGCGCTGGGCCCGGTTTATCCGCAGGCCCAACGCCGTGAATCGCTTTGCGTACTCCAAACGTGAAGTGCTCTTTGCAACGTGATCAAGGAGAAAACTATGGCAACTGCGAAAAAACCTGCGGCTAAAAAAGCTGCACCAAAGAAAGCACCGGCAAAAAAAGTAGCGGCGAAGAAAGCCCCTGCGAAAAAAGTAGCCGCTAAAAAAGCGCCTGCTAAAAAAGCACCGGCCAAGAAAGTAGTAGCTAAAAAGGCTCCGGCCAAAAAAGCTGCAGTGAAAAAAGCTGCAGTGAAAAAAGCTCCAGCCAAAAAGGCTCCGGCAAAAAAAGTAGCAGCGAAGAAAGTAGCCGCTAAAAAAGCTCCGGCCAAAAAAGCCGCAGCCAAAAAAGCGCCAGCAAAGAAAGCCGCAGCCAAGAAAGTAGCGAAAAAACCCGCTGCGAAGAAAGCCGCGAAAAAGCCTGCTGCGAAGAAAGCCGCGAAAAAGCCCGCTGCCAAAGCACCCGCTGCACCGGCTGCCCCTGCGGCTCAGACTACTCTGAACCCGCAAGCTGCCTGGCCGTTTCCTACAGCCAGCAAGCCGTAAGCAGTAAGGTACTTCTGCTTGAAAAGCCCAGTGTCGTAGATGCTGGGCTTTTTTTATGGACTCCTGCACAGCATGACCACCCCGAAACCAGGCCCCACGATACCCTTCATCCGGACCGACAGGCACGGCAATGTCATCGTGGACATACAGGTGGTGCCCAATGCTGCTAAAACGCAGGTGGACGGCCTGTACGGCGAACAAGGTGCGATCGCGCTAAAAGTCCGCCTGAACGCTCCGCCAGTCGACGGCAAGGCAAATGAAGCGCTGCTCAAATGGCTGGCAGGCCAGCTGGGCATTCCACGAAGATCATTGGAGGTGGTGCGCGGACAAACCTCCAGGAGAAAGCAGCTCAGCATGTCCGCTGAAATTGCCGCGAAGGCAGACTGGCATCAGCTGACACGGCACATCACATGCCATCCGGCAGCAGGCGCCACCTCAAACGCTACAAAATAGATAGCTGGTTGCGCCCACAGGCAGGGTATCAGAGACCTTTTTGAATGGATTCCAGCGTGTAGTTCTGGCCGCCGCGGTAAGCGATCTTGTGCGCACCCACGCGGTTGCCCAGTTCGGCGCAGCGTACCAGCGACCAGCCCTTTTCCAGGCCGAACAGCAGTGCGCCACGGAAGGCGTCGCCACAACCCGTCGGGTCAAGCACCTCCCTGGCGACGACCGGCGCTACCAGCGTCTTCTCTCCGCCAACCCAGACCTCGCAACCTTCTGCCCCCAGGGTCACGATCAGTCCCTCGACGCGCTTTGACAGTTCTGCAATCGACAAACCCGTGCGATCGCTCAGCATCTTGCCCTCGTAGTCATTGACTGTGACCCAGGTTGCCAACTCGACAAAATGCGCAAGTTCCTGGCCGTCAAACATAGGCAGGCCCTGGCCCGGATCGAACACAAATGGAATCCCTGCGGCCTTGAACTGCTCCGCGTGCTGCAGCATGGCATCACGCCCGTCCGGAGATATGATGCCCAGCTTGATATCGCTGCGCGCCGAGATGTGGGTCACATGGGCCTGCATCATGGCGCCGGGGTGGAAGGCTGTGATCTGGTTGTTGTCGCGGTCCGTCATGATCATGGCCTGCGCCGTGTAGGTATCGGTCACTTCACGGACAAACTCGGTGCTGATGCCCAGGGTATTCATGCGCGCGACGTACTCTGCACCGTCACTGCCTACCGTGGCCATGGGCAGGGGTGAGCCCCCGAGCTGCTTGAGGGCGTAGGCGATATTGCCGGCACAACCGCCGAACTCGCGGCGCAGGGCCGGTACCAGGAAAGACACGTTCAGGATGTGCAACTGGTCGGGCAGGATCTGCTCGGAAAAGCGCCCCTCAAACGTCATGATGGTGTCAAAGGCGAGGGAACCACAAATTACAGCAGGCATTTATTTTTCTCAGTTCGTGAAAGGGTCAGGGATAAAAAGCGAGAACGCGGTAACCGGCGATACGCAGCGGGCTTGCAGCGCCCGGGGCATCCGCCGCCGGCACCTGCATGAGCACAAGGCCTGCAAACTCGGCACCGGCAGCCAGCGTGGGGTTTTCAGCGCCAAACTGCGCTGGCATGAGCACCCGCCGTACCAGCGCCTGCTCCTGGGTATCGGTCAAGGTCACTTCCAGGGCAGGCATGGCCACGGGCACCGTGCCGGTGTTCTTGAGGGAAAAACCCAGGCGGTAAGAGTCCGCATCGATCTTGTTGAAGGACGAACTGTCGATCACAAGCGCCTCGATCCGTCGCAAGGGCTTTACTTCGCAATGCAGATGGCCGCACATCGCCTGCAGCCAGGGCCTGAAGGCCGGAGCCATCGCCGCCACACTGTCCCGCTGCTGGACCAGCACCTGCAGCAGCAGCACAACCGCCAGCAACAGGCCGACCAGGCCCAGTGTTACCCGCACCGCCGGCTTGTGCCAGAACGCTTTACGCCGCGCATCGCGGACAAAGGAAACGTCGTTCGAGACCTCATCGGCTTCATCAGGCTCGTCTTGCGGCGGCTCACTGAGCGGGGCTTCAGCCCGAAAATCAGGCAGTTCATAACTGTCTGCTGTTTGCGCCTCTTTGGCCAATTGCGCCTGGACAGGCTCAGAGCGCACGGCCTCGCCTTCGTCATTCAGGCGCAGGCTGCCCGCCTCGTCCAGCTTCGGCGCGTGTTGCTGCTTCCACCCGGCCGGGTCAAACTCGCCACTCCCGGAGTCGGCCTGCACGATGGAGCGGTCCGCCAAAAAAGCATCCGGCGACCCAGGATCAGACAGGACGGGCCCACTTGCAGGCAAAGGTGGGGCGACAGGAACCGGCGAGGGCGCGGTATAGGTTTGTAGCGGAGGTTCAGGGGGCTGCTGAGCCGGTGCGGCAGGGGCCTGCGCAGCCTCCTGCATATGCAGCGAGGCATCAAACACTTCAGCGCAATGCCCGCATCGCACCCAGCCCTGCGAGACTTTGAGTTGATCGGTCACGACTTTGAACATCGTGCCGCATGCGGGGCAGCGCGTAATCAGGCTCATCTAGCGCTGTATTGTAGGGGGTGCCGGCCCGCCAATCACCGGCAAAAAGGCAATGCCGGCCGCCGGCTCAAAGCCGCGCGGTCATCAGGATCCAGCCGTCTTCCTGATCGGTGACTTCCAGCGCACACCAAGGCGCATAGGCAGCCTTGAGCTCGTCCGCCTGGCGATCAAGAATGCCCGCCAGCACCAGGTTGCCGCCCTTTTCAACATGTGCGCACAGCAGCGGTGCCAGCACCTTGAGCGGCGTCGCCAGAATATTGGCCAGCACGGTCTGGTAAAGGCCTGCGGCCTTTTCCGGCAGGCCGGCATTGAGGCGAACATGGTTGGCCTCGGCATTGGCACGGGTCGACTGGACGGCCGCTTCGTCAATGTCCACGGCATCAATATCGACAGCGCCAAACTTGGCTGCGCCTATGGCCAGGATGCCGGAGCCGCAACCGTAGTCGAGCACCCGGCCGAGGCTGGCCCCCACGCTTTTCGCTTCGCGTAATGCGCTGCCCCCCGAGGGGGCTGTGCTTGCTAGGGGCGGCCCGTCGCTGCGCACGCTCTGAGCGCTTGCGCCTTGCTCCGCACCGTTTTTGGCGATCCAGCGCAAACACATGCGTGTCGTCGGGTGTGTTCCTGTGCCAAAAGCCAAGCCGGGATCCAGCCGTATCAGCTGCTTTGCCTGTGCCGGTGGCTCGTGCCAGGTCGGGACAATCCAGAACTCCGGCGTGATCTCGACGGGCGAGAACTGTGACTGCGTGAGCCGCACCCAGTCCTGCTCGGGCACGGCCTGGATGGCTACCAGCGTACAGCAGGCAAAAAAGTCCTGCGCCTGCAGCAGCTTGCAGGCGTCTATCGCCAGCGCTTCGGTTGCGAATAACGACACCACGCGAGAGCGTTCCCAGCCGGCCTTGGGCGGCGGCATGCCCGGCTCGCCGAACAGCGCCTGCTCGGCCGGCGTCTCGGCATCAGCGTCTTCCACCGACACGCTGAGCGCGTCCAGCGCATCCAGCGCCTCGCTGATGGTTTCGACTTCGTCAGCCGGAACCAGCAAAATCAGCTCGAACATGCTCATACCTTTTACCCCTGGGCTTCAGCGAACACGCTTGGAGAGCCACTCTTCAAGGTAATGGATGTTGGTGCCGCCATCCATGAACTTGGCATCGACCATCAGTTCCCGGTGCAGGGCAATATTGGTGTTGATGCCTTCGACCACGGTCTCGGCCAGCGCCGTGCGCATGCGGGACAGCGCCTGCTCGCGCGTGTCGCCGTGCACAATGATCTTACCAATCATCGAGTCGTAATTGGGCGGCACAAAGTAGTTGGCGTAGATATGCGAGTCCACCCGCACACCCGGCCCGCCCGGTGTGTGCCAGGTCGTGATGCGGCCCGGCGAGGGCGTGAACTTGTAGGGGTCTTCCGCATTGATGCGGCATTCGATCGAATGGCCCTTGAGCTGGATGTCGCGCTGGACAAACGGCAGTTTTTCGCCGGCCGCCACCATGATCTGGGTGCGCACGATGTCCACACCGGTAATCCACTCCGTCACGGGGTGCTCGACCTGCACGCGGGTGTTCATTTCAATGAAATAGAACTCCCCGTTTTCATACAGGAACTCGAAGGTGCCGGCGCCGCGGTAGCCAATCTTCTTGACGGCGGCCACACAGCGTTCGCCTATGCGCTCGATCAGCTTGCGTGGAATGCCGGGCGCCGGCGCTTCCTCAATGACCTTCTGATGACGGCGCTGCATGGAGCAGTCGCGTTCGCCCAGCCAGACAGCATTTTTATGCTGGTCGGCCATGATCTGGATTTCAATGTGCCGGGGGTTCTGCAGGAATTTCTCCATGTAGACCTCCGGATTGCCAAAGGCTGCACCGGCCTCGGCCTTGGTGGTCTGCACAGCGTGCAGCAGCGCCGCTTCGGTGTGCACCACACGCATGCCGCGACCGCCGCCACCGCCGGCCGCCTTGATGATGACCGGGTAACCGATCTGCTTGGCCGTGCGCTTGATAAAGGCCGCGTCATCAGGCAATGCGCCTTCAGAGCCGGGCACGCAGGGCACGCCGGCCTTGATCATGGTCTGCTTGGCCGAAACCTTGTCGCCCATGATGCGGATCGAGTCCGGCGTCGGGCCTATGAACTTGAAGCCGCTTTTTTCAACCCGCTCCGCAAAGTCGGCGTTTTCGCTCAGGAAACCGTAGCCGGGGTGGATGGCTTCGGCGTCCGTCACCTCGGCCGCAGAGATGATGGCCGGCATGTTGAGGTAGCTCTGGGCAGAAGGCGCAGGACCGATACATACCGACTCGTCCGCCAGCTTGATGTATTTGGCGTCGCGGTCTGCTTCCGAATAGACCATCACGGCCTTGACGCCCAGTTCCCGGCAGGCGCGCTGGATCCGCAGGGCAATCTCTCCGCGGTTGGCGATCAGTATTTTTTTAAACATGCGTCTGGTAGATCAATCTTTGGGCAGGAGGATTGGGGCTGTATCACTCGATCATGAACAGCGCTTGTCCATACTCCACGGCCTGGCCGTTTTCGCACAGTATCCTGGTGATCGTGCCGGACTTGTCGGCCTCGATTTCGTTGAGGATTTTCATGGCCTCGATGATGCAGATGGTCTCGCCTTCCTTGACCACGCTGCCGACTTCCACAAAGGGCTTGGCACCGGGGCTGGACGAGCGGTAAAAGGTACCGACCATGGGTGATTTCACGGCATGCCCGGCAGGAGCAGCAGGTGCCGCCTCGGCGACCGGCGCTGCGGGTGCACCTGCGACCGGCGCGGCTGCTGCTACCATGGCCACAGCGGGTTGCTGCATCACGAGGGGAGCACCGCTGGATTTGACGATGCGTACCTTGCCCTCGGCTTCGGTAATTTCAAGTTCGGACACATTGGACTCTGATACGAGGTCGATCAGCGTCTTGAGTTTTCTTAAATCCATGGGTCTCTCCAACTATCGGTAGATACTGGTGCAGAGGTTTCAGCACACAGCTTTTTATCAATCTGCGGGTCAATCAAGGACAAGGTGCAATGAGGGAGCCAGATTTCACCGAACCCTCTCATTTACCGCTTACTTCCAGCTTTTACGCCTTAATGCCCTCATTGACCATCTAAACCGCCCATCATCCTGACCAAAAGATCAGGGAGCAGCCCGGGAAAGCGCAGAGTGTACATCATGCCAAGGCTCGAAAACAGCCTTGAGCGCATTCTTATAGATCGGAAAAAATCTACCGTAAAGCACAATTAAGTGCAAATAACGATATTTTGAATGTACTTAAGAAAACTATAGAAAAACCAGCGGGATCACGGGAGGTGGGCAGGCAGACACTCAGGTCCGCACCCACTGCGCCAGGTCCTCGGGCGAAACCTTGCCTGTCTTGCGATGCAGCAACTGGCCGGACGCATCAAACACCACTGTAAACGGCAAACTCCCCGACAGATTGCCCAGTGATTTGCTCAGGTCGGTGCCGCTCAAACCAGCCATTCCCACGGCAAAACCCAAAGGTTTGGCCTGCAGCCATTTAAGCACGGCGCTGGGCTGGTCCACCGCCAGGCCCAGAACCTGCCAGTTTTTTGCCTTGTTGGTTTTGTAAAAACTGTCCAGCAAAGGCAGCTCTTCAATGCAGGGCGGGCACCAGGTGGCCCAGAAATTCACCAGCAGGGGTTTGCCGCGAAAGCTGCTCATAGCCAGCGACTTGCCGTCCGGCGTGTCAAAACTCAGGCTCCAGAACGGGTCGGCGCCCGCATCATGGCCGGCATGCCCCTGTTCAGGCGCAAGCTGGTGCGGCTGGATTTTCCACCAGGCCACGCCGGCACCGGCCAGTCCAGCCGCTGCGGCCACGCCGCCATAAAGCATGCTTCTGCGCTTCATTTGTGATTCACTTCCCGGTTTCCGTCAATACAGGCAGCAATTTTTGCACGGCGGCGATGTCGCCCCGCGGTGTACGGCCTTTGGCGTCGGGCCGCAACGCGCCGCGCAAATCGTCATGGTCGTAAACCATCAGGTGCACACCCACGGTTTCATTCAGGGGTTTGCACAGGCTGCTCAGACTCAACGCCTCCACGTCTCCGCCGGTAAATCCCTTCACGGTGCGCGGCTCGTAGTCCACGTTGTGTTCGATCAGGGCGATTTCGGCGGACTTGGGGTCGTCACAAAACAGCTGTATATAAATATCCGAGAGACGCGTGGCAGTGCCATGCCAGACCGCACCGGTAAGGTAAGGCCGGAAAGCCGCCATGCGCTGCATCCAGACCAGCGCCAGTTCGCGCAGTGCCGCCAGCTCCATGGGCTGGGTGTCGGCGCAAAACAGCTCTATATAGTCGCGCACGGCATCTTCCAGTGCGTCGTTGTCGGGCAGCTCGGTGCGGGCCGGCAAAGCCATCTGTTTAACGGCACGGCGTTTGGCCGGGCCGTACTCCAGCCCTTCTTCGACCACCAGCGCGGCGGCAGTGGCGGCAATTTCGGATTTGAGGGTGTTCGGGGTCACGGTGGGCTGGATTGAAGGCAGCGCGGAGGAAGCGCAATGCCCAGTTTAGGCCAATCAGCCAGGCCAACTGCGTCCTGCGGGTATCGGCCAATAGACGGAGGTCAAGTCAATTGCTATCAAATAAGTAGCTGGTTGCGCGCATAAATATTGGGCCATGAGCACTTTTCATGCTGAAAATGACAAAAAAGACCTGTTTACAAGCCGCTTTTGGCCCGTGCCACAAGCCCCTCAGCCGCCCGGCAGACTCCTAGAATACCGCTCATGCACATACATATTCTGGGGATTTGCGGCACCTTCATGGGCGGCCTGGCGGCGCTGGCGCGCGAGGCCGGCCACAAGGTCACGGGTTGCGACACCGGCGTCTACCCGCCCATGAGCGACCAGCTGCGCGCCCTGGGCATAGAGCTGATCGAAGGTTACAGCGCCGACCAGATGGCCTTCCAGCCTGACGTTTTTGTCATTGGCAATGTGGTTTCGCGCGCACGCCTGCCCGATGGCAGCCCCAAATACCCCTTGATGGAAGCCATCCTGAACAGCGGCCTGCCCTACACCAGCGGCCCGCAATGGCTGTCGGGCCATGTGCTGCACCACCCTACCCACCACGCGACCGGCCCGCGCCATGTGCTGGCAGTTGCCGGCACCCATGGCAAGACCACGACCACGGCCATGCTGACCTGGATTCTTGAGCAGGCCGGGCTGCAACCCGGCTTTCTGGTCGGCGGCGTGCCGCTCAACTTTGGCGTCTCGGCCCGGCTGGGCGCGGGCAACACCTTTGTCATAGAGGCCGATGAATACGACACGGCCTTTTTCGACAAGCGCAGCAAGTTTGTGCATTACCGCCCGCGCACGGCGATCTTGAACAACCTGGAGTTTGACCACGCCGACATTTTTGACGACCTGGCGGCTATCGAGCGGCAGTTTCACCACCTGGTGCGCACCGTGCCGTCCCAGGGCCGCGTCGTCGTCAATGCCGAAGAAGCCAGCCTGCAGCGCGTGCTGGAGCAAGGCTGCTGGAGTGAGCGTGTACTCTTCGGCAACAGCCCTGCCAATAACGACGGCTTCACGGCTGACGGTGAGCCGCACGACTTCCGCGTGCTCAGGGCCGGCAAAGCGGTGGCACGCGTGCAGTGGAATGTCAGCGGCGTGCACAACCAGCTCAACGCGCTCGCGGCGATCGCCGCCGCCGAACATGTAGGCATCGCGCCCGAAGCTGCGGCCGAGGCGCTGGCGGAATTCCAGAACGTCAAGCGCCGCATGGAAGTGCGCGGCGTGCTGCACCAGGGCGGCGGCGATATCACCGTGTATGACGACTTTGCCCACCACCCCACAGCCATACACACCACACTGGACGGCCTGCGCCGCCAGCTGGATGGCAACGGCAAAAAGGCTGACCGCATACTCGCCATCTTCGAGCCGCGCAGCAACACCATGAAGCTGGGCACCATGACAGCGCAACTGCCCTGGAGCCTGGAGCGCGCCGACCTGGCGTTTTGCCATTCAGGCGGGCTTGACTGGGACGCCAAAGCCGCTTTGGCGCCCATGGGTGCCAAGGCCAGCGTGGCCGGCGACATTGAGCAACTCGTGGCCCAAGTCAAGGCGGCCGCCCGTCCCGGCGACCACCTGCTGTGCATGAGCAACGGCGGCTTTGGCGGTATCCACGGCAAACTGCTGGACGCGCTGAAAGCCTGAGTTTTTGGCTGCCTGGAGCGGCAGGGAATGCTATAAATTCAATAGCTGGTCACGCGCATTCCACGCCGGCCACGGGCACTTTTGATGCCTGAAAACCGCAAAAAGAGCGAAAACCCGGACTCAGGAAGCCCGCAGACGGCTTTCCGACGATATGGCCGCCGTGCTTCTGCAAAGCTCCAGAAAACCCGTCAAGGCATCCGACAGCCGTTTCTCCCGGCGGTGGATCAGGGAGAAACTGCGCTTGAGCACAGGCAATTCGCTCTTCAGCTCACGCAGACGGCCCGCATCAATCATGTCCTGCACCAGCACACGCGACAGGCAGCTGACGCCCAGCCCCGCAGCGACGGCATTTTTGATGGCCTCCGAACTGCCCAGCGTGGTGTCGGACTGCACATGGTGCAGATAGGGCAGCAAGGCCTGCTCCACCGCCTCGCGCGTTCCCGAGCCCGCCTCGCGCAACAGCCAGGGCGCCGCGCGCAGTTGCAGGGCTGACAGCGGCGCCTGTTCTGCCGCCACGGCCAGCGCATGGCCGGGCGCGGCCACCAGCACCAGCTCGTCGTCCAGCCAGGGCAGCACTTGCAGGTCCGGGATGTGGCAAGGACCTTCGATCATGCCCAGGTCCGCCTCAAAACCGGCCACTATCTGGGCCACACCCAGCGTATTGCCTATCCAGACATCCAGGCTGGCCTGCGGCATCTGCTCACGAAAGGCCGCCAGCAGCGAAGGCAGCACGTAATTGCCTATGGTGGTGCTTGCCGCCAGCCGGAAGCGCACACGCGCCATGGCAGCGCCGCCGCCGAAACGCTCCTCTATGACCTGCGCCTGCTCCAGCAGCGCCAGCGCTTCGGGCAGCAACGACCGGCCGGCATCGTTGAGCACCAGGCGCTTGCCGACCCGGTCAAACAAACGCGCACCCAGCGCTGTTTCGAGCTCGCCCAGGGCCGCACTGGTCGCCGACTGCGACAGCGACGCCGCTTCGGCGCCCGCCATGGTGCTGCCGGTACGGGCGATGGCGCAGAAAAGCTGGAGCTTGCGTAGCGTCAGGCGCATGCTTTTATTACCTGTTTATTCATTCACAAATAAAACAATTTACCTGTTTTTCATGTATTAATTATAAGAATAATTTGTTTTATCTATATTTCCAAACTATATAAAGTCCGTTGCATGAAAAAGAATTCGCACGCCATCGCAACGGGATTTCCCAGCCCCCTCAACAGCGGCATGCCTGAAGCACTCAGGTCATCGCTACGCTATTTGCCCGGCCTGATCCTGGTCGGGGCATTGGCTTTTGCGGCGATTGAACTGGCCAACACGCCCTGGCTGAAGACACACAGCATAGGCGCGCTGACACTGGCCATCCTGCTCGGCATTGTTGTCGGCAACACCATCTACCCGCGTTTTGCCGTGCAGACGGCACACGGCGTGACCTTCTCAAAACAGAAACTGCTGCGCCTGGGCATCATTCTTTACGGCCTGCACCTGACCTTCCAGGACATAGGCCAGGTCGGCGTGGTCGGTGTGGCGATTGACGCCATAGTGCTGTGCAGCACCTTTGGCCTGGCCTTGCTGCTGGGCAAACGCGTGTTCGGGCTGGACCGCGAAACCACCCTGCTGATAGGCGCCGGCAGCTCTATCTGCGGCGCAGCAGCCGTCATGGCGACCGCCCCGGTGGTGCGCGGCCGCGCAGAGCAGGCGACCGTCGCGGTGTCGACCGTCGTCGTCTTCGGCACACTCGGGCTTTTCCTCTACCCCATGCTTTACCGCTGGAACCTGCAACACGCGCTGCTGCCCATGAGCGAACATGCCTTCGGGATTTTTGCCGGCTCGACCATCCACGAAGTCGCCCAGGCCGTCGCCGCCGGCAGTGCCGTGGGCACACACGCCGCCGACACGGCAGTTATTGCCAAGATGGTGCGCGTCATGATGCTCGCGCCCTTTCTGCTGATACTGTCGGCCTGGATGCAGCGCAATCCGGAACAGGGCAGCGAGACCCACAATAAAGCCGCAGGATCCGCCAAACGTGTGGTCATACCCTGGTTTGCAGTGGGTTTTGTTGCCGTTGCAGGCTTCAATTCGCTGGACCTGCTGCCGCACCCGCTGGTCAGCACTGCGCTGGACATAGACGCGCTGCTGATGGCCATGGCCATGGCAGCGCTCGGCCTGACCACCCATGTCTCGGCGATTCGCAGTGCCGGCATCCGGCCGCTGGCGCTGGCGACCGTGCTTTTTGTATGGCTTGTAGCTGGCGGCCTGGCGATCAACCAGCTGCTGCCCTGGTTCGCCGGCCTATTCGGCGCCTGACACGGCGGCATCGTGGCCGGCCAGCGTATTCGCAATACGCCGTGCGGCCTCGGTCACCGCTTTTGCGAGCAGGCGAATACCGGCGGGCTTGATCCGGGTCGCCGGCCCGGAGACACCAATCGCCGCCACCACACGGCCCGTACCGTCCGTGATGGGTGCGGCCACACCCCAGACACTCGCACGCCATTCACCCCGGTTGACGGCATAACCCTGGGTGCGGATACGCGCCAGCTCCTGCGTCATTTCAGCCGCATCGGTGATGGTGGCCGGCGTGAAAGCCTCGCGTTTTGAGTTCACCGGGTGCAGGCTGGGCTGGGGCCGCTCACGCCAGGCCAGCAGCACCTTGCCGGTTGCCACGCAATACGCCGGCGCCCTGCCGCCTATCTCGCTGTAGGCTCGCACCGGTTCCGGGCTGTCCAGCTTGTCTACATACATGACCTGTTCGCCGTCCAGTACCGAGAGGTGCACGGTTTCACGGGTCTCCTCGAGCAGCCAGTGCATGGCGGGCAGCGCCGCCTGACGGACATCGAGCCGGGCGATCATGCGCGCGCCCAGCTCCCACATCTTCAGCGAGGCACGGTAGCTGCCGCGCCCATCTTCATTGATGACATAACCTAGCTCCACCAGCGCCTGCAGGGTGCGGTGCACATTGCTCTTGCCCATGCCGAGCTGCACCGCCAGCTCGCTGACGCCCACCGCTTCCTCGCGATCGGCCAGTTCCTCCAGCAATTGCAGTCCCTTGACCAGCGTGTTGTTCATGGATTGTTTCCTTATTAGCTATTTTCATTCATCTCCAATATGTTCTCATATATGGAACGCTTGGTCTACAGAATGGAATGGACTAAGATGATTCAACGCCCATAAAAAGACAAGCGCATCATGAAAACAGACCCCAAACCGCCGCAGCACACACCTTACGGGGGCGCCAAAGCACACTCCTACACCGCAACCCACTGGGGCATTTACGAAGTCCGTTACCGTGAAGGCGAGGCTGTTGCACTCGAAGGTTTTGCACGCGACCCTTCACCCTCGCCCATAGGCCTGGGCATGCTGGACGCCGTCAAGGGCCCGCTGCGTGTGCAGCGGCCTGCCGTGCGGCGCAACTGGCTTGCCGCAGCGCGCGGCGAAACAACAGATGCGCAGCGCGGGCTGCGCGGCCAGGAAGAATTCGTCGAGGTATCGTGGGACGAAGCGCTGGACTTGGTTGCCGGTGAACTGCAGCGCGTGCGCCAGGCGCACGGCAACACAGCGATCTTCGGTGGTTCCTACGGCTGGTCCAGCGCCGGGCGCTTTCACCACGCGCAAAGCCAGGTGCACCGCTTCCTCAATTCCGTGGGCGGTTATGTAAGGCATGCCGACTCCTACAGCCTGGGCGCGGCGCGCGTGTTGATGCCGCACATCGTCGCGCCCATGGATGAAATGCACACGTTGCACACCAGCTGGAGCGTGCTCGAAAAGCACACCACGCTGTTTGTCAGCTTCGGCGGCGTGCCCGCAAAAAATGCGCAGGTCAGCTCGGGTGGCGTCGGCGAACACGTCGTGCCGCAAGCCCTGCGCCGGCTCGACAAAGCCGGTGTGAAGTTCATCAACATCAGCCCGGTCCGCAACGATATAGACACCGGCGGCGAGGTGGAATGGATACCCATACGCCCCAACACCGACGCGGCACTGATCCTGGCGCTGGCCTGCACGCTGTACCAGGAAGGCCTGCACGACCCGGCTTTCCTGGCACAGCATTGCGTGGGCTTTGACAAGGTCCACCCTTACCTCACAGGCGCGACCGACGGGATCGTGAAGGACGCTAAGTGGGCAGCCAATATCACCGGCATCCCGGCCGAGCGCATTGTGGCGCTGGCCCGTGCCATGGCCGCCAACCGCACCATGCTCACCATGGCCTGGTCGCTGCAGCGTTCGCACCACGGCGAGCAACCCTTCTGGAGCCTGGTCACGCTGGCCTCCATGCTGGGGCAGATCGGGCTGCCCGGCGGCGGCTTCGGTGTCGGTTACGGCACCACCAACATGATCGGCAATGCCAATGCCAAATTCAGCGGCCCCACCCTGCCGCAGGGCAAAAACGCGGTGCGCGAATTCATTCCCGTGTCCCGCATCACCGACATGCTGGAAAAGCCGGGCGAAACGTTTGACTACAACGGCGAAAAACACCGCTACCCGGATATCCGGCTGATCTACTGGGCCGGCGGCAACCCCTTTCACCACCACCAGGACCTCAACCGCATGCTGGGCGCGTGGCAATCCAAACCGGAAACCATCATCGTCAACGAGCAGTTCTGGACACCGGCAGCCAAGCTCGCCGACATCGTGCTGCCGGCCACAACAGGGCTGGAGCGCAACGACATCGGCTACGCCTCGCGCGAACGTTTTATGGTCGCCATGAAGCAAGCCATGGACCCCGTCGGCGAGGCACGCGACGACTACGACATCTTCACAGCGCTCGCCGAACGCATGGGTGCACGCGAGGTTTTTACGGAGGGCATGAACTCCTTCCAGTGGCTGGAGAAGCTCTACGAGCAGTCCCGCGAGCGGGCCACCCGCGCGGGCTTGAGCCTGCCGCCGTTTGATGAATTCTGGCAGGGCGACCTGCTTGACCTGTCCGTAGAAAACAAGGATGTCGTGATGTTCCAGGATTTCCGCAGCGACCCTGTTGCGCACCCGCTCAACACCCCCAGCGGGCGCATAGAGCTTTTCAGCGAACGCATCGCCGGCTTCGCGTATGCGGATTGCCCGGGCCAGGCGCAGTGGTTCGAGCCCGTGGAATGGCTGGGCAGCAGCAAAGCCGTCGCGCACCCGCTGCATCTTTTGACCGACCAGCCCTTCACCAAACTGCACAGCCAGTACGACCACGCGGCCTACAGCGCCGGCAACAAGATTGGCGGGCGCGAGCCCATCACCCTGGCACGCACCGATGCGCATGCGCGCGGGCTGGCAGAAGGCGACCTCGTGCGTGTCTTCAACGACCGGGGCGCCTGCCTGGCGGCGGTGCGGCTGTCCGATGACATACACACCGGTGTTGCCAAGCTGTCCACCGGCGCCTGGTTCGACCCCAGCGGCTGGCGCGCCAGCGGCGCAGGCAATCTTGAAAAACACGGTAACCCGAATGTTCTGACACTGGACATAGGCGCGTCCAGCCTGTCCCAGGGCTGCATCGCCCAGACCTGCCTGGTGCAGGTAGAGCGTTACCAGGGGACAGCGCCGCAGATGTCCGCCTATGCCTTGCCACAGATGATGGTGCAGGTATGAGCCCGGTCAGACTGCCACTGACCGGCGTCAAGGTCATTGAGTTCTGCCATGTTGCGGCCGGCCCGTTCTGCGGGATGCTGCTTGCCGATTTCGGCGCCGAGGTCATCAAGGTCGAGCCGCCCGACGGCGACACCTTGCGCCAGTGGCCGCCCATCACCGATGGTTTTTCCGAGAACTTCGCCTCGCTCAACCGCGGCAAACAATCCATCGCACTGGATCTCAAGAACCCTGCAGACCTCGCCATGGCGCGCAGCCTGGTGCTGGACGCCGACGTGCTGATAGAGAACAACCGCGCCGGTGCCATGGAGCGCCTGGGCCTGGGCTGGGACTGGGTCCAGGAAAACAAACCCTCGCTGATTTACTGCTCCATCTCGGCCTACGGCCAAAGCGGCCCGCGCTCCGGCGAAGGTGGCTTTGACCTGACCATGCAGGCCGCAGCCGGTGTCATGAGCGTCACCGGCGCACCCGACGGCGAGCCGGCCAAGTGCGGCGTACCGATCTCAGACTTCACGGCCGGCCTGTATGCTGCCTACTCCATCAGCTCCGCGCTGGCGCAGCTGCGTGCAGGCGGCCCGGGTGCCCGCGGCTGCCACCTCGACATCCCCATGTTTGCCACCACACTGGCGGTCGGGGCGCTGCAGACCAGCGAATATTTCGGCACCGGCCGCAACCCGCGCAGGCTGGGCTCGGCGCATCCGCGCAACGCGCCTTACCAAAGCTTTAAATGCGCTGACGGCTGGTTCGCCATCGCCGCCGGCAACGACAAGCTCTGGCGCTCCGTCTGCGCCGTGACCGCCACGCCCGATTTGTTGCTTGACCCAAGGTTTACCTCGCCCACCTTGCGGGCGGCCAACCAGGTGGCCTTGCGCGACCTGCTGGAAATCGTTTTCGCCGGTGCAGGCGCGCACGAATGGGTCACACGCTTCGCCGCGGCCGGTGTGCCGTCGGCGCCCATCAACAGTTACGAGCAGGCACTTGCCGATGTGCAGACCGCCCACCTTGGCCTGGTGCAGCCCATGACCCTGCCCAACCAGGTCGTGACGCAGACCGTGGCCTGTCCGGTACGCATCAACGGCGGCCCGGTCGGGGTCGACACCCGGCCGCCCGCACTCAACCAGCACGGTGCTGCGCTGCGCCGTCATTACAACGACGAAAAACAACAGGCCGGAGCGCCCGGCCAAAGGGCCGCAGAATGAAAACAGCCACCACCCCCGACCAGATCGCGCCGCTGCGCGAGTTTGTCATCGCTACCACAGAGGTGGTGACGCAAGCCATGGACGAGAGCGCGCGCATCGCCGCCATCAAGCCCCTGCTGGCGCGCCTCATCAGCAGCGACGACTGGCTTGCCGAAGACGCCGCCAAACCGCATCCCGACCACTACTGCCAGTACCTGCTGCACTGCGACCCGCTTGAGCGTTTTTCAGTCGTGAGTTTTGTCTGGGGACCAGGCCAGCGCACGCCGATTCATGACCACACGGTGTGGGGCCTGATAGGCATGCTGCGCGGCGCCGAAACCGGCCAGCACTACCGCTGGGATGCCGACGGGCGGCTGCAGGCAAGCGGTGAACCCAGCCGCCTGGAGCGCGGCGACATTGAACTGGTGTCGCCCGCCACCGGCGATATCCACCAGGTGGCCAATGCCCATGCCGACCGCACATCCATCAGCGTGCATGTTTACGGCGCCAACATAGGCGCCGTGGCGCGCCATGTGTTTGATGCGGCAAGCGGCCAGGTCAAACCCTTTGTGTCCGGTTACTCGTCATCTGCAGTGCCCAACCTGTGGGACCGCTCCGATGCGGTGCGCCGCAACATCACCGGAGCCGCCGCATGATTGAGGTTTCGCGGGAAGGCGGGGCCGCAGTACTCTGCATGACACGCACCGAGCGCGGCAACGCCCTGAGCGCCGGGCTCGTCGAGGCCCTGATCAGCGCCGTTGAAACCTGCATCGCCGACCCGGCCATCAACACGCTGGTCCTCACCAGCCAGGGCGCCGACTTTTGTACCGGCTTTGACCTGAGCAACATGCAGCCAGCCGCCGGTGCGGAAGAAACCGCAGCCATCGATGGCGCACTGTTGTGGCGTTTTGTCCGCATTGAGCACCTGCTCGCAACGCTGTGGCACGCGCCGCTGCGTACCGTGGCTGTTGTGCAGGGCCGCGCTTTCGGCGCGGGCGCAGACCTGTTCGCGGCCTGCGACGTGCGCCTTGCCACAGCCGATGCCCAATGGCGCTTTCCCGGCGCCGGCTTCGGCATTGTGCTGGGCACACGCCGCCTGGGTGAGCATGTGGGCGTGGACCGCGCCCTGGCTTGGGTCACGACAGGCGCCTCCATCGATGCGCAGCAAGCCCTGTCACAAGGTTTGGCCACCGGCGTGATCCCGGCAGGCGCATGGCGCGAACACCTGACGCCGCTGTCGGTTGACCGGCCCACCTGCGCCGCCTTGCGTGCTGCTGCCCGTACCGACTTGCGCGATGCCGACCTGGCAGCGCTGGTCCGTTCGGCAACCCGTGCCGGCCTGTCGCAACGCATTGAAAACTACCGCAACACGCTTCGCAAAAAGAAACCGGAACAGGCTTCCGCGCAGCAATAGACAACCTGAAAACCACGCTTTGCAAACAACCAAAGGAGACTACCGTGATTTCATTTCCAGGCCTTCCAGGCTTTCATAAACCTGCATTGCTGGCGGCCGCCGCGTCCCTGCTTGCCGGACTGGTACTCGCCCCGGCCCAGGCCCAAACACCGGATGCCTGGCCGTCACGGCCCATACGCATGGTGGTGCCCTTCCCGCCCGGCGGCTCATCCGACATTCTTGGCCGCATCGTGGCCAGCCACATGGGCCGCGCGCTGAACGCCAACATCTTTGTGGACAACAAGGCCGGCGGAACCACGCAGGTAGGCACCGATTTTGTGGCCAATGCCGCGCCTGACGGCTACACCCTGCTGCTGGGTGCGGCCTCCAGCTTTACTGTGCTGCCCAACCTGCGCAAGCTGGCCTACACGCTGGACAGCTTCGAGCCCATAGGCGGCGTGGCTGACTATGTGGCCGTCATGGCGGTGCGCAAGACCCTGCCCGTCAAGGACATGAAGCAGTTCGTCGACTACGCCAAACAAAATCCCGGCAAGCTGTCCTTCGGCTCGGCCGGCGAGGCCTCTGCCGGTCACGTCTACGGGGGCACGCTTTCACGCGACACGGGCATCCAGTTGCTGCACGTTCCTTTTCGCGGCTCGGTGGATGCCGTCAATGCCCTGGTGGCGGGCGACATTGATTTTGTCATCGACGGTGCGGCGACCCCCATGGTGAAAGCCGGCCGCGTGTTGCCGCTTGCAACCTTTTACAAGACGCGGCATCCCGAGTTGCCGAATGTGCCGACCCTGAAGGAAGCCGGCTTTGAGATCGCCACGGCAAAAGGCGCAGGCTGGGGTGTGCTTGCGCCGCGCGGCACACCCAAAGCCATCCTGACGCGCCTGTCCGATGCGCTGCAAAAAGTCCTGACCGACAAAACCGTGCAGGACGAAATCCTGCGCGCCAACTCCATCGCTTCCTGGCAGACGCCGGAAGAATTTCGTGCCGGCATGCTGGCCGACCAGAAGATGTACAGCGAATTGCTGCCCGCCATCGGCGTGAAAAAGAACTGAAAACGGAACCACACACAACATGAACGCTTCACTCTCCGCCGCCCTTGCCGTCAAACCCAACCAGTCGGTGCGCCAGATCCTGCACCCGCAATCCGTCGCCATCGTCGGCGCCTCGGAAAGCGAGGAAAAATGGGGCGGCCGCCTGCTCCGCTACATGCTCAAGCACCGGCATGAAGGTGCGCTGTACCCCATCAATGCGAAGTCCAGCCAGTTGCTGGGCATCCCGGCCTACGCCTCGTTGCAGGACTGCCCGGGCCCCGTCGACCTGGCCATTCTGCTGGTGCCGCAGGGCAATGTGCTGGCAGCCATAGAGGACTGCGTTGCCAAAAAGATTGGCTGCGCGTTGTGCATCACCGCAGGTTTTGCCGAGACCGGCCCGGCCGGCCGCGCTATGGAAGAGCAGATCGTGGCCACCGCCCGCGCCGGCGGCGTGCGCCTGATCGGGCCCAACTGCATGGGCCTGATGAACGCCCACCACAACCTCTGCGCCACCACCGGGGTGGTGGTTGGCGGCGTTGACCGGCTGCCTGCGGGCGGCATAGGCCTTGCCAGCCAGAGCGGTGCACTGATGGGCGCCATGCTGTCGCGCGGCATCGATGTAGGCGCCGGTTTTTCATCCATGGTTTCCGTCGGCAACCAGGCCGACCTGGACCTCAACGATTTCTTCGAGTACCTGATAGACGACCCGGCCACCGACGTGGCCTGCCTCTACATGGAGGCCGTCAAGGACGCCGCGCGTTTTACCGCGCTGCTGGAGCGCGCCGCGCGTGCCGGCAAGCCGGTGTGCATCGCCAAGTCGGGACGCAGCGAAGCCGGTGCCCGTGCTGCCGCATCACACACGGCCAGCCTGGCCGGTGCCTGGCCGGCGTTTGAAGCCACCTGCCGTCGCTGGGGTGTCTACATGTTCGAAACCATTTACGACCTGCTGCATGGCGCGCAGGTGCTGCAGCGCGGCAAGCGCGCCACCTCGCGCGGCATCGCCGTGTTCTCTGGTTCGGGCGGCGGCGGCGCCTTGCTGGCCGATGCACTTGAAGCCGAACAGCTGGAGCTGCCACACCTGTCGCCGCAAACCCAGGCCGCGCTGGCGCAGGTGCTGCCGGCAACGCATCGGGAACTGCCGCTGGACTTTGGCATGCTGAACCACATGACACCGGCCGACCCGGAGGTGGCCGGCGGCTCCGTCGGCATCGCGCTGGACCGCAGCATGCAGGACGATGCGGTCGGTGCAGGCATCCTGCTGCTGACGACCCAGCCCCAGCAGTTGCGGGTTGCCGAGGCTGCCCTGTCGGCCGGCAACCGTTCCGACAAACCGCTGCTGTTTATCCAGGGCGCTGGCAATCATGGCGAGCCAGCCCGGGAATTTTTGCGCGCCGCGGGTTACGGTTACCTCGACAGCCCGCATGACGCACTCAAGGTCGTGTCCGCCCTGTCCTCGCGTTCGGAACCCGAACCGGCAGCCGGTGCCACACCGGGCGTCGCCTTCCCCGAAGGCCTGGCGGCTGGTTTTGTCACCGAACCCGATGCACGTCGCCTGATCGAGGCGGCGGGCATTCCGACTACACGCTGGCACTTTGCAAAAACTGCAGATGCAGCGGTTGCTGCAGCAAAAAAACTGGGCGGCGCAGTCGCCATCAAGGCCGTGAGTGCCAGCATCATCCACAAAAGCGATGTAGGCGCGGTGAAACTGGGCATAGAAGGCGACGACCAGGTGCGCTCGGCCTGCGAGGCGATTGCTGCAGCCGCCCGCGCTGCCGGCGTGCCAACGCTGGACGGTTGGCTGGTGACCGAGATGTGGAAAGCCGACACCGAACTCATACTCGGCATCCAGCACGACCCCGACTTCGGCCCCATGGTGATGGTGGGCGCCGGCGGCGTGCTGGTGGAACTGCTCAAGGACGTGCAACTCGCACCGGCGCCGCTGTCGCATGCGACGGCGCGGGCCATGCTGGATGCGCTGAAGAGCCGCGTCCTGCTGACCGGCTTTCGCGGCCGCCCGCCCGCCAACCTTGATGCGATTGCCGATGCGCTGGTGCGCCTGGGCGCGCTGGCGGTCGCGTCCAAAGGACGGCTGCTGGAACTCGATATCAACCCGCTTTTTGTAGCCGGCGACCGCATTGTGGCGGCCGACGCCCGCGCCACGCTCGCCTGAAAACCCGCTTTTTAAAACCAAGGAAAAAATTTATGACCGCCATTACCTACAGCTCTGAAAACGGGATTGCCCGCATCACCATCAACCGCGCCGAAGCCCGCAATGCCATCAACAACGAGGTCGTCCAGGGCTTGCAGGAAGCCTGGCAGCGTTTTGCCCGCGAGGACGACCGTGTGGCTGTGCTGGGCGCGGCAGGCGAGCAGGCCTTTTCGGCCGGCGCCGACCTGAAAGACATGCCCCGTGATGTCTGGCTGGCCATGCCCAATCTTTCTGTGCCCTGCGACAAACCCATCATCTGCGCCATCAACGGCTTTGCGGTCGGCGCCGGTTCGACCATGATCATGCTGGCCGACATGGCCGTGGCCGAAGAGCAGGCCCAGTTCATCTACCCCGAAGCCAAGATAGGCGCCTTTGCCGGTGTGATGGCCGGTTTCCCGCCGCGCATACAGTACAAGGCCGGCCTGGAATGGCTGATGACGGGCGACCCCATGAGCGCACAGCGCGCCTATGAAATCGGCCTGGTGAACCGTGTCGTGCCCAAGGGCCAGGCCATGACCGTGGCCATGGAAATCGCCACAAAAATCGCAGGGAACGCACCGCTGGTGGTGCAGGCCATGAAGTCCATCGCACGCAACACACTGCCCAAATCACCGACCGAGCAGTACTACCCGCAGCGCGTGATGCTGGACCGCATTTCCGGCAGCGCCGACATGAAGGAAGGCGTGGCCTCATTCAAGGAAAAGCGCCCCGCGCGCTTCACCGGCGCCTGAAGACTTGCCCAGCGGTATTTTTCAAAAACACAAGGAGACAAAAACCATGGCTTCCAGACGTTCTGTATGTGTAGCGGGCCTTGCAGGCCTTTCCGGCATCGCGGGGCTTTCGCTTGGTGCCGGCCAGGCACTGGCCCAGGGCACAGGGCCCGCGGCCAACTGGCCGGACAAACCCATTCACTTCGTCACGCCTTACCCGCCCGGCGGGCTGTCCGACCAGATCACCCGTTTTGCTGCAGATCGCATTTCCAGGTCCCTGGGCAAACCTGTCATCGTCGACAACAAGCCGGGCGCCGGTGCGCTCCTTGGCACCGAGTTTGCCGCGCGCTCGGCACCCGACGGCTACACCTTTTTTGTCGCGCCCACGGCCACGGTGGCGATCTCGCCCTGGCTGCGCCGCGTGAACTTCACGCTGGATGATTTCGAGCCGGTCGCCAAACTCACCTCCAGCTACGGCCTGGTCACGGCGCGCAAGGACGCGCCCTTCAACACCTTCAAGGAACTGGTCGCAGCAGCCAAGGCCGATCCGGGCAAATACACCTTCGCCACCAACGGCGTCGGCACCATCGTCCACCTGACGGGCGTGCTGCTGCACAAGCAGGCCGGCATCCAGCTGGTGCATGTGCCATACAAGGGTTCCATGGAGTCGATGACGGATTTGCTGGGCGGCCGCATCGACGTGATGTACGACCCGGTCACCCTGCCGCGCGTCAAGGCGGGCGAGCTCAAGGGCCTGGCCACGACCAACCCGGAACGCAACCCCGAGGTGCCGAATGTGCCCACACTGAAGGAGCAGGGTTTTGATATCGACGCCAGGAGCTGGTTCGGCATCTTCGCGCCGCGCGGCACACCGCAGGCCATCGTGACCCGCATGGCGGCCGAGGCGCAAAAGGCCATGGCCAGCCCCGGCGCACGCCAGCAGCTGCTGATATCGGCGATGTACCCGGACTATGAGGGCCCGCTTGAATTCGGCCGGCGCGTGCGTGCCGACAACGCCTTCTTCAGGGACATCATCCAGAAGGAAAACATCAAGGCGGACTGAGGGCCAGGCGTCAGGCTTGCTATTGTTTTAATAGCTGGCTGCGCGCATGGTTATTTGGCCTCAGGCCTTTTTTGTTTAAAAAGAAGACCCAAACAGGCATTTCAAACCGGCATCCGGACCGGGGAAATGCCATTTTTTCGCATCAAAAAGGCCTGTGGCCGGCGTGGAACGCGCGCAGGCAGCTATTAAAACAATAGCAATCTGCCAGGCATCAATAACTGATGCCAAGCGTTGCCACGTCGATATGCACCACAGGTTTGCCCAGTGCGGCACTGGCGGCACGGGCAAACTCCTGTGACCATTTGGCTTCCTGGAATTTCGCCAGCCCTGCGGCTTCGGCCACCACCACCACCTTGTCGGCAGTCAGCAGCTTGCCGGTGGGCCGCAGCGGCTCACAACCCATCTGGGTGAACTGGTCGTCCAGCCACCAGCGCGCCACATCGTGCGGCATGGGCTGCACTTCATTGAGGTCTATCCGCACGGGTGCGGCGCCCTTGAACGTCACACTGACTTCACTGCGCATCATGGTCGGCTCCTGTTGGGAAGATGGCCTTCATGATGCCATGCTCGACAGCTTGCGGGTAGCCCTGCAATGCACAGGCACCCGCAAGCGCAAGGTGCTGTTTACTTTTTCGCGCGGCGCGCCAGCACGGCGGCCGACAGGGTGTCCAGCACCTTGAGCGAATCGTCCCAGGACAGGCAGGCATCGGTGATGCTCTTGCCGTATTCCAGTTTGGACGCGTCGTCCTTGCCAGGCGTGAATTTCTGCGCGCCGGGGACCAGGTGGCTTTCGATCATCAGGCCGAACACCTGGTGCGAACCGCCCGACACCTGGCCCGCGATGTCGCGTGCCACGTCGACCTGCTTTTCATGCTGCTTGGAGCTGTTGGCGTGGCTGCAGTCGACCATCAGGGTGGCCGGCAATTTGGAGGCTTCCAGTTCCTTGCAGGCTGCCGTCACGCTGGCCGCATCGTAGTTGGGCGTTTTGCCGCCGCGCAGGATCACGTGGCAATCCGGATTGCCGTTGGTCTGTACAACCGCGACCTGGCCGTTTTTATGCACCGACAAAAAGTGGTGGCCGCGTGCCGCTGCCTGGATGGCGTCGGTGGCGATGCGGATGTTGCCGTCGGTGCCGTTCTTGAAACCGATGGGCGCGGAAATGCCCGAGGCCAGTTCGCGATGCACCTGGCTTTCGGTGGTGCGCGCACCGATCGCGCCCCAGGAAATCAGGTCGCCTATGTATTGCGGCGAGATCACGTCCAGGAACTCGCTGCCAGCCGGCAGGCCCAGGCGGTTGATTTCGATCAGCAACTGGCGCGCAATGCGCAGGCCTTCGTCGATGCGGTAGGTTTCATCGAGGTAAGGGTCGTTGATCAGGCCCTTCCAGCCAACGGTGGTGCGTGGTTTTTCAAAGTAGACACGCATCACGATCTCCAGCGTGCCGGCGTACTTTTTGCGCTGCTCAACCAGGCGGCGCGCGTATTCAAGCGCTGCGGCGGGGTCGTGGATGGAGCACGGGCCTATCACCACCAGCAGGCGGTCGTCCTTGCCGGCAATGATGTTGTGGATGCCTTTGCGTGTCTTGCTGATCAGCGCTTCAACGGGCGTGCCGCGAATCGGGAAAAAGCGGATCAGATGCTCTGGAGGGGGTAACACGGTGATGTCCTTGATGCGTTCGTCGTCGGTCTGGCTGGTTTTTTCGACGCTCGCATACCAGCTCTCGCTGGACGGTTTGGACGGGCTGGCTGGCTTGGCTGGTGCATTCATCGCGGACTTCCTTTTTTGAGATTTCCAGAATTTCAGGGACTTAGAAACGGATTACGAATAAGGGGCAAGGCAAAAAAAAACCGCCGGAGGTCCGGCGGTTTTTGAAAGATTTGTTGCGTTTTTTCGGGTTACGCGAAGATCTCTCTACCGCCGGAGGCGCTTGAGAACCAGAAGTAACCAAAATAAAACTTTGCTGAATGCATGGCTTTGAATGTAGCACAGGTCAGTAAACGGCCCAAATGCACAGCTTTTACGCGGTTCCGCCCACGGTCAGGCCGTCAATCCGCAGGGTCGGCTGGCCGACGCCCACCGGCACGCTCTGGCCTTCCTTGCCGCAGGTGCCGACACCGCTGTCAAGTGCCATGTCATTGGCAATCATGCTGACTTTTTTCAGGCATTCCGGGCCGCTACCCACAATCGTCGCACCCTTGACGGGATAAAGAATCTTGCCGTTTTCAACCCAGAAAGCCTCGCTGGCCGAGAACACAAACTTGCCCGAGGTGATGTCGACCTGGCCGCCGCCGAAGTTGGTGGCGTACAGGCCCTTCTTGATGCTGGCCACGATTTCTTCGGGCTGCTTGTCGCCGCCCAGCATGTAGGTGTTGGTCATGCGCGGCATGGGCACATGGGCGTAGCTCTCGCGGCGGCCGTTGCCCGTGGGTTTGACGCCCATCAGGCGCGCATTGAGCGAATCCTGGATGTAGCCTTTGAGGATGCCGTCTTCGATCAGCACATTGCGCTGGCTGGCGTGGCCTTCGTCGTCCACATTGAGCGAGCCGCGGCGATCGGCAATCGTGCCGTCGTCCAGTACCGTCACGCCCCTGGCCGCCACACGCTGGCCGATCTTGCCGGCAAAGGCGCTGGAACCCTTGCGGTTGAAGTCGCCTTCCAGCCCATGGCCGATCGCCTCGTGCAACAAAATACCGGGCCAGCCGGAGCCCAGCACCACGGTCATTTCGCCGGCCGGGGCCGGACGCGCTTCGAGGTTGGTCAGGGCCGCCTTGACCGCATCGTCTACATATTGGCCGATTTGCGCGTCGTCAAAATAGGCCAGGCCAAACCGGCCACCGCCGCCGCCCGAACCCATCTCGCGGCGAACTGCGCCAGCCACCTTGGCCTCGGCAATCACCGTGACGCTTAAACGCACCAGCGGACGCACATCGGCAGCCAGGGTGCCGTCGGCACGAGCCACCAGCACCACGTCGTATTCACTGGCCAGCCCGGCCATGACCTGCACGATGCGCGGGTCCTTGGCCTTGGCGAGTTTTTCAACTTTCTCCAGCAGCTTGACCTTGGCCGTGCTGCCCAGCGTTGCTATCGGGTCAAGACCTTCATACAGGGAGCGGCTGCTGGCGACTTTGCGGCTGGGCGTTTTCACGCGGCCGGCCTTGCTGGCGGCAGAAATGCTGCGCACGGTGCGCGCTGCGTCCAGCAATGAAGCGTCGGAAATATCGTCGGAATAGGCAAACGCGGTTTTTTCGCCGCTGACAGCGCGCACACCCACGCCCTGGTCAATGCTGAAAGAGCCAGTCTTGACGATGCCTTCTTCCAGGCTCCAGCCTTCGCTGCGGGTGTATTGGAAATACAGGTCGGCGTCATCCGCACCATGGGAAGTGATTTCACCCAGCGCGCGGCTCAGGTGCGCTTCCGTCAGGCCAAACGGCGCAAGCAACAGCTTTTGCGCGATCTCCAGGCGTTCCGATGTCGACGCGGCCGTTGGCCGGACTGTGGAAGAGGTGATTGAGGCGTTGAGTGCTGATGCGGGAGATGGGCGGAGTGAGGTCATTCGGCCATTGTAGGCAGTCTGGCTTCTGGTTACGCAGCCAAGGGTATGTCATGGCCGCCGCACCTGGCCGCCCCGGGCAAGCTCAGCCCCCTCGGGGGCTGCCTCATGACTGCACCAGCCGCTTGGCCTTGGCAATCGACATCAAAATGCCGACGGCCAGCCCAAGTGTGACCATGGCCGTGCCGCCATAACTGATGAAGGGCAAGGGCACGCCCACCACCGGCAGGATGCCGCTGACCATGCCCATGTTGACAAACGCGTAGGTGAAAAAAATCATGGTCACGGCACCGGCCAGCAAGCGGGAAAACAAAGTTGGCGCCTCCATCGCAATGGCCAGGCCGCGCAGGACCAGGAAGATGAAGCTGGCGATCAGCAGCAGGTTGCCGACCAGCCCGAACTCCTCGGAAAACGCCGCAAAAATAAAGTCGGTGGTGCGCTCGGGTATGAACTCCAGGTGCGTCTGCGTGCCGGCCATGAAACCCTTGCCCAGAACACCGCCCGAGCCAATGGCAATCATGCCCTGGATGATGTGAAAACCCTTGCCCAGCGGGTCCCGGGAAGGGTCCAGCAAGGTGCAGATACGTTGCTGCTGGTAGTCGTGAAGAACCGGCCAGCGCATGCCGTCGGCGCACAGCTGCGGTTCAAACCAGACAATCAGAAAGATACCCAGCAGCCCGATCATGACCGGAGGGGCAATCAGCTTCCAGCTCAGGCCCGCAAAAAAGATCACAGCAAGGCCGGCAGCCAGCACCAGCAGCGAAGTACCCAGGTCGGGCTGCCGCATGATCAGGCCCACCGGTACCACCAGCAGCACGCCGGCCACCAGGAAGTCCAGCGGCCGCAACTGGCCTTCGCGCTTCTGGAACCACCAGGCCAGCATCAGCGGCATGGCGATCTTGAGGATTTCACTTGGCTGGACCACCACGCCCACATTGAGCCAGCGGCGGGCGCCTTTTTTGGTGATGCCGAAGATCGCCACCGCGATCAGCAGCATCACGCCCACGGTATACAACGGCACGGCAAAAGTCATCAGGCGCTGCGGCGGGATTTGCGCCACCACGAACATGATGGCACCGGCAATCAGCATGTTGCGGCCATGGTCGACAAAGCGGGTGCCGTGGTCGTAGCCGGACGAATACATGATCAGCAGCCCCGCGCAGACCAGCAAAAAAACCGCGAACGCCAGCGGGCCATCAAAGCCCTCAAACAGCGGCGCGGCGCGCTTGAAAAGGGAAGGTTTGTCGAAAACTGCAGCCATGGAGGGGATTATCTGCCAGCCATGTGTCGCCGGCCTTGCCGGCTTGAATGCCCCGTCAGTACAGCCCTGCGAATCAGCCCCGGAGTTCCCGCGCCCGGTTGATATGCAGCGCCACCAGCGTGCAGACGGCACCGGACAGCAGGTACACACTGACGGCAGCCAGCCCGAAGTGCACCGACAGGCCAAGCGCCACCAGGGGCGCAAAAGCGGCCCCTATCAGCCAGGCCAGGTCGGAGGTGAGTGCGGCACCGGTATAACGGTAGTGCGCCTCGAAATTGGCGGTCACCGCGCCAGCGGCCTGGCCGTAGGACAGCCCCAGCAGTGCAAAACCGAGCAGGATGAATACCTTCTGCCCCAGCGCGCCACCATTGAGCAGCAAGGGCGCAAACAGGCTGAACACCGCGATCAGGCCGGCCAGGATGCCCAGCGTGCTGCGACGGCCGATACGATCTGCAATCCAGCCGGAGGCGACCACACACGGGATCGCAATCACGGCCCCCACCAGTTGAATGGTCAGGACATCGTTGATGGGCTGCGTCGATTGCAGGCTGATCCAGGACAGGGGAAACACCGTGACGAGGTGAAACAGCGCATAACTCGCCAAGGCCGCGAAAGCACCAATCAGCAGGTTGCTGCCGCGATCGCGGATCAGTTCGAGCACAGGGGCCGGCTCTAGGCCATGTTTTTTGAGCAGCCGCTCATACTCATCGGTCACCACCAGCCGCAGGCGGGCGAACAGCGCCACGACATTGATGGCAAACGCCACATAAAAGGGGTAACGCCAGCCCCAGTCCAGAAAGTCGGCGTTGGACAGCTGGGTGTGCAGGTACAGGAACAGCCCGCTGGCCACGATGAAACCAACCGGAGCGCCAATTTGCGGAATCATCGCGTACCAGCCGCGGCGCCGGGACGGCGCGCTCAGCGCCAGCAGCGAAGGCAGGCCGTCCCAGGAACCACCCAGCGCGATACCCTGAAGAAATCGGAACATCGACAAAAATGCGATGGACCAAAAGCCCAATGTGACGTAACCCGGCAAAAAGGCCATGCCCACCGTGGACACGCCCAGCAGGAACAGCGCAATGCCCAGCTTCACCCCGCGGCCCCAAAGGCGCTGGATCTCCATGAACAAGGCGGTCCCCAGCGGCCTGGCCAAAAAGGCAAAGGAAAAGATGACAAACGAATACAGCGTGCCTTCCAGCCTGTCCACAAAAGGGAAAAAGACGGCCGGAAACACCAGCGCCGACGCAATGCCGTAAACAAAAAAGTCGAAATATTCGGATGCCCGGCCAATGATCACACCAACGGCGATCTCGCTGGGTGCGACCGTGGATGCGTCGTCCACGGGACGATCCGCTCGCGGCGACAAGGGGTCTGACAACAAGGACTCTGGATGGCTGTGACTCAGGCTTGACATGCAGTTCTCTCACAATGCAAAAAGTAACAACAAGGGCGTCGACAGACGCGCCTCCGGGGTCCATCATGCCATGGACAAAATGTCCAATTGCCTTGATTTGGATCAAAAGGTAGATTCGGTAGTTCCCCTATTGACAACACCCTTCCGTCCGGCATGCCCTCCAATAAAAAGCTTTTCGGCCTGTTCCTCATTCCAGCCCTGGCCCTGCTAGGCGGCTGCAATGCGGTGCTCCTGAGCCCCTCCGGCGATATCGCCCTGCAACAACGCAACCTGATTTACATCTCGACGGCACTGATGCTGCTTGTCATTGTCCCCGTCATTTTTCTGACCCTGCTGTTCGCCTGGCGCTACCGCAAGTCCAACAACCGCAGCGATTACGACCCCGAATGGCACCATTCCACGCAGCTGGAACTGGTGATCTGGGCGGTTCCGCTGCTGATCATCATCGTGCTGGGCGCGATCACCTGGATCAGCACCCACAAGCTGGACCCTTACCGCCCGCTGGACCGCGTTGACGCGCAGCGCGCCATTCCCGACGGCACCAAGCCCCTGGTCGTAGAAGTCGTGGCACTGGACTGGAAGTGGCTGTTCATCTACCCCGAGCAGGGCATTGCCATGGTCAACGAGATGGCAGCGCCGGTCGACCGCCCCATCCAGTTCAAGATTACCGCCTCCTCAGTCATGAACTCCTTTTTCATTCCCGCCATGGCCGGCCAGATCTACGCCATGCCCGGCATGCAGACCCAGTTGCACGCAATCATCAACAAGCCGGGCGAGTTTGACGGCCTGTCGGCCAACTACAGCGGCGCGGGTTTTTCCGGCATGCGCTTCAAGTTCCATGGCCTGAACGATGGCGACTTCGATCAATGGGTCAAAAAGGTCAAGTCCAGCAGCCAGTCGCTGGACCGCGACACCTACCTGCAGCTCGAAAAACCGAGCGAACGAAACCCCGTCCAGCACTACGCCAAGGTGGCCCCCGAGCTTTACCAGGCCATCCTGAACCGCTGCGTGGAAGCCAACAAGATGTGCATGCACGACATGATGGCGATTGACGCCGGCGGCGGCCTCGGCATGCCCGGCACAGTCAACATCGCCTCCCTGGACAATGCGACGCGCGCCCGCCTGGGCCTGGACGACCAGCCCGTGCGCAGTTACGTCGGCGCCATGTGCAGCCCCGGCAACCCACTGGGCCTGCCGCTGCCGGCGACCGAGCCGGGCACACGCCCCATCTGATGCCGCGCACCCTCGCCGCACCCTCTTTCCCCTCCTCACGCACCCACGATGTCCGACCATATTGATTTAACGAAGCTCATCTTCGGCCGCCTCTCCTGGGAGGCGATTCCACTCCACGAGCCCATCCTGCTGGTGACCTTTGCGGCCGTCATGCTGGGCGGGCTGGCCATTCTTGCGGCGCTGACCAAGTTCCGCCTGTGGGGCCCCTTGTGGCGTGACTGGTTCACCAGCATCGACCACAAGAAAATCGGCATCATGTACGTGGTGCTGGGCCTGGTGATGCTGCTGCGCGGCTTTTCCGACGCGCTGATGATGCGGCTGCAGCAGGCCATCGCCTTCGGCGACAACCTGGGTGTGCTGCCACCGCACCACTACGACCAGATCTTTACCGCGCACGGCGTGATCATGATCTTCTTCGTGGCCATGCCGCTGGTGACGGGCCTGATGAACTACGTGGTGCCGCTGCAAATCGGCGCGCGCGACGTGGCCTTCCCCTTCCTCAACAACTTCAGCTTCTGGATGACCGCCAGCGGCGCCATCCTGGTGATGGCTTCGCTGTTTGTCGGCGAATTCGCCAAGACCGGCTGGCTGGCGTATCCGCCGCTGTCGGGCATCATCAACAGTCCGGACGTGGGAGTGGACTACTACATCTGGTCGCTGCAGCTGGCGGGGGTTGGAACACTTTTATCAGGCATCAACCTGCTGGCCACCATCATCAAGATGCGTGCGCCCGGCATGACCCTGATGAAGATGCCCGTGTTCACCTGGACCGCCCTGTGCACCAACATCCTGATCGTTGCCGCCTTCCCGGTGCTGACCGCCGTGCTGGGGCTGCTGGGCCTGGACCGCTACGCCGGCACCAACTTCTTCACGACGGAGTTCGGCGGCAACGCCATGATGTACGTGAACCTGATCTGGATCTGGGGCCACCCCGAGGTCTACATTTTGATCCTGCCGCTGTTCGGCGTGTTCTCTGAAGTCGTGGCCACCTACAGCCGCAAGCGCCTGTTTGGTTACTCGTCCATGGTCTACGCGACCTTTGCCATCACCATCCTGTCCTACCTGGTGTGGCTGCACCACTTCTTCACCATGGGTTCGGGCGCCAGCGTCAATGCCTTCTTCGGCATCACGACCATGATCATCTCCATCCCGACCGGGGCGAAGATTTTCAACTGGCTGTTCACCATGTACCGCGGCCGCATCACCTTTGATCTGCCCATGATGTGGACCATAGGCTTCATGGTGACCTTCGCCATAGGCGGCATGACCGGCGTGCTGCTGGCCGTGCCACCGGCCGACTTCGTGCTGCACAACAGCCTGTTCCTGATCGCCCACTTCCACAACGTGATCATTGGCGGCGTGCTGTTCGGCCTGTTCGCCGGCATCACCTACTGGTTCCCCAAGGCCTTTGGTTACAAACTCGATCCGTTCTGGGGCAAATGCTCGTTCTGGTTCTGGCTGGTCGGCTTCTACCTGGCCTTCATGCCTCTGTATGTGCTGGGTTTCATGGGTGTCACGCGCCGCATGAGCCACTTCGAAGACCCGTCCCTGCAGATCTGGTTCCAGATCGCGGCCTTCGGTGCCGTGCTGATCGCGCTGGGTATTGCCTCGATGCTGATCCAGTTCGTGGTCAGCTACATCCGCCGCGACTCGCTGCGCGACAACACCGGCGACCCCTGGGATGGCCGCACGCTGGAGTGGTCGACCTCGTCGCCGCCGCCGGCCTACAACTTCGCCTTCACCCCCGTGGTGCATGAAATCGATGCCTGGTGGGACATGAAAAAGCACGGTTATGTGCGGCCGATAGATGGGTTCATTCCCGTGCACATGCCCAGGAACACGGCCGCCGGCGTCATCCTTGCCGCCATCGCCACGGTTTGCGGCTTTGCCCTGATCTGGCACATGTGGTTGCTGGCGGTGCTGTCCTTCGTGGCCATCGTCGCCGCAGCCATTTACCACTCGTTCAACTACAAACGCGACTACTACATCCCTGCAGATGAAGTGACCCGCATCGAAAACGACCGCACCCGTTTGCTGGCCAGCCATGCTTGATACCACCGCACCCTTGACCTCCCCCCCGGCCGGCGCCGCTGCGCTGCAAAACCCGGGCGCGCTCAGCGAACGCTTCTTCCTGCGCCGCGAGCATCACCCGGCCAACGGCACCCTGCTCGGCTTCTGGCTCTACCTGATGAGCGACTGCCTCATCTTTGCCTGCCTGTTTGCCTGCTATGCGGTGCTGGGCCGAAGCTATGCGGCCGGCCCTTCGGGCGCCGACCTGTTCGACCTGCCGCTGGTGGCCCTGAACACCTCGCTGCTGCTGCTGTCCTCCATCACCTATGGTTTTGCCATGCTGGAGATGCAGAAGAAAAAACTCAATGCCGTGCTGGTCTGGCTGGGCATCACCGGCCTGCTGGGCGCAGGCTTCCTGGGCCTCGAAATGTATGAGTTCATGCACTTCATCCACGAAGGCGCGGGCCCGCAACGCAGCGCTTTCCTGTCGTCCTTTTTCGCACTGGTCGGCACCCACGGCCTGCACGTTTTCTTCGGCATCATCTGGCTGATCACACTGATGTTCCAGGTCAAGCGCCACGGCCTGGGCGTTGAAAACCGCCGGCGCCTGATGTGTTTGTCGATGTTCTGGCACTTTCTGGACGTGGTCTGGATTGGCGTCTTCACCTTTGTTTACCTGATGGGAGCCCTGCCATGAGCGCGCATACCAACCACGACCATGACAGCGCACAGGATGCGCACAACCACGAGCACCATGACGACGAGCACGGGCATGACGACAGCGGCGCCAGCCACAGCACCTTGAGCGGTTATGTGACAGGCTTCATCCTTGCCGTTTTCCTGACCGCCATTCCCTTCTGGCTGGTCATGGGCAAGGTCTTTGAGAGCTCCAGCACCACCGCACTGGTACTAATGGCTTTTGCCGCGGTGCAGATAGTGGTTCACATGATTTATTTCCTGCACATGAACACCCGTTCCGAGGGCGGCTGGTCCTTCCTGGCCCTGCTGTTCACCCTGCTGATCGTCGGGATTGCACTGGCCGGCTCGCTTTGGGTCATGTACCACATGAACGCCAACATGATGCCCATGTCCATCCACGACATGAAAAACATGCCCTGAGCTTGCGCCAGGCTTGATCACAACCATGGCCAGCCGCGCGCCGCGTTCCACGGCAAGTTGTCTCGCGCTGGCTGTCCTCGCCATCCTGCTGTTTACAGGTTTTCTGGCGCTAGGCGTCTGGCAGGTGGAGCGCCGCGCCTGGAAACTGGACCTGATGGAACGCGTGGCACAGCGCGTGCATGCACCAGCGGCGCCGCTCCCACCCATGGCCGAATGGCCGCAGATCACGGCCGCCAGCGATGAATACCGGCGCTTGCAGGTCAGCGGCCATTTTCTCCATGACCGCGAAACCCTGGTCCAGGCCGTGACCACCCAGGGCGCCGGCTTTTGGGTTTTGACCCCCTTGCAGCTGGCAGATGGCACAACCCTGCTGATCAACCGCGGCTTTGTGCCACCTGAGGCCCGCACGCGCGCCACTCGGCTTGCGACCGAAAACAAGGCTGAAGTCACCCTTTCTGGCCTGTTGCGCCTGAGTGAGCCCGTTGGCGGGTTCCTGCGCCACAACGACCCCGCCGGCGATCGCTGGTTTTCGCGCGATGTCGCGGCCATCGCCCAGGCACGCGGCCTGAGCCAAACCGCCCCCTTCTTTCTCGATGCCGACGCGCCAGCCCAAAACAGTGCCAGTGCGGCCCCGGCCTGGCCGTTAGGTGGCCTGACCGTCATCACTTTCAAGAACAACCATCTGGTGTACGCACTCACCTGGTTCGGCCTGGCGCTGATGGTGCTGGTCGCCAGCGCCCTGGTGGTGCGAGAAGAGCGCCAGCGCCGCCGCGAGCGACTGGAGGACAATACAGGCCATGTCGACCGCGAAACCGCCGATGCCACATCCGACTGAGGCCGGCAACCCGCCGCCCGTGTCCAGCGGGCTTGATCGTCTGGACGATGCCACCGGCCTGAAAAACCTGCAGCAGCTGATCCAGTTGCGCTGGATCGCGGTGATAGGCCAGCTCGCCACCATCGCCGTCGTGAACTTCGGTTTTGGCATAGCACTGCCGCTGCAGCAGATGCTGGTGGTGCTGAGCGGCCTGGTGCTCTTCAACATCATCAGCCAGTTGCGCTGGCGCACCCGGCGCAGGGTCAGCAACAACGAGTTGTTCCTGGCCTTGCTGGTGGACGTGGCGATGCTGACCGCACAGCTTTTCCTCAGCGGCGGTGCGACCAACCCGTTTACTTTTTTGTACCTGCTGCAGATCGCCCTGGGCGCGGTGCTGCTGCAAGCCTGGTCGGTCTGGACCATGGTCGCCATCACCACGGCCTGCCTCATCAGCCTGACCGTTTTCGGCCGACCGCTGCCGCTGCCGCTGGATCCCGAAAACGGACTCACCAGCCCCTATATGCAGGGCATCCTGGTGTGTTTCGTCCTCAACGCGGGCCTGCTGGTGACCTTCATCATGCGCATCAGCCACAACCTGCAGGAGCGCGACGCACGCCTGGCCAGCCTGCGCCAGCGCGCGGCCGAGGAAGAACACATCGTGCGCATGGGCCTGCTCGCGTCGGGCGCGGCGCATGAGCTGGGCACCCCGCTCGCGACCCTGGCAGTCATCCTGGGAGACTGGAAACACATGCCCACCTTCACGGCCGACCCCGACCTGCAGCTGGAAATCAGCGAGATGCAGGCGCAGGTCCTGCGCTGCAAGACCATCGTCAGCGGCATCCTGCTTTCGGCCGGCGAGGCCAGGGGTGAATCGTCGGAAAAAACATCGATCTGCACCTTTCTCGACGAACTTGCCGAGGAATGGCGCAGCACGCGCCCCGTGCCTTCTTTTTCCTACAAAAACCAGGTGGACCAGGATCTGCCCATGGTCTCCGACTCCACCCTCAAGCAGATGCTCTGCAATGTGCTGGACAACGCGCTCGAGGCTTCACCCACCTGGGTCGGTCTGGAGGCGGCGCTTGATGCCGACACCCTGACGCTGACAGTCACCGACCGGGGCCCCGGCTTTGCCCCGGCAATGCTGGCGCAGCTTGGCAAACCCTACCAGTCCAGCAAGGGGCGGCTGGGCGGCGGCCTCGGCCTGTTTCTGGTCGTCAATGTGGCGCGCACACTGGGCGGCAGCGTCGCTGCGCACAACCGCCCCGAAGGCGGCGCCGTTGTGACCATCACCCTGCCGCTCACGGCCATCACGCTGGGAAAGGATGCTGCCCATGCCGGCTGATCGCCAGTTGCTCATCGTCGAGGACGACGCGGCCTTCGCCCGCACCCTGGGCCGTTCCTTCGAACGCCGGGGTTATGCGGTGCAATTGGCAGCCAGCCTGGACGATGTCGTCACCCTGCTGCAGAACCAATCACCGGCTTACGCGGTGGTCGACCTGAAACTCAACGGCGACGCCTCGGGACTGGCCTGTGTGCAGGCCCTGAACGCGCACGACCCGGAAATGCTGATCGTGGTCCTGACCGGCTTTGCCAGCATCGCCACGGCGGTCGAGGCCATCAAGCTCGGCGCCTGCCATTACCTGGCCAAACCGTCCAACACCGACGACATCGAAGCCGCCTTTGGCCGGGTCACGGGCAACACCGAAGTGAAACTGACCAACCGCTCCTCGTCGATCAAGACGCTGGAGTGGGAGCGCATACACCAGACCCTGGTGGAGGCCGACTTCAACATCTCCGAAGCCGCGCGCAGGCTGGGCATGCACAGGCGCACCTTGGCCCGCAAGCTCGAAAAACAGCAGGTCAAGTAGGCCGCGCCGGCCTGCAGCGGCCATACGCTACTCTTTTGATAGCTGCCTGCGCACATTCCTCCGTGGCCAGGGGCATATTTCTTATGAATTTTGGGCCTGTCCGGGCTGCGACCAGCGAGCCGGCCCTTACCATTGCATCATGCCTACCACCCACCTGCTCTACCTCCACGGTTTCCGGTCCTCTCCGCAATCGGCCAAGGCCAGACAAGTCGCAGCTTGGGTTAAAAACCACCACCCGGACGTGACCTGGTGGTGCCCGCAGCTGCCGCCCTCCCCAAAACAGGCCATGCACGAAATCATGGCCGGGATCGCCGGCTGGCCCGGCAGCCAGGGCTTTGAGCGCATGGCCGTCGTCGGCTCCTCGCTGGGCGGGTTTTATGCGACCTGGGTGGCTGAAAAAATGGGCTGCAAGGCGGTCCTGCTCAATCCCGCTGTAGAGCCGGCGCGCGACCTGGGCAAGTACATTGGCGAGCAGGCTGCATGGCATAACCCCGATGAAAAATTCTTCTTCCAGCCGGAGTTTGTGGATGAACTGCGCGACTTGCACGCCGGGCCGCTCAAGACAGCGCAAAACTACCTGGCCGTGATTGCCAAGGGCGACGAGGTGCTGGACTGGCGCGAAATGACGGCACGTTATGCCGGCGCGCACATTCGCCTGGTCGAAGGCAGCGACCATGCGCTGAGCGATTTTGACGACCACCTGCCGGCCATCCTCGATTTTCTGGACCTGGCGGCCTGATTACACTCGCTACAAGCCATTTAAGGACCCCATTTTGTTTGTATTGTTTGAAGAAGCCGGCAAGTTTCTGGCCGGCCGTATTTTGTCTGAGGCGGACAGCTCGCTGCAGGTGGAGCTCGACTCGGGCAAGCGCGTCAAGGTCAAGGCAGTCAATGCGCTGCTGAAGTTCGAAAAACCATCGCCTGCGGAGCTGATCGCCGCCGGCCAGAAGCTCAGCGCTGACATCGAGCTGGAACTGGCCTGGGAATTTGCCAGCGAAGAAGAATTCGGCTTTGCCGACCTGGCGCGCGATTACTTCAGTGCCGACCCGTCCAAACCAGCATCGCTGGAACAGCAGGCTGCTGCGCTGTTCCGATTGTTCGAGGCGCCGCATTATTTCAGGCGCGCCGGCAAGGGCCGTTTTAAAAAGGCCCCCGCCGAAATCCTGCAACTGGCATTGGCTGCCATCGAAAAGAAAAAACAGCTCGCACTGCAGATCACGGCCTGGGCCGAGGCGCTGGCGCAAGGCGATTGCCCTGAACCGATACGCGAGCAGCTTTACAAAATCCTGTTCAAGCCCGACAAAAACAGCGCCGAATACAAGGCCGTGGTGGAGGCCTCACGCAACACCCACACCGCCCCGCTGGACCTGCTGCAGAAATCCGGCGCCATCGCCTCTCCTTACCAGTTCCACTGGAAGCGCTTTTTGTTCGAAAATTTCCCCAAAGGCACGGGCTTCCCGGCACTGCAGGCGCCGGAAATCAGGGACGAGCTGCCGCTGGCCAACGTACAGGCATTTTCCATAGACGATTCGGCCACCACCGAGATCGACGACGCGCTGTCGGTGCAGGGCCTGGGCAGCGGCACCATCACGCTGGGTATCCACATCGCAGCGCCTGGCCTGGCGGTATTGCCCGGCAGCCCGATTGACGCTGTGGGCCGCACGCGGCTTTCCACCGTTTACATGCCCGGCTACAAAGTGACCATGCTGCCCGACGAGATCGTCCAAAGCTACACCCTGCAGGAAGGCCGCAACTGCCCGTCCCTGTCGCTTTACGTCACACTGGACGAAACCACGCTGGAGATCAAGGAAAGCGTCACCCGGCTGGAGCAGGTGCCCATCGTCAGCAACCTGCGCCACGACAAGCTGGACAGCACCTTCACAGAGGCGTTTTTTGAAGCGGCACAAACCAGCCCGCCTGTCGGCGTGCAATGGGGCGTGGAACTGACCTTCTTGCACCGGCTGGCCAAACACCTCAAGGCGCAACGCGAAATCGTGCGCGGCAAACCGGAAAACTTCAACCGGCCCGACTACAACTTCAAGCTGGACAACCCCACAGGCGGCGAGCCGCAGGGCAACGAAATCGTCAGCATCACGACCCGCCAGCGCGGCGCGCCTCTCGATTTGATCGTGGCCGAGGCCATGATCCTGGCCAACAGCACCTGGGGCCTGTGGCTGGCCGAGCACGGCGTGCCCGGCATTTACCGCAGCCAGGCCAGCATGGCACCCGGCGTGAAAGTGCGCATGGGCACCAAATCGCTGCCGCACGCCGGCCTGGGCGTCAAAAGTTACGCCTGGAGCACCTCGCCGCTACGCCGCTACACCGACCTGGTCAACCAGTGGCAGATCATTGCCTGCGCCAAACACGGCCGCACGGCGGCACTGGCTGCGCCTTTCAAACCCAAGGACGCCGAGCTGTTCTCGATCATCTCGGGTTTTGATGCCGCCTACAGCGCCTACAACGGCTTCCAGGCCGGTATCGAGCGTTACTGGACGCTGAAGTACCTGCAGCAGAACAACATCACGGAATTGACGGCAACGGCCTTCAAGGACAACCTGGTGCGCGCCGACGAGCTGCCGCTGGTGCTGCCGGCCGTGGGTGCGCAAGGCTTGCCGCGCGGTGCCAGGGTGCGTGTGCGCCTGGGCGAGATCGATGAAATCACGCTGGATATCACCGGGGCCGTGATCGAGCGGCTGGACGTGATTGCCGATGAGTCAGCAGACGTGACGGAGGAAGACGATGACGACGCCGGCATGGCCGCCGGCCCGATCTCGATTGCAGTCGATGTGGACGAACCGGCAACCGATGCCGCAGCCGTTTCCACCACGGGCTAGTCGGTATTTGAACGACGTTTAAGCCTGATAATTCATCCCTGTGAAATCCTTCAGCACACTGCAAATTGCCCTGGGAGCGTCCATCCTGGTCCACGCAGTGCTGTTGACGACGCGTTTTGTGGACCCGGAGAGCTTTAACCGGGTTTTTCACGATACGCCGCTGGAGGTGATCCTGGTCAATGCCAGGGCCAATGAAAAACCCGAGGTCGCCAAAGCCATTGCCCAGGCGTCGCTTTCGGGGGGCGGGGAACTGGACAAGGGCCGCGCCACATCGCCGCTGCCGCCCTCGGCCTTCACGGACCTCGGCGACGCAGCCGAAGACGCGCAACGCAAGGTCGAATCCATGCAGGAGCAGCAAACACAGTTGCTGGCGCAGATCAAGAAGCAGCTGGCAACCATGCCGCCGCCCGACCCCAGCCTGCCAGCCAACGACCCGGTGCAGTCTGAACGCGAAGAAAAGCGCAAACAGCTCATCAAGATCCTCGCGGAGATCGAAAAGCGCATCAACGAAGAAAACGCCAGGCCCAAGAAGCGCTACATCAGCCCGGCCACGCGCGAAGAGGTGTACGCGGTGTACTACGACAGCCTGCGCCGGAAAATCGAAGACAAGGGGACGGTCAACTTCCCGGAACAGGCCGGCAAAAAACTCTACGGCGAGCTCACCATGATCGTCACTGTCAATTTTGACGGCCGCATCCTGGCCACCGAAGTGGTGGAGACCTCCGGCAACCTGACGCTGGACCGCCGGGCGCAGAGCATCGTCAAGGGCACCGGCCCGTTTGATCGTTTTACCGAGGCCATGCGACGCAAGGCCGACCAGATCGTGGTGGTGTCGCGCTTCAAATTCACCCGCGACGAAACGCTTGAGACACGGTTGACCAGCCGCTGACCAGACATGCCGGCACACAACACCAGGTACGGAGCCGCAGCATGAAAGCCTTGCTGCGCCTGCTGGGACTGGTCCTGATCGCGGGGCTGGCCCTGCAGCTTTATTTTGCCGGCCGTATTGCACTGATGAAGGTCGTTGACCCCGAGTCCAGCGCATTTGAGCGTTCTGAAATTTACCGGGTAGCCAAAACCACGGGCAGCCTCAAATGGCGGCAGCAGTGGGTGCCCTACAGCCAGATTTCCGACACGCTGAAAAGAGCCGTGATTGCATCGGAGGACGCCAGCTTTGTGGAGCATGACGGTGTCGATATCGAGGCGCTCGAAAAAGCCTGGGACAAGAACGCCAAGGCAGAACAACGCACTCAACAAGCCGCCAGCAGGCTCGCCGCTGGTAAACAGCAAAACACGCCCGGCAAGGCCGCCGTCAAGCCGCCAAAGATTGTGGGCGGCTCGACCATCACACAGCAGCTGGCGAAAAACCTCTTTTTGTCCGGCGAACGCACCCTGCTGCGCAAAGGCCAGGAGCTGGTACTGACCTTGATGCTGGAAGCCCTGCTGAGCAAGGAACGCATCCTTGAGATTTACCTGAACAATGTGGAGTGGGGTGAAGGTGTGTTTGGCGCAGAGGCCGCCGCGCAGCACTATTACCGCAAGCCTGCGTCACGCCTGAGCGCCTATGAAGCCGCGCGCCTGGCGGTGATGCTGCCGCGGCCCAAATATTTTGAAACCCGCCCGAACTCGGGTTACCTGTCCTCACGCGCCGGCACCATCGTCGCGCGCATGGGCGGTGTGGAACTGCCCTGACAAGGTATGAGCGAAAAACTCTCCCCTTTGCTGGCCAGGTTGATGGGCATTTTCCTGCTGGGCCTGATCCGCGTACTCACTGGCGCTCAGGCACGCTGGCAAGGCTGTCCGCCGAAAGCCGAGCAGCGCATTTACTTTGCCAACCACCAGAGCCACGCGGACCTGATCCTGATGTGGGCCGCACTGCCGGAAGAGCTGCGCAGCATCACCCGGCCGATTGCCGCCAGGGACTACTGGACCAAAACCCCCTTCAAGAAATGGATCACCACGGCGGTCTTTAACGCCATCTATGTGGATCGCGTCAAGACCAGTGACCAGGACCCGCTGGAACCCCTGGTCGAAGCGCTGACAAACGGCGACTCCATCATCCTGTTCCCCGAGGGCACGCGCGGCAACCAGGACGAGCCGCAAAACTTCAAGTCAGGCCTGTACAACCTGGCGCAGAAATTCCCGGATGTCGTGCTGGTGCCGGCCTGGATCAACAACGTGCAACGTGTGATGCCCAAGGGCGAAGTCGTGCCCGTGCCTATCCTGTGTTCAGTCACCTTTGGCACACCCATTACGCTGGGCAGCGAAGAGGACCGCAACCACTTCCTGGCCCGTGCGCGCCAGGCCGTCATGGTGCTCAGGGAATCATGATCAACAGTTTTTTACGCAGCCTGTCACCGTCGCAGCAGGTCGGCCTGTTGTTTGTCGTGGTTTTTGGGCTGCTGGCCGTTATCAGCATCACGGCCTTTGTGATGTCGCTCAAGGACAGGCACGAGGACGACCTGCACACGCAAAAACTCAGGGAGTTCAACGGCCTGCTGAGGACTTCATGGATGATGTCCACGGTATTCTGGGTCGGCTGGGCGCTGGGCGAGACGGTGGCAACGGTGCTGTTTGGCCTGGTCGCTTTTTTTGCGCTGCGCGAATTCATCACGCTCTCGCCCACACGCCAGGGCGACCACCGCAGCCTGGTGCTGGCTTTTTTTGTGGTGCTGCCGGTGCAGTTTGCGCTGGTCATCATGCGCTACTTCGACCTGGTCACGGTGTTCATCCCGGTCTACGTGTTCCTCGCGATTCCCGTGGTCAGCGCGCTGGCGGACGACCCCCAGCGCTTCCTGGAACGCAACGCCAAACTGCAATGGGGCATCATGGTCTGTGTATACGGCATCAGCCACGTGCCGGCCCTGCTGCTGCTCAAGTTTCCGGACTACCAGGGTAAAAACGCCTTCCTCGTGTTCTTCCTGGTGTTTGTGGTGCAGAGCTGCATGATCGTGCAGCACCTGGTGAACAAAAGGCTGAAACGCAAACCCATTGCACCCCACGTGAGCCAGAGTTTTAACTGGAGCGGCTGGCTGATTGCAGTGCTCGTAGCCAGCCTGGTCGGCGGCCTGATGGCCGCCCTCACCCCGTTCAAGCCGGCGCAGGCTGTGGCCATGGCCCTGATCGCCTGTGTGGCCGGCTCACTGGGACACCTGGTCATGAAGGCGCTCAAGCGCGACCGCGGCATCACCAACTGGGGCTCGGAAGGCCGCTCCGTCACCGGCGCCAGCGGGCTGCTGGACCGGGTGGATGCCCTGTGTTTTGCGGCACCTGTATTTTTTCATTCGGTTCGATGGTATTTTGGAATATGAGCAGCACTACAAACGTGGGGGTCAGACAATTTCCCGCAGGGCCGCCCCAAGGGAAATTAGCCCCCTCGGGGGGCAGCGTATTACACACAGTGAAAAGCGTGGGGACCGCATAACTATGCGTATCCTGGGCATTGATCCCGGCTTGCAGATCACCGGCTTCGGCGTGGTCGATGTCGACGGCCAGCAACTGCGCTATGTGGCCAGCGGCACCATCAAAACCACGCACCTTGACCGGGGCGACCTGCCCGCACGCCTGAAAGTGCTGTTTGACGGCGTGCGTGAGGTCGTCGAACGTTACCAGCCGGAATACTCGTCGGTCGAAATTGTGTTTGTCAACGTGAACCCGCAGGCCACGCTGCTGCTGGGGCAGGCACGCGGGGCCTGCGTGACGGCACTGGTGTCCTGCGATCTGCCGGTGGCCGAATACACCGCCCTGCAGCTCAAAAAAGCGGTGGCGGGTTATGGCAAGGCCGGCAAGGCAGAAGTGCAGCAGATGGTCATGCGCCTGCTCAAGCTGCCTGCGTTGCCGGGCAAGGATGCGGCCGATGCCCTGGGCCTGGCGATCACGCATGCACATGCGGGACGCTCATCCGCCATCCTGGCAGCGGCTACTGCGCTGAAACCGAAATCAAGCGCCGCCTACAAGGCCGGGCGCCACTACTGACCAGGCGGCGCTTCAGGCAATGCGCTCAAGAATGAGCACCGCAAAAAAGCCGAAAGCCGCAATCAGAGTCCATTTGAGAATGGTCAGGCCGAATTTCTTGAACCGGACCTGCCCGGTCCCGGCATAAAACATGAAGGACACTACGGCAGACAAAAGCAGGAGCAGGATGAGCCAGCGAAAAAGCAGCATGGGCGTCTTTAAGAGGGACTACCAGGCGCGCGCCAAAGTCGCAAAACCCTGGGGTGCGCGTTTTTCGTCTTCAAACGTGACGACCTCATAAGCATCCTGGTGCGACAGCAGCTCACGCAGCAGCTTGTTGTTCATGGCGTGGCCTGAGCGAAAGGCACTGTAGGCCGCCAGCAGCGGCTTGCCCAGCAGGTGCAGGTCGCCCATGGCATCGAGGATTTTGTGCTTCACGAACTCATCGTTGTAGCGCAGGCCATCGCTGTTGAGAACCTTGTAGTCGTCCATGACGATGGCGTTGTCCAGGCCACCGCCCAGCGCCAGCCCATTGGCACGCATCATCTCGACGTCCTTGGTAAAACCAAAGGTCCGGGCCCTGGCAATGTCGCGTGTATAGGACCCCGAGCCCAGGTCAAACTCGACACACTGACCGGTGGAGTCCACAGCCGGATGGTCAAAATCAATTTCAAAACTGAGCTTGTAGCCGTCGTAAGGGCTCAGGCGCGCCCACTTGGCTGTAGCGCCCTCGCCTTCACGCACCTCGACAGGTTTAAGCACGCGGACAAAACGTTTCGGGGCGTTTTGCAATTCAATGCCTGCCGACTGCAGCAAAAACACAAATGACGACGCCGACCCGTCCAGGATGGGCACTTCTTCGGCTGTGATATCGATGTACAGGTTGTCAATGCCCAGACCCGCACAGGCCGACATCAAGTGCTCGACGGTATGGACCTTGGCATGACCTGCCGATATGGTGGAAGCCAGCCGGGTATCGGTAACCGCCAGTGCAGAAATGGCAATGTCCACAGGCTGGGGTAAATCGACCCGGCGAAAAACAATGCCCGTATCAGGCGCAGCAGGCCGCAAAGTCAGCTCGACCCGCTGGCCGCTGTGCAGGCCCACGCCGACCGCCTTGGTCAGGGACTTGATGGTTCGTTGGGCAAGCATGGACTTATTTTAATTTGAGAGCGTCAAGAGCGTGTCAAGACGCCGGACAGGGGCAAGCAAGGCTTAAACCCCCTCGCACTTATCTTGAGCCACTGGCTTTTATTGCAACTCGGCAAAAACTATCACCGGCATAGTCACACGCTCACTTAATCACCGTAACCGATTAATGGGATGAAAAGCGTGGCGAGCGGCCCTAGCTTGCATTGAGGAGCGGAAACGTACATCAGTACGTTGAGCACCGGAGATGCGAGATCGGGCCGCGCAGTAGCTTTACACCCATTAATCAGCTTGTTTGCGCAGGAAGGCTGGAATCTCGAAGTCATCCATGCCGCCCGATGCCAGCGCATCGACCTTGGCCGCCGCCTGCGTGCGGTTGGTGCGCCACACACTGGGCACAGACATGTTGCCATAGTCGGGCTGAGCGGACCCCACGGAAGGATGGGCAGCGCCCATTCCGCCGGCCACAGAGTTGAGCGTGGGCACATGGAACGGCACGTTGTCCGTACCGGTACGCAGCACCTGCAGTGGCGGGGCCGTGCGGCGGGCGCCCTGGCGGCTCAGGCCGGTGGCGACCACGGTCACGCGAATGTTGTCGCCCAGTTCGTCATCGTAGGCCGTGCCATAGATCACATGCGCATCAGGCGACGCATAAGCACGAATGGTGTTCATTGCCAGCTTGGACTCGCTCAGTTTGAGCGAACCCTTGGCTGCCGTGATCAACACCAGCACGCCCTTGGCGCCCGACAGGTCTATGCCTTCCAGCAACGGGCAGGCCACGGCCTGCTCGGCGGCGATGCGTGCGCGGTCCGGGCCGTTGGCCTTGGCCGTGCCCATCATGGCCTTGCCCGGTTCGCCCATCACGGTGCGCACGTCTTCAAAGTCGACGTTGACGTGGCCGGGCACATTGATGATTTCGGCAATACCGCCCACGGCATTCTTCAGCACGTCGTTGGCGTGCGCAAAGGCTTCGTCCTGGGTCACGTCATCGCCCAGCACTTCCAGCAGCTTTTCGTTGAGCACCACGATCAGCGAGTCGACATTGGCTTCCAGTTCAGCCAGGCCCAGGTCGGCATTGGTCATGCGGCGGCCGCCTTCGAACTCGAAAGGTTTGGTCACCACACCCACGGTGAGGATGCCCATCTCCTTGGCCACACGTGCAATGACAGGCGCAGCGCCCGTCCCCGTTCCGCCGCCCATGCCGGCGGTGATGAACAGCATGTGCGCACCAGCGATGGCGGTGCGGATGTCATCCACCGCCAGTTCGGCCGCGTCACGGCCCTTGTCGGGCTTGCTGCCGGCGCCCAGGCCGCTGGCCCCGAGCTGTATGGTCTTGTGCGCATTGCCGCGGCCGAGTGCCTGCGCGTCGGTGTTGGCACAGATGAACTCGACGCCCTGCACGCCGCAGTCAATCATGTGGTCCACGGCGTTGCCGCCGCCACCGCCGACGCCAATCACCTTGATCTGCGTGCCTTGGTTGAACTCTTCGATTTCAATCATTTCGATGCTCATTTGGAGCCTCCTAATTCAGTATGTTGCAGTTGCCAAAAATTTTTGAGATTGTTGTATTGACATGTTTTCATGAAGGCGGATCCGCGCCTCCTGATCGCGTACATCGTGGGGCAGCCCGGATAAAAGCAGAGTAATGTTTCATCAGAAGTTCCCCACAAACCAGTCCTTGACCCGGCCAAAGGCGTTGTGCACGCTGCCCGCCTTCTGCGAGACCTTGTAGCCGCGCATGCGCGCCAGGCGGGCCTCTTCGAGCAGGCCCATGACCGTCGCGGCACGCGCCTGCGCGACCATGTCCGACAGAGCGCTGGAGTAACGCGGGATGCCGCGCCGCACGGGCTTGAGAAAGATGTCCTCGCCCAGTTCAACCATGCCCGGCATCACCGCGCTGCCGCCGGTGATCACGATCCCGGATGACAGCACCTCTTCATAGCCCGACTCGCGGATGACCTGTTGCACCAGCGAAAAAATCTCTTCGATGCGCGGCTCGATCACGCCGGCCAGGGCCTGCTTGCTGAGCATGCGCGGCGCCCGGTCGCCCAAGCCCGGTACTTCGACCTGCGTGTCGGGGTCGGCCAGCAGCTGCTTGGCAAAACCGCTCTCGACCTTGATGTCTTCAGCGTCCTTGGTCGGTGTGCGCAGGGCCATGGCGATGTCGCTGGTGATCAGGTCGCCGGCAATCGGTATCACAGCCGTGTGGCGAATGGCGCCGCCGGTAAAGATGGCAACGTCGGTGGTACCTGCGCCAATATCGACCATCGCAACGCCGAGTTCCTGCTCATCCTGCGTCAGCACGGCCAGGCTGGAAGCCAGCGGGTTCAGCATCAGCTGGTCCACCTCAAGGCCGCAGCGGCGCACGCACTTGATGATGTTCTCGGCGGCGCTCTGCGCGCCGGTCACGATATGCACTTTGGCCTCCAGGCGTATGCCGCTCATGCCTATGGGCTCGCGCACATCCTGCCCGTCGATCACAAACTCCTGCGGCTCGACCAGCAGCAGGCGCTGGTCTGTCGAGATGTTGATGGCCTTGGCAGTTTCAATCACACGTGCCACGTCGGCCTGCGTAACTTCCTTGTCCTTCACCGCCACCATGCCGCTGGAGTTGATGCCGCGAATATGACTGCCGGTGATGCCGGTGTAGACACGGGCAATCTTGCAGTCGGCCATCAGCTCGGCCTCCTTGAGCGCTTGCTGGATGCTTTGCACCGTAGCATCTATATTGACCACAACGCCACGCTTGAGCCCATTGCTGGCAGCGATGCCCAGGCCCGCAAGTTTGAGTTCCCCGCCCTGCAGTACTTCGGCAACCACGACCATGACCTTGCTGGTCCCAATGTCCAGTCCGACTACCAGATCTTTGTATTCTTTGGCCATCTCTTTACCTTTTAGCTTTCTTGTCCTCTTTGTCCCCGGGATTGACCGTGGTGACACCTCTTAACTTGAGCGCATAGCCATTGCCATAACGCAGATCGGCCGACTCGAAATCCCTGCCGTACCGGGAAGAAACCTGGGTAAGCGTTGCAGTGAAGCGCTGCGCCCTGGCCTGGATTTCATCCAGCGAGCCATGGCCCAGCTCCAGCACCGCGCCACTGTCAAGCCGCGCACGCCAGCTGCCCTGCCCCGTCAGCTCCAGCCGCTCCAGCACCGCATCCAGCTTTTCGAACAGGGGCGAGAGCATCTGGTAAGCCTGAAGCACCAGCGCGGCCTGTCCTGGCGGCCCGCTGAGCTGCGGCAGGTCTTCGGCCTCCACCTCTCCCTGGTTGGCCTCGAACACCTCGCCAAAGCTGTTGACAAGGCGCGAATCGCCTTCAGGCCCCCAATAGGCAATGGCCTCATGCTCCTGCAACACCACCTTCAGGCGATTCGGGAACTGGCGCTGCACCACCGCCCTGCGCACCCACGGCACCGATTCAAAAACGGCACGTGTGCGGCCCAGGTCCACTGTGAAGAAGTTGCCGGTCAACCGGGGCGCCACGTTGGCCCGTAGGGTCACCGCATTGTTGTGGCTCAAATCGCCCTGCACGCTGATGGCGCTCAGGTTAAACAGCGGCTGGCGCATGAGCCATGCCACCGCCAGCGCCAATACCATGGCAGCAAACACCAGGCCGCACACGAGCGCCAGGGCGTTCATGAGCCTGACGTCGAGCGGCAATGGTTTTGGCAATGGCAGGGCACGTTTCAAATGGCGGCTCCCGTCTTTTCCTTGTTTTGCTCAGGAGCGGATTTCTGGTGGTCCAGCGCGGCCGTCCTGAGCACCTCAATACAAAGATCTTCATACGAAATACCGGCCGCACGCGCCGACATGGGCACCAGCGAGTGCCCCGTCATGCCGGGCGATGTATTGATCTCAAGCAGGAAGGGCTTGCGCGTGACCTTGTCAATCATCACGTCGGCACGCGCCCAGCCGCGGCAGTTGAGCGTGCGAAAGACCTGCAAAACCAGTTGCTGGATGGCCGCTTCCTCGCCTTCGGGGAGCCCACAGGGCACCAGGTACTGCGTGGTGTCGGTGAAGTATTTGTTCTGGTAGTCGTAATTACCTTCGGGTGCCACGATACGGATGACGGGCAGCGCCTGGGCAGTGCTGCCGCTGCCAAGAACCGGGCAGGTCACCTCATCACCATCGACAAACTGTTCGCACAGGATGTCCGCATCCAGCATGGAGGCCTGTTCCACGGCCTGGGCCATGTCAGCGCGATTCATCACTTTGGTCAGGCCAATCGAAGAGCCTTCCCGCGCAGGCTTGACGATCAGCGGCAGGCCCAGCGCATCCGGGACGGCATCGACATCCGCACTGCTGTAAGCGCCCTTGCGCAGCAGCACATACTTCGGCGTGGGCAATCCCTCGGAGAGCAGCACCCGCTTGGTCATGACCTTGTCAATCGCCATGCTCGACGCCATGACACCCGAGCCGGTATAGGGAATGCCCATAAGCTCCAGCGCGCCCTGCACCGTGCCGTCTTCTCCGAAGCGGCCGTGCAGCGCGATAAAGCAGCGGGCAAAACCCTCCGTCTTCAATTCGCCAATACCGCGCTCGGCCGGGTCAAAGGCATGCGCATCCACACCGCGCGAGCGGAGTGCCTGCAACACACCGTTGCCCGACATCAGTGAAACCTCTCGCTCGGCGGACGCTCCGCCCATGAGCACGGCAACCTTGCCAAAATTCAGGGACTTCTCTTTCTCGCTCATCATCCATGTCCCGCGGGCGCCATGCGCCCTGCGGCCTCCAGAATATCAACCACTTTTCCCGGTACCTGGCCAATGGAACCCGCGCCCATGCACATGATCACGTCACCGTCACGCGCGTTGTCCAGGATGGCCTGCGGCATGGCGCCAATTTCATCCACAAACACCGGCTCAACCTTGCCCGCAACGCGCAAGGCACGCGTCAGCGAACGACCATCAGCGGCGACGATGGGGGTCTCGCCTGCGGCGTAGACTTCGGACAGCAGCACGGCATCGGCGTAGCCTATGACCTTGACAAAATCCTCAAAACAGTCGCGCGTACGGGTGTAGCGGTGCGGCTGGAATGCCAGCACCAGGCGCCGGCCAGGGAAGGCACCGCGTGCGGCGGCAAGCGTCGCGGCCATCTCGACAGGGTGGTGGCCGTAGTCCTCGATCACCGTGAAATGACCGCCGTTTTTTGCCGGCATATCACCGTAACTCTGGAAACGGCGGCCCACGCCCCTGAAGTCAGCCAGGGCCTTTTGCACGGCAGCGTCAGGCACATTGAGCTCAACCGCCACAGCAATGGCAGACAGGGCATTCAGCACGTTGTGCTCGCCGGGAAGGTTGAGGACAACGTCCAGGTCAGGCAGGGTGACGCCATTGCGCCGCTGCGCCGTGAAATGCATTTGCGCACCCACCGGCCGCACATTGACGGCACGCACCTGCGCATCCTCGCCAAACCCGTAGCTGGTGATGGGGCAAGACACCTGCGGCACGATTTCACGCACGGCCGGGTCGTCGGTACACAAAATCGCAGTGCCGTAAAAAGGCATGCGGTGCAGGAAATCGACAAAAGCCTTTTTGAGCTTGCCGAAATCGTGCCCATAGGTCTCCATATGGTCGGCATCAATATTGGTGACCACCGCCATCACAGGCAGCAGGTTGAGGAAGGAAGCATCCGACTCGTCGGCCTCCACCACGATGTAGTCGCCCGAGCCCAGCTTGGCGTTGGCACCGGCGCTGTTGAGGCGCCCGCCTATGACAAACGTGGGATCCAGCCCGCCCTCGGCCAGGATGCTGGCAACCAGGCTGGTCGTTGTGGTTTTGCCATGGGTTCCGGCGATCGCAATGCCTTGCTTCAGGCGCATCAGCTCGGCCAGCATCAGCGCACGCGGAACCACCGGGATACGTTTCTCGCGGGCCACCAGTACTTCGGGGTTATCCGCCTGAACCGCCGTCGAGGTGACGACCGCATCCACGCTTGCAAGGTTCCCTGCAGCATGTCCCACAAAGGTTTTGATGCCCAAACTCGCCAGCCGCTGCAAGGTCGCGCTGTCGGACAGGTCCGAGCCGGAGATCACATAACCAAGGTTGTGCAAGACCTCAGCGATGCCAGACATGCCGGCGCCGCCCAGGCCAATGAAATGAATGTTCTTGATGGCATGTTTCATGTTGCCAACTCCTCGCAAGCGGCCACCACACGATCCGTAGCCTCTGTTTTTTGCATCTTTTTGGCCTGTAGCGCCCTGTTCATGAGCGCAGTGCGCTCTGTTTTTTGTAGCATTCCCGCAAGTTTCTCCGGTGTCAGGTCGCGCTGTTGCTCCAGCCAGCCACCGCCCTGATCCACCAGGAAGCTCGCATTGGTGGTCTGGTGGTCATCTACCGCCGCCGGAAAAGGCACGAACAGCGCGGCTGCGCCTATCGCAGCGATTTCGGTGACTGTGCTCGCTCCGGCGCGGCAAACAATCAGGTCTGCGTCGGCAAAGGCGCTCGCGGTATCGTCAATAAAGGGGGTCAGCACCGCGTCCACGCCTGCAGCCGCGTAGTTCGCACGCAGCTCGTCAATCTGCGCCGCACCGCTCTGGTGTGTGACCAGCGGCCGCTGCTCCGGCGGGATCAGGGCCAGCGCCTTCGGCACGATGGTGTTGAGCCCGCGGGCACCAAGACTGCCGCCAACGACCAGCAGGCGCAAAGGTCCGGAACGCCCGGCAAACCGTGCGGCCGGCTCGGGCTGGGCAGTGAAGGCCGCGCGCAGGGGATTGCCTACCCACTCGGCCTTCTTGAATACATTGGGAAAGGCCGTGAACACCCGATCGGCCACCGAAGCCAGAATTTTGTTGACCATGCCGGCCACCGAATTCTGCTCATGCAGCACAAGCGGTTTGCCCAGCAGGACGCTCATCATGCCTGCCGGAAATGCGATATAGCCTCCGAGGCCGATCACCACATCAGGTTTGACGCGGCGAATGACCTGAATGCTTTGCCAGAAAGCCTTGAGCAGGCGCAAGGGCAGAACAGCCAGCGTGACAGGGCCTTTGCCGCGCACACCGGAAAAGTCAATGGTTTCAAACGGGAACCCGCGCGGCGGCACCAGCCGGCTTTCCATGCTGGGCTGGCCGGCGCTGCCCTTTGCGCCCAACCAGTGCACGCGCCAGCCCTTTTCCCGCAGGGCCTCCGCCACGGCAAGCCCGGGAAAGATATGACCACCGGTGCCGCCAGCCATGACCAGAGCGCAGTGTTGTTTGCTCATGCCCGCCCCCCGCGCATAAGTAATCTATTCTCGTAGTCAATCCGCAGAACCACAGCCAGTGAGATCAGGTTCATCAAGATCGCCGAACCGCCATAACTCATGAGCGGCAAGGTCAGCCCCTTGGTCGGCAAGGCACCAAGATTGACACCAATATTGATAAAGGTCTGAAAGCCCATCCAGATACCGACACCCTGCGCGACAAGGCCGGCAAACAGCCGGTCCAGCGCAATCGACTGACGGCCTATGTGCATGATCCGCCGTGTCATCCACATGAACAGGCCGATCACCACCAGCACGCCTATCAGGCCAAACTCCTCGCCGATCACGGCCATCAGGAAGTCGGTGTGTGCTTCAGGCAACCAGTGCAGTTTCTCAATGCTGCCGCCCAGCCCCACGCCAAAAATTTCACCGCGCCCAAACGCAATCAGGGAATGCGAAAGCTGGTAACCCTTGCCCATGGAGTACTTCTCACTCCACGGATCGAGGTAGGCAAAAATCCGCTCGCGGCGCCAGTCGCTGAGCATCACCATCAGGCCGAATGCCACCACCACCACAGCCGCAATGACAAAAAACATGCGCGCATTGACGCCACCCAGGAAAAGGATGCCCATGGCAATGACAGAGATCACCATGAACGCGCCCATGTCGGGCTCGGCAAGCAGCAGCAGGCCGACAACCGCAATCGCAATCGCCATGGGCATCACGGCACGGAAGAAGCGCTCTTTCACTTCCATTTTCCGTACCATGTAATCTGCGGCGTAGAGCAGTACGGCAAACTTCGCCAGCTCCGACGGCTGGAAGTTCATGAACCCCAGCGTAATCCAGCGGCGCGCGCCGTTGACGCCCTTGCCGATAAAGGGCACCAGCACCAGCATCAGGAGGATCAGGGACACCACAAACAGCCACGGTGCCACCTTCTCCCAGGTTGCCATAGGCACCTGAAAGGCCAGCAGCGCAACAATGAATGCCACCACCAGCGACAGGACATGGCGCGTCAGGAAATGCGTGTGTGCATAACGTGCGAACTTGGGGTTGTCGGGCATCGCCACCGAGGCCGAATACACCATGACCAGGCCCCACATCAGCAAAGCCACAACGACCCAGACCAGCGCCCGGTCAAAACCCGCCAGACGCACGGGCGTTGCAGGCGTCCGCGACAGGCTCTGCCCGCCCAGGCGCACCGGCAAAACATCGGATGCGGCCTTGCCTATACCGGAGAACCAGCCGAAAAGGCGCGTTACGGCTGTCACAGCACAGTCCCCTCTTCATGGGCCAGCGCCTGCACGGCTTCGCAAAAAACCCGCGCGCGGTGCTCGTAGTTGTCGAACATGTCAAAGCTGGCGCAGGCGGGCGACATCAGCACGGCATCACCGGTTTGCGCATGACGCGAAGCGAGGTTCACGGCGTCCTGCATGGAGCTTGCATCCAGCAGCGACACAGCGCTGTCCTGCAACGCAGACCGGATAAGTGGCGCATCGCGTCCAAAAAGCACCACGGCCCGGGCGTAGCGGGCAACCGGCTCGGCCAGCGGCGAGAAGTCCTGCCCCTTGCCTTCACCGCCCAGGATCAATACCAGTTTGCGATCTGCACCCAGGCCCGTCAAGGCGGCCACCGTGGCCCCCACATTGGTGCCCTTGCTGTCGTCAAAGTATTCAATGTCCTTGATGATGGCAACCGACTCCAAGCGATGCGGCTCGCCGCGGTATTCGCGCAACCCGTGCAGCATGGGGGCGAGACTGCAGCCCGCGGCCACAGCAAGGCCGAGCGCGGCAAGCGCATTGGTGGCGTTATGCCGGCCATGAATGCGCAGCGCATCCAGCGGCATCAGGCGCTGGATATGCATCTCCACTTCTTCATGTTTGCGGCGCTTGACGGTTTCATCCGCCTCTGCAGCGCGTACCAGCCACGCCATGCCATTGACGGTTTCAATGCCGTAGTCACCCGGGCGTTGCGGGGCATCGCTGCCAAAGGAAAGGTAGGGACGCGGTGGCGCCTGTTTGCCCCTGGTCACAGGCGCCGGCGGCGGCAAGGCGGCCATCACCAACGGGTCATCCCGATTGAGCAACATCAGGCCGCTGCCATAGATACGGTTCTTGGCCGCGGCGTAAGCCGCAAAAGTCTCATGCCAGTCCAGGTGGTCCTGTGTCAGGTTGAGTACGGTCGCAATCGTCGGCTCGAAATTGCTGACACCGTCCAGCTGGAAACTGGACAGTTCAAGAACCCAGACCTGAGGCATGGCCGGCAATGCGGGCAGCGGTGGCAACTCATCAGGCACCGGCGATAGCTGCGGCAACACTGGCTCATCCAGATCATCCGTGTCGTCGGCCTGCTCCTGCGGCAGCTCATCATCCAGCGCTGCGGACGCAGGAGCCGGCGCCGGCGCTTCAGCGATTTCTGCCTGTTCCGCATCCTTTGCCGCCTGCGCAGCTTCTTCTGCCTGAGCCTGAAGCGCTGCGTCGAGTTTTTCTGCCAGCGTGTCCAGCAGCGTGGGGCCAATATTGCCGGCGACGGCGACCGACTTGCCGGCCCGCTGCACAAGCTGCCCGGTCAACGAGGTCACCGTGGTCTTGCCATTCGTGCCGGTAATGCCTATCACCTGAGGCGCATAACCCCGATCCTGTTTCAAGTCGGCCAGCGCCTGTGCAAACAGGCTGAGTTCATTGCCGCGGGCAATACCCCGGGCTTCGGCGGCATCGACCACACCGGCCACGGCCGAAGGTGAAAGACCAGGGCTTTTCAGAACCAGATCAAAAGCTGCGCTGGCAAACAGGGCTTCGTTCATCCCGGAATGGACAAACGCCACACACGGCAAGGTATCACGCAAAACCTGGAGCTGCGGCGGTGCAGCCCGCGTATCCGCCACCGTCACCCGGGCACCGCAGCGCACACACCAGCGTGCCAGCGCCAGGCCGGAAGCACCCAGCCCCAATACAAGAACGTTCTTTTCAGCCAGGTAATTCATCTCAGCTTGAGTGTTGAAAGACCGACGAGGCACAGCAGCATGGTGATGATCCAGAAACGCACGACCACCTGCGTTTCTTTCCAGCCGCTCTTTTCAAAGTGGTGGTGCAAAGGCGCCATCTTGAGGATGCGCCTGCCCGTGCCGTAGCGTTTTTTGGTGTACTTGAAATACACGACCTGCAGCATGACCGACAGCGCCTCAACCACAAAGATGCCGCCCATGATGGCCAGCACAATTTCCTGGCGCACAATCACTGCGATGGTGCCCAGTGCGGCACCCAGGGCCAGGGCACCAACATCCCCCATGAAAACCTGCGCGGGGTGCGTGTTGAACCACAGGAAAGCCAGCCCGGCACCGGCCAGGGCAGCACAAAAAATAAGCAGCTCGCCAGAGCCCGGGATGTGCGGGAACAGCAGGTACTTTGAGTAAACCGAGCTGCCGGTCACGTAGGCAAACACACCCAGCGCGGACCCCACCATCACGACCGGCATGATGGCCAGGCCGTCCAGGCCGTCCGTCAGGTTGACGGCATTGCTGGAGCCAACGATGACCAGGTAGGTCAGGATCACAAAACCAAACACACCCAGGGGATAGCTGACTTCCTTGACAAACGGCACCAGCAGGCCCGCCTTGGGCGGCAGGTTGACGTCAAAACCCGATTGCACCCAGCTGAAGAAAAGCTCCAGCACACGAAGATTGGAACTCTCAGAAATACTGAACACCAGGTACAGCGCGGCCACCAGGCCGACAACGGATTGCCAGAAGTACTTTTCGCGCGAGCGCATGCCTTCCGGGTCCTTGTGCACCACCTTGCGCCAGTCGTCAGCCCAGCCGATCGCACCAAAGCCCAGGGTGACCAGCAACACAATCCAGACAAAGCGGTTGGACAGGTCCGCCCAGAGCAAGGTTGCAATGGCAATGGACAAAAGAATGAGTACACCACCCATGGTTGGCGTACCGCTCTTGCTCAGATGTGTCTGCATGGCGTATTCACGGATCGGCTGGCCGATCTTGAGCGACACAAGCCGTCGAATGACAAACGGACCCGCCACCAGGCCGATCAGCAGTGCGGTCATCGCCGCCATCACCGCACGGAATGTCAGGTACTGGAAAACACGGAAAGAGCCGAAGTCCGGCGAGATGGACTGCAGCCATTGGGCCAGGTTAAGCAGCATGGTGCGCCTCCTGCAAAGCCAACGCAAAGGCGGTTTGCGCCTTTGCAAGGGACAACGAACGCATGTGAGCGTAGGGGCTCATGGTGTTTCCTTGGATTGTTGTGTGTGGGCCGTGATCGCCTGTACGACCCGCTCCATCTTCATGAAGCGCGACCCCTTGACGAGCACGCTGCCAAGTCGCGGCAACTCGGCCTGCACTGCAGCATTCAAGGTCTCCATATCGCCGAAGTGCCGGCCCGGCCCAAAACTGCTGGCAGCGCGCGCGGACTCAGGTCCCAGGGCAAACAGCTTTTCAATGCCACGCTCGCGCGCATAGCGCCCGGCTTCCTCGTGAAACTGCGGCCCCTGGTCACCCACTTCGCCCATGTCGCCCATCACCAGCAGACGAGGGCCAGGCAACTCTGCCAGCACGTCAATGGCTGCGCGCATGGAGTCAGGATTGGCGTTGTAGGTATCGTCAATCAGATTCAAGGTGCGGTCCCCGACGCTGACAACCACGGCACGGGAGCGGCCCTTGACCGGGACAAATGCCGACAGGCCGGCGCCAATGCTGGCCAGAGGCACGCCAGCCGCCAGCGCACACGCTGTTGCAGCCAGTGCATTCTTGACGTTGTGCCTGCCCGCAACCTGCAGCCTGAATGCAGCCGGCCCGGCAGGTGTCCTTGCGTGGACTTGCCAGGCGTTGCCGACCCAGTCGGCGGTCGCGGTGACATCGGCGGCACCACTGGCCGCGAAAGTCATTGCCTTGCGGGCGCCTGCCAGCTGTTTCCATACCGGCGTGTAGTCTTCATCTGCGGGAAATACGGCGACTCCGTTTGCATCCAGCGATGCAATCACCGAACCATTCTCGCGGGCCACAGCCTCAACCGTAGCCATGAACTCCAGATGTTCGCGTTGCGCGTTGTTGACCAACGCAACGGTCGGTCTGGCCAAAGCCGCAAGGTAAGCAATCTCCCCGGGGTGGTTCATTCCCAGTTCCACAACGCCGACCTGATGAGTCTTCTTCAGGCGCAATAGCGTCAAAGGCACACCAATGTCGTTGTTGAGATTGCCCTCTGTCGAAAATGCACCTTCCGGCTTCCAGGCACGCAAAATCGAGGCAATCATCTGGGTCACCGTGGTTTTCCCATTGCTCCCCGTCACGGCGACAAGCGGCAGATCAAACTGTGAGCGCCATCCCGCCGCAAGCTGGCCCAGTGCCAGTTTTGAATCAGGAACCTCCAGGCCAGGCAGGCCCGCAGCAGACAGGCCCTGGTGTGCAATGGCGGCAACAGCCCCCTGCTGCCTGGCCTGGGCCAGAAAGTCGTTCGCATCAAACCGCTCGCCCCTGAGCGCCACAAACAGGTCGCCCGCTTCCAGCGTGCGTGTATCGGTGTGTACCCGCCTGAGCTGTACGTCCCCGTTTCCCACAAGGTGCGCGGCACCTACCCATCCCAGCACCTGCTGCAAGGTCATCATGAGACACCTCCGACGGCCAGGCGTGCAGCCAGTGCAGCCTCGGCGTGGGTCCGGTCCGAAAACGGATGTTTGACGCCACGTACTTCCTGGTAATTTTCATGGCCTTTACCAGCCAGCAGCACCACGTCGCCGGGCTGTGCCTGCGCCAGCGTTTGCGCGATCGCCAGCGCGCGGTCGGTTTCCACGTAGACCGAATCGCAATGCGTCAACCCAAGCAATATCTGGCTGACGATGGTTGCCGCACTTTCGTCGCGCGGGTTGTCGCTGGTCACCACTACCTGGTCGGCGTTTTTCTGCGCGACTGCCGCCATCAGGGGGCGCTTTGTGGCATCACGCCCACCACCGCAGCCAAACACGCACCACAGCCGGCCTGCGCGACCTTGTGCAACAGGCCTCAATGCCGTGAGCACCTTTTCAAGGGCGTCCGGCGTATGCGCATAATCAATCACAACCAGTGGCAAGCCCTCTACCACCATGGTTTCCAGGCGGCCGGGCACAGGAAGCAAACCCTCGCAGGCACTGACAGCCTCCTTCAGGGGCAAACCCAGGGCGCGCATCGCGGCAATCACGCCCAGCAGGTTGACAACGTTATAGAGACCCACCATACCGGTCGAGATCCGGTGCCGCACAGCCCCCTCGACCACCTCAAAAACAAGGCCCGACTCGCCATGCTCAATCGCATCAGCCCGCAGGCGTGCAGGCCCGGCGATGGAGATGCTCCAGACATCGAGTCCTGAACCAGCCAATGCGGCCTCCAGCTCTTCGCCCTTGGCGTCGTCCACGTTAAGCACGGCGGCCTGCAGCCCCGGCCAGCCGAACAACTTCTTTTTTGCAGCCCAGTAAGCCTGCATGGTCTCGTGGTAGTCGAGGTGGTCCTGCGTGAAGTTGGTGAAAATGGCCACCCGTATGCAGGTCGCATCCAGACGGTGCTCGGCAATGCCGATAGACGAAGCCTCCAGCGCGCAGGCGGCAAAACCTTCATCCACAAAACGCCGGAACTGTTGCTGCAGCAGGACCGGGTCGGGCGTTGTCAACCCGTTAAAAACCATGGCCTCGGACGAGCCGATGCCCAGGGTCCCGACGATGCCGCATTTGCGCCCCATCCTGCCAAGCGCCTGTGCCAGCCACCAGCTTGTAGATGTTTTCCCGTTGGTGCCGGTCACGGCGATAACCTGCAATTGCTCGCTGGGTTCACCGAAGTAAGCTGCTGCGATGGGTGCCGCTGCGGCCTTGAGCCCGGGGTAAGCCGAAATTCTTGCGTCCGAAAAGCCGAAAACACTCGCCCCCTCGTCTTCCACCAGGCAGGCCTGCGCTCCCGCAGCCAGCACCTCAGGCACATACTGCCGTGCATCAGTTGCTGCGCCCGGCCAGGCAATAAAACCGTCGCCCATGCCAACCTTGCGGCTGTCAGTCCACAGCCCGCCGCTTACCCGCGAGCGCAACCAGTCGGCAGCCTGTTGCGGGGTTTGCAGGCGGGGGCTCAAAACGACTCCTCCACCGCTTGTGTGACGATCTGCGGCTTGACCGACATGTCGGGCTGCACGCCCATCATGCGCAGCGTCTGCTGCACGACCTCGCTAAAGACCGGGGCCGCCGCAACACCGCCGAAATAGTTGCCGTCACTGGGCTCGTCGATCATCACCGCAACAACAATGCGCGGCGCCTCGATAGGCGCCATGCCCGTAAACCACGCCCGGTACTTGTTGCTTGCGTAGCCCTTGCCGACCTGTTTGTGGGCGGTGCCCGACTTGCCGCCGACCGAATAACCGACCGTCTGTGCGAGCGGGCCGGTGCCGCCCGGTGCCGCAGCCATCTGCAGCATGCGGCGTATGGCCTTGGCATTCTCGGCAGAGAAGACCTGGACACCGACGGCCGGTTCGCTGCTCTTGAGCATGGTGACCGGAATGATCCGTCCATCATGCGCAAAGGAAGTGTAGGAATGCGCCATCTGGAACAGCGAGGCCGACAACCCGTAACCGTAAGCCATGGTCGCCTGCTCGACAGGACGCCAGGTTTTCCAGGGCCGCAGCCGGCCTGTCACCGCACCGGGAAACTGGATCTGCGGCTTCTGGCCGTAACCCAGTGCGGTATAGGTATCCCACATCTCGTGCGGACTCATTTTCTGTGCGATCTTGAGCGCGCCCACGTTGCTGGATTTCTGGATGACACCTTCAACCGTGAGCGAGCCGTAATTGTGGGTATCGCTGATCGTGAAGCCGCCTATGCTGTAACGGCCAGGGGCAGTTTCAACAATGGTGTGCGGCGTGATGCGGCCGGCTTCCAGTGCCATACCCACCGTGATCGGCTTCATGGTGGAGCCCGGCTCAAAAGTATCCGTGATGGCGCGGTTGCGCAGTTGCTCACCCGTGAGATTCTGGCGCTTGTCAGGCACATAGCTTGGGTAATTGGCGAGCGCCAGCACTTCACCGGTGATCGTATCCAGCACCACCACGCTGCCGGCCTTCGCACGGTGCTTTATGACCGCATCGCGCAACTTCTGGTAGGCGACAAACTGGACTTTGCTGTCCAGGCTGAGCTGGATGTCCTTGCCTTCAAGCGGCGGCATCTGCTCGCCCACGTCCTCCACCACGCGCCCCAGGCGATCCTTGATCACGCGGCGCGAGCCGGCACGGCCGGCCAGCTCCTTGTTGAAGGTCAGCTCAATGCCCTCCTGCCCGCGGTCTTCAACATTCGTAAAGCCGACCACGTGGGCCGCTGTTTCCCCTTCGGGGTACTGGCGCTTGTATTCCTTGCGCTGGTAGATGCCCTTGATGCCAAGCGCGCTTATTTTTTGGGCAATCGGTTCATCCACCTGCCGCTTGATCCAGACAAAACTCTTGTCTTCATCGGCCAGCTTTTTATTCAGGTCTGTCAGCGGCATGCCCAGCAGTTTGGCCAGTTCGGCGAGCTGGGCCTTGGTCGCCTCCACATCCTCGGGGATGGCCCAGATGCTGGGTGCAGGCACACTGGAGGCCAGAATCAGCCCGTTGCGGTCCAGGATACGTCCCCGGTTGGCGGGCAGCTCCAGCGTCCGGGCAAACCGGACCTCCCCCTGGCGCTGGAAAAAATCATTGCCTATCACCTGCACGTATGCAGCACGGCCGGCCAGCCCGGTAAAGGCCAATGCAATGCCCGCCACAATGAACTTGCTGCGCCATACCGGCGTCTTGCTGGCCAACAAGGGGCTGGAGGTGTAAAGCACGCTCTTGCTCATTGCATTACCTTCGTGCTTCGCACTACGGTGCGAGCTTGCTTGGGGCGGCCCGGCGCGGCGCTCATGGCGCAACCCCGGCCGCAGCCTCATCCTTGCGCGTCACATACTGGGTGATGGCCGGTGTCGCCGTGCGCATCTGCAGGTTGTCCTTGGCGAGTTTTTCTACCCGCAAGGGTGTGGCCTGCGCGCGTTTTTCAACCTGTAGGCGCTCGTTCTCGGATTCCAGCTTCCGGCTTTGCGCAGCCGCTTTTTCAAGCTCGACATAGAGGCGGCGCGACTCGTACTGCGTGTGCACGAGATAAAGCGCACTTGCCAGCACGGCCACAAGCAGCACAAGGCTGAGCCGGGTCATGCGCCGACCCCGGTACGCTCAGCCACACGCATGACGGCGCTGCGGGCGCGTGGATTACCGGCGACTTCCGCCTCACTGGGTTTGATGCGCCCCAACGCCTTCAGCTTCATGGCCTTGGGGGCGGCAAACGGTGCCCGGCGGTCATACACCTCGCGCGAGTGTTCCGCGATGAATTGCTTGACGATACGGTCTTCGAGCGAATGAAAACTGATCACCACCAGACGGCCTTCCGGTTGGAGTACTTTCAGTGAGGCTTCTAGCGCCTGTTGCAGCTCTTCAAGCTCGGCGTTGATGAAAATCCGAAGAGCCTGAAATGTGCGCGTTGCAGGGTCCTTGCCCGGCTCGCGGGTTTTGACCGCGCCAGCCACGACTTCGGCCAGTTCAGCGGTGCCTCGAAGCGGGCCCCGTTCCTGTCGGCGACGATCAATCGCCTTTGCAATCTGCCCAGCAAACCGTTCTTCTCCATAGTCACGAATCACCTCCGTCATGCTGTCTATTGATGCGTCTGCCAGCCAATCCGCCACACTCTGGCCACGCGTGGTATCCATGCGCATGTCCAGCGGGCCGTCCGACCTGAATGAAAACCCACGCGCAGGGTTGTCGATCTGCGGCGAACTGATGCCGAGATCCATCAGCAGGCCCATTGCAATGGACGGCGCCAGCCCGGCGAGCTGGTTGAAGCCTTCGTGGCGGATTGAAAAGCGCGGGTCGGCAATGGTCTGCGCTTCGGCGATGGCCTCGACGTCCTTGTCGAACGCCGTCAAGCGGCCATCGGCGGACAGCCGGGAAAGTATCAGCCGCGAATGGCCACCGCGCCCGAAGGTCGCGTCGATATAGTGTCCGTCCGGCTTGATGTGAAGCGCTTCTACTGCTTCGGTCAACAAGACGGTGCGGTGTGTCCATGTGTCTTGCACCGTCTTCTTTCTAAAAGGAGAAGTCTCTGAAGACATCGGGCATCTCGCCCTTCATCTGCTCGGCCTCTTGCGCTGCGTAAGTCGGCGCATCCCACAGCTCGAAGTAGCTGCCCATGCCAAGCAATACCGTGTCCTTGCTGATGCCCGCCGCCGTGCGCAACTCCGGCGAAACCAGCACCCGCCCGGTGGCGTCCATGTCAACGTCCATGGCGTTACCGAGAAAAATGCGTTTCCACCATTGGGCCTGCATCGGCAGGGAAGCGATGCGGTCACGAAACTTCTCCCACTCGTTACGAGGGAAAATCATCAGGCACCCGTGCGGGTGCTTGGTCATGGTGAGCTGGCCGGAAGCTGTGGCGCTGAGCACGTCACGATGCCGGGTCGGCACAGACAGCCGACCCTTGGTATCGAGAGCTACAAAAGACGCGCCTTGAAACACCGCTAAAGACCTTTAAGAAACACTTTTCACCACTAAATTGCACTTCTTCCCACTTTATCAGGAAAGATTTGGCGCGCAAGTCATTTGAAACAAATTTTTTCAATGAAATCAAGGACTTAGAAGCACTTCTACAAGTCTTTTTAAGATCAAAAGGTGTTCTAAATTAAGCACTTAGCACACGTAGTGAAAGTACTTCTTTAAGCCAGAGCTGGCGAGCGCCTGGGGGGTGCGACCTGTAAAGATGGTTTTGGTGCAGCAAATGCACCCAGCCAGTCTACCCGGCGGACAGCGGTGCATGTCACCTGGATGCCGTGGTTTGGACACCCTTGTTGCCGAATGATACGGCAACGAGTTTCAGGGCGGGCTTTTCAGTCTATCCGGGTGACGACCCGGGCATGCTCCGTGATGCCGATCACATTAAAAAATGCAGCGACCAGCCGGTTAACGTCAGAGAATTGTACGGCCCGGTTTTCCCCCTGGCGCGCAGACACCCAGTTCAACAAGGTGCCTGCCGCCGAGAAATCCACCCGTATCAGCTTGGCGCAGGCGATCGTCATGACTTCCGCGCCCGCGACCCTGGCTTCAAGCTGGTCCAGCACTGCGATGGCATCCCCCTGCACCTGCCCGGACAGCTCAACCGAAACAAACCCGCCCATTTGTGAATTCATGCCGTCCATGTGGGTGTCGCCATCCAGGACGCTGAGGCCGGAATGCGTGGAGTCGCGGTAAACATCGCCAATAAAAGTGTGTCCCGTGACGGCCCCGCCGTCCTGGTCCAGCGGTTTGTACTCGCAGCGAGCACTCTCCCAGGCCGGTGGCGAGACTTCGTAGGTCACACAGAAATCGAGTGCGGCAAGCTCAAACTCGTCCGGCCGGTGCGTGACACGCAGGACTTCCATGCGCAGTTGCCACCACTCCTGCCCGGTATCTTTCTGCCCCGAGGGGGCCGCTTTTTGCAGCACCTGCTGCAGCTGGGCATCGCCCATAAAACGCAATTGCACCGGCTGTGCAGACCAGCTGCCAAATACTTTGTACAGCGGGTCCACCGCAGTGGCATCAATGGTTTTCAGGTTGCTCCAGTCAAGGCGCCAGGGCATGGGCGCCTTTGCCAGAGCGGCCTTGAGCGCGGCGATGGTCTGAATACCCACCACTGAAGGACAGATCCAGTCGGCCGCCGGGCCGTTGCCGGCCGCCTTGCTTTCCAGCGTGGCCAGTTGATGGACCATCTCGGGCATGGAAAACCACTGCGGGGCCGAGCGGTCAAAGATCTGTACAAACTGGATTGCGGCGGTTTCAAACTTGTCCTGTTGAGCGGTAGCCCGGTACAGGTCAAAAAGGGCCATCCAGGTTTCCGGATGCCTGGTCCGCGACCCTCCGGGCGCCAGCATTTCCAGCAAACCGGCTTCTGCCCCTGCATCATCACCATTCGCAAAACGGATGGAGGCCTCTTCCAGCTCGGCATCGTGGGCGACCTCCGCCACATCCACGGCCATCAGGCGGGAAGGCGTAAAGCTGCTGGAAGCACTGTCATCGCTGTTGACGCCAACGCCTGACAGCCCGCCTATCCTGGCGGCCTGCACAGGTGCATTGGCAACCATGGGACGGTGTTGTGGCGCAGGTGTCGTCGAAGGAGGAGGACTGGCCGGCTTTCTGGCTGCCCCATCGCCAGCATGCGACAGGCCGACGGGTTCTGTGGACGCATATCCGGCAGGCAGGGGCACATGGGTGGAAACCGGCGGCTGCCCGCCGCTGACAGGGGTGCGGCTGCTGGGCGCGTAAGAGGAACTGCTGACCGAATCCGTTGAAGACGTACCCTGCTTGGTTTTCCACCACTGCATGGACATCTGGGCTTCAATCTCGTCAATCTTCTTGAGCGTATTGGCACGGTCATCCGGCTTGGAGGGCATGCTGCTCTGGAAAAAAGAAGGCCGGGCTGTAGGGTCCTGCCCGACCAGGGCTTCTCGCTTGCGCATCTTGCGCAGCATGTCGAACTCGCGTTTGCGCACAAAATCGTTGCGCCGCTTGCGCTCAATCATCTCCTTGAGCAATTGCTTGCTCAGGGCCTCGTCGCGGTCGGTCTCCTTGGTGTCAAGATCGGACCAGCTCGTCGCCGGATTGCGGACGAACTTCACTACCTTGGAAAGCAAACCCGATGAGGTATCTTCTTTGGACATGGGAAGCGGCTGGAAGACCTTTAAGACATGCGCCGGGCTTTAATCGCCAAACATTTTTTGTTTGAGCTCGCGCCGCTGCTGGGCTTCCAGTGACAAATTGGCGGTCGGGCGGGCGATCAGCCGGCCAACGCCGATGGGCTCTCCGGTTTCGTCGCAATAGCCGTAGTCACCGGAATCAATGCGAGCGATCGACTGCTCGATCTTCTTGAGCAGCTTGCGCTCACGGTCGCGCGTGCGCAACTCTAGGGCATGCTCTTCCTCTATGGTGGCGCGATCTGCAGGATCGGGCACCACAACGGTATCCTCGCGCAGGTGTTCGGTGGTTTCGCCCGCGCTGTTATGGATGTCCTGCTTGAGGATGGACAGCTTGTGGCGGAAAAAAGCCAGCTGCTTTTCGTTCATGTACTCACTGTCCGGCATGGCCTTGACTTCATCATCGGTCAACTCTTCAGCGGACTTTGTTTTCCAGTTGTTGGCAAGCTTGGGGTCTTTTTTGGCAGCCACGTGAGGTGGTGGTGCGATAACTCGTTCGGTCATTGTTGAATAACTGGCTTTTGCTGCGTCAGGCGCATGGGTAGGCACCATCGGTGCGGGTGGGGGCATTTGTGAGACTGCACGGGCAGAACTTCTTCGGCCGGGCTTTAGCGCCGGTGGCGCGGGAATGGGCATTGTTTTTTCGGCAGGGCGCGGAACGGGTAAGGGGGCAGGAACCATGACTGGGGCGGCGGGCTTTTTGCCCGTCACCGCAGCAGGAGCGACTTTGACTGGCCGCGCCGGCTTGGCCGGCACAGGCGCCTTTGCGGTCTTCGCCGCCTTTACGGGCATCTTTGGCATCGGTCTGGCGGGTGTTTTTGCAGTTTTTGAAGGCACTTTTTTGGCCGCCACGGCCGGTTTTTTGGGAACAGCTTTCACCACGGCCTTGCTTTTCGCAACCGCGGCTTTGGGGGCGACTTTTACCACCGGTTTTTTCTTGGCTGCTGGTACAGGCTTGCCCGCTTTTACCGCAGTTTTTGCCTTTGCGGCCGGTTTGGCGACTGGTTTTACAGGCGCCCTGGATTTTTTCGCTGGAACTTTCACTGCATGTCTCCTCTGGTAGCCGCCCCTGGATCAGCCCCGGAGCGAACCCCTGGCCAAACTCCCGATTGCTTTGCCCGGGTATTTCTGTCGGCGCGCGATTGTAGCGGCTGACCGGGGTAGCGTACTGCACTAAAACCAAACCGTTGGAGAATCGATACAAACATAAGGCTCCACCGCGCTTTTTCGCGCTTTTTGCACAATGTGCGGACAGCCTACCTCAAACCAGGCACTGCTCCAGGCCCTGCAGGAAAATATCTTTCGGCAAATCAATGCCGATGAAGACCATTTTGCTGGTTTTCGTCTCCCCCTCCGCCCAGGCCGGGCCAAGGTCGCTGCCCATGAGCTGGTGAACACCCTGGAAGATCACCTTGCGGTCGGTGCCTTCCATATTCAGCACGCCCTTGTAGCGCAGCATGCGGGGACCGTAGATATTGACAATGGCGCCCAGGAAGTCTTCCAGCTTGGCAGGGCTGAACGCCTTGTCCGAGCGGAAAACAAAACTTTTCACGTCATCATCATGGTGGTGATGGTGGCCATGGCCTTCGTGGGCATGGGATGGATGGTCGCAATGCTCGCCGTGTTCATGGTCATGCGCCGCGTGATCATGGCCGGCATGCTCGTCTTCCTTAAGGAAGTCCGGGTCAATGTCCAGCTTGGCATTGAGATTGAAACCGCGCAGGTCGAACACGTCCTTGATGGCGACTTCGCCGAAATGCACGGCTTGTTGCGGCGCGCGCGGGTTCATGTGCTTGAGCCGGTGCATCAGTGCATCCACCTCGTCCTTGGCCACCAGGTCGGTCTTGCTGAGGAAAATCTGGTCGGCAAAACCCACCTGGCGGCGCGCTTCCTGGCGGTCATTGAGCTGGGTGGCGGCATGCTTGGCGTCCACCAGGGTCAGGATGGAGTCCAGCAGGTACTGCTCGGCGATTTCCTCGTCCATGAAAAAGGTCTGCGCCACCGGGCCGGGATCTGCCAGGCCCGTGGTTTCAATCACCACGCGCTCGAAGTCCAGCAGGCCCTTGCGCTTTTTGGCGGCCAGCAGTTGCAGCGTTTCGCGCAGGTCTTCGCGGATGGAGCAGCAGATGCAGCCGTTGTTCATCTGGATGATGTTTTCCTGGGTGTCGTTCACCAGGATTTCGTTGTCGATGTTTTCTTCGCCGAACTCGTTTTCAATCACGGCGATTTTCTGTCCGTGGGCCTCGGTCAGGATGCGCTTGAGCAGCGTGGTTTTGCCGGAGCCCAAAAAGCCGGTGAGGATGGTGACGGGAATCAAACTCATGGTGTCTGCCTAACGATCAAGATCAATGAAATCAAAAAAGAACAATATCCCGCAGAAAATATCCCGGGGGAGCCCTCTGAGGTGGGGAGTTTAGCGGTCAAGTCAAGGCCGGCTCGTGCGCGGCCCTGAATACCAATCCCAGCATCTTCACTTTACAGCCCGTGTCAAGCGCCGGGCGCACCAGCCACCTCTTTGGCCCTGAACCACGCTATCAAATAAATAGCTGTTGGCGCGCTTTCTTATTGGGCCACAGGCCAATTTGGCTCCAAAAACAGGCTTTTTGAGCTATTTTTTAAGCAACACCAGGCCCTTGAGGTACTCGCCTTCCGGAAAAGTCACCGTCATCGGGTGATCCGGCGCGCCGCCCATACGCTCGCTGATGAAGGCATCCACCTGCGCATCCATGCCGGCCGACGCCACGATCTTGTGGAACAGGTCGGCGCTGATGCCGCCCGAGCAGGAATAGGTAAACAGCACGCCGCCCGGCTCCAGGATTGAGAGCGCCAGCCGGTTGATGTCCTTGTAGGCGCGTGCGGCACGTTCGGCGTGCGCGGCTGTGGGCGCAAACTTGGGTGGGTCCAACACGATGGCGTCAAATGTCCGGCCCTGCGTGAGGAACTGCCGCAGCGAGGCATTCACATCCGCGTCCTGCATGGTGGTGCGGCTGGCATCAAACCCGTTCAGCGCCACGTTGGCGGCGGCACGTTCGATGGCCGGGCCGGACGAGTCAATCGAGGTGACATGGGCCGCGCCGCCGGCCAGCGCAGCCACGGTAAACCCACCAGTGTAGCAATAGCAATTGAGCACGCGTTTGAACTGCAGGCGGCGGGCATAGGCGGCAAATTTCTGGCGGCTGTCGCGCTGATCCAGGTAGAACCCGGTTTTGTGGCCTTCGGCGATGTCCAGGCTCAGCTTCCAGTCGTGTTCCGTGATGATGATTTCAGTATCGCCGCGATTTTCCGACGGGCCGCCCCTAGGAAAATCAGCCCCCTCGGGGGGCAGCGAAGTACGCGAAGCGACGAGCGTGGGGGCCGGGCCTCCCGCCAACCAGCCTGTGGCTTCCGGCAGGCCTTCAAGGGAACGCACACTGGCGTCGGAGCGTTCATAAAGCCGGGTCAAACCGGTTTGCGCCAGCAGGGCCTGCACAATCACGCTTTTCCAGCGCTCGGTGCCGCAGCTTGAAAATTGCGCCACCAGCGTGTCGCCATAACGGTCCACCACCAGCCCCGGCAAACCATCGGACTCACCGTGAACCAGGCGCAGACCATCGCTTTTTATATCAAACAGCCTCCTGGCCTCCACAGCGCTTTTGATGCGCGCTATGAAAAAGGAAGCATCAATATGTTCGGATTCATCGAAACTCCAGACCCGCGCACGGATTTTTGAAGTCGGGCTGAAAGCTGCCCATCCCAGAAAACGCCCCTCGTGGCTTTCCACGCGCACCGTTTCGCCGGCATCACCGCCGCCCTTGGCAATGGCACCGTCAAAAATCCATGGATGGCGCCGTAGCAGTGAGCGGTCCTTGCCCTCTCTGAGTCGTATTGATTTCATGCGGCTATTGTCGCGCCTCCCCAATTTTCACGGCCCGTGCCGCCCGCAAGCATCCGGACGCGAGAGGTTTGAGCAAATACATATTGCTTTTTGGCGGCTTTTCGGCGAATTTTCAGGCAGTAAGGCCTGGATTCAGCAAAAATAATCCACCCGCTACAACAGCACACACCCGCATCCCCCTGTTTCAAGGGGGCGACCATTTTTCAAAATTTTGCGACAATGCCCGGTTAATGATTTTTAAGTACATCCTGGCACTACGGCCTTACCAAACGACAAGACAGGCCAGAACCACCGGTTTCGCCGGTTTGTCCAGGTACGGCAGTCCCCTGCAATCCATGATTGCGGTGCTGGCCCTGGTCGCAGGCTTGCTGGCCGCGCTGGCCAGCCCACCCGCCTGGTCGCGCACCGTGCTGGACCTGGACACACAGCAGCAACCTGTCGCGCTGCAGGACTGGGGCGACTACTGGATTGACAAAACCGCCCAGCTCACACCGTCGCAGGTGGCCGCACGACAAGATATACCCTGGCAGCCTACCAGCAAGCAGGCGATTTACCCGATGACCGCGGGCCAGGCACTGTGGATCCGCTTCACCGTGCCGCCCGCCCCGGATGCCGAGCGCTGGTACATCGAAATTCCCTACCCCTCCATCAACCAGGCCTCGCTTTACACGCTGGACTCCGCAGGCCAATGGGGCGAGCAAAAGGCGGGTGACCTGGTCGCCGTGAACAAATGGCCGGTACCGCACCGCCATCCCCTGATCCCCATTGCAGTGTCAGCCGAGGTACCTACCAGCTACCTGCTGCGCCTTGAAAACGGCCACGCCTTCAGCGCCCCGCTTCAGTTTGTCAGCGAGAGTTACCTGAGCCACTCCGAGCAGCGCGTGTCGCTCATTCTTGGCATTTTCTTTGGGCTGATAGGCCTGGCAGCCATTATTTCAACCATCAGCGCCCTGTCCCTGCGCGACCCGGCCTACGGCTTTTACGCACTGGCCGTCACCTTGACCGGGCTGACACAGGCCACCGTCACGGGGATTGGCGGGCTGCACCTGTGGCCCAATGCCCCGTGGTGGAACGACGTCTCCACATCGGTATTGCCGACGCTGGAACTGGCGGCCACGCTCATGTTTGTGTCAGCCGCCGTTTCACTGCCGGAACGCTCCCTGCGCCTGCACCGCAGCCTGGCGGGCGTGGCGCTGTTTGGCGTGCTCCTCGCAGTTGCACTTGCAATCGTTCCCCAGGAACAACGCATGAGGCTGTTCATGTTCTATGTATTTTTGCCGCAGGTGCTGGCGATTTACGCCCTGGTCTGGACCTGGCGCCGGGGCGACCGGTTTGCGCCATGGTTGCTGCTCGGCCTTTTCCCGGTAATGGCCGCAGCGGCCTACATGATGGCCCGCAATGCAGGCCTGGTGCCCATCGGTTTCATGACCCAGCACGGCACCCAGATCGGTGTCGCCATCGAGCTGCCCATCATCATGGTCATCCTGATGCTGCGCAGCCAGCACCGGCGCGAAAACACGCGCCGCATCCAGGGACTGGACCGGGTTGACCCGGCCACCGGCCTGATCAACGGCCATGTGTTTGCCGAACGCCTGATACGCATGATCGCGCGATCGGAACGGCTCAGGCATCAAAGCGCCGTCATGCTCATAGACATCGTCAACACCGAGCAAACCCAGCGCGACTTCGGCCGCAAGGCCGCCGAGGAACTGCCCCTGCGCGTGGCGGAGCGCCTGCTGTCCACGGCCCGGGAGATCGACAGCGCGGCGCGCCTGTCGGCCCGGCGCTTCGGCATGCTGGTCGAAGGACCGTTCAGTGCCGAAGACGCCGCCACGCTGGGCCCGCGCATTGTGGCGCGCTGCCTCATGCCCTACAAGGGCATGCATGTGGACTGTGTAGCGCAGGTGCGGGTGGCTTACGCGCTGGTGCCTGACCAGGGCTCCAATGCCCAGGGCTTGCTGACCAGGCTGGAGGAGCGGCTGGCCTCGGCATCGAATACGGAAAAGAAAGCGGTGTTCATGCTGGGCGAAAATCCGCCGCCACCGAGGCGCCACAGGACCCGCAGGGAAGCAGTCCCCATCCCCGACTAGCCGGATTTTTTTGTTTTATCGGGCGGCACAACTGCAGCCGCCCGCGTCGCCCGGGGGTGCGCCGCGTCATAAACCTTGGCCAGGTGCTGGAAATCAAGCCGTGTATAGACCTGTGTAGTCGTGATGTTGGCGTGGCCCAGCAGTTCCTGGACCGCGCGCAAATCGCCGCTGGACTGCAACACGTGGCTGGCAAATGAATGCCGCAGCATGTGCGGATGCACGGGCGTCGCCAGCCCGGCTTTCAGCGAGCGTTGTTTCAGGCGCACCCGGATATGCTGCGGCGTGAGACGGCCCCCGCGCTGGCTGATAAAAAGCGCCGCATCGTCCCCCGCCCAACTGGCCCGGGCAAGCAGCCAGGCATCCAGCGCTTCCAGGGCCTTGCTGCCGACCGGCACGCTGCGCCGCTTGGAGCCTTTGCCGAGCACATGCGCTTCAGCGGCATCGGCGTCCACCCAGCCGCGCGCCTGCCCGCTGGCTCGCACATCCAGCCCCACCAGTTCGCCGATACGCAGGCCGCAGCCATAAAGCAGTTCGGTGATGCAATGGTCACGCGCCTCGATGAACGGATCGCCGTCACCAGCCGGCTCTTCGTAGCCGGCCAGTTGCACGGCCTCGTCCACGCTGAGCGCCTTGGGCAGCGGCTTGGCGGCCTTGGGCGAACGCACGTCCTGCACCGGGTTGCTGCCCACCAGGCCCTCGCGGCCCAGCCAGGTATAAAAACCGCGCCAGCCCGACAAAATAAGCGCAATGCCGCGGGCGCTGCGCCCGCCGCTGTGCATTTGCGCGACCCAGCGCCGCACGTGGGTGTTGTGCACCGCCGTCAGCACAACCGAGGCCTGAAGGGCATTGGACTGGAGTTTTTGCAGGTCCAGGGCATAAAGCTCTACGGTGCGTTGTGCCAGGCGTTTTTCAACACGCACATGCTCCAGGTAACGCTCCACCAGCGGGTCGGCATCCGGCACTGCATCGATGGCTGCAGGGTCCATGGCCACGCCGCCTGTCACAGGAATCCTTACTCGGCAGCAGCCTGCGGCAGCAGGCGCGTCAGCGCGGCACCGGCCAGATCGCCTATCTGCGCCAGGAACTCCGTGCCCATGTCGCTCTGGAAGCGCTCCGCATCGGGTGAAGCCAGCACCAGCATGCCGAAGGCGTCCTGGCCCGGTCCTGCACGCAGCGGCACCAGCGCCAGCGACATGGCCTGAGCCGGGTCGGACAGCCAGCTGGCAGCCTCAAAACCGGAATTCACGCCGCAATAGGGCTCGGTCAGGGAGGATGCGAATGCCTGCGCATCCTCGCTGACGCCGGTGCAAAAACCTTCGCCTGAAAAAATCCCGTTGACCTGCCACACCTTGATGGCCGCCTGCGGAACCGAAAACTGCTTTTTGAGCTCGTTGACGATGGTGGCCGGCAGGTCGCGGGCATGGGCCGTGAGCAGCAGGTTGCGCGTGCAGCGCTGCAGCTTCTCGGCGATGGCCACGTTCTCCTGGCCGTAACGGATCATCTCCACCACCTTGGCTTCCAGGCCCTTGATCTTGTCGCGCAGCAAACCGGCCTGCCGCTCCTGCAGGCTGACGGCACGCGTGCCGTGGCCACTGGACAACTGCACGCTGGCCAGCAGCTCTGCGTGGCGCTCAAAAAAGTCGGGAGTGTTCGCCAGGAAGTTGGCGATGTCGTCTTCAGTGATGGAGTGGTCGGTAGGGTTCATGTCGGGATTGTAGGTAAATAGGCCCCCACGGTCATTCACTTCGTGTAACTCCCTGCCCCCCCGAGGGGACCGCCCGCCTGCAGCCCGGCAAAGCCGGTTCCGCGGCTCATGCTTGGTTGAAGAGTTCCAGCAGGCACAACCAGTGGGGCCGCGGGACTGGCTTTGCCAGACCGCAGGCGCCGCCCCCTTGAGGGGGGAACAGGCTACACGCAGTGAGCCCGGACGGGGGTGGATTACAACTCCGGAATCTCAATTTCTGACTCAAAAACGGTCGTGGCCGGCCCGGTCATCATGACCGGCGCGTCCAGCGCGCCCGACCATTCGATGGTCAACTGCCCGCCGCGCGTCTGCACGTCCACCCGCCTGTCAAGCAGGCCGAGCCGGATGCCGGCCACCACCGCCGCGCAAGCGCCGGTGCCGCAGGCCAGCGTCTCGCCCACGCCGCGCTCGTAGACCCGCAGGCGGATCTGGCTGCGCGAGACAAGCTGCATGAAGCCGGCGTTCACCCGGCGCGGAAAGCGCACATGGTTTTCAATCAGCGGACCGGTTTCAGCGACCGGTGCCGCATCCACATCGTCCACGATTTGCACCGCATGCGGATTGCCCATGGACAGGACCGCTATCAAAACAGGAGCTTGCGGCGCTGTATAGACGCCGGCCAGCGGCCACTTTTTCCATGAATTTACGGCTACGGGCGTCAAACCGGACGCATCGAAGGGCACCAGTGGCAACTCAAAGACGGGCGCACCCATGTCCACCCGCACCCGGCCGTCCGGCTGCATGCTGGGTTCGATCACGCCGCTCAGGGTTTTGACTCTCACCGTGTCTTTGCTGGTGAGGCCCTTGTCGCGCACAAAACGCAGGAAGCAGCGCGAGCCGTTCCCGCACTGCTCCACCTCACCGCCGTCGGCATTGTGGATGACGTACTCAAAGTCTATGCCGGCCTCAGGCGACGGCCGCACCGACAAAATCTGGTCGGCCCCGACACCAAAGTGGCGGTCGGCCAAAAAACGGTATTGCGCCGTGCTCAGGCCCAGCGGCCCCCGGGTCTCGTCGAGCATCACAAAATCGTTGCCCGCACCCTGCATTTTGGTAAATCGGATTAGCATCCGGGCATTATCCGCCGAGGCCATGCCTCACCGCCAACCCATTGACTCACCCTGAAGAAAGACCGGACATGCGCATTCCCGACTGGACCCCCGCCCTGAAAACCCAGCCACAAGAGCTGGTCGACGCCATCCTGGCGCGCCGCGGAGGCACCCTCATCAACCTGGACAAGGCCCTGCTCTGGAGCGAACCGCTGGCGCGCGGCTGGAACATCTACCTCAAGGCCGTGCGTACTGAACTGCCGACCAGCCGCAAGCTGCGCGAGCTGGGCATCTGCACCGTGGCGCTATTGACCGGAGCCAGCTACGAATATAAACACCATGCGCCGGATTTCCTGGCCGCAGGCGGGACGCAGGCCGAGCTGGATGCACTGAATGTCCTGGTCAAGGGCGATGCACGGCAAACCACGGCACACCCCGCGCTGGGTGTGGTCGAGCAGCTCGTGGTCCAGTACGCCGCACAGATGACGCTGGACGTGAAAGTCAGCGATGCGGTGTTTGATGCGCTGCGCCGGCACTTCGACACCACACAACTGGTGGAGCTGACCAGCGCGATTGCCACCTACAACATGGTGGCGCGTTTCCTCGTGGCGCTGGGCGTGTCGCCGGAGGAATAAAAAAGGGCCGCATTGGCCCTTTTTTTGAACGGAAACAGACGTACCTAGTCCGCCTTGATGCCGTTGTCCCTGACAACTTTGGCCCAGATATCCATCTGTTTTTCGATAAACCCACGCGCCGCCTCTGGCGTTCCGCCCAGCACGTCAATGCCCTGGGCCTCTAGTTTTTTGGCGATCTCCGGGTTCTTCAGCGTCTTGTTGAGTTCCTCGTTCATGCGCTTGAGTATCTCGGGCGGTGTCTTCGCCGGCGCCAGCACTGCCCACCATGCGGGCGCTTCAAAACCCGGGTAGCCGCTCTCGGCCAGGGTTGGCACATCAGGCAGTTCCCGGGCCCGTGCCGAGGTGGTCACGGCGAGGGGGCGCATGCGTTTGCTGTCTATGTGCGGCTTGGTGACAAACACTGAGCCTATGGACAGGGGCACATGGCCCGCCACGGCATCGTTCATCAAGGGGCCGCCGCCCTTGTAGGGAATGTGCGTCCAGTCAATGCCGCCGTTTTTGCCCAGCAGGGTCATGGCCACGTGGCCCAGGCTGCCTGAGCCTATGCTGCCGTAGCTCACATTTTTCTTTGCTTTGGCCGCGGCTACGACATCAGCAAAGGTCTTGTATTCGCTGCCGGCGTAGGTTGCCAGCACCATGGGGGAGGTGCCCACCAGTATCACCGGCGGCAAGTCCTTTTTGCTGTCAAAGGGCAAACTGGGGATCAGTGCCGGATTGACGCCATGGGTGTCAAACACGACAGCAAAGGTGTAGCCGTCTGCCGGTGCCGCCGCCACAGCAGCAGCACCTATGGAGCCGGAAGCGCCGCCCTTGTTTTCGACAACGATGTTCTGGCCAAGCTGCTGCGACAGCGGTTGCGCCAGGATGCGCGCGACCTGGTCCACCGAGCCACCGGGCGGAAACACCGCAACAAATTTGATCGGCTGCCTGGCTGGCCAGGCCTGTCCTGAGCCTGTCGAAGCGGCTTGCGCCATGACGCCCAGGCTGACGACGCTCAATGCCACGGCCGCGACAGCCTGGGCCGTTCTGGAAATCAAAATTTTCATGGCTCAAATCCTGTAAACAAGGTGAGGCGAGTATCTGCAACAGGCATCCAGGGCACCATTGCGGTAAACACTTAGCATGCTATCGATCACCGGGCACGCCAGCGGCCTGCCGTCATTTCGCGCAAAATCAGTCCATGGTCAGACCTTCCCAACTCCTTTACCCGCAGCGCGACCCGGTTGCCCTGCGCCCTGCGGCCACCGTCCTGCTCTTGCGCGATACCGCCAACGGCATTGAGGTGCTGATGACGCGCCGCTCCATGAGCGCCAGTTTTGCACCCGGGGCCTATGTGTTTCCCGGCGGCGGCATTGACGCGGCCGATGCCAGCGCCCATGCGCAGTCCACCCGGCGGGCCACACAAAGCGACCTGCACCTCACGCAGGCGATTGCAGCCATACGCGAGAGCTTCGAGGAACTCGGTGTCCTGCTGGCACGCCATGCCGATGGCAGCCATGCGACTACCAGCGACATCGCCACGCTGGACCGCAAGGCCCCGTTTGCGGCACAGTGCCGCGAAAGAAAACTGACGCTGGCCGGCGACGAGGTGTTTGTGCTGGCCCACTGGATCACGGACCGTGACCTGCCGCGCCGCTTTGACGTGCCCTTTCTGGTTGCGCGCATGCCCGAAGGCCAGGAGCCGGTCGCCGACGAAGCCGAGCAATTTGAACCCATCTGGGTGCGTCCCGCTGACGCACTGGCCAGGCACGCTGCGCACGACTTTTTCATTATTTTCCCGACCATACGCACGCTGCAGCGGCTGCAGGCCTACACCAGCGTCGATGCCGTGCTGCAAGCCTGTGCGTCAGAGCAGCCGCTATGGACCTCCTGCCCGCGCGCCGGCCTGCTGGCGGGCAAGGACGCGCGCTACATGGAGCATGAAGCGCCATTCGGCGAGCTGGCACTGACCTGCCCCGACGGGCAGATACTGCACAAGCTGGACTGGCAGACGGAGCAAGCCGTGGCCTTGCTGAAAAACGTGATGCGCCTGACCGCGCCCAACCCCGGCGTGATGACCGGGCCGGGCACCAACAGCTACCTGGTGGGCGATGCCGGCACCGGTTATATCGCCATTGATCCAGGCCCGCTGGACAGGGACCACCTGGCGCGTTTGCATGCCGCTGCCGGCGGCGACATCCGCATGATTGTCTGCACCCATTCGCACCCGGACCATTCACCCGGGGCCAAACCCTTGCAAGCCCTTTGCGAAGCAGGCGGCAAGGCCAGGCCGCCGATTCTCGGCCTGCCTTCGCAGGCCACTGCACGCGCGGACAGCGCCTTCACGCCCGACCGCGCGCTACAAAATCAGGAGCTGCTTGCGCTCGTATCCAAAGGACCGGAAGGCGAAACCACCCATACCCTGAAGGTCATGCACACGCCAGGCCACGCGGCCAACCACCTGTGCCTGGTCCTGCTCGAAGACGGCCTGCTGTTCAGCGGCGACCACATCCTGAACGGCAGCACCACCATCGTCAACCCGCCCGACGGCGCGATGACGGCCTACCTCGACTCGCTGGACAACCTGAGCGCCGCCTGCGATGCGCACGGCATAGACTTCATCCTGCCGGCGCACGGTTATGTGCTGGGCGAGGCCAAAGCCGCCATCGCCCAGCTTAAGAACCACCGGCTCAAACGAGAGGCCAAAGTGCTGGCCGTGATGCAGGCCAATCCCCAAGGCACGCTGGACGACTGGGTGCCGCTGGCCTATGACGATGTACATGAGCGCATCTGGCCCATTGCCAAACGTTCGCTGCTGGCGCATGTGGAGCGGATTCAGGCCTTGAACATGACCAGCAGTTGATGTGACGGCATTGCCAGGCCACACCACATACATGAGTACCCGCACGACTTTGCCTGTTCTGAAAAAACCTCACCCGACAGCGCGGCGGCGCGCTCTGCGGGCCATTGCCTTTTTTGAGGCCTTCAAGGGCATTGCCGCGCTGGCTGCCGGCCTGGGCCTGCTCGGGCTGTTGCACTATGACGTACGCCGCCTGGTGCTGGCGCTGCTCTGGCATTTTCACCTAGACCCGGAGATGCATTACCCCGAGCTGCTGCTGCACTACGCGGACCTGCTCAACGGCATAGACCTGCGCACACTGGCGCCCGTGGCACTGGCCTACATCACCGTGCGAATGCTGGAGGCCTACGGGCTGTGGCGGGAAAAAGTCTGGGCCGAGTGGCTGGGCGCGCTGTCCGGCGCCTTGTACATCCCGCTCGAAATCGCGCACCTGATGCATCGCACGACCCTGATCAATGCCGGTGTGTTGCTGGCGAATATCGTGATGGTGGGTTTTCTGGCCTTTCAGCTTTGGTTGCGGATGAAAAAAGGCCCGCACGCTTTTCACTCCGTGTAATGCGCTGCAGCCGATGGCCGCCTGGCGATAAGCGCGCCCGCTTTGACGAAATCTGAATAAAGTGTGAAGCCCGCCGATAAGCCGGATTCTGTGCACCTGGCCACCTTGCGATGACCCGGTGTGACCGCCATTAATCTGGGCCGGGGGTCGCCCACCCGGCTCGGTGCTACCTACCCGCCAGCTCTGCGGAACCACATCAACGCTGGCCTACTTGGTATTGCTGCGCGTAGAGATTGCCCGTTTCACCCGGCCCCGGGGTGACCCCAAGGCCGACTCGTCTCTGTTGCTCTGATCCTCACCTCACGGTGGAGAGGTATTACCTCCTACGCTGTCCTGTGCAGTCCGGACGTTCCTCCAGTGCTCCCTTTCGGGAATTGCACCAGCGGCGGTCTGGCAGGCTTCACGGGCCTGATTATCCGCCTTTCTGCAACGCTTCCCGAACGCTATCAAATCAATAGCTGGCTGCGCTCGTGGCATAAGCGCAGACCGCTTAAAATAGGCACAGATCCGAAAAACAGATCCACGAAAGTACCCGGCCCCATGATTCGCCTGAATGAACTCAAGCTCCCGCTAGACCATGCGGATGACGCGCTCCCCCTGCTGATCGCCAAAACCCTGGGCATTGCCCCTGGCGACCTCCTCAGCCACAGCATTTACAAACGCAGCTACGATGCACGCAAGCAGAAACTGCTGCTGGTCTACATCGTCGATGTACAGCTGTCTTCCCCCGCGCTGGAAGCACGCCTGCTCCAGCAGTTCGAAGCCAGCCCGCATATCCGCCCCACGCCGGACCAGAACTACTACCCGGTGACCCATGCCGATCCCGCGCCTGCCGTGCGGCCAGTCGTCGTCGGTTTCGGCCCCTGCGGGATTTTTGCGGCCCTGCTGCTGGCGCAAATGGGGTTTAAGCCCATAGTCTTGGAGCGCGGCAAAAAAGTCCGCGAACGCACCAAGGACACCTGGGGCCTTTGGCGCAAAAAGATACTCAACCCCGAATCCAATGTGCAGTTTGGTGAAGGCGGTGCCGGCACCTTTTCAGACGGCAAGCTGTACAGCCAGATCAAGGATCCGCGCCACCTGGGCCGCAAGGTCATGAACGAGTTCGTCAAGGCCGGCGCGCCCGCCGAGATCCTGCTGGTCAGCAAACCCCATATCGGCACCTTCAAACTCGTCAAGGTGGTGGAGAACATGCGCGAGCAAATCATCGCGCTGGGCGGCGAGGTGCGTTTTGAACAACGCGTCAGCGATGTGCTGATCGAAGATGGGCATATCCGCGGCCTGACCGTGCAAAACCTGAACGATGGAACCAATTACGAGTTGCGCGCCGACCATGTGGTGCTGGCGCTGGGCCACAGCTCGCGCGACACCGTCACCATGTTGCACGAACGCGGTGTCTACATGGAAGCCAAACCCTTCTCGGTGGGTTTCCGCATTGAACACCCGCAAGGCCTGATTGACCGCGCGCGGCTGGGCCAGCACGCCGGTCACCCGTTACTGGGCGCGGCCGACTACAAGCTGGTACACCACGCCGGCAACGGCCGTTCGGTCTACAGTTTTTGCATGTGCCCGGGCGGCACGGTAGTCGCTGCCACGTCTGAAGTCAACCGTGTCGTGACCAACGGCATGAGTCAATACTCGCGTAACGAACGCAATGCCAATGCCGGCATCGTTGTCGGCATTTCACCGACCGACTACCCCGGCGGACCCCTGGCAGGCATCGCCTTCCAGCGCCAGCTTGAATCCCACGCCTTCACCCTGGGCGGCAGCAACTACGAAGCACCCGGTCAACTGGTCGGCGACTTTGTGGCCGGCAAGGCCTCGACACAGCTGGGCAGTGTGGAACCCTCCTACAAACCCGGCGTACGCATGACCGACCTGGCCAGCGCCCTGCCGGACTATGCGATTACGGCGATGCGCGAAGCGATTCCGGCCTTTGGCAAAAAGATACGCGGTTTCGACATGCACGACGCGGTGCTGACCGGTGTGGAAACACGCACCTCGTCCCCGCTCAAGATGACACGCGGCGACAACTTCCAGAGCCTCAACGTCAAGGGCCTGTATCCGGCCGGCGAAGGCGCCAGCTACGCCGGCGGCATTTTGTCGGCTGGCGTGGACGGCATCGAGGTGGCCGAGGCTGTAGCGCGCAGCATCACGGGCATTGCCTGAATCATCAATAGCCCTCATGACCGACAATCCCGTCACACCTTTCAGGCCGCGCTAACATCCGGCCAACCTCTTTTCCAGTTTGGCATGCTGCCAGGCATTTGCCTCTTGCGGCCCGGACCTTCCTCCGGCCGTTGCCCAACCACCCATGATCTGAAGCGACGACATGACCGACACCCCTTCCGCCACGCCCAACAACTCGCGCCGTCCCGACCGCCGGCGCCGGCCCGCACCGACACAGCAGAAGGCACGCCCGGTCAACCCGGTGCTGGAGCGCCTGTTCGAGTTCTACCCCAAGCTGTTTGGCGCGCAATTCCTGCCGCTCAAACTCGGCGTGTTCCAGGACTTGCTGGCCCGCCACCCCGAGGAATTCAAGAAGGACGAACTCAAGTTCGCCATGGGCCAGCATGCCCGCTCCACGCGCTACCTTGAAAGTGTGGCAGCTGGTCACCCTCGCCATGACCTTGACGGCAACCCGGTGGAGCCCGTTTCGCCCGAGCACGTGCACCATGCGATTCTGGAAATTTTCCGCCGCCGGCAACTGCGGTCAAAGGAAGACCTGAAACCGCAGCTGGTGCAGCGGCTGGTGGAGGCGATAGCGGCTTCCGGCCTGACACCCGAAGGCTATGCAGAGCGGGTCCGCGTGCAGGATGAAGCCACCAACGCATTGCTGGACGATGCCATTTCAGAAGTGCGCCTGATTGCCGCCAGGCACGAAGCGTTGGCGCGAACCTTCACGGCCAGTGGCAAAACCGTGGAGGAATTTGCCGACATGTACGGCATGAAGCCTGCAGACGTCAGCCGCGCGCTTGAGGCCATCAAGGCCCCTGCCGCATAAGACACAGCAAGCTCAGTGGGGTCCAGCGCTCTCCATGCTGTCGAGTTCCCTGAGCGCATCTTCCGGCAGGAGCATGCCGGAAGCAGCCAGGTTCTCTTTCAGGTGCGCCACCGACGACGTGCCCGGAATCAGCAGGATGTTGGGCGCGCGCTGAAGCAACCAGGCCAGCGCAACCTGCAAAGGCGTGGCGCCAAGGCGTGCGGCAACCGCAGACAGGGTGGACGACTGCAGCGGGCTGAAACCACCCAGCGGGAAGTACGGCACATAAGCGACGCCCTCGCTTGCAAGATCGTCAATCAGCGCATCGTCATCCCGGTGCGCAAGGTTGTAATGATTTTGTACACAGGCGATTTTGCAGATGCTGCGCCCTTGTGCAATCTGCGCCGGCGTGACGTTGCTCAGTCCAATATGGCGCACCAGGCCTTGTTGCTGAAGCCCCGCCAACACCGTGACCTGCTCTTCAATGGAGCCCTCGGCAGGCCCATGGATGCCCAGCATGCTGCGAAAGTTGACAACATCCAGCACATCCAGGCCCAGGTTACGAAGATTGTCGTGGACCGCCTGCGTCAACTCCCTGGGCGACATGGCCGGAATCCATGACCCATCTTCGCCGCGCCGCGCACTGATCTTGGTGACGATCACCAGGTCGTCCCTGTAGGGATGCAGCGCCTCGCGGATCAGCTGGTTGGTGATGTGGGGGCCATAGAAATCGCTGGTATCGATATGGTTCACCCCGCTCGCAACAGCCTCCCGGAGCACGGCCAGCGCTGCAGCCTTGTCCCTGGGGGGACCGAACACACCAGGCCCTGCCAGCTGCATGGCGCCGTAACCAAGACGCCTGACTGCTCGGTCGCCGAGGGTGAAATTGCCTGACTGATTGATGCTGGACATGGTCGGTCTCCTTGAAAGATGCTGGATGGTAGGCCTTGTCCTTCATTGCCACAATTAGGCACAATCAACACAGGCTGTATGGATTAGCGAACAATGAAAATTGATCTTGGCGATTTGAACGCCTTTGTGACGGTGGCGCGTGCCAGAGGCTTTCGCGAGGGTGCGCGTGCAAGCGGCGGCAGCGCATCCGCACTCAGCGAGGCGGTACGACGCCTTGAAGCGCAACTGGGCGTGCGGCTGCTCAACCGTACAACCCGCAGTGTTGTCCCGACCGAGGCGGGCAAGGGCCTGCTGGACCGCCTTGCCCCCGCCCTGAACGAAATGGAGGCGGCCCTGGACGTGGTGAACGGTTTCAGGGACAGGCCCGCCGGGTCCTTGCGCCTGAATGTACCGGTCAGTGCTGCGAGGCTGGTGCTTGGTAGCATCGTGCCGCCTTTCCTGGCCGCCTACCCGGACATACGCCTGGAGGTGGTCGCAGAGGACAGCTTTGTCGACATGCTGGCGACCGGCTGCGATGCCGGTATCCGTTATGAAGAACGGCTGGAGCAGGACATGATCGCCGTGCCCATCGGGCCTCGCCAGCAGCGCTTCGCCGCAGCCGCCTCGCCTCTGTATCTGGACCGGTGCGGCCGCCCTGCCCATCCGCGTGAGCTGCTGGCCCACGCATGCCTGCGCGGAAAGTTCACGAGTGGCGCCATGCCCGCCTGGGAATTTGAGCACGAGGGCGATACCGTGAAGGTTGATCCTGTCGGCCCCCTCATCGTCAGCGTAGGCGGCGCAGTGGACCTGGCCGTGGATGCCGCCGTCGCAGGTAGCGGCATCATCTACCTCTTCGAGGACTGGCTGCGTCCGCATATGGACAAAGGTACGCTGGAACCCGTGCTGGAACCCTGGTGGCCGCGTTTCTCCGGCCCCTTCTTGTATTACCCGGGACGCCGTCTTGTACCCGCGCCGCTGCGGGCATTTATCGATTTCATCAGGACATAGACAGGTGAAAAAAAGCCGCTGCGATTGCAGCGGCTTCTTTAATGGCTAACCTGCAGCGCCGGATCAAACCTGCCCAGGCTGGGCATTCTGCAAGGCCGCGATACGCTCTTCAATCGGCGGATGCGTCGAGAAAAGCTTGCCAATGCCGCCGGTGATGCCCATGGCCTGCACGGTCTTGGGCAACTCGCCAGGCACCATGCCGCCCAGGCGGGCCAGCGCGTTGATCATGGGCTGCTTCCTGCCCAGCAAAGCGGCAGAACCCGCATCCGCGCGAAACTCGCGATGGCGCGAGAACCAGGCCACCACGATGGCTGCGGCAAAACCCAGCACGATGTCCAGCACGATGGTGCTGATGTAGTAACCGATGCCGGGGCCCGAATTGTTGTCGTTACCGCGGCGCAGGAAGCTGTCCACCGCATAACCGATCACACGGCTGAGGAACACGACAAAAGTATTCATCACGCCCTGGATCAGGGTCATGGTGACCATGTCGCCGTTGGCCACGTGGGCAATCTCGTGGCCGAGCACAGCTTCGATTTCATCGCGCGTCATGCCTTGCAGCAGACCGGTTGAAACCGCCACCAGGGCCGAATTCTTGAAGGCGCCGGTTGCAAAGGCGTTGGGCGCACCTTCAAAAATACCGACTTCCGGCATGCCGATGTTGGCTGTGGTGGCCAGCTTGCGCACGGTCTCGACAATCCAGGCCTCATCGGCGTTTTGCGGCTGGTTGATGACGCGTACGCCCGAGCTCCATTTGGCGACCGGCTTGCTGATCAGCAGGGAAATAATGGCACCGCCAAAACCGATGACGGCGGCAAAACCCAGCAGCATGCCGAGGTTCAGCCCCTGGGGCGTGAGGTAACGGTTGACGCCCAGCAGGCTGGCGACAATGCCCAGCACCACCACAACGGCAAGGTTGGTCATTACAAACAAAATAATACGTTTCATGGATTCTCCGTGGGAGTCGATAACTTGGATATTGGGCAGCCTCAGGGCCGCAGAAAACACTGCATTTCCAGATAAATGGGGATTTTTTGTCCCAAATCAAGCCACTGGCGGTAGCTGCCGGCGCGATGTTATGTGTTGTTTTTATCTGCGCGGGCGAAATACAAGTGAGTCATCATAAAAGGAAAAGTTCTCGTTTTCTGCCCACCAGCCCGGCACACCCAGCACCGGCAAGGGCGCAAACGGCTTGCTGGCGAGCTTTTCAGCGCTCAGGTCAGAGGCCGCCCAGGCGTCCAGCCCGGCCAGCGAACCCGCTATTGAATTTATAGCTGGTTGCGCCCGGTAGACGTGGGCCGTGATGGGTTTTCGTGGAAAAACCAGCTTCTCGAGCAGTGCATGGCCAAACAGCACCAGTTGCGCCTGCTGCCAGAGCGGGCGAAGGTCGACAAACAGGCGCCGCCAGTCTCGCGCCACCAGCGCGTCCCAGAGCGCTTGCGGCGCCAGGAGAAAAGCCGCATTCTCATCAAACAGGGTCAGCGCATCGCGCACCGGGCCGCGTACCTGCTGCACACCGGCCTGCGCTATGGCTGCCGCCTGCAGCTGGTTGAGCTTCTTTTTTGTTTCAGGGAAATGCATCCAGCACAGGCCATTGAAAAAATCATGGAGGCCTTCGCGCGTCGGGCACTGGCCGGTCCTGAAAATAAAACTCTCGTAGGGCTCGCCGTCCGGCAGCGCGCTTTGCGGAACAAAACACACCGGTGCATCCTGCGCCGCATTCAGCGCCTGATGCAAGGCGGCGCCCGATGCCACGGACCGCGCAATACGTTCACCCGCTTCCTGCCAGGGCTGCAGCCAGGGCCGGCCCCAGTCAATCGTCGGCATCGCGGACACCGGCAGCAGCCCTTTCAGGCCCGTGCCGATTTGTGCAAGCGCCTGTCGCGCACCGCCACGGTGGACTTGCCCTCGTCGGCAATATCAAACAACTGCGTGGCCACCAGCAGCTTGGTCAAGGTCGCATAACCATAATTACGGTGGTCAAACGAAGCCTGGTTGGCGATCTGTGTGCCGACAGCACCCACACGCGCCCAACCGTCATCATCGGCGGCCGCCTGCACGGCATTGCGCAGCAACATGACGAGCTTGGCATCCTGCTTGAGCTGCGCGGGCGTGGCACGCAGGGGCGCGGCAGAAACCGCCTCCCCATCGTCGCGGTCATCGCGATCGCTGCCATGGACGCCTGCCGCCGCATCACCGGCAGCCATGGGCCGCAGCTTGTCCAGGTACAAAAACCTGGAGCAGGCGTTGACAAAAGGCTCAGGCGTTTTTTGCGCGCCAAAGCCGTAGACCGCCGCACCCTTGGCACGCAGGTGCATCACCAGCGGCGTGAAGTCGGCGTCCGAAGACACGATACCGAAGGCGTCAGGCCGGTCCGTATAAAGAAGCTCCAGCGCGTCGATCACCATGGCCATGTCGCTGGCATTCTTCCCCTTGGTGTAATCAAACTGCTGCATGGGCCGGATGGCATGCTCATGCAGCACCTCTTCCCAGCCCTTGAGTTCATTCTTCTTCCAGTTGCCGTAAGCGCGCCGGATATTGGTTTCGCCGAAAGTCGACAACTCATTGAGGATCAGGTCGATCTTGGACGCCGGCGAGTTGTCGGCGTCTATCAGCAGGGCTACGCGCGGCTTGCGGTCCATCATGTCCCCGCTGGATTGGTCAGCTTCCAGGGAAGGCTCTCTCCGGAACGCAGCGGCTTGAGTTCGGCATTGCCGAATGCATAACTCTCGGGCGGCAACCAGCTTTCCTTCTTCAGCGTGATGGTGCCTTCATTGCGCGGCAAGCCATAAAAGGCAGGGCCATTGAAGCTGGCAAAAGCCTCCAGCTTGTCCAGGGCGCCGGCTGCGTCAAAGGCCTCGGCATACAGCTCCATGGCGGCATGCGCGGTGTAGCAACCCGCGCAGCCGGTGGCATGCTCCTTCAGGTTCGCCGGATGCGGCGCACTGTCGGTGCCCAGGAAAAACTTGGCATTGCCGCTGGTGGCCGCCTCGACCAATGCGATGCGGTGGGTTTCGCGCTTGAGCACCGGCAGGCAGTAGTAATGCGGGCGGATGCCGCCGGTAAAAATCGCATTGCGGTTGTACAGCAGGTGATGCGCCGTGACGGTGGCGCCGGTGAAGCGGTCACTGTCACGTACGTAATGGGCTGCTTCTTTTGTGGTGATGTGTTCAAAAACGACTTTGAGTTCGGGGAAGTCACGGCGTAACGGAATCAGCTGGGTGTCAATGAACACCGCCTCACGGTCAAACAGGTCAATGTCTGAGCTGGTCACTTCGCCGTGCACCAGCAGCAGCAAACCCTGCTTTTGCATCTCTTCCAGCGTTTTGTGAATCTTGCGCAAATCGGTCACGCCTGCGTCGCTGTTGGTGGTGGCGCCTGCCGGATACAGCTTGGCGGCAACCACACCGGCGTCCCTGGCCCGCTTGATCTCATCTGCGGCCAGGTTGTCGGTCAGGTACAGGGTCATCAGCGGTTCGAACTTCACGCCCGCAGGCACGGCGGCCTGGATGCGCTCACGGTAGGCAAGCGCCTGGGCCGCGGTGGTCACCGGCGGACGCAGGTTGGGCATGATGATGGCCCGGCCAAACTGCGCGGCCGTGTGCGGCACCACCGTATTGAGGGCGTCGCCGTCGCGCACATGCAGATGCCAGTCGTCGGGGCGGGTGATCGTGAGGGTGGTGGAGGTGGTCGCTGAAGTCATGTGCGAATTGTCGCATTTACAGCCTGCTCCCATGCCCTGCCAGCCACCCGCCGTATCGGGCTTGCCAGGCCGCCTAAGGAAAGCCCTTAGGCATGGGCATGAGCCCAGCCGTTACCATGCACCGCAGGCCACAAAAAGGCCCAGGACCTGCTTTTGGCGTCACCAGCGCCAATCCGCCCAACCAGAAGAATCATTCATGCATTTGCCTCCTGAATCTGGTCACGCACCAGAAGCCATGCCACCGCTTGACGAGGTCGACGAACCCGTCAAGGTCACCCTCAAAATTGAAGACTGGCTGACCGTCATCGTGATGGGGGCGCTGGCGCTGTTCACCTTTGCCAATGTCCTTGTGCGTTACTTCACCAGCCAGTCCTTTGCCTGGACCGAAGAGTTCTCGGTTTTCCTGATGATTGTGCTGGCGCTGGTGGGAAGCTCCGCCGCCATTGCACGCGATCGCCACATCCGCATCGAATACTTTTCGGGAAACGGTTCCATGGCCAGGCGCAAGAAACTGGCCCAGTTGGGTGCAGCCATGGTGGCCATACTGTTTGGCCTGATCGCCGTGCTGAGCGTACGCCTGGTGTGGGACGACTACCGCTTTAATGAAACCTCGCCGGGCATAGGCATTCCGCAGTGGTGGTACTCCATCTGGCTGCCCATTCTTTCGCTTGGCATGGCGCTGCGCGCGGTGGGCCTGTTCATTCGCCGTGGACGGCGCGCATGATACCGACCCTTCTTTTCATCGCCTTTATTGCGCTGATGCTGGTCGGCGTGCCGATTGGTGCAGCCCTCGGGCTGGCAGGCGCAGCGGCCATCGCGCTGGCCAACGCAGATGCGCAGTGGTTTGGCCTGCTGGCCGTGCCGCAGAACTTTTACGCCGGGCTGGGCAAGTACCCTTTGCTGGCGATTCCCATGTTTGTGCTGGTCGGCTCCATCTTTGACCGCTCCGGCGTGGCCTTGCGGCTGGTCAATTTTGCGGTGGCCATTGTCGGGCGCGGCCCGGGCATGCTGCCGCTGGTGGCCATTGCCGTTGCCATGTTCCTGGGCGGGATTTCAGGTTCGGGGCCCGCATGCGCGGCGGCAGTTGGTGCCGTGATGATCAGCGCCATGTCGCGTGCCGGTTACCCGCCGTCTTTCTCTGCCAGCGTTGTGGGCGCCGCAGCGTCCACCGACATCCTGATCCCGCCGTCCATTGCCTTTATCGTTTATTCGGTGTTGGTGCCGAATGCATCCGTTCCTGCGCTTTTTGCCGCCGGCATGATCCCGGGCATCCTGGCTGGCCTGGCACTCATCGTGCCTTCGGTATGGCTCTCGCGCAAATACAAGATGGGTGCGCTGGAAGCCAACATGCCCAAGCCGCCCTTCTGGGCCAGCTTGCGCGACGCCATCTGGGGCCTCGCGGCGCCGGTGCTGATTCTGGGCGGCATGCGCGCCGGCTGGTTCACGCCGACGGAAGCCGCCGTGGTGGCGGTGTTTTACGGCCTGTTTGTCGGCATGGTGATACACCGCACGATCAAGTTCCGCGACCTGTTTGAGATCCTGCGTGAGTCAGGCGAGCTTTCCGCCGTGATCCTGCTGGTGGTTTCGCTGGCCGGCATCTTTGCCTATTCGCTCAGCACGCTGGGGGTCATAGACCCCATCACGCTGGCCATCACATCTTCCGGACTGGGCGAGTACGGCATTTTGGCCCTGCTTATCCTGATGCTGATCACCGTGGGCATGTTCCTGGACGGTATCTCCATCTTCCTGATTTTTGTGCCGCTGCTGCTGCCTATAGCACAGCACTACAACTGGGACCTGGTCTGGTTTGGTGTCATCCTCACGCTCAAGGTCGCCATCGGCCAGTTCACGCCGCCGCTGGCGGTGAACCTGATGGTGTCGTGCCGGATCGCCAATGTGCGCATGGAAGAAACCGTGCGCTGGGTGGTGTGGATGATGGCCGCCATGTTCCTGGTGCTGGTGGCCGTGATTGCCTTCCCCCAGCTGGCCCTGTGGCTGCCGCACAAACTCGGTTATTGAACCCGGATTGATCCCGACCAGATTTTTACCAAGGAGACTTTCGAATGAAATTTAAAACCGTCCTCGGCCTGGCGCTGGCTTGCGCCTCGCTGGCATTCACGGCCGCTGCGCCCGCGCAAACCTACAAATCCGAATACAAGATGTCGCTGGTCGTCGGGCCAGCCTTCCCCTGGGGCAAGGGCGGCGAGATCTGGGCCAACCTCGTGCGCGAGCGCACGCAGGGCCGCATCAATATCAAGCTGTATCCCGGCGTCTCATTGATCCAGGGCGACCAGACACGTGAGTTCAGCGCGATTCGCCAGGGCGTGATCGACATGGCCATAGGCTCCACCATCAACTGGTCGCCGCAGGTCAAGGAACTGAATATCTTTTCGCTGCCCTTCCTGATGCCGGACTATGCGGCGGCGGATGCACTGACGCAAGGCGAAGTGGGCAAGGAAATTTTCAGGATCATTGACAAGGCCGGTGTGGTGCCGCTCGCCTGGGGCGAAAACGGCTACCGCGAAATCAGCAACTCCAAGCTGGCCATCAAACGCCCCGAAGACATGAAGGGCCTGAAGATCCGTGTCGTGGGCTCGCCGCTGTTCCTCGACACCTTCACGGCACTGGGTGCCAACCCCACGCAAATGAGTTTTGCCGATGCACAACCCGCACTGGCGACCGGCGCTGTGGACGGACAGGAAAACCCGCTGTCCATCTACACCGCCGCCAAGCTGCACAACTCTGCGCAGAAATACATCACGATGTGGGGCTACGTCAACGACCCGCTGGTCTTTGTGGTCAACAAGGAAGTCTGGGCTTCATGGACGGAAGCCGACCGCGCCATCGTCAAACAGGCCGCCCAGGATGCCGGCAAGCAGGAAATCGCCATCGCCCGAAAGGGCCTGTCAGAAGCTGACAAACCCATGCTCAAGGAGATTGCAGCGCTTGGCACCACGGTCACGCAGCTCAGCCCGGATGAGCGCGCATCCTTCGTCAAGGCCACGCGCCCGATCTACGACAAGTGGAAAAACCAGATCGGAGCCAACCTGGTGAACACGGCCGAAAAATCGATTGCTGCGCGCAAGAAATAAACAGCGCAGACAGCACAAAAAAAGCCCCGCATTGCAGGGCTTTTTTTGTGGGTGCTGACCCATTTTCTCGCGCGTTTTACAACAAATAGTCGCCGCTGTCCTCGGGCTGGAACAGCAGCTCCAGTATTTCTGCCGAGGCCTGTTCCCCTTGCGGGCTGGCCCAGCTGGCCGTTTGGCCCACGGACAACCCGAGCAAGGCAGCGCCCACCGGCGACAACACCGACACAAAACCGGTGGCCGGCTCGGCATCGTGGGGGTAACACAGCGTCAGCTTGCGCTGCTCACCGGTTCGCAGATCGGCCAGAAGCACCTGTGAGTACATGGTCACCACATTCGGCGGCACGTCATACGAGGACACCAGCTCGGCAGCTTCGATCACGTCGCTGATGGCCGGGGCAAGCCCCGGGACCGCGCGCCCCGAAGGCAGGCGCACGAGGTTGGAAATACGCAAATGGTCAAGTTCTGTCAGCGTGCGCGACAGTTGAGGGGAAGCAGACATGAAAACTCCTGAATCAATAGAGCCCGGAAAAGGCTTACCGGGCGAGCCAGTTGGCTTGCTGCCCGACGATCCAGAAATAGCGCTAAAAAAAGAAGAAGGAAAGGATCGCCGGGCTCAGGAATGTGCAACCGGCTGATGCGGCCACAGGACGGAAACATCCATGCAGTCGCCCGCGTGCCCGCGCGCTGCACATGAGGCAACGGCTAGGCGCACGGTAACGCGCTGGATGATCGTCAAGGTCGCAAACATGAATAAGGTCGTTCACAACGGTCGGGCAGGCCTGGTGGCCGGCCGCATCGTTCAGTGCTGAAGAATCTTGTTGAGGAAATCCTTGGTGCGGGGCTGACGGTTTTCGGGGTGATTGAAAAACTCGTCTTTCGAGCAGTCTTCCAGGATTTTACCGCCCACATCCATAAAGATGACACGGCTGCCGACCTTGCGGGCAAAACCCATCTCATGGGTGACCACCATCATGGTCATGCCTTCAACGGCCAGGCCCATCATGCAATCGAGCACCTCGCCGACCATCTCAGGGTCCAGCGCCGAAGTCGGCTCGTCAAACAACATGGCAATCGGATCCATGCTGAGCGCCCGGGCAATCGCCACACGCTGCTGCTGCCCGCCCGAGAGCTGGCCGGGAAATTTGTCCTTGTGCGCCATCAGGCCTACGCGGTCCAGGTATTTCAGGCCGTGTTTTGTGGCCTCATCGATCTTTCGACCCAGCACCTTCATTTGCGCCAGGGTCAGGTTTTCGGTCACGCTCAAATGCGGAAAAAGCTCGAAGTTCTGGAACACCATGCCGACACGGCTGCGCAGTTTCGGCAAATCGGTCTTGGGGTCATGCACCGCCTGGCCATCCACAAAAATCTGGCCCTTCTGGAAAGGCTCCAGCGCATTGATGGTTTTGATCAATGTCGATTTGCCCGAGCCGGATGGACCGCAGACCACCACCACCTCGCCTTTTTTGATACTGGTCGTGCAGTTGTTGAGAACCTGCACCTCGCCATACCACTTGGATACATCTTTTAATTCAATCATCATCTACTCCAGTGTGCGCTTGCTTTGTTTTGTACGGGTTTTGCTTTTTGCAGAACTTATCGAATGATGGCAATCCTGGCCTGCAGGCGCTTGACCATATAGGACAGGCCGAAGCACATCACAAAATAGACCACTGCCGCCAACAGGTAGGCCTCTTCGGTCCGCCCGTATATCTTGCCTGCCGTGCTGAACCCCTTGAGCAGGTCATAGGCGCCGATGGCGTATACCAGCGAGGTGTCCTGGAACAGGATGATGGTTTGCGTCAGCAGAATCGGCACCATGTTGCGAAAGGCCTGCGGCAGAATGATGAGTTTCATGTTCTGCGCATAGGTCATGCCCAGCGCACGGCCGGCGTTGACCTGGCCGCGCGAGATGGACTGGATGCCTGCCCGCATGATCTCGCTGAAGTAAGCCGCTTCAAACGCCACAAAGGTGATGATGGCCGAGATTTCAGCACGGTAGTTGCTGCCCCCGGGAATAAGGGCATAAAACCCCGCCGGCACCAGCAGGAAGAACCACAGGATCACCATGACCAACGGAACCGAGCGCATGCCGTTGACGTAGATCGTCGCCGGCACCGTCAGGATTTTCTTACCCGACAGCCGCATCAGGGCCAGCAAGGTCCCCAGGATGATGCCGCCTATGGTAGCGATGACCGTCAGCTGGATACTGAAAATAAAGCCTTTGAGCACGAACTTGGAAATAATGTCCCAGTTCAGGAAACTCATGTCGAGTCCAAGAATCATGTCAGTGCCCTCCGCCTGCAACACCGGCCACGATGTAACCCGGTATCTGCAGCTTCTTCTCAACAAGCGCCATGGCACGGTTGACTGCAAAGGCCGAGATGGCATACAGCGCCGTCACGGCCAGGTAAATCTCAATACCGCGTGAGGTTTCCTCCTGGGCCTGCATGGCAAACATGGTGAGCTCGGCGATAGACACGGCAAAGGCCACCGAGGAGTTCTTGAGCAGGTTCATGGACTCGCTGGTGAGCGGCGGAATGATGATGCGAAACGCCATCGGCAGGATCACGTAGCGGTAGGTTTGCGCCGTGGTGAAGCCCATGGCCAGGCCTGCGTAGCGCTGGCCGCGCGGCAGTGCCTGAATACCGGCCCGGACCTGCTCGGCAATCCGCGCGGAAGTAAAAAACCCAAGCGCAAACACCACCAGGATAAAACTGGGCAGCTCTTTCATGGACGGAAAGACTTTCGGCACCACAAAATACCAGATGAAAATCTGCACCAGCAGCGGAATATTGCGAAACAGCTCAACCCAGGCGTTGGAAAAACGAACCAGCCACGGGCTGTTAGGCAAGGTGCGCAGCGTACCGATCAAGGCCCCCACCACCATGGCCACCACCCAGGACGCCCCTGCGACAGCCAGCGTCCAGCCCCAGGCGTCCAGCATCCATTGCAGGTAGGTGCGCCCACTGCCATCGTCGGTTAAAAATACGTTCCAGTCCCACGTCATGATGACTCCAGCTTGCTGTTATTGATGTTCTTGCTCAAAGTGAATATGCCCCGCGGCAAATGACAAACCCCGCCTTGAAATCCAGGGACGGGGTTTGTGCATTTCGCCTGTTTTGCCTTGAAGGCCCTATGACTGCCTGATTACTTCTTGGCGTAATCTTCCATGGGCTTGTCATTCGGCGTGGCCCAGGCGGCCTTGGTGCTGTCGCTGAGTGCCAGGCCAACCTTGGTGTTTTTCGGAGGGATTGGCTGCAGGAACCACTTGTCCCAGAGCTTGTTCATGTCGCCGGCCTTGATCATGTCCCTGATGGTGTCGTCACCGAGCTTTTTGAAGGCTGGGTCATCCTTGCGGATCATGATGGCGATGGGCTCAACGCTCAGCACCTCACCGACGATCTTGTAGTCGGCCGGGTTCTTGGCGGTTGCAATATTGCCGGCCAGGATGGAACCGTCCATGACAAATGCGTCGGCACGGCCGGACTCGAGCAGCAGGAAACTGTCGGAATGGTCCTTGCCAAACACTTCCTTGAAGTCGATACCTTTTGCACGCTCGTTCTTGCGCAGGGTCTGGACGGACGTGGTGCCCGTGGTGGTTGCCACGTTTTTGCCATTGAGCTGGGTGATGGAGGTGATGCCGGAGTTGGCCTTCACGGCGATGCGCACCTCCTCAACAAAGGTGGTGTACAGGAAAGCCACGTCTTTCTGGCGGGCCACGTTATTGGTGGTGGAGCCGCACTCCAGGTCCACCGTGCCGTTCTGGACCAGGGGGATACGGTTTTGCGAGGTCACGGACTGGTATTTGACTTCCAGCTTGCGGCCGGCGGCCTTTTCCAGGGCGGCAATCACGCGGTTGCAGATCTCGACGTGGTAACCCGTGTATTTGCCGTCGCCCAGGGTATAGGACAGGGCACCGGAGGAGTCACGAACACCCATGGTCACAACGCCGGAGGCCTTGACCTTGGCGATGGTGTCATTGGCCTGCGCAAAAGCAGCACCGGTTGCAAGCAGCGCAATTGAGAGGGCGGCTAGTTTGAGTTTCATGTTATCTCCTGTGTTTGAAATGAAGCAGTTAGTGAATACTATTCTAGAGAGTCGGTGCATGCGCCAACCCCAAGGTTTACCCGCGTCCAGCTTGCATGAACGCGGGTTGAAGCTGTTTGAAATCTGACAACCCCATGCGCCTTATTTTCATCGCCCAAAACGCCGGGCCAGAAAACCTGCGCCCGAAATCCTTCCCCAGTGTGGTGCGCGCAGATATAGCCAAGGTCCATCCCGTTCTTAAAGCAGTCTTTGTGCCAGTTCCCTGCAAACCATACCGCGTCAAGACCTGACCGTGCCGAACTGTAGATTTACGCCCCCAAAAATACCAATGCCGTTTCAGCGGCGGCTCATGCATTTCTTTTATAGGTACAAAGGGTTACTACCTAGTCGTCGGTTTGGCGCCTGCCGCACCGGGTTTGGGATTTGACTGCAATAGCAGGTAGGTCCACAGTGCCTGGGCATGGCTTTTGGCCGATTCGCTGGACGCTGGCCGTTCCCGGTAAACACGGATGTCCATGGTCATCTCCAGTTTGTCGCCGGCGCTCACCAGTTTTTTGGCCCGCAGCTCCTTTTTGACCGCGCTGTAAGGCAAAAATGCAATGCCGTGGCCTTCAAGTGCCATGGCTTTGAGGCCTTCTGCCATGTCGGTTTCGTAGACCCGATCAAGGTGAATCGCGGTACTCGACTGTTTCAGGATCAGGTCCACCACGCGGCCCAGGTAGGCACCGGGGGCGTAACCCAGGTAAGGCAGGGGCTGGCCCGGCCGGCCCGGCAGCTTGTACATCGGCTCGCCACTCGCATCGGGTTTTACATAGGGAGCCAACACCTCCTGGCCCAGCGTGACCATTTCATAACGACCGGGATCGAGCTGGAAAGGCTGAGAGTCATGATGGTAGGCAATCAGCAGGTCGCAGCTGCCCTCCACCAGCCTGAGCACGGCGTCGTGCACATTGAGGGCGATCAGGCGGCTTTTGATGGGGCCGAACTTTTCGCGCAGGCTGCTGACCCAGGCCGGGAAAAACGTGAAGGCCAGCGTGTGCGGCACCGCAAACTCGATCACGTCCTGTCCGGCAGACGTGTGGCCCCTGAGCATGGCCCGCGTGGACTGCAGGCCCTGCAGCATTTCCAGCGACTGGTTGTACAGGGTTTCACCCGCAGGCGTCAGGCGGGTGGGATAAGAGCTGCGGTCCACCAGGTCAGTGCCTGCCCAGGCCTCCAGCGCCTGTATGCGCCTCGAAAAAGCCGGCTGTGTCACATGCCGCAACTGTGCCGAGCGGCTGAAACTGCGGGTTTCAGCGAGACTGACAAAATCTTCTAGCCATTTGGTTTCCATCCGGAGATTATGCGAGCGCCCAGACACCCCACGGCTACGGGGAATCCCATACACAGCGTTCGCCGCGAACGGAACACAGTCTCCAGGCGATTTTCAGGCCGCCTCAATTGCTATCAATTCAATAGCTTGTCGCGCACAATTACAGCCGGCCGCAGGCACTTTTCATTAAAAATCGCTGGCGCTTTGCTGCAAGGTCCACATCCTGGCGTACTTTTGACCCATGGCCAGCAGGTCGGCATGGGTGCCCCGCTCCACAATGCAGCCGTCTTCCATCACCAGGATTTCATGCGCATCCACCACGGTGGACAGGCGGTGCGCAATCACCAGCGTGGTCTTGTTTTGCGCCGCCGTGCGCAGCTCGGCCTGGATGGCGCGCTCATTGGCGGAGTCCAGCGCCGAGGTGGCTTCGTCAAAAATCACCACCGGCGGATTTTTGAGCAGGGTACGCGCAATCGCCACACGCTGCTTTTCGCCGCCCGAGAGCTTGAGCCCGCGCTCGCCGACCATGGTGTTGTAGCCGAGCGGGGTGGATACGATGAAGTCATGGATGCGGGCCGCGCGGGCTGCCGCTTCGACTTCCTCACGGCTGGCGCCCGGCTTGCCATAGGCGATGTTGTATTCCACCGTGTCGTTGAACAGCACGGTGTCCTGCGGCACGATGCCTATAGCCTGCCGCACGCTGGCCTGCGTGACGTGTTTGATGTCCTGCCCGGCAATCGTGATGCGGCCTTGCTGGACATCGTAAAAGCGGAACAGCAGGCGCGCCAGCGTGGACTTGCCCGCGCCCGACGAGCCCACCACCGCCACGGTTTTGCCCGGCGGGATTTCAAAACTCACGTTTTTCAGGATAGGCCGCGCGGCTTCGTAGGCAAAACTGACGTTCTCAAACCTGACAACGGGTGATGCGTCAATACGGATCGGCAGGGCTCCGGGTTCGTCCGCTATCTCACGCTCCTTCTCCATCAGCGTGAACATCTTGTCGAGATCGGTCAGGCTTTGTTTGATCTCGCGGTAAATCACCCCCAGGAAGCCCAGCGGAATGTAAAGCTGGATCATGAAGGCATTGACCATCACCAGGTCGCCCAAGGTCATGCGGCCGTCCACCACGCCCTGCGTGGCCCGCCAGAGCATGGCAACCAGGCCGACGGCAATGATGAGCTGCTGGCCGGTGTTGAGCATGCTCAGGGTGGTCTGGCTCTTGATCGCCGCACGCCGGTAGCGCTGCAGGTTTTCGTCGTAACGCGTGGCTTCAAAGTTTTCGTTATTGAAGTATTTGACGGTTTCGTAATTGAGCAGGGAATCAATCGCCCGGCTGTGGGCGGTCGAGTCGAGCTCGTTCATCTGCTTGCGGAACTTGGTGCGCCACTCGGTCACCGTCACAGTGAAGGTGATGTAAAGCACCAGCGCGGCCAACGTGATCCAGGCAAACCAGATGTCAAACTTGACCGCCAGGATGCTCAGCACCAGGCCCACCTCAAAAAGCGTGGGAATGATGCTGTACAGCGAATAGGAAATCAGCGAGTGCACGCCGCGCGTGCCGCGCTCGATGTCGCGCGTCATGCCGCCAGTCTGGCGCTCCAGGTGAAAACGCAGGCTCAGCGCATGCAGGTGCCTGAAAACCTCCAGGGAAATCTTGCGTGCCGCGCCTTCGGTAGCCTTGGCAAACACCAGCTCACGCAGTTCGGTGAACAGCGAGGTCGACAGGCGCAGCAGGCCGTAACCCAGCAGCAGCGCGGCGGGGACCACCAGCACCGCCTGCACATTGCCCGGCTTCAGGCTCATGGCGTCCACCAGGTTCTTGAGCAACAGCGGCACGCCCACGTTACCCAGCTTGGCCGCCAGCACAAAAGTCAGGGCTGCGACCACACGCCATTTGTAGTCCCACAAATAGGGAAAAAGGCGTTTAAGGGTGTCCCAGTCGGACCGGGCAGGTGCCTGGGCGGCGGGCGAGCCAGGGTGGCCGGCCATGGGCGGCATGGCCAGGGAAGAATCGGCACTGGAAGCTCGGGAGCGCATAGAGGACAATCGTTCGGGTTATTTCAATTTCTTTGCAGATTGTGCCTATGTCTTCCGAATCAAGCGCCCACTCGGGTACTCCGCCCGATACACCAGCCGTCGAGTTGCCGACCGACAAGGAACTGGTGCTCAAGGTCATTCCCATGCCGGCGGATTGCAATGCCAACGGCGACATCTTCGGCGGCTGGGTCATGGCCCAGGTCGACCTGGCCGGCGCCGTACTGCCGGCGCGCTACGTGGACGGCCGCATGGCGACGGTGGCCGTCAACCAGTTCATCTTCAAGCAACCGGTGCGTGTCGGTGACCTTTTGTCCTTTTTTGCATCGGTGACACGTATTGGCACCACCTCCGTCACGGTGCAGGTTGAGGTCTATGCCGAGCACCTGCGCAGCCAGGGCATCTACAAAAAAGTGACCGAGGCCAGCCTCACCTACGTGGCGATTGACGACTTCGGCAGGCCGCGCAAGATCGCAAAGTCCTGAAACGGCCGGAGCCCTCAGGAAACGATATAGGCGCCCGCCCCGGTGGACAGCAGCTTGCCGTCCGCGCCAAAAAACTCCATGCGAGTACTCGCCACCCGCGAGCCCAGCCGCAACACCTCGGCCTGCAATTCAAAATACGCCCCGATGGCAGGCCTGAGGTAGTCGACCCGCAGGTCAATGGTGCCCAGCTTGGCAAAGCGGTGCAGGCGCTGCGCAGGCGTTTCATCCATATGGCGCGCGCCGATGGCAGCCATCACCGCCAGGCCGGCCAGGGCGTCCAGCGCAGCGCTGACCACCCCGCCATGGACACGGTTATAGCTGTAGTGGCCCACCAGCTCATGCCGCATGTCTATGCGCGCCCTGACGCGTTCAGGGCTGAGCAACGTGAGTTTCAGGCCCAGCACCTTGTTGAAAACGATTTTGTTTTCGAACAGGTCCGTCAGGCCGGCAATGAACTCGTCTTCAAACACGACGGGCGGGGACGGATGGGTTGTCGTGGATTTCGTCATCGCCCTATTGTCGTGCAGCACCACCTGGCACCGCGGGCCCCATCATTCAGCCGGCTGGCAGTTGCCTGATGCGCTCAATGAGCAACTCGCGTTCACGCAAATTGACCGCAAGTTGCGCGGCTTGCTCGAACGCTGCCCTGGCCTCGCTGTTGCGGCCAAGCCTGGCCAACAGGTCACCACGCACACTGGGAAGCCATTGGTAATTTTGCAGGGATTTGTCAGTGTTCAGCACATCGATGATGGTCAGCCCCGCCGCAGGCCCGAAGGCCATGCTCACTGCCACGGCGCGGTTAAGTTCGACCACAGGCGAAGGCACAAGCCGGGCGAGCGCGTCATAAATGGCGGCGATGCGCACCCAGTCTGTCTCCGCACCCGTTCTTGCACGGGCGTGGCACGCGGCAATCTCAGCCTGTAGTGCATAGGACCCGAGCGCCTGCCCATGCGAGGCACACAGCGCCTCGGCTCGCTCAAGCGCCGCCAGCCCCCTGGTGACAAGCAGGCGGTCCCAGCGGGTGCGGTCCTGTTCAAGCAGCAGCACCGGACGGCCCGATGCATCCACACGCGCCGCGGTGCGCGAGGCCTGCAACTCCATCAGCGCAACCAGGCCATGCACCTCGGGCTCGCCAGGCGCCAGCCCGGCAAGCATGCGGCCCAGCCGCAGTGCCTCGTCGGTGAGCGCCGGGCGCATCCAGTCCTCGCCGGCTGAGGCGGTATAGCCCTCGTTAAAAACCAGGTAGACCACCTCCAGCACCGAGGCCAGCCGGGCACCGAGTTCATCCCCGCGCGGCACTTCAAACGGCACATGCGCTTCAGTCAGCGTGCGCTTGGCCCGCGTGATGCGCTGCGCGATCGTTGGCTCCTGCACAAGAAAAGCCCGCGCGATCTCGTGCGTTGTCAGACCACCCAGCAGTTTGAGCGTGAGCGCCACGCGCGCCTCGGTCGACAGCAGCGGATGGCAGGCTGTGAAAATCAGGCGCAACAGGTCGTCGCCTATTTCGGCCTCACGCGCAGCATCCAGCCCGTCCACAAAGTCGGGCACCAGATGGGCCTCCTGCGCCTCCATGTCGTGGCCTATCTGCTCAAGCTTGCCCTCCAGCGACTTCTCGCGCCGCAGGCGGTCCAGGGCCTTGTTCCTGGCGGCAGTCATGAGCCACGCGCCCGGGTTGCCGGGCACACCTGTACCGGGCCAGTGCTCCAGTGCAGAGACCAGCGCATCCTGCGCCAGTTCTTCGGCCAGCCCGATGTCGCGCACCATGCGCGCCACCGCACCAACAATTTTGGCGGACTCCATGCGCCATACGGTGGCAATGGCCTGGTGGGTGGCTGAATGCATGCGTCGGGTTTTCCGGGTTCAGGGCAAACAACTCAGGCGTTCGGCTTGGCTGTATCGGGGTCCATCCAGAAGACCTCCCACACATGGCCATCGAGATCGGTGAACCCGTGGCTGTACATAAAGCCGTGGTCCTGTTTCGGGTTGGGTGCAGTGCCGCCGGCAGCCAGTGCCTGCCTCACCATCTCATCGACCTCCTCTCGGCTTTCGCAGGACAGCGCAATCAGCACCTCGGTGGTTTTGGTGGCGTCGGCGATGGCCTTCTTGGTGAAACCCTGGAAGAAGGGCTCTACCAGCAGCATGGCGTAGCTGTGGTTCTCGCGGATCACCATGCAGGCGCCCTGCTCATTGGTAAATTGCGGATTGAAGGCAAAGCCCAGGCTTTTGAAAAAGGCCTGGCTGCGCGCCATGTTCTTGATGGGCAAATTGATGAAGACTTGACGTGACATACGGTTCTCCTTGAAGAAATGAGGCGGGAATCAGGCAGGCTTCTCGGCTTTGGCCTTGAGGGCGGCCAGGCCGTCCGCGAAGTCCTTGCCGACCATCTTGTCCATGTCGAAAACAACGCCCATGAACCTGGCCAGAAAGGGCGCCGGGCCTTCCATGGCCCATGTGACCCCGGTCTGGCTCCCCTGTGGCACCAGCGTGAAAGTGACGACGTTGTCCGCCTTGAAAGGCGCCGTCATGACAAGCCGCATGCGCAGTTGCGAAGGGGCATCTGCCTGCGTGACCTCAAAACTCCCGCTGCCGGCCTTTTTGCTTTCAAAGTCGTAGTGTGCGCCCGGCCCGCTGGCAGGGCCGCTGTAGCTGCCCTTCATCGCCGGGTCTTTCTGGTTGTAGGGGTTCCAGGTGTTGAATGCGCGCACATCATTGATCAGCGGGAATATACGATCGGCCGGCGCAGCGATGGTGATGGCACGCGAGACACGGAATGTAGCGAGCCGCTGCGAGGCAATGAGCGCCACCACTGCGGCGGCCAGCGCCAGAAGGCCAATGATGACAAAGAAGATCGTCGTGATCATGGGGCTATCCTTTACTTCTGGCTGGGGGTGTTCATTTCACGGAAACGCTCGACCTGTTCGCCCGGTTCAAAGTCATCCAGTTCGTACAGCTGCCTCACCTCGATCACGGCCGGCAGGTTTTCGCCCGCAGGGTTGGGAAAGCGGCGCGACCACTGCAGCGCTTCTTCGCGGGTACGGACCTGAATGGTCGTGAAGCCGGCGATCAGCTCCTTGCTCTCGGCGAAAGGGCCATCTATGACGGTGCGTTTTTGCCCGTCGTAATGGATGCGCCAGCCCTTGCGGCTGGGCTGCAGGCCGCTGGCGTCCAGCAGCACGCCGGCCTTGGCCAGTTCCTCGTGAAAGTCCGCCATGGCGGTCAGCAGTTTTTCGTCCGGTGTCTGCGGGGTGGTCTCTGCCTCAAACTCGGGTGTGGATTTGACGATGATCATGAATCGCATGGGGATACTCCTTCGTTACTGTTGAAAACCAGAAAAATTCCGGTCTCTAACCACACGACGAGCAAGCGTCCGCGAAATCGACAATTCAAAACCAAGGGGAAACCCTTGTCAAACACGCTTACCCCGGTTCAGCCGCGTCCTCGTAACACGGGGCCAGCGCCCTCACCTCGATGGTGGCCCACTCCGCTGCCGGGCATTGCCCGGCGATGGCCACGGCTTCCTCGCGGCTGGCGCAATTCAGAAGGAAGAACCCGCCCACCATTTCCTTGGCTTCGGCAAACGGGCCATCCAGCACATTGGCGCGCCCGCCACGCACCTCAACCCGTGCAGCAGCGGCATGCGAGCCAAGGGATTCGCTGGCCACCAACAGGCCTCGGGCCTTCAGCTCATCACCAAACCGCAGCATGCGGGCATAAACCGCCTGCCCCTCGGCTTCGCTGCGTATGCCCCGCTGCTGCGGGTCTTCAAGAATCAGCAACATATAGGACATGGGGTTCCTCGATCAAGAAATATACAGCTTCAGACCTTGCTGAAATCCGGCTTGCGCTTTTGTCGAAAGCACCGTTCCATTTCATGGCTTGTCCTTCGGACACGGACTTCAGACCTTGCTGAAGTCCGGACGGCGCTTTTCCATGAATGCCGTGAACGCTTCACGCGCTGCGGGTTCTGCCAGCATGCGGCCAAAACTGGCGCCTTCTTCGACCATGCGCTCGGCGACGATGCTGGCCTGGCCTTTTTTCATCAGGCGCTTGGTCTCGATCAGCGAGCTCAGTGGTTTGGCGGCCAGTTTTCGGGCCTGTTGCTGGGCCAGTGCGCTGGCCTCGGCAGGCGGCACGATACGGTTGATCAGGCCCATCTCAAGCGCCGTTTCTGCGCGGAAAGGCTCGCCCAGCAGCAGCGCTTCAGCGGCGCGGGGGTAACCCATGAGCTTGGGCGCCAGGTAGCTGGATGCCGCCTCGGGACACAGGCCCAGGTTCACAAAGGGCAGGGAAAACGCTGCGTTATCACCCGCGTAAATCAGGTCGCAGTGCAGCAGCATGGTAGTGCCTATGCCGACGGCCGGGCCGCAGACCGCAGCCACGATGGGTTTGCTAAAGCTGCTGATGCCGCGCAGGAAGCGGAACACCGGGGCATCCGCAGCCGATGGCGGCTTGTTCAGGAAGTCGCCAATATCGTTGCCCGCGGAAAAAATGCTTTCATGCCCCTGGATCACCAGCGCACGCACGGCTGTGTCGTGATGGGCCGACTCCAGTGCATCGGCCATGGCGGCGTACATGGCTGCGGTGAGGGAGTTCTTTTTGTCGAGCCGGTTGATCGTGAGGGTCATCACACCCGCATCGACATGGGTGAGGATTTCGGGGACGGCGTTGGAGGTGCTGGTCATGATTGTCTCAATTAAAGAATATTGGAAGCGATCTCTGATTTTCACCGAAGCAGGGTTTTTGCAAGCAGAGCCGCAGAACCGGCTTCGCCGGGCTGCAGGCGAATGGCCCCCTCGGGGGGCAGCGTAGTACGCGAAGCGACAAGCGTGGGGGGCTTAATCACTCCTTGAAATAAACCAGTTGATGGCTGGTCACCAGCAAGGTGCCGGATTCGTCCCACAGCTGCGCGGACTGGTCAAAAAACCCGTGCCTGAAAGCCTGCCCCCTGGCCTGCGCCAGGACATAACCCGTACCGGCTTGCTGCAACTGCGCGGCGCTTGCGTGAAAATAAACCGTCATGGACACCGTGCCCGCAGGCACATGCAGCGGCCGGCGCAACCAGACACGCGGGTAAAACACATCGGCCATCGCCGTGATCGAGGCAAAGTCCAGTGGCCGGGGTACGTCGTCGCGTACCCACAACTGCGTCAGGCTGTCCGGCGACAGTTTGTCCGCACCGTCCCACTTTCTGGGAATGCCGCCGCGCACAAAACGCATGTCGTAGCGGTTCAGCCACTCCATGGCGCCTGCAAGCCGGGCGCGCTCCACGTCCTTTGGCGCCGGTACATCGGGCATGGGCATGTCGTTCACCTGCCAGGTCTCGCGGCGCAAGGCCGTCATGGCGGTGGCCGTCATCACGGCAACGTCTTCCCCCTTGGCATTCGGCTGGTTCAGGCTCAGCACCCAGTGCTGGGTGGAACGGTTGGTACGTACCGGCGTGGCCGTGATGCTGAACGGGCCTTCAGCGGTGGCGCTGGCGTAGTTGACGGTCAGCGCTATCGGCTCGCCAAGCAAAGCCGGATGTTGCATGACTGCCTGCAAGGCCGTGGCCGCCGTGGAGCCGCCAAACGGCCCCACCATGTTCCAGTAGGCCGGGCTGGTGGTGCCCAGCCAGGTGTCCGGCCTGTCGCTGCCCGCGGCCTGTAGTTCGAGGGCCTGGTCAAAAAGGTGTTTTGTCATGATGGTAGTTTGACGGTGAATTGGGAATCAGGCAGTCGTGTTTGCGACGCGGCGCTCCTGCACATGCCCGGACAGGCGCACCATGCCGTCGATGATCTCGCGGGCACGCGGCCACAAGGTCTTGTCGAACTGCGCGCGAAAAAACCCGAAGTGCCCGATACGGCTGGCCTGTACATCGGCAGGTGCGATCCGTTCGAAAGTGCGGGGTGCGTTCGCATACAGGTTGATGAGGTTTTGCGTACCGCGCCAGGTCATGAGTTCGTCGTCCGTTATGGACAGCGCCAGTACAGGGAAACCCACCTGCCCGTAGCTCAGGCGGGCAGCCTCACCCTCGGCGCCCACGCTGTACTGCGGGTGCAGGCACCATTTGCGCCACTGCAGGATCACACCGGCAGGCAGATCGCCAACTTTTTTGAGCCTGCGCCCCGGGAAATAACCGAACAGGCGCGTCGCCAGGGGCACCAGCACGTACCAGAAGTACAGCACCATGCGTTTTAGCCGGGGCGCGTTGTCACGCCAGTAACCGCTGCCCGCAGCAATGCTGAGCAAGCCGTCAACCTTGTCCTGGTCTTTGAACAATCCCGGCAGTTGCGCGCCCAGGCTGTGGCCCAAAAGATAAAGCGGTGCGTCCGGCAACGCTGCCTTGGCCGCATCCACCACGGCTTCGTAATCGCCGGCCCAGTCCAACAGGTCCGCCTTGAAACCACGCAGCCCGCCATCCGGCGTGTCAGGCAATGAATCGCCCGAACCGCGGTAGTCAAAAGTGGTGACGCGAAAGCCCTGGCTGGAGAGCCACTCGGCAAACGGCGTGTAGTAGTCCTGCCGCACGCCCATCGCACCGCCGATCACGACACTGGCCCGCGCGGGACCGGATGAGCCATAAACGCGCAGCGAGAGTTGGCTTGTGTCTGCATTGAGAGTCTGCTTCTGCATGCTTGTCTCCAGTCGTTGACAAATGCCAGTCTCCGCTGACTTGAAAGACCGACACCTTCAAGGGCGCAGCGAACGGGATGAGATGCAAGGCGCGGGTGGCAGGAAACCGGAGTGCACTTCAGGTGCATGAGGATTTCCTGGCAGGACCCGCAACGCCGCAGATCGCCCGCTCGGTAGCCTTCCGTGGGGCGTAGCGAGCGGGCCTCAGGCAAGGCGGGCGGAGCGGACCCACCGGAACGTACTTCAGGTACGTGAGGATGGGGAGCACCGGACCAACGCAGCATCAGGCCCGCTCGGTAGCCTTACACGCGCTCGAAGATGCCGGCGGCGCCTTGTCCCATACCGACACACATCGTGACCATGCCGTACTTCAACTGGTGGCGATGCAAGGCATGAATCACGGTCGCGGCGCGAATCGCGCCGGTGGCACCCAGCGGATGGCCCAAGGCAATCGCGCCGCCCATGGGGTTCACCTTCGCGGCGTTCAAACCCAGGGTGTTGATAACGGCCAGCGACTGGGCTGCAAACGCTTCATTCAATTCATACCAGTCGATGTCGTCCTGCTGCAAACCTGCATAACGCAAGGCGGCCGGGATGGCTTCGATCGGGCCTATACCCATGATGTGCGGCGGCACGCCCTTGGCAGCGTAGCTGACGAAACGCGCGAGTGGTTTCAGGCCGTGTTCCTTGACGGCCTTTTCGCTGGCCAGGATCAAGGCACCGGCACCGTCCGAGGTTTGTGAACTGTTGCCGGCCGTGACCGAACCACGCGCCGCAAACACCGTCTTAAGTTTGGCCAGGCCTTCGAGCGAGGTATCAGGGCGCGGGCCTTCGTCCAGGTTCACGGTCCGGCTTTTCGCAATGGCTTCACCGGTTTCCAGATTGGCACTGCGGTCCGTCACCTCAACCGGCGTGATCTCGGCCGTGAACTCACCGGCCTGCTGGGCCTTGATGGCTTTCTGGTGCGACTCGAGCGCAAACTGGTCCTGTGCCTCACGCGAGACTTTCCATTGCTGCGCCACCTTCTCGGCCGTCAGGCCCATGCCGTAGGCAATGCCTATGTTTTCATCATTGGCAAACATGGCAGGTGACAGCGAAGGCGAATTGCCCGACATGGGCACCATGCTCATGCTTTCGGTGCCAGCCGCGATCATCACGTCGGCCTCACCCACGCGAATGCGGTCAGCCGCCATCTGGATGGCGGATAGGCCCGAAGCGCAAAAACGGTTGACGGTGATGCCGCCCACACTGGTCGGCAGGCCGGCCAGCACCGCGCCTATGCGCGCGATGTTCAGGCCTTGCGGGCCTTCCGGAATCGCGCAGCCGCAGATGATGTCTTCAATCGCCTTGGGGTCCAGCGTGGGGACTTGGGCCAGCGCGGCCTGCAGGGCCTTGACCAGCAGGTCGTCGGGACGGGTGTTGCGGAAATAACCGCGATGCGAGCGACCTATGGGCGTGCGCGTGGCGGCAACGATGTAGGCTTCCTGGACTTGTTTGGCCATGATGTCTTTCCTTTGATTCTTCAGTTTTTCCGGGGGCCGGACGGAATCCAGGCCCACACAAATTCACATTCAACCGGGTTCACCCCGGCCTCGTCGGTGACCGTGACCGCCACATTGACTTCACCCTTGTCGCTGGCCTGCATGGCGGCGCGCTGCTCGTCGCTCAGCGTGGCCACGGCCCGCAAGCCGCCGGTGGCGCGCTTTTTGAACGCCATCTTCAGCTCCTTGGCCAGCGGGATGCAGTCGTCGCGCACATTCATGCCCACCACCATGCCGGTGGCGGTTTCAGCCAGCAGGTTCATTGCGGAGGCGTGTACACCGCCTATGTGGTTTTGCACCCTCTTCTCGTTTTTGATGCCGACTTCAACCAGGCCCTTGCCCATCTGCAAAAAGTCCAGGCCGGCCGTACCGGTAAAAGGCACGGCACGGCGCAGCACGATGTTGCGATACCAGTTGCGGGCAAAGGCCGGCACTTCGTCAAGGCGCTCGAGCTGGCGCTCCAGGCGGTTGGGCTTGTGATCGCTCATATCGCTTCCCCTGCCAGCGAACGCCGCGGAACCGGCTTTGCCGGACCGCTGGCGTTGCCCCCTGCAAGGGGGAAAGGCGCTACACGCAGTGAGCGTCCGATGGGGGTGTTCATCAATTACGTACCGGCTTGCCGGTGCTCATCATGCCCATGATCCGTTCCTGGGTTTTTGGATGTTCCAGCAGCGAACAGAAAGCCTTGCGCTCCAGTGTCATCAAATACTCTTCCGTCACCAGCGTGCCGGCATCCACGTCACCACCACAGACCACGTTGGCGATCAGGCTGGCAATGTGGAAGTCGTGGGCGCTGATAAAACCGCCGTCGCGCATGTTGACCAACTGGCCCTTGATGGTGGCCAGGCCGTTGCGGCCCACCACGGGGAACTGGCGCCTGTGCGGTGCGCGGTAGCCGGAATTGAACATGGCGCGTGCTTCGTTGAGCGCGATGTACAGCAGCTCGTCCTTGTTCGGCACGATCACGTCGCTGTCGAGCAGGTAACCGATTTTGCGGCTTTCAATCGCGCTGGTGCCGACCTTGGCCATCGCGGCTGCGGTGAAACCTTCGGTCAGGAAAGGCAGGATGTCCTTGTTGGTGGACGTAGCCGCGTTTTCCGCCGCACGACGCGCGATGTAGGCCAGACCGCCGGCGCCTGGCACCAGGCCCACGCCGACTTCGACCAGGCCTATGTAACTTTCCATGGCCGCCACGCGTTTGGCCGAATACACCGCCATTTCGCAGCCGCCGCCCAGGGCCAGGCCACGGATCGCCGACACCACGGGCACGGCCGCGTAACGCAGCTTGAGCATGACGTTTTGCAGCTCGGCCTCCACGCCTTCAATCATCTTGGCGCCGCCCATCATGAAGGCGGGCAACATGGCTTGCAGGTCGGCACCGGCCGAGAACATCTCGTCGTTGGACCAGATCACCAGGCCCTTGTAACTCTTCTCGGCCAGGTCCACAGCCAGTGCCAGGCCTTCGGCCACGTCGGGGCTGATGGCATGCATCTTGGTCTTGATACTTGCAATCACCACGTCGCCCTGATCACCATCCAGTGTCCACAGGCGAATCGCGTCGTCTTCATGCAAGGTGTTGCCTGCCGTTGTAAACGACGGGGCTTTGGAGCCCAACACGTTCTCGGGGAAAAACTGGCGCTCGTACACCGGCAACTGGCGGCGAGGGATGAACTTGTTGGCGGAAGCACTCCACGAACCTTCTGCCGTGTGCACACCACCGGCGGCCACCACCGAGCCCTTGAAGACCCAGTCCGGCAGCGGCGCCTTGCTCAGCGCCTTGCCGGCATCAATGTCTTCCTTGATCCAGTTGGCGACCTGCAGCCAGCCGGCTTCCTGCCACAGCTCGAACGGCCCCTGCTTGGCGCCAAAACCCCAGCGCATGGCGAAGTCGATGTCGCGCGCGGTTTCGGCAATGCTTGCCAGGTGCACGGCGGCGTAGTGGAACTGATCGCGCAAAATAGCCCAGAGGAAACGCGGCTCGGCGCCCTCGGCTTCGCGCAAAAGCTTGAGACGTTCGCCCGCCGGCTTTTTCAGCATGCGGCCGACCACCTCGTTGGCCTTGGCGCCGGCTGCCACGTACTCCATGCTTTCAGGGTCCAGGCGCAGGATGTCGCGTCCGACCTTTTTGTAAAAGCCCGCACCGGTTTTCTGGCCCAGGCTTTTGGATTCAAGCAATTTGGCGAGCACAGGCGGCGTGCCGTAAATGTCCGAGAACGGGTCTTCAACCTTGCCGCTACCGACGGGGCCGAGGTTGTCCTGCAATGTCTTGATGACATGGGCCATGGTGTCCAGGCCCACCACGTCGGCGGTGCGGAAAGTACCGGAGCTGGCGCGGCCCAGCTTCTTGCCGGTCAGGTCATCGACCACGTCATAACTCAGGCCAAAGGTTTCGGCTTCCTTGATGGTCGCGAGCATGCCGGCAATGCCAACGCGGTTGGCGATGAAGTTGGGCGTGTCATGGGCGCGTATCACGCCCTTACCCAGTGCGCTGGTGACAAAGGCTTCGAGGTCGTCCAGCACCTTGGGTTCGGTGGTCGGTGTGTTGATCAGCTCGACCAGCGTCATGTAACGCGGCGGGTTGAAAAAGTGGATGCCGCAAAAACGCGGCTTGATGGACTCGGGCAGTGCTTCGCTGAGTTTGGTGATCGACAGGCCAGAGGTGTTGCTGGCAACGATGGCGCCTTCGGACACAAAAGGCGCGATCTTGTGGTACAGGTCGGTCTTCCAGTCCATGCGCTCGGCAATGGCCTCAATGATCAGGTCGCACTCTTTGAGAACATCCATGTGTTCTTCGTAGTTGGCCTGGCCAATCAGCGCCGCGTCTTCGGGCACACCCAGCGGCGCGGGCTTGAGCTTTTTCAGGCCCTCGATCGCCTTGATGACGATGCCGTTTTTCGGGCCCTCCTTGGCGGGCAGGTCGAACAGCACCACCGGCACCTTGAGGTTGACCAGATGGGCCGCGATTTGCGCGCCCATCACGCCTGCGCCCAGCACGGCGACTTTTTTAACCTGGAAACGTGAAATTGATGACATGGGTTTCTTTCTTCAGTTGTCTTGTTGCTTGCAGGCCGCTGCCTATTGGACGCGGGTCCAGACCTGGGTCCGGCCAAAAGGTCCCATAGAGGCGCGCACTTCCAGCTTGGTGCCGCCGTCCACAGGGCTCAAACGCAGGCTGTAGACCCGGCCGTTCTCGGGGTCCAGGATCTTGCCGCCTTCCCACACGTCCTTGTCGTCGGCTTTGTGGGCGCCGCGGATGATTTCCATGCCCAGCTTGGGCTTGTCCTTGCGGTCATCCGTGCATTCCGTGCAGATGGGCGCCTGGCCGGGCACAAGAGCCCTTTCAATCAGACCGGTCAGCACGCCGCTGCCATTGGCCTTGATGCGAATCTCGGCCTTGGCCTGTCCGGTTCGTTCGTCCATGCTGCGCCACAAACCGACCGGCGTGCCCGATGGACCCGCAACGCCCTGGGCAAGGGCGGGCACACCGAATGCTATTAAAAGAATAGCCGGCAGCGCACGTTTTACGGAGGCCAGGGGGCTAAAAGGCTTCAAAACCAGCTCCAGAATGCCATTTTCCGGCTCAAGCCAGCGCTTCGTCGGTGTCCATCAGCGACTTGCTGCCGGCGCGTGCCGTGCGCATCAGCGTTGCCGTCTCGGGAAAGAGCTTGGCAAAGTAGAAACGCGCGGTCTGCAGTTTGGCCACATAGAACTTGTCGGTGTTGCCGGCAGCAATCTCGCGCAGTGCGGTTTGTGCCATGCGTGCCCAGAAGTAGCCGAACACCAGGTGGCCGGCCACACGCAGGTAATCAACAGCGGCAGCGCCCACTTCGTCGGGGTTCTGGAAACCCTTGAAACCCAGCTCGGTGGTGAACTTGGTCATCTGGTCCGCCAGGTAGGCCAGCGGGTTGATGAACTCGGCCATCTTCTCGTTGACGCCCTCTTCGGCGATCAGCGCGCCGACGATCTTGCCGAACTTTTTCAGCGTAGCGCCGTTGTTGCCGAGCACCTTGCGGCCCAGCAGGTCCAGCGACTGGATGGTGTTGGTGCCTTCATAAATCATGTTGATGCGGTTGTCGCGCACGAACTGCTCCATGCCCCATTCCTTGATGAAGCCGTGGCCGCCGAAGACCTGCATGCAGGCGTTGGTGGCGATGTGGCCGTTGTCGGTCAGGAAGGCCTTGACGATGGGCGTGAGCAGCGCGACGATTTCGCCGGAGTCCTTGCGCACTTTTTCGTCAGGGTGGTGTAGTTCCTTGTCGAGCAGCAAGGTGCAGTAAATCGCCAGCGCACGGCCGCCTTCGGCATAGGCCTTGGCCGTCAGCAGCATCTTGCGCACGTCGGGGTGCACGATGATCGGATCGGCTGGCTTGTCTTTCGCCTTCACGCCCGACAGCGAACGCATCTGGATGCGGTCCTTGGCATAGGCCAGCGCGTTCTGGTAAGCCACCTCGGTCAGACCCAGCGACTGGTTGCCCACGCCCAGGCGGGCGGCGTTCATCATCACAAACATCGCGGCCAGGCCCTTGTTGGGCGCGCCCACCATGGTGCCTACGGCGTCTTCCAGCACCATCTGGCAGGTGGCGTTGCCGTGGATGCCCATCTTGTGCTCCAGGCCGCCGCAGTAAATGCTGTTGCGTGAACCGATTTCGCCATCCTTGCCCACGTTGAACTTGGGCACGGCAAACAGGCTGATGCCCTTGCTGCCCTGCGGCGCGTCCGGCAGGCGGGCCAGCACCAGGTGCACGATGTTGCTGGTCATGTCGTGTTCGCCGGCGCTGATGAAAATCTTGTTGCCGGTGAGTTTGTAGCTGCCATCTGGCTGCGGCTCGGCCTTGGTGCGCAAGAGGCCCAGGTCGGTGCCGCAATGCGGCTCGGTCAGGCACATGGTGCCGGTCCACTCGCCGCTGGTGAGCCTGGGCAGGTAGATTTTTTTCTGCTCTTCGGTGCCGTGTGCATGCAGGGCTTCGTACGCGCCGTGCGACAGGCCGGGATACATGGTCCAGGCCTGGTTGGCCGAGTTGAGCATTTCGTACAGGCACTGGTTCAGCACAAAGGGCAGGCCCTGACCGCCGTATTCAACATCGCAGCTCAATGCCGCCCAGCCGCCCTCAACGTACTGAGCGTAGGCTTCCTTGAAGCCCTTGGGCGGCGTGACCTCGTGCGTGGCCTTGTCCAGCGTGCAGCCCTCTTCATCGCCGCTGATGTTCAGGGGAAACGTCACCTGCGACGCGAACTTGCCGGCCTCTTCGAGCACGGCATTGATGGTGTCGGCATCCACGTCCGTGTGTTTGGGGATGGCCTTGAACTCATCGCTGACCTTGAACACTTCGTGCAGGACAAACTGCATGTCGCGCAGGGGTGGGTTGTAAACGGGCATGTGAATTACTCCTTCGAAGCTTTGGGGGATGTGGAAAATTTGGCGGATGGCAATACAGGGCTGGCTGCAGCCGCCCCGTTGCCATAACGTACGACGATGTTGGCAAAGCCCTTGTTGGCCCGGTCTATGGAGCCAGGGGTTTTCAGGAAGCGCGCTTCGTAATGCAGCGCAAGAATCAGGCCGTGGATTTCAAAAGCCATCTGCTGCTCTTCGGCGTCCGGGCGCAGGTGCCCGACCTCCTTGGCCTGCACCACGGCGCGGTGCATGGCGGCAAGCCATATCTTGACGGACTCTGCCAGCGCATCACGTACCGGGCCCGGCCTGTCGTCAAATTCGACCGCACCGCCTATATAGAGGCAGCCGGAATCAATCTCGACCGAGGTGCGCTTCATCCAGTTCTGGAACAGCGCCTGCAAACGCGGCAAGCCCCGGGGCTGCTGCAGCGCGGGGTAAAAAACTTCTTCTTCGAAGCGCGTGTGATACTCGCGGACAACGGAAATCTGCAACTCTTCGCGCGAGCCGAAATGGGCGAACACGCCCGATTTGCTCATGTGCATGACTTCGGCGAGGGCGCCTATGCTCAGGCCTTCCAGCCCGATCTGGGTGGACAGCCCCAGGGCCGCATCAACGATGGCGGCCTTGGTCTGCTGGCCCTTGTGCAGGCCAGCGGCGCCGGTCAACCCTTCACGGCTGTCTTTGGACAGGGTGCGCGCAGCTTTGGCAGAAAGTTCTGTGACAGACATGGCATCCAGACAAAGGGTGAAAAATAAAACGAACGGTCGTTCTATTTTGCAGCAATTTGTCTGCTGTCCAGTACTTTTGCGAAATAAACCCCGATTTATAGGGGAGCGCACCTAAGGCACGCCCGGGTTAGTCCTAAAGCACTCAAGTCACCGGCCGCCATGACCGGTGACTCGCAGTGGGTTTAGAGCTTGAAGGGCACGACCAGCTGGCGCTGCTCGCCCAGGCCGCCAATACCCGCAGTCATCACATCGCCCTTTTTCAGGAAGATGGGTGCAGGTTTGCCGTCTTTTTTCTTGCCCATGCCAACGCCGGGCGGCGTGCCGGTGGTGATGATGTCGCCGGGCTCCAGCGTCATGAACTGGCTGACATAACTGATGAGTTTGGCGACGCTGAAGATCATGGTCTTGGTCGATCCGCTCTGCATGCGCTCGCCGTTGAGGTCAAGCCACATGTCGAGTTTTTGCGGATTCGGCACTTCGTCGCGCGTCACCAGCCAGGGGCCGATTGGACCGAAGGTGTCGCAACCCTTGCCTTTGTCCCAGGTGCCGCCGCGCTCGATCTGGAACTCGCGTTCGCTCACGTCGTTGATGGTGCAATAACCGGCGACATGGTTGAGCGCGTCCTTTTGCGAGACATAACGGGCGCGTGTGCCAATCACCAGGCCCAGCTCGATTTCCCAGTCGCCCTTGACCGAGCCCTTGGGCAGCATGACGTTGTCGTCCGGACCCTGGATGCAGCTGGTGGCCTTCATGAAGATCACCGGCTCCTTGGGCAGCGGCAGGCCGGATTCGGCGGCGTGGTCGGCATAGTTCAGGCCGATGGCGATGAATTTTGGCGTGCCAGTGACGGGGCAGCCGAAACGTGGCGAACCCTTGACCAGCGGCAGCTTGTCGGTCTTGAGCTTGCGCAGTTTGGCGAGGGCGGCATCACCGAGCTGCTCAGGGCCGATGTCCGTGATGTGTGCGCTCAGGTCGCGCAGTTTGCCGTCGGCATCAATCAGCCCTGGTTTTTCTTTTCCAGGCTTGCCGTAACGAACGAGTTTCATGGGTTTTCCTTTGTCTTGCAGGAGTTGAGAACTGTAAATACCCCTGGATCATGCCTGAAAAGTGCCTGCAGCCCGCCGTGGATGTGCGCAGCCAGCTACTTTTTTAATAGCGGCCAGGGTGTCTCAAGGGCGTGCAAAATCCGGATTCCGGATGTTTTTGGCAGTTTTTTGCATCAAAAGTGCCCGTAGCCCAAAGGAATTGCGCGCAACCAGCTATCTTATTGATAGCAAATTATGCTGCCGTCATCAGCCCAGGATGGTGGCCAGGCTGGCGTCCAGGTGCTCGGATGGCAGTCGTTTGAAACCGGAGCGCGCAAAACGCTGCAGGCGGCCGACCATAAAAGCCACGATCACGGAAGCGCGTACCTGCGCGTCTACCGTGGGGGTGGCGGCACCACCTGCAACAGCGGCATCGCGCAGGCTTTGTTTGAGGCTGGATTCCAGCTTGTCAAAAAACTGGTTCATGCGCTCCTGCAGGCGGTCGTTTTCGAACACCAGGGCATCACCCACCATCACGCGCGTCATGCCCGGGTTTTTCTCGCCGAACTGAAGCACCATCACCACCAGCTTGCGGGTGCGCACGGCATGGTCGGCTTCGCGCTCGCTGATCTGGTTGACCAGCGTGAAGACGCTTTGCTCAATAAACTCGATCAGGCCCTCGAACATCTGCGCCTTGCTGGCGAAATGCCGGTAAAGGGCCGCCTCGCTGACTTCCAGCCTGGCGGCCAGCGCCGAGGTCGTGATGCGCTCTGCACCCGGCTGCTCCAGCATGGTTGCCAGCGCTTCCAGAATCTGCACCCGGCGCTCACCCGGCTTGGGTCTTTTGCGTACCGGCGTCTCCGCAGGCGCTGACGTGGCATGCGGGCTCGGTTCTGCATCAGGCACTAGGTCGGACATAGGAGCGGTAGGGGTGTTGAAGGGGGAGGAAAAGGGTTTGTTTCAAAAAACCGGGGTTCGTTGCAATTCATTCTCGCACAGCACCATGGCGATTCCGGGTCGGGATTGTGCGGGTTTTCGTCCATGGCAGCGCGCAAAAAACATGCCCGATTTGTGGCATGACAGCCCCTCGCCAGAGCAGAAAACCCGTCTTTCCGGCTACAAAGCCAGGCGCACCCGCAAACCACGCGGCCCTTCAGGCCCATGGCTGGCGTAATCCAGTTCAAGGTGCGAGTGATGCACACGGGCGATTTCATCGGCAATGGCCAGCCCTAGCCCGTTACCCTCGCCCACCGTGCCCAGCACCCGGTAAAAGCGCTGCACGGCTTTGGCGCGCTCCTGCGGCGCAATGCCGGGACCGTCATCCTCCACCTCCAGAAATACCTCCGCACGCCTGGCGTCCGCACCCACAGCTTCACGCTGCGGGTTCGCCTGGCCAGCAACCAGGCCGCAGCGTATGGTCACCGTGCCGCCGGGCGGCGTGTACTTGACGGCGTTGTCCACCAGGTTGCTCAGCAATTCGCGCAGCAGCCATTCATAGCCGCTGGCCTGCACCGGCCGGGCTTCCAGCCCCAGATCGATGCCTTTGTGCGTGGCTGCATCCAGGTGCAGCGGCAGAATCGATTCGCACAAATCCTTCAGGTCTATCCGCTGCAGGGGTTGCGCCGCCGCCGTCGAGGCGTCGGCACGCGACAGGGCCAGCAACTGGTTGGCCAGCTGCGAGGTGCGCCGCGTGGCCGTGCGCAGCTTGATGATCTTGTCAGCAGGCAGCGTGATCGCGCCATCCTCACCTTTGGCCCGCGCGGCCTGCGCCCAGGCCTCGACCTGCGCCTGCAGCCCCGCCAGGGGCGTGCGCAACTGGTGGGCGGCATCCGCGACAAACCGGCGCTGCCCCTCAGCCTGGTCGTTGACAAGGCCAAAAAGGCGGTTCAGCGCGCTCACCAGCGGCTGCACCTCGGCAGGCGTGGTTAGCGGGTCGATGGCGCTAAGGTCGCGCGGACTGCGCCGTTCCACCGCATCCTTGAGCTCAATCAGCGGCCGTAACGCCCGGGTAACGGCCCAATTGACGGCAAAACCGGCCACCACTACCAGGATCAGATTGGGCAGCAGCACCTTGAACCAGACAGAACGCACCCATTGCTGGCGCGCATCAGAACCATCGGCCAGTTGCACGATCAGTTCGCCCGCCGCGGTTTCAACCCGCTGCGCCGCAATGCGGTAGGTGATGCCGTTGTCCTCCATGCTGTGGAACTCCGGCTCGTAGGTGGCCGGTATCACCCCGGCAATCCAGGCTTCCCCGGCCAGAAAACCACCCGCCGAGTCCGAAATCCGGAAACCTGCGGAGCCGACCCGATTCTTGATAAACAAATCCACCTCCGGCGCCAGCAACAGCACCGGCGCACTGCCCCCCGCAGCACCGGGCGCCAACACTGAGTCCGCCAGCAAAGGGATCAGTCGCCGCAGTTGCTGGTCTTTTTGCAGCGCCACATTGCCCGCCGTCTGGTAGTCGAAATAAATGCTGACCAGCGCAAAAATACCCACGGGAAGAAGCAATAGCAGCAGCAGCCTGCGCTGCAGGCCGGACTTCATGGCGGCGGGCATCAGCCGGCTGCCGGCCTCAAGAACAGCCTCGCTATGAAAGCGCCTCCCAAGGCGGGTGATCCAGGCGCGGCCGAGGAAACTCATGAATGCCCTGTGGCGGGATTATTCCGCACCCGCACCCGGTAAAACGCCCAGCAGTTCCAGGCGGTAGCCAAAGCCGCGTATGGAGCGAACGGCAATACCGTGGGGCTCCAGCTTGCCGCGCAGGCGAGAGATGTAGACCTCGATGGCGTTGGGCGTGATCTCCTTGTCCCAGCCTGTCAGGGCTTGCAGCAGCTTGTCCTTGCTGGCAGGTTTGGGCGCGTTGATCAGCAAATACTCCATCACCGTCCACTCGCGCGGGCCGAGTTCAATCAGTTGACCATTGGCGCGCGCTTCGCGGTTGGCCGAATCCAGCTCCAGCGCGCCAAAACTCAAAACCGCGCTGGTGGCAGCCTGGGACCGCCGCAGCAAGGCACGCAAACGCGCCAGCAGTTCAGGCAATTCAAAAGGCTTGACCATGTAATCGTCGGCCCCCAGGTCCAGGCCCTGCACACGGTCCTGCAAGGCATCGCGGGCGGTCAATATGAGCACCGGCATGGACAGGCCGCCGCGGCGCAGGCGCCGGGTCAGCTCAAGGCCATCGGCCTTGGGCAGGCCGATGTCGATGATGGCCGCGTCAAAGGTTTCCTTGAGCAGTACCTCTTCGGCACGCTCCGCACTACCAACCCAGTCCACGGCATAACCGGCATCGCTCAGGCCCAGCTTGATGCCGCTGGCCACCATGACATCGTCTTCAACCAGGAGGAGTCGCATAGAGCCTGAGCATAGGGGCTGCAGGATCAGGGATCATGCGGGAATACACCAGCAGAATGGCGTCCGACAGGCATCTGTCAGAAATTGAGACCTTTGACCTTCCGCTCAGTGTGACCGGATCATCGTGCCAAAAGCCTGCTCGGTCAGGATTTCCAGCAACATGGCATGCGGCACCCGGCCGTCAATGATGTGGACGGAATTCACACCGCTTTTGGCAGCATCCAGCGCACCGGCGATCTTGGGCAGCATGCCGCCAGAGATGGTGCCGTCGGCAAACAATTCATCAATTTCACGAGCGGTCAGGTCCGTCAGGAGATTGCCGGCTTTGTCGAGCACACCAGGCGTATTGGTCAGCAGCACCAGTTTCTCGGCCTTCAGCACCGTGGCCAGCTTGCCCGCCACGACGTCAGCATTGATGTTGTAACTTTCATTCTCTTCGCCAAAACCAATCGGGCTGATCACGGGGATGAAAGCGTCGTCCTGCAATGCCTTGACCACGCTTGGGTCAATACTGACGATGTCGCCGACAAATCCCACATCATGTTCTTTAGACGGGTCTTTGCTGTCCGTCATCTTCAGCCTCTGCGCCCGGATCAGGCCACCATCACGCCCGGTAAGGCCCACGGCTTTGCCGCCAGCCTGGTTGATCAGGCCGACGATGTCCTGCTGCACCTGCCCGGCCAAAACCCACTCCACCACTTCCATGGTTTCTTCGTCGGTGACACGCATGCCCTGGATGAATTCACCCTTCTTGCCGAGCCGGTTCAATGCCGTTTCGATCTGCGGCCCACCGCCATGCACCACCACCGGGTTCATGCCGACCAGCTTCAGCAACACCACATCCTCGGCAAAATCCGCCTGCAATGCCGGGTCGGTCATGGCGTTGCCGCCGTATTTGATGACCATGGTTTTGCCGTGGAACTTGCGGATGTACGGCAAGGCCTGAGCGAGGATTTCGGCCTTGTCGCGCGGGCTTATGTGGGAGAGGTCGGGTTCAGGGGAGGTGCTATCAGTCATGACAATCAAATGTATGGACGGTATTTAGAGACGCCTTGAATATCAAATTGTGCCGCATTCAGACAAGGCTACGTCTCATCGCAGCCAGCGCGGGACCTTGAATCGGATAATCGCTATATAAGCTGCCACGTAAATCAGCACAAACATTGCGGAGAAGCCCATCAATACATATGTATTCCCCCAGAACAGCATGGCAGGCACGACCGTCATGAGGGTAAAGCTCCACAAATAGGGCGAGGTACGGTTATTGCGCATCAGCATACGGCGTGACGCGTCATCATGAAAAACGCCTCGCACAATCCGGCGATAAATCAGTTGATGAAAGTGCAATGCATCTGCAACTCCCGGAGAGCTGCCTCTGGCCAACTTCCGATAGATTGAGAAAACCGTCTCCCAGACCGGATAAATCAATAGCAGCATTGGAAACCACGGCGAGACAGTTTCATGGCGCTGCACAATCAGTATTGACGCAACAGCAACCACAACACCCCAGAGATACGCCCCACCATCCCCCGCAAATATCAGTCCTCGCGGGTAGTTCCAGACCAGAAATCCGGCCGTGGCTCCAGCCAGACAAATCACAATGACGGCCAGTTGCCGATCCCCCAATTGCAGCGCGACATAGGCAATAGCAAGGCAAATGAACAATGCCACAGTCCCAGCCAGACCGTTGTATCCGTCAATGAGATTAAACGCATGGGGCAACCCACAGATGGCAAAAAATGCCACCCCCACACCAAGCCAAGGCGCGGTGAGCAACAGGCCGTCAACGCCAGGCAGCCCAAGTCTCGTTATAGAGAGCCCAAGCAGACCACAAGCCAGCGCGGCGGAAATAGCAGTTAGAACGAGCCGATAACGTACAGAAAGACGCTGGGACACGTCCTCGTAAACGCCCCCAAGCACCGCAGGCAACGCCAAAACCAGCAAAGACAGCGAAAGCGCCCAAGTCATCTGCGTATTTGCATTAAGCCCCACAATAGGGGCCAGCACAGCCAATATCCAGCCTGTGGCCACACCAACCAGAATGCCCACACCTCCGATGCGCGGCGTATTGCCTGCATGAAAACGCTGCGGTTTATCTTCCTGGTAATGCCTCGCGTGCGCGTTCAACCGGCGAATCAACAGTATGCAGGTCGCCGCTGAGAGGAAAAAACTTACGACCAGCAAAAAAACCATGTGAAATCATCCTTGGCCAGACTTATACGTAGCCGTCTATATTTAACAGGTTTGAAAAGCATCTGAGCGACAAATCATCAACGATACCTTCGTAAAAAATCAAGCCGGTCGCCTTCCCTGCAAAGACTCAAGCATGCCCGACAACTCGCAAACGCGCGCGTTCATATCAAAATTCTGCTCAAAGTACCGGATGCCATTGGCACCCAATTGAGCCAAGTCCTCAGGCGGCATTTTATATAGTCGAAGAACACGGTCTGCCAGTGCACCGCCATCTTCTGCTCCGCAGACAAGCCCCGCCCGGGCGGCCCCCACTACACGGCCCGCCTCGCCGTTCACGCTCGCAACGATAGGTTTTCCAGCTGCAAAATACGCTTGGAGCTTGCTTGGCACTGTCAAAGCCAACACAGGATCATCCGCAAGGGTTACCAGCAACGCGGATGTAGCCTCGAAGAGGCTAGGCATTGTCAAGGCTGGCATTTGCCCCGTCATAAAAACATTGGGGAGCTTTCTTCTGACAATTTCCTGAGCAATAAATGCAGCCTGGCTTCCCGCGCCAACAATATAAAAACGAATATCCGTGACTGATCCCAGACGCTCAGCCGCAGCAAGAATCGTTTCACACGACTGCGCCCTGCCAATGTTTCCGGCAAAAACTACCGCGAAATAACGCCGCATCTCAGAAACAAGATCAGCCTCTGAGCTCCCCAGGTCAGTACCCCGAGCAACGGGGTGACCACCGGCCGCCACGATATTGGGAAAGTAGTGGATTTTCCCGGGTTGCGCCGAGAGCCTCTCCACCGAGGCCCGAAAAGCCTCGGACTGGATCAGGATCGAATCGGCTCGCCTATAGATATAGCGAACAATTGACCCCACCCATGACAGCAGCATGGGACTGCGGACAAATCCTGTTGCGCGCAAGGACTCAGGCCAGAGATCCTGCACCCAGACCGTCATGGATGCACGTTTCATCCAGGCCAGAAAAATTGCAGGTAACGCCTGAAGCACAGGCGAAGTCGCATAAACAAATACCGCATCAAACTTTTCTTTGCGCAAGACAAAGGGGGCAACAATGTAGCCCGAAGCAATGAAGGAAAGGTAGTTGAGCGCCAGACTCATTGCCGAACCGCGCCTCCTCGGCAATATCGGAATCCTGACTATTCGCAGGCCATCGTGCAACTCATGACAGACACCTCCCGCAACATACCCCGGATATACGCTTCCTTCAGGGTAATTAGGCTTGCCGGTCAGAATCGTCACCTCATGCCCTTTCCTTGCCAAGGCTGCGGCAAGGTCGTTGATCAGGAAGTTCTCCGGCCAGAAATGTTGGGTCCAAATCAACACTCTCATTTCAGCAAGCCTGAAATGAAGTCATTTGCAGACAAAACCTCTGCAACAGGTTCCGCATTACCCAGGAATCGCCTGATTGCCCTTGAGATTGAGACCGGGGACTCCGGGTCAAATGTTTCGACAGGCTCCACGACATCACGTACGTAGTCCCGCTCAGGCGCAATCACAGGCAGTTGGCAAGCGCCAGCCTCAATCAAGGGCAGCCCAAATGACTCCGACAACGAGGGATAGACCAACGCCTTTGAAGCAGCGTATACCCCGGCCACATTCGCACTCGAGAGATAACCAAGATTGTCAATACTCAGACCAAAGTCATCGCGGTACCTGGAAATTTTTGCCGCCAGCTCAGGATACGCGTCTGGGTCCACTGTCAGGGCCAGCGAGGGCTTGATCCCGGCCTCACCCAGCAAACGCCATGCCAAGAGGAGGTTTTCATGATTCTTGTGCGCCTCGCCAACAGCGACATAAACAAAGTCGTAACCTTCGCGAGCCCTGCCTGTTACCACCGGCCGTTCCAACTGACCAGCGAAGGGCCGCACCCTAACAGTTATATCTCGGCCCAAAGCTCCTTTTAGAAGCTCCGCCATCGATGGCGTCTGCACCACGAAGTAGGAAGCATGCGACTGATACGCACGAAACCAAAGTCGCTCCAAAATAAGCCGGCATCTGGTTTTCAGGGGGAAGCGCCCGAGACTGCTGCCATCCAGCAAAAGCCGATTTTGCACAAAGACAGCCACTGTCGAGGAGGTTTTGAAAAGTGGGGGCAAACCGTTAAAGCACAGGACTACGTCTCCGGCAGACGCGGCTCCTCGCAGCCGCCACTCAGCGACAAAACGTGCCTGCACAGTTTTTTTCACATACCGAATCAAAGCACCCTGCGGTATCGCCAGCGAAAGCTTTGCCCGGTCATCTAATTGTGCCCAGCGAACAGGCGTAGGCACCACATCCAGAACGAGTTGCAGCAATCTGCCCCCCCCTCCCGTATGGATATTGGGCGCATGCACAATCAGACGCGCGGCATTAGTGGGGCGCACTGTAATGCCTGGTTATTGCAAATTGATATCTTGAAGCTTCCACAAGCCCAGGCATTTGTCCGTAAACATATTCAGTCCTTCCGTGCATTCTTCATTGATCAGCAACATCGGAGCCGGAAAATTGAATGGGGAAAGCTGCTTGTTCAAAGGTCGCCAGAAACCTGTCCCTAAATCTTCATTTGAAGTTCGAGCCGTAAAAGTTGTCGTCAGTAAATAAGTGGCTCCCGAACGCTTGAAGTTGGCGATGATTTTCAGCGCGTCCGCAAACGAAAGATGCACCAGGCAGTCCCTGGAAAAAATCAGATCTGCTTTTGGTAATTCGCCTTCAGCAAGATCAATGCACTCAAACCCAATTTTTTCGCTACCGAATTCTTCCCTGTTCTTTGCAACCAGGGCCTCCACAATATCAGCGCCGATATAACGATCAACCGGCAAATCCATATGCCGCATCCAGTACCAGTCGCCGCAAGGCGCATCCAGCAAGGTCTTGATGCCCAACTCCCGGAGCAGGCGAGGCATTTCGCGTCGGATCACAGCCGTCTGAACCAGATCAGAGCCTTCCCCCGAGCGAGACTTGCTGCCGCGAAAAATATTTTTATCGTAAACCTCGGAGAATTTCTCTTTCAGGCCCATGCCCCGGACGGTTTCCGCGCCCGGCGGTCCTTTCTTCGTCCCGCCAGCCAGCCATTGCCGGATCGTTGACCGCACCGATGGCGGAATCAAGCCCTTGATCGGTTTTGTGATGTATTGCATGAGTGCTCCCCTTGTTAGGACAAATAATGCCAAGACCTTGGTATACGGTGATTCACCGGAAAGATGTTTGATGCAAAGCTTGGTCGCAACCAGCCCCGCCTCAACAAATCCTCGACTCCGCATGCTGGCAGCCACCCGGGCATATGAGACCGCGCCAGGCTGGCCCGACCCCGCCTTCAACTCGTCGATACCCAACTGCGCCACAAAACCGGAAAGAAGCGCATCACACTCCTTCAACGCCGTCCCGGCCAGCTTATGGCTGTCTTGGTGCGCGTGGCTTCTAGCCTTGACCAGCATCTCGGGCACATGGACAAAGGCAAACTTTTTTGCCATCCGGAACCAGAGGTCATAGTCTTGGGTCGTTCGCAGTGAGGTATTAAATGTTCCGCACGTCGTAAAAGCAGCTTTTGGAATCAGCAAAGTGCAACCGTGCAGTACATTCTCAACAGTGAGCCAATACCGAAAATGCTCAGGTGGCACACCTTTCAGTGAAATAGGTACAGTATCGGCCGGATCATCTGTGAACACATAGTAATTACTGTAGCAAATAGACTCGGAACTGGCTGCATGAGCCAATGCATCCATCTGCCGGACAATTTTCTCACTCACAAAAAGATCATCATGACTCAGCCATGAAAAGAAGCTGCCGGCCATCTTTTCGATGCCCATATTCAAGGCTGATGCCACCCCGCCATTTTCTTTTGAAAAATAACGTATACGGGAACCATACGACTGGGCGACTCGTTCCGTTTTGCCATCATCGGTCGATCCGTCATTAATAACCAGGATTTCAATATTGGAGTATGTCTGGGAAAGCGCACTCTCAATGGCCTCCGCAAGATAGTTGCTCCCGTTGTATACGGGAATGACAATAGACACCAGTGGATCGGCTGACGCATTCATTCGGACTATCTTGTACCTGTACGGGTTCTGAAAATTAAGCTCGGCCAATCGCGGGCAAGGCCTTTGGCGCCATGCGGCTGCGATGCGCTGGTAGCCGTGGATTATCCAGTGAAACGACGGATAGCCCGATTGACCTTAGCTCAAACGTCCACGTATCGATTTAAGCCGGTAGTGCACCGCAATCAATATTTGATGAGCCCACAACAAAGGCCAGTATTGATAGGCCGTCTTTATAAGGCGCCATCCCGCGTCCTTCCACTCCGGCACCGTCAAAAATGCCCGCCCATAGTAATCATAAAGATGCCCGATGCCGCGCTTCCTCGTCAGCATGCTTACTGAAGTATCTTCGACCATGATCTTGTCGACGTAGTATTCCAGAGCGGCAACCAATTGCACCGGGTCTTGGGCGATCAAGCTGTTTTCAGCATGCGTCCTCAAGCGGCAAGTGAATACAGGCAGGGCGTCAATGCGAGTCACTTTCGAAATACGTCGCCACATGTCTGTATCTTCAAAGCGATGCATTTTTTCATCAAACCCGCCTACTTTCTCGAATAACTCCCGCCTGGCCATCACGGTGGGCAAGGTAATGGTTACCGGACGAAAAAAAGCGATTGATTTATAGATTCGACCTGAAACAGATGCAATATAGTTTTCATTGAGGGGGTTGCCGGAATAATCCACGCAATGCGCAGAGGTATAGATCATCCCGACATCGGGATGTGCGTCCATATAGTCGACCTGAAGCATCAGCTTTCCAGGCATGTACATATCATCGGAGTCCAGAAAGGCGAGATAACGGCCGCGTGCAAGGGAAAGCGCATGGTTTCTGGCACTGGACCGACCCCGGTTGCTTTGATGAACATATATGACACGGGGGTCATCAAAGCCCGCAACGATTGCGCCCGTCTGATCCGTTGATCCGTCATCGACAACAATGACTTCGAAATCGGAAAAACTTTGCGACAACACGCTGGCGATTGCATCGCCAATGAAGTTCGCACGGTTATATGTTGGGACGATAACGCTTATGCAAGGACCCGGCGCAATCGCCACACCGGCTTGCGCCTCGCTCATGGCTTGGACCACACGACGCGGTTGATGTAGTCAACATAGCTGAACACAATGCGAAGAACCTGTTTCGAGACATATGGGTTCTCGTAGTCAGTGACCGGCAACACCGGTCTCCGGCCGGGGATCGATTGGCTCGTGATAACCTTCACCGCATCCAGCACACGCTCACGCTTGAGACCACTCATGATGAGCGTCCCGACATCCATTCCCTCGGGCCGCTCGTGCGCATTGCGAATCGTGATGGCAGGAAAATTAAGCAGCGACGACTCCTCGGTGATCGTCCCGCTGTCGGAAAGAACACAGAAGGCCTTCGTCTGCAAATGCACATAATCCAGAAATCCGAAGGGCTTGCTGAAGACAATCTTGCCATTCAAAGAGGAACGATCCATCTCTTCCAGGCGCTTGCGCGTGCGCGGATGAGTTGAAACAATGACGGGAAAGCCATAGGCATCCACCAGCGCACCAAGTGTGTCAAGCAAATCCGCTAACGCCTGGGGAGAGTCCACATTTTCTTCCCTGTGAGCGCTAACCAGAAAATACTGTTGCGCATTAAGGGACAGTCGCTTGAGGATGTCCGACTTTTCTATACCCGGCAAATAGTAGTCCAGCACCTCACGCATATGTGAGCCGGTCTTGAATATCGTTTCGGGCTTGACACCCTCTGCTAACAGGTAGCGGCGTGCATGCTCCGTCAGAACCATATTGATATCGGACAGATGGTCCAGGACCTTGCGATTGAGCTCCTCCGGTACACGCTGGTCAAAACAGCGATTGCCCGCTTCCATGTGGAACACCGGTATCTTGCGACGCTTGGCAGACAAAACAGACAGGCAGGAGTTGGTATCGCCATACAGCATCACTGCGTCAGGCATCTCTTTTTCCATCACCTCATCAGACTTCGCGATGACCTGGGCGATGGTCTGTGCCGCGTTATTGCCGGCGGCCTCAAGAAAATAGTCCGGCTTGCGAATTCCAAGGTCGTCAAAGAAGACCTGATTCAATTCATAGTCATAGTTCTGCCCGGTGTGAACCAGTATGTGCCTGGTGTGGGCGTCCAGCTCGGCAATCACGCGGCTCATTTTTATGAGCTCTGGCCGGGTGCCAACGATGGTCATCACCTTAAGCATTAAGCTGCTCCTGGATGAAGTCGAGCTTCATCAACAACTTTTTCACGCCGTCAACATCAAGGCGCTCCGTGTTGTGCGACGTATAGTCATCAAAGGAGTCCATGCCGGTTTCCCCTTCAATAAAAAATTTGTTGTAGTTAAGGTCACGGTTATCAGCGGGAATGCGGTAATACTGGCCCATGTCCTCCGCCTTCGCCATCTCTTCGCGCGATACGAGTGATTCATAGAGCTTCTCGCCATGCCGGGTCCCGATGACGCGCACAGGACTTTCAGCCCGGTAGATCTCCTTAAGCGCCTGCGCCAGCACTTCAACAGTAGAAGCCGGTGCCTTCTGCACAAAAATATCACCTTGTCGGCCATGTTCATACGCATGCAACACCAGATCCACCGAATCCTCCAGGGACATCAGGAAGCGCGTCATCGAAGGATCTGTCAGCGTCAGCGGTTTGCCGGCCTTGATCTGGCCAACAAACAATGGAATCACCGAGCCACGGGATGCCATCACGTTGCCATATCGTGTAGCACACAAAACCGTTTCGTTTTCCGCCCGGCTACGCGCCTTGGCGACCATCAGCTTCTCCATCATGGCCTTGGAAAGTCCCATGGCATTGATTGGATATACCGCCTTGTCTGTACTCAGAACAACCACTCGCTCCACACCCGCTGCGATAGCCGCATTCATGACATTCTCAGCGCCCAACACGTTGGTTCTGATAGCCTCCATCGGGTAAAACTCGCAGGAAGGGACCTGCTTCAGTGCTGCCGCATGAAAAACATAGTTAACCCCCTTCATGGCATCATGGATGCTGTCGGAGTTCCTGACATCCCCTATATAAAATTTCAGCTTGGGATTGTTGAAATCAATCCGCATGTCCTCCTGCTTTTTCTCATCCCGGCTAAAGATGCGAATCTCGCGCACGTCGGTTTCAAGAAACCGCTTGAGCACGGCATTGCCAAACGAGCCTGTTCCGCCCGTAATCATTAACACTTTTTCTTTAAACATATATCATTTTTGCTGTATCGGATGGGTTGAATGTATGAATCTTTTTAGGCAGTTTGTTGGTGCTTATAGGTTGGTGCTTATAGATCTGCTCTATCAGCGCCTATCACTGCAGGGCTATATAGGCAGTCGCCTCCTGGAAGCGATCGGCATTGGGGGAACACTCAATAACAAAATCGTATTCCATCTTGATGTCAATTTTTTTGCCATTGACCTTCGCAAACAGCAACGCCTGTTCATCAATAGGGGCCTCTACACGATACGGTCCTCAGAGCACTGGTTTGGGTAACGCAAATCCATGCACCAGCTCATTCGTAGGCAAGCCTGAAAAGATAGCGTGGGCGCCCCCCGTGAAAGGCCCTTGTTGTTATAAAAACCATCCCGCAAGACTGCGCCCTCCCGCCATTTCGCCATGCGGCATACACAACACGATGAATTCGATCAACTAGGCCTACTGTATTACGCACCTCATCTACCCAAGAAACGGGTGATTGCAAATCCTCTTCACAACGAGTCTATTTTCTCTAAATTTAAAATCGTTCTCCGCCCCTAAAACATGAACGCAGGCTCAAGGGGACTATGCAAAACCTTCTAAAGGGGGGATCGAAATAGCGCAAAGAACCAGAGAAACCCTGACCAGTCGCTTATAGATACAAAAAAATAGCTAACTAGTTATAGCAAACTCCTCCTTCTTGCGTCCTTGCGCTATCAAGGCCTTCAGCCATCGCGGCGTTAGGCCGCGGCCACTCCAAGTTTGCCCATCAGGGCCACGGTATTTGGCAGCAACCAGTCTGCTTGTAGTTTTTTTTTGACTCGCGTTAACTCGTTCTTGCTGTTTCTTATAGGAGTTTGGACCTCTCTTGCCCTCTTTGGTCATTAGCAAATCTTTAGGGGTTATACCAAACGCCAACATTTTTTCGCGGATTTCGTGAATAGTTTTTTCGAATTCTTTTGCTTTAATCTGATCGGCTTGCTTTTGCAGCCTTTGAATTTGTGCTTGAATATCAATCAGGCTATTCATAAAAATTTCCTTTGCCCCAAATTTAGTATCGGAATTTTAACGATTCAATTAGCATAATCACGCATCTCTGTTCGATGGCCTTCAAGTGAAGATGTATCGGCGCGGCCAACAGCCCAGCAATGATAGAATTCTGCACGAAATCAGACGGACGTGACAGGGTGTCAGTAACTTCATGGAAAGACTGCGAGTCCTACACCTCGAAGCTAAGCACTATCGATCAATACCTGTCGTTTGTAGCGGAGTTTCTACCGGAAGACGTGGGTTAAAAAATCAACTCAAAGCGGCCGCAATTGGCGTAAATACAGCTTGCTTGGCAAATGACGACTTTGGCTTAGAAACGAATAGAAGAATGGTCATAGCCCCGCGTCTGTATGCCGATTCCATTTCATGCCATCTTAATGATCAATTCGATCTAGAGAATGAAATGCCCGCTCGAACCCTTTCACGTTCCTTTTTCCTTTGGAACATCACGGTTATCAGACTCCGCCATCTATGCGCGCTTATATGCAGCCGCTAACAATTGGAGAAGAGTCATGAAAGTAATGGTCCTTGGTGTAACCGGAATGCTAGGTAGTGCCATGTTTCGCGTTTTATCCGAGCATGCGGATCTGGCCGTTTACGGCACCGCGCGAAGCGATAGCGCTCGACAGCATTTTTCAGAAAATTTGTCCACCCAGATCATCGTCGGCACCGATGTCGAAAGTAGCGACTCCCTGGTCAGCACATTTGCCACTGTGCGCCCTGATGTTGTCGTTAATTGTGTTGGCTTGGTTAAACAATTGGCCAAGGCCAATGATCCTTTGCAAGTTATCCCAATCAACACGCTGTTGCCGCATCGACTTGCTGTACTTTGCCAAGCCACCGGCGCACGCCTTGTTCACATTAGCACCGATTGTGTTTTCTCTGGCGCCAAAGGTAACTATGTTGAAACAGATTTCCCAGACGCCCGAGACCTTTATGGTCGATCCAAGTTACTGGGCGAAGTGGATTACCCCAATGCCATTACCCTGCGCACATCAATTATCGGCCATGAATTGACGGGGAATCGAAGTCTGGTGAATTGGTTTCTTGCCCAACAGCAGGCCGTCAATGGCTTTACCCGTGTCATTTTTTCCGGTTTACCAACGGTCGAGCTGGCAACTGTTGTACGGGATGTCGTGCTACCCATCAAAGGGCTTCGTGGTCTATATCACGTCTCCGCAAAACCCATCAATAAATTTGATCTGCTACAGATGCTCTCAAAGACATATGGGAAAAATATCAAAATCAATCCTTCCGAAGAACCTGCTATAGATCGTTCGTTGAATTCGGACCGCTTCAGAGAAGCCACAGGCTATACGCCACCTGATTGGCCAGCACTTGTTCAGCGCATGTTTGAATTCAAATGAGCAAAGAAAATATGAGAATGTTCGCTGATAAAACATTGACGATTACAGGTAGGACAGGCTCGTTTGGCAACACCGTCCTCAAGCGACTCCCCGAATCTGATGCAAAGAAAGGCTGAGCGGGCCTGGGATACGGTGCACATGACGACTCAAGAACATAAGGCGCCCGAAAGACTGGCGGACTACGAGATGAATTAGTGTCCCAAAAGGTGCGCCTATCGTATTGAGCTATATTGATTATGAAAATCGTGTGGTTTGGTCAAAATAAATCCACAAAAAAAATAGATCTTTCACTATACAAATCACAATCAGGGTTTATAGACAATGCAAATAAGTGTGATTGGTACTGGTTACGTTGGCCTGGTGACTGGAGCTTGCTTGGCAGAGGTAGGCAATGACGTACTGTGTATGGATTTGGATGCCCATAAAATCAACCGGCTCAAGCAGGGGGACATCCCGATTTATGAACCCGGTTTGGACGATATTGTTAAGCGCAACATTGCGGCTGGCAGGCTACGTTTTACTACGGATGTGGTCGAGAGCGCCAGTCATGGTGCGATTCAGTTCATTGCCGTAGGCACGCCTCCTGACGAGGATGGCTCGGCCGATATGCAGTATGTCATCGCGGCAGCGCGCGCCATTGGCCAGAGTATGCAGGAGTACAAGGTAATTGTCGATAAGTCCACCGTACCGGTGGGCACTGCCGAAAAAGTCCGCGCGGCGATCCAGGAGGAACTCTCCAAGCGAGGCTCAAAGCTCAAGTTTAATGTTGCATCCAACCCGGAATTCCTTAAGGAAGGCGCCGCAGTGGATGACTTTATGCGCCCTGACCGCATCGTTGTCGGAGTGGACGACGAACGCACTGCGAACTTGATGCGCGCACTTTATGCGCCATTCCAGCGCAATCATGAGCGCCTCATCGTCATGGACATCAAGTCGGCAGAATTGACCAAATATGCGGCCAATGCCATGCTGGCGACTCGCATTTCCTTCATGAATGAACTTGCGATGCTGGCAGAAAAAATGGGCGCCGATATTGAGCAGGTGCGCCACGGTATTGGCTCCGATCCCCGCATAGGCTACCACTTCCTGTACGCAGGTTGCGGCTACGGGGGCTCCTGCTTCCCAAAGGATGTGCAGGCGTTGCAGCGCACTGCCAATGAATGTGGACGTGAATTAAAGATCCTTGGCGCCGTAGAGGCAGCCAATGAAAGTCAGAAAAAGGTACTGATCGCGAAGATTGCCGCAAGATTTGGCAATGATCTTACGGGCAGACACTTCGCCCTGTGGGGGCTGGCGTTCAAGCCCAATACCGATGACATGCGGGATGCGCCCAGTCGTGTGCTGATCAAGGATCTTTGGGAGCGCGGCGCCACAGTGACGGCTTATGATCCAGCAGCGATGCATGAAGCTCGACGCATTTTTGGCAATGATCCGCGACTGATGGTGGCTGATTCGTCGATGGCTGCACTGGAAGACGCAGATGCGCTGGTGATCGTCACCGAATGGAAGGCGTTCCGTTCTCCGGATTTTGCAGCCATGAAATCTAAACTCAAAGCCCCGATTATCTTTGATGGCCGCAACCTGTACGAGCCAAGAGATTTGCGAGCCGAGGGAATCGAATATTTTCCTATTGGGCGGTCTGCATGAAGGTTTTGGTTACTGGCTGTGCAGGCTTCATCGGCATGCATACCTGCCTCCGATTGCTCACCCGTGGCGATGATGTGATTGGACTAGATAATCTCAACGATTACTACGATGTTCGTCTTAAAGAGGACCGTTTGGCACAGCTTCGTCAGTTTGGAAAATTTTCATTTGATAAGCTAGACATAACCGATCAAGCGAGCGTGGCCGCGATATTTGAGCGAGAAAATATCGAGGGGGTCATTCATCTGGCAGCCCAGGCAGGGGTACGTTATTCGCTCAAGAATCCACTTGCTTATATACAGAGCAACTTGGTGGGTTTCACCAATATTCTGGAAGAATGCCGCCATCACCAGATTAAGCATCTGGTCTTTGCCAGCAGTTCCAGTGTGTACGGCGCGAATACTGCCATTCCCTTTTCTGTTAGCCAGAATGTGGACCATCCCGTCAGCCTGTATGCAGCAACCAAAAAAGCGGGCGAATTGATTGCGCATTCCTACAGCCATCTTTATAGCCTGCCCGTGACTTGTTTGCGATTCTTTACCGTGTATGGTCCTTGGGGGCGTCCTGATATGTCGCCCTATCTGTTCGCGAGCGCCATTCTGGAAGGACGTTCAATCGATGTATTCAACCACGGAAAAATGCAGCGGGACTTTACCTACATAGGCGATATTGTGGAAGGCGTAGTAAGAGTGTTAGACCGCCCAGCCCGCCCGAATGCGAGCTTTGATACGGCAGCCCCTGACCCAAGCACCAGCTATGCGCCTTATCGGGTTTATAACATCGGCAATCATCAACCGGTCGAGTTGATGACATTTATCGAGACTATTGAAAACGCGCTGGGCCGGAAGGCTGTCAAAAACATGCTCCCTATGCAACCCGGTGATGTAGTTGCTACTTACGCAGAAACCAGTGAACTACGCGAAGCGATTGGGTTTACCCCTTCCACTCCGCTACATGTTGGAGTGGGGAAATTTGTTGATTGGTACGTTGCATATCACGAGTCCAAAAAATTGAACCTTTTGTCAAGGAATAAGTTACATGACTAAGCTGGCTATTGATGGTGGAAATCCGGTACGAACAGCCATGCTTCCCTATGCTCGGCAAAGCATTGATGACGATGATCGCCGCGTCGTGGGCGAGGTGCTAAAAAGTAATTGGCTGACAACGGGTCCTAAAGTAAAAGAATTCGAGGAGGCCGTTGCTCGTTACACTGGGGCGGCCGAGTGTGTTGCCGTGAATACCGGCACGGCAGCCTTGCATGCCGCCGTATGGGCAGCGGGGATCGGCCCAGGAGACGAGGTGATCGTGCCCGCAATCTCTTTTGTAGCTAGTGCCAATTGTGTGCTCTACGTGGGTGCCACCCCAGTATTTGCCGACATCTCGCCAGACACTTTAAATCTCGACCCGGAAGATGTAAAGCGGAAACTGACTTCTCGCACCAAGGGCATCCTAGCAGTGGATTTCGCAGGGCACCCTTGCGATCATGATGCGTTGCGCGCCATTGCCGATGAGCACGGCTTGATCATCATCGCGGATGCGGCCCACTCACTGGGCGCCACATACAAAGGCCGGAAAGTCGGCACCCTTCAGGAGATTACCGCACTGAGCTTTCACCCCGTCAAGCATGTCACCACAGGAGAGGGCGGCATGGTACTTACAGATGATGCAGACATCGCCAAACGAGTGCGGTCTTTCCGCCATCACGGGATAGACGTGGATTTGCACGCCCGACACAAAACCAACTCCTGGGAATACGATATCGTCGATCTCGGTTTTAACTACCGGCTTCCAGACATCAACTGCGCCTTGGGTGTCAGCCAACTTGTCAAATCAGACCGTTGGTTGGAGCGCAGAAGATCCATCGTGGCCACTTATCACGAGGCGTTGTACGGCTTGCCCATGCTTCAGTTGCCCGAACAACGCGCCAACGGTTTTTCAGCCTGGCATCTCTATGTTGTCCGCCTCAATCTGGAAGCAATTACGACTAGCCGTTCGCAGGTGTTTGCCGCGTTGCGTGCCGAAAATATTGGCGTCAATGTCCACTACATCCCCATTCCGTGGATGACCCACTACGCCAATCTGGGATACAAGCGCGGGCAATGGCCAGTGGCGGAGGGGGAGTACGAACGAGTGATCAGCCTACCTATATACCCAAGCATGACCGACTCAGATGTTAGTGATGTAGTGACTGCAGTTAAAAAAGTTTTGGGTGCCTACAGCCGCTAATTTGTAACCAAAAGTTCATGTATTTCATCGCCTAACAAATATCGTGTTGATTATTCGACGAGCAAATCTCGATGATGCCATTGACGTCTTGAGATGGAGAAATGACGCTCAAACTAGAGCAATGTCTTGGAAAACTGACCCCATTGATCCAGCAAACCACATAGAGTGGTTTACCGCTGCAGTTAATGACCAGGCAAAAATTCTACTCATAGGAAATTTTGAAGAAAAAAAAATAGGGATGGTCCGCTTTGATGTATGCGCTGAAGACATACATATATGGAAAGTGAATATTATTATTGCGCCTGAATCACGCAGCCAAGGGCTTGGGGGCAATTTACTTACTCATGCGATTTCATTTTTTTACTCCAAACTTCCGGAGGCTCTCCTAATCGCGGAAGTAAAAAAGAACAATACGGCTAGCCAGAATTTGTTTGAGAGGCTTGGCTTCTTAAAAGCAGAGATTAATGGTGAAAAGTTAGAGTACAAGCATTCAAAATATAAGCCCAAAAAATAACCCCCGGCTCGAGGACGGACTGGCGAGAAGAAGTTTCGATGCCAAAGAAGTCAGCACGATGTACGTATTGTCGTTGACGCCCTGCGCGAGGACAAAACCCGGATATGCGCAAGCAGTGCGAAGTGCATCTCAATCAGATCACGGAGTGGATGCGACAGTTGTGGTGGAGCGCACGGTCGTTTCTTTGACGCTGGCATACAAATGGCTCAATTGATGAACCTAGTCCCGTTTCTGCAAATCTGAGCTTATGCGCGCTACATCAAGGGAAAAAGCTTTTGGGCATGAGGGTACGTTGTCTCAACCGCAGATCGAGATGAGGATGGGATTTGGAACTACATCCGCAACTAGGAGAGAAAATGAGCACCCGAAGCAGCTTGGACCATGAAAATAGACGCCCATCGTTTCGTTGGCGCAAAAGTTGAGGGTGCGTTAGCGACCCGGCTTAGCGCTTAGCTATTTTGAACGGTCCACGATATTGGGCTCCTCCAATTTTTCTGGGGGATGGTTATTTAAATTTGATAGCACACATCAAAGGAACAAGAATGACGATAACGAGCAAGAGCTTCCACTGTCAAATTTGCAATGAGATCCGCCACCATAAAGTGGTTTATGTTGTTCAAGGGTATCCAATTTGCAAATGTGAAGAATGCGGTGTTGGCCGTGCTGATGTTGAAGGCTTTGACCCTTATCGTTACTACAATAACGGTTACTTCACCGGAAAATACGAGCATTCATACGTAGATTACATTGGCAGTAAGGAAATATTGAGTAGGGAATTTTCTAAAACGGTCGAGTTCATTCGTTCTATAGGGCCAACTCAAGGTAATTTACTTGAGGTAGGTTGCGCTTACGGTTTATTCCTGCAACAGGCCAAACAACATTACCATATTCACGGTGTTGAACTTGTTGAAGAGGCGGCAGCTTATTGCCAAGCCAATGGTTTAACCAAGGTCAAACATGGAGTATTGGCCAAGAATGATCTAGAAAAAATCGGCACATTAGATGTCGCAGTCATGCTCGATGTAATAGAGCATATCGATAATGTTGCCGAAACTGTCGGGATGATCTCTGATCACTTGCGGCCGGGGGGGAGTTTTACCATTACCACGGGCGATTGGGCTTCTTTAGTTGCGCGGATCACAGGGCAAAGATGGCGCTTAATGGCGCCACCACTGCATCTTTGGTATTTCACACCAAGCAGCTTGGCTAAATTGGGACAGCGTTTCGGCCTTGAAGTCGTTTCATGTAGTCATCCTTGGAAAATTGTCCCACTTGAACTTATATTGCAACAAGCTTGCACGATGTTAGGCATTCATGCCAAGATTTCTTTACCCAGGCTGCTTAAGAATTTAGGGCTCCCCGTTAGCTTGCACGATGCCATGCGCATAGTATTTCGCAAAGTCGAGTAATTCATATTTCCCGGCAAAGAAGTGGCTCTGCCAATCTGAACTGTGCGATAAGTAGAAACTCCGGGCATCGTGCCGATCTGAGATCGGATGGGCGAGAAAGAGTTTTTTCTGGTGAAAAATCAGTGCGAAGTTGTATCCACACCTCATAAAAAAACAAAACCAATTAGTATGAAAACCCTGATCCTCATCCCTGCCCATAACGAAGAAGAAAGCCTACCAGCACTTCTGGAAGAGGTGCGCAAAACGGGTTGCGATGCCGTGGTCATCAATGATGCGTCAACCGACGCAACGGAGCGCGTGGCGAAGGCTGCTGGATTTCCCGTGCTGTCCTTATCGGTTAATCTTGGCATCGGTGGGGGGATACAGACAGGTTTTGCCTATGCTCTGCGCAACGATTACAACGTGGTGGTGCAGATGGATGGTGATGGTCAACATGACCCCGGGCAACTTCAGACCGTCCTAGCCCCCATAGTTGCAGGCGCGGCGGACTGCGTCATCGGTTCACGCTACCTGCCGGAAGCACCAGACACCGGCTATCAGACCCCATTTGCTCGACGCATGGGCATGTACTTTTCCACAGGCATCCTTTATCTGGCGACGGGCTTACGCATCAACGACACAACCTCAGGGTATCGTGCACTTAATCGTTCCGCCTTCAGCTTCTTTGCCACGGAATACCCGGTCGATCATCCGGAAGCCGAAGCCTTGCTGATGCTCCACCAGGCGGGCTTTCGCGTGCTTGAGCGCCCCGTCAGGATGCGTTGCCGCGTGGGAGGCCAGTCGCTGTTCACCTTCTTCAAGGCTATGCTCTACCCGCTACGGGTGATCGTCGGATTTATGGGCATCCTCTATAAGAAGCCAAGGAGAAACCGTTCATGATGTCATCATCCCTTACCGTACAAGGTATTTGCTTGACGGTTCTTGCCCTGCTCTTCATCTACACGCTGTGGCTGATGCGCTCAGGACGCCTCAACGCCCATGTCACGGTACGCTGGATATTGGCGGAAGGCGCAGCTTTTCTGGCTGTGTTGTTGTGGCAGTGGCTGCCGTTATTTGGCATTACTTCAACCATGGGTGATCGGGAGTTGCTGATGGTGTTGGCAGTGGTCTTCTTCGCCCTCGTCGCCTTCCTGATGCTTGACAGCCTTGCGCGCATCTCGACCCATACGCACCAGATCAAACTGTTGACACAAGAAGTGGCACTGTTGCGAGAACATGTCGAATCAGGAAGTCAGAACAGAAGAGAGGGGGCTTAACGATGAAAATCAACCTGTTTGAGCGCATTGTTTTGATTGGCTGGGCCATTGCCGTCCTTTATGTGTTCGCAGCCTTTAGGGGGCAAATTCGGTCAAAAGGCTTTCCCGGTGAACTGATTGAGTTTTTCCTCTCCCATCTTTCGGCAGGTTATCTTCAATAATCCAACAGCGCCAATGCCGCATTTCTTCTCTATCTTTTTCCCCCTCGCGCTCCTCTCTATTTCATGTGTTGGTGCGGGATTATTGATCTTGAGTTTTCTCTCCACGCGCCCTAGAGAAAATAACCTAATTGAATATGCCGTTGCTTTTGTCCTAGGCCAAGGAGTTTTGGGAAGTCTTTTCTTGCTCCCCGCGCTGATGGGCTGGTTCACGAAGCCGGCGTTGCTGGTCGTGATAATGCCTCTTGCTTTATTGGGGGCTTGGAAGGTGGGACTGTCCTCGCAGGCAATATCTGTCGCAATGCGGAAGCATTTGCTCGCCTACTATAAGGCACCGTTCATATGGCAGTTGTTAACCTTCTTTGCGACCCTCCTCTTGCTGTCTGGTGCAACAGCTGTCGCAGGCAGGATCGATGGAGATGCGCGAGCGTTTTATCTGGCCTTGCCCAAGGTAATCGCGACATCACACCGCTTGCTGCCCTTGCCGGGCTATGAGGGCTTTAGCAGCGTCGGGTTGTTGGCAGAGATGCAATTGGCGGCCCTTTTTCTTTTGGATATGCCGGGTGCTTCTCCGCGCTTGTTTTCATGGGTAAGCGGTCTTGCCGGGGCTGTTTTATTGGCGGCTATCGCACGAAAGGCGGGGCTTGGAAGACGTGGGCAGTTGTTAAGTGTGATTATGCTGCTGACGTCCTCTGCGGTCGCCTACTTCTGGGGGCAGGGCAAGACGGATTTGTTTGCTGTCGTTTTTGCGTTGGCGGGAGTATTGTTCGCACTTGAACGCCTCGATGGGGTGGCAAGCCGAAAAAGCGCCGTACTACTGGCCGGGGTGTTTACAGGATTCGCACTGGTTGCGAAACTGAGTTACATCGTAGCGTTCTTGCCGACCATATTTGTACTGCTGTTCTGGAGGGATATCCATTCTTACTGGCCGAATCGTCGCATGGCCGGCGCAGCGCAAAAGCTGCTGAAAGAATGTTCAGGGGATGCGCTGATCTTTACTGGCGCCCTGCTAATCCCGTTGGTGCCTCACCTGCTGAAAAACTATATCCTGCTAAATACGTTGGTCGATACATATGGATCTCACCACTATTTCAGCGATGAGACGACGCGCCGTATTATTCTCACATATCCTCTTTGGCCATTTTTCGGCAGCTTTTGGGGACAGTACGGGAATTTGTCTCCGCTGGTGCTAGCCTTTCTTCCAGTGCTGATATGGGTGCTCTGGAAAGACAGGCGCTGGAACGCGCCAGTAATAGCCATTATTGTGGCAGCTGCGACGGGTTTGCTGGCCTGGATCATTTTGTTTCCATCGGTACCGATGCCCCGTTACTTTCTTGCGACCTTGCTGCTCCTTATCATTCCGGTTGCCTGGGCAATGGAGCGAGTCTCATATGCAGACCGATGGCTCAACTATGGTGTCGTATTGGCGGCTTTCGCTTGCATTTTGATCTTTGGCAAAAGTTGGGATAAGGAGATCTTCCGCGTGGCTGCCGCATATGAATATCTGCTGGGCGATCAGTCGGAAAAGAATCTTCACATCGATGAAGTGCTTTCCCGAAACGTATATGAGGCGATTAATCAGAGCGCAGAACCAGGTGCGCGAATCTACCTCGGATCCTTTTACAGGTTTTGGTTGCGCCCGGACTTGATTCAGTGTGTAAATGGAAAAACTGACGGTGAAATCTCATTCGATGCCGAAAACCCGGGGAAATTCTGGCTGCAAGTGTACGAACATGGATTTTCGTACCTGTTTATGGATCAAACATACCCAACCTTTCCGGCCTTGAAAAATGCTCCCGATTGGGTGCATATCGAAATGATCTATCCCCAAAGCGGATATGGCGGGGCCTATCGCCTAAGGTATGTAAATCCTCCCACAAAAGTAAGGCTTGCCACGAAAGAGGTTTCGTCAGGCGCCTGGGATGTCGTTCCTGTCCAATAGAGAAAATGTGCTGATGTGAAACAATCAATGCGCATTCTTGGACTTGTCCTTGGGTTCATTTTCCTAGTCTGGTCTTTCTCGCTGGTGAAATGGGACTCCTTCTTGGAAGCGGTTACTTCCGTGAAACCCATATGGGTTGCTTTGAGCGCAGTATCACTTTTTCTGTCCATGCGTTTGCGCAGCATTCGCTGGCACATGCTGACCGGCCTGCCCGCGAAAGATCAGCCCAAGGTTTGGGAGGCAACATGCATCGGATATTTAGGTGCGGCGATCTACCCTGCGCGAGCAGGTGATGTGATGCGCATGCTGCGGCTGCAGCAACTTACCGGCATGGGAGGAGGGCTGGCCATCAGCAGCGGCGTGATCGACCGCATTCTTGAGGGGCTGGGATTATGCGGCTTGCTGTTGATCCTGCTGCTCTGCTGGAGGGTCGGGCTGGAAGCTCGACAAGGCCTGCTCGGGGTGGCATTCCTCTTCCTAGTTGCGGCGGTGGGCGCGGCAGTTTTCGTGGTGAGCGGGCATCGACTTCGGTCGCTATTTGAGCGCCTCGGACTTGCAGGAAAATGGGGCGCCCGACTAAAACAATGGTACGAACAAGCGTTGTCTGGGTTACAAGTATTGCGCTCGCCGCGTCGGCTCATTCTGGCCCTTTTCATACAAGGGCTAGTGAGCCTGCTCGATGTCCTGTCTTGCTGGTTCCTCATCCAGGCATTCGGATGGGCGCTTCCTTTAATGGCTGGCGTGGTGGTGTTGGTATATATAGCGGCGGCCGCTTCCTTGCCCTCATCGCCAGGTTATGTTGGCGTATATCAAATTGCGACGCTGTTTGCGCTTAGATCCTATGGGGTCGATGACTCCGCCAGCGTTGCTTACGGAACCACAATGCAGGTGCTTACCTTGATTCTTTTCATTGGCTCGGGCTTGTGGGTTTCTCTCAATAGAAGGCAGTCCACGTGAACAACTTGCAACCCTATCGGAATCTCATTAGCGCAACATTAGCTCTGATTTCTATCATATGAGTCCGTTCGCCACAATTGTCGTACCTACATTCAATCAGGCCCAATATTTGGGCCATGCGCTTGAAAGTTTGTTGGCACAAACAGATACCTCCTGGGAGGCAATCGTAGTAAACGATGGGTCGACCGATGATACGGCTTCGGTAATTGACGCCTATGCTGCACGGGACTCCCGGATTCGCACTGTTCACAAGGAGAATGGCGGAGTTGCATCTGCCTTGAATGCGGGGCTGATGAAGGCGCGTGGGGAATGGATCCACTGGCTGAGTTCGGATGACATGTTCGAGCCTGAAAAGCTTGCCATCAACCGCCGTTGGATCGAGACGGTTCCGGGTGGCAATTTCTTCTTCTCATACTTCACCTTGCTGACGGAGGCCACCGGGAAGAAGGAGCGCCGACGGCTATGGGGGCCGCTGCCAGATTCTGCTCACCAGATACTTGGACTATTTCATAGGAATTACATCAGTGGTATTTCCATCTGCGTGAGACGCGCGGCGTGGGAGCAAGTCGGTTTCTTTAATGAGGAGCTATATTACGCTCAGGACTATGACCAGTGGTTGCGGCTGCTCTCCAAAAACCAGGGGGTATTCATCCCAGAGTGGACAGTAATCAGCAGAAATCATGCTGCACAGGGTTCTGAAACATTCCCCGCTGCCTGCTATTTTGATACCGCAAAGGCGGCCATAAGGTTCATTAACGAGCACTCTTTCCCTGAGTTGGTGCCATGGGCCGACTTGAGTGACGGTGCATCTGCCTCATCGGCAATAACTGGCGCGCTGGATGTTGCCTGCGATCGCTCTTCATTTATTTATTGTTTGGGGGCGCATCCTGCCTTGGTTCTCAGGGTTTTGGAATGGGTGTTCTCTTGCGAAGACCGGGAGCATGACCAGAGGAAGCAAGTGTGTTCTCGCATAGAGCAAATGGCACTTCGAGACAGCGATGACGACGAATGGTCATGGATGTGGCGCCAGCTAGCTTTGTCGCTTGCGGGGGGGGCGGCGAGTTTTTGCTACTCACAGATAGAACCCGCAGAGCTCGCATCGCGGTTATACCGATCACGACAAGTTAGCAAAGACCCGTCGCTGCAACCTGTTCGTGACTATATGAAGCGCTTCATGAATATTGAGGTGCCCTTGGCGTTACCGCTCGAGGCAGGGAGCGCGCGCATAGTTTTTTTAAATTGCGGGCAAGCAGAAAGGCATCCGGCCTTCAGGGAAGCCTTGCAGCGGCTGGCGGACCTTGGTTATCGCCCGATGATCTTGAGTTCGAATCATGCAGCTGAGGCAGCTTTATATGAATGGCATGTTCGCATAACGATAGTTCGTATTGCATCCCTCGATCACAACTCGCTTCCATGGCTAGGCGAATTTGAGTTGGGGATATCGTTGCCGGATAAGGAAATTCCTGTTTGGGCTGGAGCCGGACAGCTGATCCATTGGGATGATGGCGTCTCAACCGAGGCCAATCTTCAGAAAATACTCATGTTTCATCCTACCGATGCGGACACAACAATTCGTCCCGTCCTCTTTCTGGAACGAGTTCTGTGGGGTGGAGGTGCGGAGCGGGTCGTTTATGAGATCGTGCGCAATTTGAACAGGCAACGCTATCGGCCTGTTGTGTTGACCATGTTCGATGAACACGGAAAAGGGCTGGGCTTTCCTGCCGATGTAGAGACCATAAACATACAAAAATATTTGTACGAGGCAGTTGGCGAGACCTGTTCATCTGACCTCAATGGCGGTGCTGAAAAGATCTCCGTAATTAGAAGAGCGGTAAGGAAGGGGCGAGCTCTTTACCGCCGTCTTTTGAGTGCGGAGTTACGAGAGCGGATCGGAGTTGGGCGACGAATCGTTAAGTTCAGGGCTTTGTTATCGTCCATCAGAGACGGTCAAAAGGGCACCCCTTCAATTAAGAAGGAGAGTACGCCAGTATCAAGCTCGGCACCTGGCGTGGATTTTGTGGGTGCAATGTATCATCACGGTCCCCAAGCTAATGGCCTGTCGAGGGTAATGCAGCGCTTTGGCAATGATGTTGCGTTGATAGCAGTGATGGAAGAGGCAACTGTAGCTGCCTGGCTGGCACAAGCCTCAATTGGGCAACCCTACATCGCATCTCTGCATACGGTTGAAAGCAAAATCCTTCCCAGGCTATACCCTGAAAATGATCGGTATCTTGCTGAAAAATGGGTGTTGAGTTCAGCATGCAACGGCGCAGCAGCCGTAGTTTTTCCCAGCGCTGGAGGGGGGGGGGATTTGCATGAGAACTTTGGCGTTTCTCTGGAAAAGATAAAAGTGCTATGGAATCCAGTTGATTGCGTGCAGATCCGTCGCCAGTCTTGGCGCCTAGTTGACGAGGTATCTGAGTGGAAAAGCGCAGCGAAGACGTTCCGGATGGTGCATGTCGGCCGCCTGGATGACGAAAAAAATCATGAATTGCTATTGCAAGTCTGTTCTCGGCTCAAGCAGCGCGGACGAGACTTTTCTCTTGCGATTGTCGGCGGGGGGGGCGATCGCGAGTGGATTGAGCGGCAAATTCAGGAGCATAGTCTGCAATCCCGGGTTTTTCTGGCGGGGGAACAGCAAAACCCCTTCCCATGGATGTCGGCAGCGGATGCCTTGCTTCTTACTTCTCGCTTTGAGGCATTTGCTTTGGTGCTCGTCGAGGCCATGGTCTGCGGCACGGCCGTGATATCTGCGGACTGCCCTACTGGGCCGGGCGAGGTCTTGGCCAATGGCGAGTATGGACTATTGGTGCCCAATGGCGATTGCGAGGCGCTGGCAGCCGCTGTGGAGCGGTTGATGGACGACGACTCTCTCAAAGAGAGGCTGGTGAAACGTGGCTATCGGAGAGCAGAAGACTTTGATGTCAAGAAAATCGTACCCCAATGGGAGGCACTGATCGACTCAGTGCCTTATAGAAAGCGATAATGAAAGCCTATTTATTAATTTAATGATGTTCAATTCAATGAGGTTCAAGTTCTATCGCACCAAATTGGCGAATCTTCTTTCACGATTTTTTGCCGCACCCAAATTGTCGAGGTGCTCTACCGAGAGTCTGGCCGAGGAGTTGGCCCGCAGAATTGAGAGCGAGCCAGGGCATCCTTGCCATGATGTGTTTTATCGCCATGGCTTCCATCTTCTGAGAAAACACTTTTACCTTCCGGTTCCCGATGACACTGATCGTTTGGAGCAGTTCTGGGATCAACCTTCGAAAATGGTAGGTGTGAACATCAACGATGCCATGGGTCTCGAGGTGATGGAGCAAATTTGCCCCAAATATTTGCCGGAGTTCCGTGAGAGATTCCCGATTGAGGGGCCACCTCAAACGCCAGGCTTTTACCTGATCAACGGCGGATATATGGCGGTCGATGCGCATGTGTATTACTGCCTGATACGGCACTTCAAGCCGCGCAAGATTGTAGAAATAGGCAACGGCAATTCCACATTGCTGGCGATTGCCGCCGCTGATACCAACGAAAAAGAAACAGGGCGACGGCCACATTTGACTTCTATCGACCCCTATCCTTGGGCCATATTCAAAGATGGCTATGCCGGTTTGGACTCGCTGGTCGTAGAACGGGTTCAGGATGTCCCTGTTTCCTATTTTGAACAGCTTGAAGCCGGCGATATGGTGTTCATTGACTCAAGCCATGTCATCCGCAGTGGAAACGACGTGCATTATGAGTTTCTGGAGATCCTTCCGCGCTTGAAGCCGGGAGTGCTGATCCATGTTCACGACATCAGTCTTCCGCGCCCTTACCCGAAAGTCTATTTCGACAACCATCTCTACTGGACCGAGCAATATCTGCTTCAGGCGTTCCTCACCTTTAATGACCGCTTTGAGGTTGTCTGGCCGGGGAATTACATGATGCTTAATTACCCGGATCGGGTTCTTGCCGTTTTCCCTGAATTCGAGAGAATGCGCCGCGACTATCCGCAATCGGAGCCGACTGCTTTCTGGATGCGTGTTAAGCCTTCTGCCGCAGAATAAGGTGGCGGTTTTGGAAAGATGTCCTATTTGCGACAAATCCGCCTTCTCGACTTCAGGAGCGTCGGTCAACATAATTGACACTCTTCGCCGCTGGGAGGGGGTTGTCGGCCGCCCGTTCCCGAAGGAAGTCTGGAATGCTTATTCACAACATGAATATAAACCCCTGACGCTAAAAGAATGTGTCGAGTGTGGTTTTGGCCGTTTTGAGCCGGTTGTATCCGGCAATGCGGGATTTTATGAATTCATATCGGCGGTAGATTACTACAACGAAGAAAAATGGGAGTTTGGCGCCGCCTTAAGTCAGCTGCAAATTGCTGGAGCGAATCGCATCCTTGACGTTGGGTGTGGTTCGGGCATTTTCCTTGACTATCTTCGGCGGCAAATGCCAGATGCCCAGCTTTTCGGGTACGACCTGAATGCAGAGCTTCTGGCTAGTCTGCCAGCCCGCGGTTTGAGCGTATTGTCTGGCGATTTGAACCAGATAAAGGCAAAAACGCAGTCGGGCGAGGTGCCCCCTTTCGATGCCATCTGCATGCTGCAGGTGCTGGAGCATGCGAACGATCCGATCGATATGTTGCAGACTTTTCTCGGGTTGTTACGCCCGGGGGGGCTGTTGATTGTTACGACGCCCGATGCGGGCGGTCCAATAAAAAACTTTCCTGATGCCTTGACCGAGCTCCCTCCGCACCATGTCACGCGCTGGACGGAAGCGACTTTTGAAGCTCTCTTTAAGCGGCTTAAATTGAAGATGAGCAGTATTCAACATGAGCCTCTTCCTGATTATCTGTGGGATGCCTACTTGCCTGTGATGTGGGATGAGCCAATCTGGCCGACGCAGATCTTTGATCCGTTGGCAAGGCGTCTCGGAATGATTACGGTCGGAGAGCGTTCAGGCTTTGCCGCCAAAGAAATGAAAGAGGCAGGCATTCGAAGGTTGTACGGGGTCCCGAGTCATACGATCTTTGTGGCGGCAACATCGGTGTGTGGGTGATGTCAATTTTGCCAAAAATTATAGGCGCTGCAAGGGCGTACCTTCGGCTCCCTTCAATTGAAGCTGATCTAAAGACTCTCAATGACGATCTCAAGACGCTCAATAAATCTGTGGTAGCTTCGGATATAAACACGGCCAAAGTCCAGGCGATTGCGCAAGCGATTTCATACAATGAGAAGCAGAAGTTTGACAGCATGTTGCATGCGCTTCAAAAATCAATGAGCATATCGAACGCAGAATTGGAAAAAGAGCGTCGTCGCAGAGAGGATGCAGAAAACCAATTGACAGTCGCAATTGCAATTTTGACAAAAAAAATTAACAGAATAGAGAGTCTTGTTGAGCAGCGTAACGAATCGACAGGCGACCGCAAAGAACAATGAACGAAGTATTTGAAACCGACCCGTATCCTGGTCGGCCCAAGGTTCTTTTTATCGGTTTTCCTGAGAGCTCTCACACGCATTCCTGGATCGGGCTGCTTGATGGATGCGAAATCAATGCAAGGTTGTTCGCGCTGCCTTCGGCTGAACCGCCCGGAGACTGGCCCATCAAGACCTACATTACCCGCTCAGGAGCGCCGAGGTTCGATGACGCGACTCGCAAGACAGTGTTTCCTCCATCCGAGTCTTCGCCATTGGGGCTAGCCTCCAAGGCAAAGGCCGCGCTTGATAAGGGGCAACTGGGGGCGAGTTCGCTCATGCGGCGCTTGATCGAGTCCGGCGTCGGCTTGGCTGAAAGATTTGGCCACGGAGATAATCCGATCACGATCGAAGAGGCACTGGCCAATGCGATCAGGGAGTGGAAGCCCGATGTAATACACACTCTGGGCTTCGATTCGGCCAGCTACTTTTATTTGCGCACCCGGAAGCAATATGGCCTTGAGGGCGTTGGCCGATGGGTCGCGCAGGCGCGGGGGGGCCCCGATATCGCCCTGCAGAGGTATTCTCCGGAGTTCGCGCCACGCATTTGCGAAGTGTTTCAAACCTGCGACCACTTTATCGCTGATAACCAGCCGAATTACGATTACGCCTTAAGTGCGGGACTGACACAAGGAAAGATTGCCAATCCGGGCATGGGGGTGGTTTCGGGTGCGGGCGGCATGGATGTGGATGGGCTGAGGTCGATGTGGCTGCTACCGCCCTCCAAGCGAGAGCGGGTCATCGTCTGGCCTAAGGCCTATGAACTTTACACCTCAAAAGCCATGCCTGTCTTCGAGGCAATCCTGAAAGTATGGGACCGTATCCAGCCATGCAGGATCGAGATGATATGGATGGTGCAATCGGACGTGCAAATCTGGTACGAGAAACTCTTTCCGGAGCACATCAAGGCATCTTGCCCGACTTATGGACGCCTGAGCAGGGAGGAGACCTTGGCCCGAATCGCCAATGCACGGGTAATGATCGCGCCCTCTCTCAGCGATGGCATCCCCAATACCATGATGGAGGCTATGGCGCTTGGCGCGGCCCCGCTGGTTTCGCCCCTTGACACAATAGTCCCCGTTGTGAAAAACGAGAAAAACGTTCTCTTCGCGAGGAATCTCTATCCCGATGAAATCGCTGAAGCACTGGTGCGATTAATGTCTGACGATGATCTGGTGGACAGTATGGCCGCAAACAATGTGGTCAGAATCCGCGAGATGGCGGATCGCCAACGGGTCAAGGAGCGCGCGCTGGTTTATTACGAAGAAGTGGCGCGTTTGTCACGCAAAGGCAACAACATGAAGGTCAATTAATGTCAACAATCGCTGCAACGCGCTTCCTGTTCGGGAGCCTTGTCAAGCACCGGCGGCTTCTTCTTGAAATGGCCAAGCGTGATATCTCTGACCGATATTCCGGTCAGGTGCTGGGAACAGTCTGGGCAGTTGTGCACCCTGTGATGACGATCACGGTCTTCATTTTCATGTTCGCAGTGGTGTTCCGCATGAAGGTGGATGGTGGACTTGATGTTCCTGGCGATCACACGCTTTACATGATTTCCGGTATCGTGCCGTGGCTGGTGGTGGCTGACGTCCTGGGTCGCAGTTCGGCGATCATCTCCAGCCAGGCCTCCCTGGTAAAACAAGTGGTGTTCCCGGTCGAGATCCTCCCCGTGAAAATGGTCCTGGCCACCTTACCGACCTTTCTGATCGGCTTCGCCGGCTTGGCGATATACGGGCTTGTGGTCGACCGGGCCAGCCCTGCCCTGCTGCTTTATCCGTTGGCGGCCGTGCCACTTTACTTGTTCCTGCTCGGTGCATCTTTTGCGATTTCTGCGATAGGCGTTTTCCTACGAGACATCAGAGAAATCGTTCAGATGTATACCCTGATCGGCATCTATGTGGCACCAATATTTTATTTCATGGACTGGGTGCCGGCGCGCCTGAGGTTTTTAGTTTATTTGAATCCCGTCACTATGTTCGTGGAAAATTTTCACGATGCGGCCTATTACGGCGGCATTCGCAGCTGGACCGTTTGGCTGGTGGCGCTACTGACTGGCGCAATCGCGGCATGGGTTGGAGCGATGATTTTTGCACGCCTTAAACCACATTTTGGGAGCTACCTGTGAGTGATGCTAAAGAGGCGGCCATCCGGGTCAGTGGGTTAGGCAAGATGTATCGGATGTACTCGAGGCCATCCGATGTGCTATGGGAGCTTCTGACCAGAAAGTCGCGGCACCGTGAACACTGGGCGGTAAAAGACGTGAACTTTGAAGTCAATCGCGGAGAAGTGGTCGGCATAATCGGGCGAAATGGTGCAGGCAAGACAACGCTGCTCAGAATTATCGCAGGTACTTTGGACAAGACCGCTGGGAGCATTGAGGTGAAAGGCCGTGTGTCGGCAATTATGGTACTCGGCACAGGTTTCAATATGGATCTGACGGGGCGAGAGAATATTCTGCTGGGTGGCCTGTGCTTGGGGATGACGCATGAGGAAATCGAGCGCAAGGCGGAAAACATTATCGCCTTTAGCGGCCTAAAGGAATTCATCGATTCACCCTGCAAAGAGTATTCAAGTGGTATGGTGGCAAGACTCGCGTTTAGTGTCGCCGTCAGCGTAGACCCCGATATCCTGATTGTCGATGAAGCACTCTCTACTGGCGATATGATGTTCAACGCCAAGAGCTACGCCAGGATGCGCGAGATTGCGAAGAGTGGTGCCACTGTATTATTTGTGACCCACAGCTTGCAACAGATCTATGACCTCTGTGATAAGGCAATATTACTTGAGCGCGGAGGCGTTGCCGCAGTGGGCGACCCGCGCACTGTAGGCTATCTCTACGAGCAGAAGGTTCATGAGGAAATGGCCACTTTAAACAGCATGGTGGCACCCGCACTGGAAATTGGAGAATTCACTTCGGATGTGAATCGAAAGGCCGAAATTGTAGGGGCCGAAATTTTTGACTCCATAAATGGCGCACCAACTCGCCGACTAAAAGATGGAGGCGAGTATCTGATTCGGATCCGGGTCAAAGCTCACAAACCAATTAAATCACTGTCTGTTGGGTACGATCTCCGTACACATACAGGTGTTCAGATATATGGTTTTTCAACATCTGCCGCGCGGATCGACGAGCAGATCCAGGCGAACGAAGTTAAAGAGTTTGATTTTGTTTTGCGACCGGCATTTAACAATGGTAGCTATTTCCTCAATGTGGGCATAGCTGAAAATCTAGCAGATGAGGGGAGTCCCGACCATTACAGCATGATGCATTTTGTCGGTGACTCAATTGTCGTCGAGGCGGCAACAGCAGATCTTTTCCCCGGTCTTGTCAATTTGCGTAGCAAATTTTCTGGCTCAAGATTGACGAGTCTTGAGAAGTAATTAATGCGATAACAGTAGGAACTTGGAATGGGAATTAATGCGGAATTGGTAAGCCTAGTTGCCCGAATGCGATCTGATTCCATTCTGCTCGGCGACACAGTAATCGAAATCGGTGCGCAAGATGTTTGCGTTGCACCCGAAGTCATTTGTCAAATAGCAGCGAAATATATCCTCGAAAAGTCCAAAGCAGACATCGTGAATGCAAAGGAATTATATGCATTGTTAGGTTTCGCCAATTACAAATGCATAGATGCTAGCGGCGGCAATGACGCATTATTAATGGACCTAAATAAAGATATTCGAGAAGAATATGGGTTCTTTGAATCGTATGACTTGGTAACAAACCTTGGCACGGCAGAGCATTGCTTTAATCAATTTACTGTGTTTAAAAACTTGCATGACATCTGCAAACGTGGAGGGGTGATGGTTCACGCCTTACCTGCTCAAGGGAACGTGAATCACGGATTTTATAATTACCACCCAAGATTTTTCCTTGATCTTGCGGTAGCAAACGGCTACGAGATACTCGATCTGTCATTTACAGTAGATTACAAATCTACCTTAATAAAATATACAAAAGCAGAATTTCAGAACTGGGATTCGCATGACATCTTGTTTTATGCAGTGTTTCGCAAGGTAAACGACGCTCCTTTTTGCACTCCCTTCGATGGAATGTTTGCAAAGATCAATAAGGTGGCTGGGTACCTTACTGGCGATGTCGACCCCTTGAAAACCGAGTTTTCGCCATACTTAAAAGGCGGCAATTGGGAAAATACAAAGGGATATGCTAATCAATCTCCACAAAGAAGCAGTTACTTAAAGATGTTTTCTCGTCGTCTTAAGTCAATTTTTTATTGATTATTTCTCTATATATGTGTGGCATTGCTGGTATTTTCTCTAAACCCGAAGCTCATTTGATCCGGCAAATGGCGGCTGCTATGTACCACCGGGGGCCAGACGATTCGGGCTTGTATCTTGACAATAGGGTTGCTTTAGCGCAAGCGCGCCTAGCGATCATTGACACCAGCAATGGAGGACATCAACCAATGTCCTCTGGAAGCGGGTTAATACACATCGTTTACAACGGGGAGGTTTATAACTTCCGGTCTGAACGCACTTTATTGGAATCAAAAGGGCATCACTTCAAGACGCAGTCCGATACCGAAGTTGTCCTGAAGCTTTACGAAGAGTTTGGCGAAGCATTTCTCCAGCACTTACGCGGTATCTTTGCATTAGCAATCTACGACAAACGGGGGGGGCTCGGCAAAGAGAAGCTATTTCTGGCCAGAGATCAATTTGGAGTAAAGCCACTGTTGTATTTCGAGGGGAACGGGGCTTTCATTTTTGCTTCGGAGTTGAAGGCATTGTTGGCGAGCGGGCTGGTTCCGCGACAGGTGGACTCAGAGTCCTTGCAGCAATTGCTGAGTCTGGGGTCGGTTTATCAACCCAGAACTTTGGTTGAAGGTGTCAAGGCCTTGCCTCCCGCTCACTTTATGGTGGTGGATAGCAGTGGCTCGAAATTGCAGAGATATTGGTCTTACGGGATTGACCGTGTGGCTGGGTTGCGCCAACTTCCTTATCATGACCAGGTAGAGCAATTCCGGGCTGCTTTGACCGAGTCTGTCAAGCTACAGATGGTCGCCGATGTTCCTGTGGGTGCGTTCTTGTCCGGGGGCGTTGATTCTTCACTTATTGTGGCTCTGATGTCCAGGGAAGTCGGGGGACACGTAAAAACCTTTTCCGTTGGGTTTGAGGAAGGAGCCAATGCAACGGATGAGAGCCATGAGGCTGAAGCGATGGCTCGTCACTTGGGAACCGACCACACACGAGTGCTCGTGACCGCCGGCGATATGGTTGCCCACCTTGAAAGATTCGTCTCTGGTCTGGATCAACCTTCTGTCGATGGGCTCAATAGTTACTTTGTGTCGCACGCAGCATCGCAAGGGGTCACCGTTTCGCTTTCGGGCACGGGTGGGGATGAGTTGTTCCTGGGTTATCCATGGTTTGCCAATATCCAGAACGGTTTTGACGATGCACATCCGACCTCGAGAACTTCCTTCGCCCGCCGGTTGCTCAGGCACCTTACAGTTATCGGTCGCCAAGCGAGGCATGACCGTCCTGCAGTCATTGATAGCGCTGCATTTAGCGAGGCATTCGGGCGGCAGTACCATTGCTTCGGTCCGGCAGCGGCCAATGATCTCTTGGCGCCTGCACGGCGTCGCAGTGTCAGCCAACGCTCGTTTGCAGAAGAATTGACGTCGGGTGATGAGTTGGTGACGGGTGAATTGCTCGACCGTGCAAGTGTCCTCTGCCTGAATGGATACACACGTAACCAGCTGCTTCGCGATATCGATGCTTGTTCGATGGCGCACTCTATTGAGGTCAGGGTGCCATTCCTTGATGTTGGCCTGATGGACTTTGCCTTGTCCTTGCCGGTGAGCAGCAAGTTGCGGGTCAGCAATCGCACCTTGGATCCGAGCGCGAGTTATTCTGCATCGGGGGTCAAGCGCATTGTCTGCGATGTGGCGAAAACGTACCTCCCCCAGGACTTTTTTAGCGCGCGGGCAAAAAAAGGATTCTCGCTACCGCATGCGGACTGGTTGCAGGGGCCATTAGCGGACGTGTTGGCGGATACGATGTCACGGCAGTCCGTCTCGGATGCGGGGCTGTTTGATCCAGCTTCTGCCGTCCGTATCCGGCAAGAATTTATCGATGGGCGACGACCTTGGTCGCACCCCTGGCTGCCTATGGTGACGGAGCTATGGCGGCGACAGGTTCTTCAGGCGTGAAGTGCCTGTTCTTATTTGTGTAGGCGCCTTGCGTCAAATTCTGGGGTGTTAAAAGGTAATTTAAATGTCAATTTTTACGAAATGGTGCGGAATAGATAAATGCATCCAAGAGCAAAGTAATAGAACTTCCTTGCTGGAAGCCCGCATCGCCTATCTTGAGGATCGTCTTCTCAGCTACTACAAAAACCGTTGGGATGTGGTCGATAAGCTCGCTGATTATTTGGTGGGGACCCAGCTTCAAGGCGATTATCTGGAGTTCGGTGTATTCGAGGGAAAGACTTTCTCTTATGCCTTCAAAATCATGGCACAGCTATTCCCTGAGATGAAGTTTGTTGCCCTCGATTCATTTGAAGGACTGCCCGAGCCCAAGGGTATAGATGCAAACGATAGCTACACGAGCGGCTTCTATAAGGGGCAGTTTGCATGTAGTGGCGAGCAGTTTGAGAGTAATTTACGCGCGCGCGGTGTCGATATGAGCCGGGTGTCCACAATAAAGGGATGGTTCGATTCATCATTAAGTCCCGGCAGCCAAGCGAGCGATACCGTTTCAAAGGTGGCCGCTGCGTGGATTGACTGTGATCTATACGAATCGACAGTGCCGGTACTTAACTTCCTGACAGACAGACTGTCTGTGGGGGCTGTGCTGCTATTCGATGATTGGCGGTGCTATCGAAATTTACCGGAATTTGGCCAACAGCGCGCGTGCAAAGAGTGGCTCGCCCGCAATCCACAAATCAAGCTGAATGAATTTGTTGATTTTGGATTTCACGGGCAAGCTTTCACCGTTGCGTCATGCTAATGGAGGGAGAATGACTCCTAGCTAGCGTGAGGCGGCTATGGCGGCAGCTCAGCCTCCGCCATGGTCTCGCCATCACAATCCCTGGCTGAAAGCAGAGGTCTAGCCTCCGCCAAGGGCCAGGCAATCGCCAGATTCGGATCATCCCAACGGATGCAGCGTTCGTGTTCGACTGCGTAATAGTCAGTGGTCTTGTACAGCACTTCGGCAAACTTGCTGAGCACCAAAAACCCGTGTGCAAAGCCCGGTGGCACCCAGAGTTGCCTGGACTCCCGCGCCGACAATTCGAGCGCAACCGAACGCATGAAATTCGGCGAGGACCGCCGGATATCGACTGCCACATCCCAAATACTGCCACGGACCACCCTCACGAGCTTGCCTTGAGGATGCTTAAGCTGGTAATGCAGGCCGCGAAGCACGTGGCGGACCGAACGCGAGTGGTTGTCCTGTACAAAGCCACCATCAAGGCCAGTTACCTGCTCAAAATCGCGCCTGTTAAAACTTTCGAAAAACAGTCCTCGCGCGTCGGTATGGACTTCCGACTGGATCAGCAGCACTTCTGGCAGAGCAGTCGGGATGACCTTCATGCGAGCTCCTCAACCACATTAGCGACGCCGACTTGCCAATCAGGAGGGTTCAGCCCGAAAGTCCGTCGCAGCTTTGAGGTATCAAGTCGCGAATTCATTGGTCGCCGGGCTGTCTGCTCGTAGGCCGTTGACGCCACAGGCCGGACAGCATTGATGGGTACGCCGGCCAACAGCCCGGTCTTTTGTGCTTGTTCGACGACAAAACAGGCATAACCATGCCAAGAAGTTTCACCAGCGGCAGCGGCATGATAAAGCCCTGCCAATCGTTCGTCCGCGAGAACGCGCGCCAATGCCACCACAGTCAGATCAGCCAGCCAGTTCGCCGCGGTGGGCACACCGAACTGGTCATTGACCACTGTCAGCTGACCATCCTTGCGTAATCTGCGCAGGATTTTCTTCGCAAAATTTTCCCCATGCGCAGCATAAAGCCAGCTCGTTCTGAAGATCAGGTGCCGAGCACAATTTTGCATAACCGACTGGTCGCCGAGCAGCTTGCTAAGACCATAGGCATTCAACGGCCGAGCGGGATCATCCTCAGTCCAGGGCCGCGTCCCACCGCTACCATCAAAAACATAGTCGCTCGAATAATGCACAAACCAGGCACCGGTTTCGCCACAAGATCTAGCCAGCAACGCCGGCGCATCAGCGTTAATCGCACGAGCAATATCGGGTTGGCCCTCGGCCGCATCGACGTCGGTAAAAGCTGCAGCATTAACGACGATATCGGGCATGACTCTGAGCACGGCGCCCCGGATATCGGCGGCGTTAGCAAGATCGCCACCTGATTGCCCCCGCTCGGGTGCAATCACCTCGCCAAACACGGCCAAACTGCGCAAGAGTTCAGCCCCCAGTTGCCCGTTTTTTCCGAACAGCAGTATCTTCAGCATGGACTCAAGCGATATGGATGCGCGCACGCACCGCCTCAAGCCAGACCGGATTATCGAGATACCACTGCACGGTCTGGCGCAGACCAGACTCGAAGCTCTGCTCGGCCTTCCAACCGAGCTCGCGAGTGATCTTGGCCGGATCGATCGCATAGCGGGTATCGTGACCGGGACGGTCGGCAACGCGAGTAATCAGACGGCGGTAACCGCCCAGCTCGAGAGTAGGCCGCAACTCATCGAGCAGATGGCAGATCGCCAATACAACATCGAGGTTGGGTTTCCCATCCCCGGAACCGACATTATAAGTCTCGCCAGGACGGCCGGTTTCAAGCACCAAGCGGATCGCCCGGCAATGATCCTTCACGTATAACCAGTCGCGCACCTGCAGGCCATCGCCATAGACCGGCATCGGCCGGCCTTCGAGCGCAGCGACAATCATGTGGGGAATCAGTTTTTCTGGAAATTGATAAGGCCCATAGTTATTGGCAGAGTTAGTCGTGAGCACCGGCAGCCCCCAGGTCTTATGGCTAGCCCGGACCATGTGGTCGGCAGCCGCCTTGCTCGCGGCATAAGGGCTGTTGGGCTGATAGCGATCGACCTCGCGAAAAGCTGCGGCAGACGAGGCCAGCGAGCCATAGACCTCATCCGTCGAAACCTGCAAAAAACGAAACGCAGCAGCGCTTTCACCTTCAAGCCTCGACCAATAGGCTCGCGCAACCTCTAGCAGCCTGAAGGTTCCAACTATGTTGGTCTGAACGAAATCCTCGGCCGAGTCGATCGAACGGTCGACATGCGACTCCGCCGCAAAATGGACGATCGCGCGCGGCCGGTGCAGTGCGAGCAGACCACCCACCCACTGGCTGTCGGCGATATCGCCATGCGCAAAGATATAGCGGCTATCGCCCTCGAGTCCGCGCAGGTTATCAAGGTTGCCCGCATAGGTGAGCTTGTCGAGATTCAGAATCGGCTCATCGTGCAACGAGAGCCAGTCCAGAATGAAGTTAGCTCCGATAAAGCCGGCTCCGCCAGTGACCAAAATCATGGGATAGTCTTTTTGTGACGGCGCGCATGTGGCAACGGCGCCTGAGGCGAGATTATCCCTCAGCCCGTGGTCGCCACCGGCAAAAAATGGGCCAGGAAAGCGCGGCCCGTTTGAGATCTGGCCAGGAAAACGGTCAGAAATGAATCCCGCGCATCATCTGCTGCATCGCTACCGCTTCAGCCGATAGTTGCGGCTTGGCAACCTTGTCGCCCGGCTTGGCGCCTTTGGCTGCCGAAGAGTCTGGAAACATGCGGAAACTGGTGTTCATGGCAATCTGCGCGATGCGCGGCACCAAGGCATGCATGACCTGGCCGGTGATACCCAGTCGAGTTGCGATGCGGACAGGCTTGGTGATGCAGGCGTCGGCAATCATGTCGGCAGCCTCTTCGGGTGACAGCGTCGGCACGTTGTTGTACAGGTTGGTCGGGGCGATCATGGGCGTGCGCACCAGCGGCATGTTGATGGTGGTAAAGCTGATGCCCACATCGGCAAACTCGCTTGAGGCGCAACGCGTCCAGGCGTCCAGCGCCGCCTTGGAAGCCACATACGCGGAAAATCGCGGTGCATTGGTAAGCACCCCGATGGAGCTGATGTTGACCACATGGCCCTTGCGTTTGGCAGTCATACCGGGCAGCAGACCCATGGTCACGCGCAGGCAGCCAAAGTAATTGAGCTGCATGGTGCGTTCGTAATCGTGAAAACGGTCGTAGCTGGACTCAATGGCGCGACGGATTGAACGCCCTGCGTTGTTGATCAGGAAGTCAACGCCGCCGTGCTTGTCTATCAGTTCCCCGATGAATCGGTCGCAATCAGCCATGTCCGCAATGTCAGCTGGATAAGCGACAAAGTTATAGCCTTTGGCTTTGGCCTCCTTGCAGGCTTCGTCGAGCTTGTCCTGGTCCCGGCCACAGATGATGGTGATGGCGCCTGCCTCGGCAAACTTGTGCGCCGCCGCCAGGCCAATACCCGATGACCCACCGGTGACCAGCACCACCTTGCCGTTGACCGTACCCTTCAGCGAGCGGTCAATGTGCAAATCAGGATCAAGGTGGCGCTCCCAGTAGTCCCAGAGGCGCCAGGCGTAATCCTTGAGGTTGGGGCATTCAATGCCTGAACCCTTCAGCGCCGCCGTCATGTCACGGTTGTCAAAGCGCGTCGGGTAATTGACAAAAGTAAGCATGTCTTCAGGCAGGCCCAGGTCGGCCAGCACGGCGTTGCGGATGCGGCGCACCGGCGCCAACGCCATCAAGCTCTTTTTAACGCCGCGCGGGATAAAACCCAGCAGCGCGGCATTCACAAACAGGTTCATCTTTGGAGCATGCGCGGCACGGCTGAAGATGTCCAGCACGTCGCCAACGCGGTAGCCCACCGGGTCCACCAGATGGAAGCATTTCTTGGCAATGCCTGTCTTGTGGCTGATGTGGTCCAGCGCGTCGACCACAAAGTCCACCGGCACGATATTGACGCGGCCGCCCTCCAGCCCCACGGCGGGCATCCACGGTGGCAACAACTGGCGCATGCGCTGGATCAACTTGAAGAAGTAGTAGGGCCCGTCAATCTTGTCCATTTCGCCAGTGGTGCTGTCCCCAACCACCATGGCCGGCCTGAAGACAGTCCAGGGCACCTTGCACTCCTTGCGCACGATTTTTTCGCTCTCGTGCTTGGTCCGGAAATACGGGTGTTCGTAATTCTCGGCTTCTTCAAACATGTCTTCGCGGAACACACCTTCATAAAGCCCAGCCGCAGCAATGGAGCTGACATGATGGAAGTGGCCGGCCTCAATTGACTTGGCAAACTCCACCGTGTTGCGCGTACCGTCAATGTTGACTGCGATCTGGCTTTCCTCGTCCGCGCCCAGGTCATAGACTGCGGCCAGGTGGTAGAAGTGGCCCACCTGCCCCTTGAGTTTTTTGGTGTCTTCGGCACTGACGCCGAGCTTTTTGCTCGTCAGGTCGCCATGCACGGCGATGGCCCTTGTAGCGCTGACGCCCCAATATTCCCTTAGCGCTGCCACTTTGCCGGCACTTTCCTTGCGAATCAGGAAATGAACGGTCGTCCCTTTTCGTTCCAGGAGTTTTTTCACCAGGCGCTTACCAATGAAGCCAGTGGCTCCGGTGACGAAATAATGCGTTGTCATGGGTGTTGTGTCTTTCGCTGAGCGGCAAATCAAAATATGATTCTTGCTTGAATCAGGGTGCGGGCTATTCAGCAAAAACCCGCGCTCAGCCCATTCCGGCGTGCTTTTCCATAGAGCTGCAACCCTAGCTTTCTAGAAGCCCGCACCTAAACGGCGGCTCGTGCAGGGCTTATATTTTCGGCTGTGCATGGCATGCCCGCCGTGCAGGATTCCATTCCAACCACATCTCTGGAGTACACCATGGTCAAGAAACTGCAAAAAATGAGCGACGATAAAAAATCCGGCCCACAGCTTTCCGGTGCAGTAAAAGAGTCAGCCCAGCAAATCTGGCTGGCCGGCCTGGGCGCTTTCTCCAAGGCACAGGAAGAAGGCGGCAAGGTTTTTGAAACCCTGGTCAAGGAAGGCCTGTCCATCCAGCGCAAAACGCAGGCCGCTGCCGAAGAAAAAATCTCCGAAGCCACCAGCAAGATGGCCAACATGGCGACCGATATCCAGTCCAAGGCCGGCCACCAGTGGGACAAGCTGGAAAACATCTTTGAAGACCGCGTGGCCAAGGCCCTGAACAAACTCGGCGTACCTTCGGCCAAAGACGTGGACGCCCTGATTGCCCGCATTGACGAACTCAACAGGAACGTGCAGAAGATGAGCGTCAAGGCACCTGCGGCAAAAACAGCGGCTAAACCCGCGGCAAAAAAGGCAGCCCGTCCAGCAGCCAAACGCCCGGCTGCCCGCAAAACAGCCTGAGCAGCGCCTGCTTTAAAAAGAAAGAAAGGGACCTGTCGTCCCTTTTTTTACGCCTGCGCTTGCAGCCCACCCCCAATCGCCTGCCCGCGCTTTGCTGCAAAGCAGCAATTTCCAGAACAGCAGCCGTCTACACTTTTAAGCCATGGCCCCTGCAAAGACTTCCAAGAACAAACGCCCCAGCCATAAACCCCGCATCGGCCTGGCCTTGGCCGGTGGTGGTCCCTTGGGCGCCATTTACGAGATAGGTGCGCTCTGCGCACTGGAAGAGTCCCTGCAGGGCCTGTCGTTCACGCAGTTGCACCACTACGTCGGCGTTTCCGCCGGGGGATTCATTGCTGCGGGCCTGGCCAACGGCATGACGCCGCGCGAGCTGTGCGCCGCCTTTATTGAAAACGACAACAAAGCCTCGGAAGTCTTTGACCCCGCCTGGCTGATGGTGCCCGCTTACGGGGAGTTTTTGCGGCGTAGCATCATGCTGCCCGGGCTGGCGGCATCGGCTTTGTGGCGCGCCACCCTGGGGGGCAAATCCCTGTTGAATGCGGCCGAGGCACTCGGACCGGCCCTGCCCACAGGTATTTTTTCCAATGACGAGATCGATACACGCCTGGCCAAACTGTTTTCAAAGCCCGGCCGCACCAACGACTTCCGCAAGCTGGGCGCACGCCTGACCCTCGTGGCCACCAATCTCGACAACGGCGACGCGGCGCCTTTCGGCCAGCCAGGCTGGGACCATGTGCCGATATCCAGGGCCGTGCAGGCCAGCTCCGCGCTGCCTGGCCTGTTCCCCCCAGTGGAAATTGACAACCATTATTTTGTCGATGGTGCCCTCAAAAAGACCATGCACGCCGGCGTGGCGATGGATGAAGGCATGGACCTGATGTTTTGCCTGAACCCGCTGGTGCCCTTCAACGCCACGCGCACGCCGGAGCTGGCCATGAACCAGCGCGTCATGCGCCACGGCCTGCCGCGTGAAAAACAGGCCATCCCGCGCATCATGAGCGGCGGCCTGCCCGCCGTGATGAGCCAGACCTTTCGCGCCATGATCCACTCGCGGCTGGAGCTCGGCATGAAGCACTACGAACACGCCTACCCGGACACCGACATCGTGCTGCTGGAGCCCGACCACCGCGACACCGACATGTTCCTGGCCAACACCTTCAGCTACGGCCAGCGCCGCGAAATGGCCGAGCACGCCTACCAGAAGACCCGACAGATGCTGCGCTCCAGAAAAACCACCCTGTCGGCCAAGCTGGCCCGCCATGGCGTGTCACTGAACATGGAGGTGCTTGACGACCCCAAACGCCACCTGGTGGCCGCACGGCCTGCGGCCACACGCATAGGCCGGGCCATTGCGTCACTCGAAGAGGTCATGGAAGACCTTAGTCACGCGCTGAACCCATCCATGCGCTCTTTCGCCTGAGGCTCCTGGCTGCTCGACTTCCCTAGTTCCCGGCAAATGGCCGCTGGGTTAGAGTGATGCAAAGCTTCCAAAAAAACACGAGGTAGACAACATGGCGAAAAAAGCGCCTCGGCGCACCGCAGAGCGCATCCTGGAAGTCACGCTGGACCTGTTCAACCGCTTTGGCGAGCCCAATGTGTCGACCACGCTGATCTCGGCCGAGCTCGGCATCAGCCCGGGTAACCTGTACTACCACTATCCCGCCAAGGACGAGCTGATCAACTCGCTGTTTGACCGCTATGAACGCGCCCTGAGCGAGCTGCTCAATGCCAGCGACGGCGTGCGCAACGTCGAAGACGCCTGGTTTTTCATGCACACGCTGTTTGAACTGATCTGGCAGTACCGCTTCCTGTACCGCGACCTGAACGACCTTCTGAGCAAAAACCGCCGGCTGGAAACCCACTTCCAGTGGGTGCTGAAAAACAAGACCCGCTCCGTCAAGGCACTGCTGGACGGCATGAGCCGCTCCGGCGCCATGTCCATAGATTCACGCGAAGTGGAAGCCACAGCCACCAGCATGGTGGTGGTGCTGACCTACTGGCTGAGCTTCGAGTACGTGCGCGACCCGCGCAATGCACTGGAGCCCGGGAACGCCCAGGCCGCCCTGTTGCGCGGCGCACACCACGTGCTGAACCTGCTGATACCTTACCTGGAACAGGGCCAGCGCATGCACCTGCAGGCGCTGGTAGGCGCCTATAGCACCCCGGCCAACAGCCCTGCCACCAGCGGCAAATAAAACACAGTAGCAAGAAGCACCAGCTGGCTTTTCCGGCCCGGACATCACAAAAGTTAATACCCAAGGAGACACAAAATGGCCAAATGGACTGCATTCCCCCACGCCGGTGACTACACATTTGACGCAGCAAGCCTGAAGAAGAACTGGACCCGCCTGCACCAGGGCGACTGCGAACCCCTGCCAAAGGACGCCGCCGTACTGGAGGCCTGGGTGCTGTTTCATAACGGCGAGTTCCAGAAGGCATTTGACGCAGGCGTCAAGGCTGGTGGCCATGGCCTCACGGTTGCCAACAAGGCCGCCAGCATTTACGCCAATTACCTGGAAACCAAAGAAAAAGCAAAGCTGGAAATGTTCATGGAGGTCGCCGGGCGAGCCGAGGCGCAACAGGCCGATGACCCGAAAAATGCCAATGCCTGGTACTGGCAGGCTTATGCATTGGGCCGCTACGGACAAGGCATCAGCGTGGCCAAGGCGCTGGCCCAGGGCCTTGGCACCAAGGTCAAGAATGCGCTGGAGCAGGCCATCAAGCTGCAGCCCAAACACGCCGACGCCCACATCGCGCTGGCGGCCTTTCATGCCGAAGTCATAGACAAGGTCGGTTCGCTCATTGGCGGCATGACTTACGGCGCCAAGAAGGACACCGGCCTCACGCTGTTCAAGGAAGCCATCAAGCTCAACCCCGGCTCGGCGATTGCGATGGTTGAATACGCCAACGGCATGGTCATGCTCGAAGGCGACAAAAAGATGAAAGACGCCACCAAACTCTACGAACAGGCGGCTACCAGCAAGCCGATGGATGCGGCTGAGCGGCTGGATGTGGAGATGGCCAAGGCGGAGCTGGAAGATTAAAAGCCCCGCCACGCCAATACACAAGGCCCGCACACCGCAAGGTTCGCGGGCTTTTTCAATTTCCCCCGAATATCCGCTATATTTTTGATAGCTGGCTGCGCAGGTATATCGCCGGCCAGAGGCACTTTTCGCACAAAAAAAGGCCTGCGGGCAGGCTTTTGGGCAATACCGGGCGCTTACAAGGCTCATGCTGGACATGGTCAGTTATGCTTAAACCCTGCCCTCCCCCTCACCCAATATGCCTTCTTTTTCCCTGCCAGCGCTGATCAGGCTGATGCGGCCGCACCAGTGGCTGAAAAACGTCTTTGTTTTTGCCGGTCTGGTGTTCAGCCAGTCGTGGCGCGACGGGGCCGTGCTTGAACGCGTGCTGATTGCCTTTGCAGCGTTTTGCTGTGTATCCAGCATGGTCTACATCCTCAACGACTGGCATGACCGCGCCAGCGACGCATTGCACCCCACCAAGCGGCACCGCCCGCTGGCCAGTGGCGCTGTGCCAGTGCCCGTGGGACTGGCACTGACGGTGCTGCTGCTGCTGGCCGGTGTGTGGATAGCGTCCGGCAGCCGTGCTTTGCTGTTCCTCCTGGGCATCTATGTGCTGCTCAACCTGGCCTACTCCTGGCGGCTCAAGCAGGTGCCGGTGGTGGATGTGTCCATCATCGCCTCGGGTTTCATGCTCAGGCTGCTGGCCGGAACCTGGGCGGTCGGCATCCCGCCGTCGCGCTGGCTTCTGCTCACCGGTATTTTTGTGGCGCTGTTTTTGGGCTTTTCCAAACGCAAGGCCGAGAGTTTTCACAGCGAAGCCAGCCAGCGCGCAGTGCTGGCGCATTACCCGGCGGCGTTGCTGGACACCTATATAGCCGTCGCCATGACCGCCACCCTGATCACCTACAGCCTGTTTGCGACCAGCCCGGAAGCGCAGTTCCAGCACGGCGAGCGCCTGCTCTACACCATACCGGTGGTTATTTTCGGCATGCTGCGCTACACCTACCAGGTGCACAGGGGCCGCGGCGAGGACGTCGCGCGCGACCTGCTGCGCGACCCGTGGATCCTGGCCGCAGGCGTGTGCTGGCTGGCGATCTTCCTGAGCCGCTGGCTGTGATGCCCGAGCTTGCGCCAGCAAAAACCAGCCGTTTGCCGGTCAAACAGTTGCTGCTGGTGCTGGGCGTGGTGGCCACGGCTTATGCGCTGGCACTGCTGGTCTGGGGTGACAGCCCCAAAACCTCGCTATCCGTGTTGTGGTCCTGGACCGGCCTGCAGGCCGCTGCCCTGTGTTTGTTCAACTACCTGCTGCGCGGCGTACGCTGGCGTTTGTGGATGGCGCACTATGGGCGCCATTTCGGCTGGCTGGAAGGCTTGCGTTTGTACCTTGCAGGTTATGCATTTACCCCTACCCCCGGCAATATTGGCGAGGCGGTGCGCGGCCTGATGCTGGCGCGCCAACCCCTGGGCACGGCGCAAAGCCTGGCCATTTTTGGTGCCGAACGGCTGGCCGACCTGCTCTGCCTGCTGTTGCTGTGCCTGCCCGTGCTGGGCTGGGCGCTGAGCCTGGGCGCCGTACAGGCGGCACCGAAACTGCTGGCCGGACTTTTGATTGCAGGGGTATTGGTGCTGATGCTCGCGGTGGGCCTGCTTGTCAGGTATCGCCACCGTTTGCGGCAACGCCTGGCCTGGCTACATGAAGCCTGGCGTTGCCTGGCCGTGCGTCCCTGGCGCTGGTTTGCATTGACGCTGCTCGCATGGGCCGCGCAGGGTCTTGCCATGTGGCTGATTTGCCGGGAAATCGACCTGCACCTGCCGGTGTTGACGGCCATGGGCTTTTACGCGGTCGCCATGGTGGCTGGTGCGCTGTCGGCCCTTCCCGCTGGGCTGGGCGGCATGGAAGCCGTGCTGACGGGTTTGCTGGTACTGCAGGGCGCCGCGCCCGGGCAGGCCCTGGGCATCACTGTTATGGTGCGGCTGCTCACGCTATGGCTGGCGGTGGCCATAGGGGTATTGGCCTTGCTTTATAGTGCCGCCATTCGCAAGGACATTAGCCTTTCATGACTCTTGACAAAGACACTGCCAATACCTCCCTGGTGACCCGCTGGCTGCTGGCGGCCGGCCTGGCCTCGCTGCTGCTGCGCTTCTGGATCGCCACCACCTTCCCCATCACCGGCGACGAGGCCTTTTTTTACTGGTGGGGCGTTTATCCGGACTGGGGTTATTCCGACCACCCGCCCATGGTGGGCTGGCTGATTGCGCTGATGCGCGCGACATTCGGCGACAGCCTCTGGTCCATCCGGCTGCCGGTGGTCTTGCTGCCGCTGGGCTTGGGTGCCGCAATGTGGTGGGGGCTTAAAGGCGTTGACAGGGTGCGCGCAGCCTGGGGCGTACTGTTTTTCTGGCTGGCGCCGCTGAACTGGCTCAACACCCTGATCACCACCGACACACCGCTGATTTTCTGGTCCGTTCTATCGGTGGCCGCCCTGATGCGGGCCGAGCGCCGCGAACAGTTGGACCGGGCGGCTTATGGCCTGTATGCGCTGTCCGGGCTGTTTCTGGGCTGCGCGTTTTTGTCCAAATATTTCTCGGTGGTGCTGGGCCTGACCTACCTTGTCTACTTTGCGCTCTACCGCCGCCAGCGGCTGGCGGGTTTTGCCCTGCTGGTGCTGTGCGCCCTGCCCGGCCCGGCCATCAACATTGCCTACAACATGTCGCATGGCTGGTCCAACATCATGTTCAATGTGTACAACCGCAATGAAGCCGAGGTGTTCGAGTGGCGCAAACCGCTGACCTACATCGGAATGATGGTCTACCTCATCACGCCCGCAGCGGCGTGGATGGCCTTCAAATACCGCAAGGCACTGGTTGCCACGGCGCGCGACGCATCCCCGGTGCTGCGCCTGCTTGCCTGCCTGGTGGTGGTGCCGCTGCTGTTTTTTGCGCTGCTGTCTGCCAAGAAGGTCATAGGCCTGCACTGGGTGCTGTCGTTTTATCCCTTCGGTTTTGCACTTCTGGCCTTTGCCCTGCCGCTGGACAAACTAAGGGCAACGGCCATAGGGCTGGCCGTGTTTGCCGGCCTGCACGTGCTGCTGGTGGCCGGCCTGTATACAACCACGCTTGAAACCTGGCGCACGGTTGCGCCTTTGTCCAAGCTCTACCCGCAGGTCATACGCAGCTACAAAACGGCTGAAATCCTCAAGCAGATCGACAGCCCGGGCGTGGTGCTGATGGCAGAGTCCTATACCCCCGCATCGCTTTACGGTTTTGAACGGCGCCAGTACATGCCGGTGTTCGGCGTCGGCCGCTTCCATGCCCGGCAGGACGACATGCTGGTGGACTTTTCGCTCTACCAGGGCAAAACCATTCGCATCATCACCGCAGGGCCGCCTGACCTGGATGAGTTCAAGCCGTATTTTGAGTCTGTGCGCGTGCTCAACTTCATGCAAAACGATGTGCCGTTTTATGCGGTTGAAGGAACAGGCTTCAAATACGAAGCCTACCGCGAAGGGGTGCTGGGCACCATCTTCAAACGCTTCTACAACATACCGAGCGCCCTGCCGATGACGGGTTGCCCGTTTTGCGAACGCTACTGCGGCCAGGTGCGATGCAGCCAGACACCCGCACCGTAGCCGCCTTCGATTTTGACGGCACGCTGACCCGGCGCGACACTTTCATGCCGTTTTTGGTGCGCGGCCTGGGCTGGCCCCGCTTTGCACTGGCCCTGCTCACATGTTCACCCTGGCTGGCCGGGTACGCCCTGCGGCTGGTGCGCAATGATGTGGCCAAACAGCGGCTCATGCTGGCAACGCTCAAGGGGAAAAGCACGGCAGAGATGGATGACTGGACCACGCAATGGCTGGCCCGCGACTTCCCCGGCCAGTTGCGCGAGGATGCGATGGCGCGGCTGGCCTGGCACCAGCAGCAGGGGCATTGCTGTGTGATGGTCAGTGCTTCACCCAACATCTACCTCGCGCGTACAGCCAGGCAACTGGGGTTTGACGCGCTGCTTTGCACGGAGATGGCCGTGGAAGGTGGCCGCCTGAGCGGCCTGATGCGCACGCCCAACTGCCACGGTGAGCAAAAGGTGGTCCGGCTGAAGGCCTGGCTGGCCGGGCGCTTTGGGGCCGATGCTGCAGATAAGCTGACGCTTTATGCCTATGGCGATACGTCCGGGGACAAACCCATGCTGCGTATGGCCCAACATGCATGGTATCGGGGCCAGCCCTGGGCTGAAACGCCTTCACAGCCTTGAACAGGCTGTTCGCCGAACACGGCCCGAGCATCAGGCCCAGGGCCGGCATCCTGCCGCAACCCCGGGCGCACCGTTCTACTTAGAAAGCCCAGCGAACCTTGACCGAAGCGGTCTGGTTGAGAAAGCCGCTGCGGTTCTCCACGTCGTAACGCGCGGCGATCTCCATGCCGCTGCCGGTTTTCCTCACGATGCCAAGTCCAGCGCGCAAGCTCCACGGACTGCTGTCCATGCCGTAAGTCGCAAAGGCTGCATCGGGTGCACCGGCAAAGGCGGCAACGATGGAGGCTTTCTTGCCCAGCATGTCGTAGCCGGCGCCAAGATTGGCGCTGAGCGTGGTCTGGCTGTCCAGGTTGTGCGTCAGCTTGCCATCAACGGCCAGAACCATCTCCTGCGTGCTGCGGCCGGCCACGTTCAGGTTCAGGGCGCCTGCGCCGTTTTCGGCATAGGCACTGTCCTTGATCCGGGTGTAATCCAGCCGCAGGGAGGGCGTGAAAGCCGTGGCGCTGCCCAGCGGCAGGACATAGCCCAGGCCCACGCCTGCATGTGCGGTCCAGCTCTTGTAATCGGCCTGTGCCCGGCTTCCGGTGAAGGCAATCGTGCGGCTGCCCCTGTTGTTGTTCTGGCCTATATCGACCTGGAAGTTCAGCTCGGTGCGCTCGTTCAGGCTGTAGCTGCCGTAACCGAGCAACTGGTACATGTCGACAGCCAGCTGTTGCGGAGCAATGCTGGAGTTTCCATTGACCTGCGATCGGGCATAAGCAAAGCCTACGCCCAGGCGACTACGTTCGTTCAGCGACGCATCGGCGCCCATCACGAAGCCGTTGGTGCCGGCCTTGAAACCCGACACGCCATCGCGATCATCCTGCCTGGCCCAGGAGCCGAAGGGTTTGAACCACAGGTGTTTGTCACTCAAAGCGGCGTCACCCGAGGACAGGCCGCGGTTGGCTTCGATGCGGGCCTGCACCACGCGGTTGATGCCGGAGATCGAGCCGCTGGCCGCCGCCATGGAACCACCATTGAGCAGGGGCAGCGCCTGCGTCACGGCCTGCGACACCGCCTCCTTGCTGGTCAGGCCGACAAACAGATTGCTCACCGGTCCCGTCGGGTTGGCTGCAATCACCTGGTCGAGCACCGTGGCGGCGCCTACGGCAGGCGTGTTGTTGGTCTCCTTCACGCTGCCCAATACGGTGGGGCCGCCGGTGGCCGCCGCAGAAGCAATCGTCAGGTGTACGGCATTGCCTTCTTTGACCGCCCCGAAGTTGAACAGCGTCGAGTTGTCGGTGACGGCAAAAGTGCCGTCACTGTTCAAGGTGGTGGCTGTCAATATGTTCTGCAAGCGCTTGGAGTTGAAGACCTGGTCCTTCCGGGTCACGTCCACGTCGATCCTGGCGTTGCTGCCAAGGTTGACCGTGCCGTTCACCGCCAGCTTGGCATAGGTGGTGTCGTCATTGACACCGACCCGCAAGACGCCGGTGCCGGCCTGGGTGTAGTTGCCCTGGATCGCCGCACTCACGCTGCTACCCAGGCTGAGTATGCCGCTGTTGCTGAAGCCACCCGTGGTTTCGACGCGGGCACCATTGGCAAGTGTTACCGTGCCGCTGTTGCTGAGGCTGCCGGCCGTCAGCCCGGCGGTGGTTGCGAGCACGATGTTGCCGGCATTGGTGACCGTGCCGTCTACGGTCAGCTTTGCAAGGGCGCCGCCATTGCTGCCGACCTGCAACACGCCTGTGCTGGCTTGTATGTAGTTGCCGGTGACGGTTGCCGTCGCGCCGGCAGCGATGCTGACCGTGCTGGCATTGTTGAAGCCGCTGGTGGTCGTGATGTTGGCACCATTGGCCATGGTCACGATGTTGTTGTTGTCGAGCTTGCCTGCGGCCAGCGTGGCGTTGTTGGCTAGCTCCATGATGCCAGCATTGGTAGCTGTGTTGTCGATGCTCAGCTTGGCGGCTGCGCCGCCGCCGATGCGTAGTGTGCCGCTGCCGGCCTGTAGGTAGTTGCCATGAATCGCCGTGGTCGTGCCAGCGTCGACGAGCACCGTGCCGGCATTGCTAAAGCCGTTGCTGCCGACAGTGATGCCCTTGACCAGGTCGCCCGAGGAACTGTTCCCTGCCGTCAGGGTGAACTGCGCGCCCTGGGCGACAGCGAAACCTTTGACGTTGTACGCGTTGTCGTTGCTGAAGGCGGCGCCCGTTGCCACCGTGAAATCAGTGTTGCGTGCATCGACGTCACCGACGTAGCGGGCGCTGCTGCCCTGGGCATACATGGCTGTCAGGGTCGAATCGGCGCTGACCTGCACGGCATATTCGGCGCCATTGATATTGCCGCTGTTGTAGATACTCCCGTTGATCTGTCCGCGCTGCGCCACATTGATGCCCAGCGCGCCATTGCCGATGGTGCCGCCAGTATCGTTGACGATATTGCCGGTGACCTTCGTGCCCGTCCCCGCAACCATGAGGGCGGTTCCAGACCCTCCCCCTGGGCTGGTGACCAGTATCTTGTTGCTGTTATAGATTGCCGTACCATTCGCACCCGCCGTCAGCGTGGCGTTGGTACTCACCGCGATGCCGGAATATTTTCCCGAGATGATGCCGGTGTTGTTGATGCCGTTGGTGATCTCGGCCTGGACCACATCGATACCTGTGGCGCCCAAGCCGACAATGGAGCCACTATTGACGATCCCGCCGAGTTTGCTGCCGTTCGTCATGCGAATGGCGTAAAGGTCATTTCCCTGTATCTTCCCTTCATTGAAAATGCCGCCGGTCATGTTGTTGTTGGTGTACAGGAAGATGCCGATGTTCCCGCTGATCTCGCTGTTGACGCCTTCGTTGCGCAGGCTGCCATTCATGGTCCCGGCCACCGAGTAAAACCCCCAACTGACGGCATTGGTTGCGCTTATCTTGCCCGTGTTGACGATGTTGTCATTGATGGTGGCCTGGGAGAACTGCATGCCATATGTGCCGCCAGTGAGCGCGCCCTGGTTGGCAATGGCGGTAGTGCCGGCCGTGCCGACGGTTGTTCGGTCCAGTTTGATCGCGCTGTCGGTGGCCGTGATGCTGCTGCCGACCCCATTCAAAATACCATTCGAGATCGTGGATAAATTACGGCCGTCTATGCCGTTGGCGTTGGAACCGGTCGCATTGATTTGAGCGCCGTTTACGTTCTGGATCGCCTGCATGTTGGCGCCGGACAAGACCACGCTGCCGGTGATATGGCCGCGGCCCTGGCTACCGTCATTGACAAGCGCGCCGGTAACTCTGGAATTGACCACATAGATAGCCGCGCCATTGCCGGCGGTAGACGACAAGCTGCCCGTGTTGGTGATGTTGCCGGTCAAGGTGCTGCCTGACGCAATTTCGAGGCCGATCGTTCCGGCCGCGCTCACTGTGCCGTTGTTGGTGATGCTGCCGACCGCGCCCGACACCGAAATGGCTTTGACCGTGGTGTCTGTGGCGGAGATCGTGCCCCCGTTGTTGATGGTCACGCTGCCGCCGTTGTTGCTCAGAACACAATTGTCATTGACCGCCTGGGCACCGCTGATGGTGTTGTTGACCACCGTGCATACATTGGCGGCCAGCGCCGGCGTGGCATTGAGCAACAGCATAAGGACGGCAGCGCCGACGGCGCTGCAGGTAGTGGAGGGTTTGCCTCCGCTGGATGCGTTTTCGGGGGTGACGACAAAAGCGGAGCGTGCCTTGCTCCAGGTGATGCGATGTACTCTGTTCATGCTCGATCTATCTCTCTGCGGAAACAGCAGTTCAGACTGCCAAAAAAATTGTTAAGCGCGGAGGTTATCGAGAAATGGACGCGCAGAATTGAGCAAATCTGAGCGATACCTGAGAAAGGGAAAGGGGCTTTCAGCGGCGGCAGAGCGGCACCGCGGAGGCGTCTATCGCATGACGCTTCAGCTCCCCGTCACGATTGCTGGATCAGGCCGTACTGCCCAGAGCGGTCATGGCTGGCGCGTCAGTCACGCTGACCGGTAGCAGCAAGGAAAACGTCACAGTGCCCGATGCCGCATCATTGACCAGCCGCACTTCCCCGCCATGCATGTCGGCGATGCGCCGCACCAGGTACAGGCCCAGTCCGGCACCCGGCTGGTGCTGCGCTGCGCGCCCCCGAAAATATTTCAGGAACAGGCGCGGGATTTCATCCTCTGGAATCGGCTCGCCGGGATTGCTGACGGACAGACAAAGCGCACCATCGCTTTGCGTAGTGGCACTCAGATGGATACCTTGCCCGCCCGTGGCGTGGCGCAGGGCATTGTTCAGCAGGTTGCGCAAGGCCACATGCAACAAGCCCTTGTCACAGACGAATTGCGGCGGCAGCGCCTGCAGCGAAGTGTTGATTCTTTCGCTCGGCCACTCGGCCAGCGCATCGGCGATCAGGCTGCGTGGATCACAGGGCGCCGGCCTGAAGGCGGTGGCGTCCATGCGGTCTGCACTCAGGTATTCATCGACCAGCGCGGCCATGCGGTGGGCCGCATCGCGCATGTTCTGGCAACGCGCCAGCGTTCTGTCGCGTGCGGCGTTCAGGTTTTTGGCAATTTGCTGCGCGGTGGTGGTGATGATGGCCAGCGGTGTCCTGAATTCATGCGACACCATGGCCAGGAAGTCCTGCTGCTCGTCCTTGATCCGGCGCTCGACTTCCAGCGCCTTGCGCAGCTCCACCTCAAGCTGCACGCGCTGGAAAATTTCCTGGTGCAAGTCGTCGGTGCGCCTGGCAACCAGGTTCTCCAGGTTGTCGTTCAGGTCCCGCACTGCGCGCACCGTTTCAGCCTGCGCCAGTTCCTTGTCGCGCCGCAAGCCGTCATAACGCAGGTTCAGGCGCACACTCATCAGCACCATGTGCAGGAGCGCACCTATCGTCGACGCATGGTGGGTCCAGAAGTTGGACGGTACCACCTCCAGGTTTCGCAGGAAGCTGATGATCACCCCCGCATAAAAGATACCAAAGGCCAGAAGAAAAAAGCGCGCAGCTTTTTGTCCACGCACGGCAAGCCAGGACGCCAGGCTCATGATCACCACGATATTGGCCATCGCCACCAGCTGGCCCAATATGACGCCGGGGGCGAAGTGCCCGCCGAGAACCAGGCCGATGCCAGCCAGGGCGATCAGGTCGGCGCTGACCAGTACCACTCGATTGAATCTTGGCCATAAGGTCGACAAACCCAGCTGCTGCAACGAAAAATGCACGCCCACGGCCAGGCTGGCGCAGATCGACACGCCAAGCAGCGGATCGGAAAATCCGACCGGCAAATCGAGCAACTGCTGGGGAATGGCGGTGGTCAGCAGCTCCGTCAGGGTGGTGTTCAGGACATAGAGGAAATACCAGCCGCTTTGGGCCTCCCTGGTCATGCGCCAGAAAAAGACATGCAGCAGGATAAGCAGGAAAAAACAGCCGAAATACAGGCCGTAATAAAAGTATTCCTGCCGCGAAAAGTCGTCGAAATCGGCGTGCGGCCAGAGCTCCAGGTCTGTGGCCATGGCATTTTTGCCTTGCAGCCGGACCAGCCATATCTCGTGCCCGCTCGTCTCCATGCGGGTCCGAAAGACAACGCTGCGGGCCTTCACGGGCCAACTGGCGCGCCCGAGGTTTTCGCCGGCCACCTGCTCCGACCAGCCCAGGGCGCCGTCCGGCCGGTACAGGCGAACATCGTCGAGCAAGGCGTTGGTGAAACGCAGCACCCATTCTTTCGGTGCGTCCGGGTGGCGCTCCACCACCAGCCGCAGCCAGAGGGCGTCCGCGGTGTACCCAGCGCTGAGCGCACCCGGCAAGGCTTGCCAGCGCGTTGAGGTCATCGCCTCGTCGGCCGTCATGCGACCACTGGCGTCGCGCAGCAGGCTCAAATGGCCGCGGCCCTTGAGTTGGGGCGTGTCCGGCTGCAGGCTCAGCGCGGATTGCGCCAATGTGGACAGGGGCAGCAGGAAGGCGAGGACAAACAGGACAAGGCGTAGACATTTCATGGCGGGCGAGAGCGTAGCACGCCGCATGACGGGGAATGGCCGCGCTGTGTTTGCTCAGAAACGCTCAGATAGGCACCTGATGGCATCGGCTATCCTCACGCGATGCAAAACCTGATGTTGCTTGAAGACGAGATTATCCTGAGGCAGGAGCTTGCCGAATTTCTGACGGACATCGGTTACCAGGTTGATGCCGTCGCCAGCCTGGCCGAATTTCACCAGATGTACGACCCGGCCATCCACCGCATCGCGGTCATCGACCTGACCCTGCCCGACGGTGATGGCATGGCGTTGATACGGCAGTTGCGCGAGCAGGGCCAGCAGATAGGCATCGTCGTGCTGACCGCGCGCCGAACCACACCCGACAAGGTGGCCGGGCTGGGCGACGGCGCAGATTATTACCTGACAAAAACCGCGGACCTGGACGAACTGGCCGCCACGCTCGCCGCGCTCACACGCCGCCTGGGCGAGCCCGAGCCCAGCGGGCTTTGGGTGCTGGAACTGGGGCCGCGCCGCCTGCTGCCGCCGGGTTTTCCGGCGATTGCCTTGTCCCATCAAGACGTGACTGTGCTGCATACTCTGATGGCGGAGCCGGGGAAAATCATCAGCCGCCAGGAGATTGTCAATGCACTGGGCGAGGATTTCATGCAGTATGACCAACGCCGGCTGGACACCCAGATGCGGCGCCTGCGCCGCAAGGCCGAGGAGGCGACCGGCGTTGAATTGCCGGTCAATACTGCGCGCAATGCGGGTTATCGCTTTTTTGCCGAGGCAGAAATCCGGAGTTGAGGAAAGGCCTCCGCCGAAATGAGTCCAGGGCCGGCGGCAGCAGGCGAAATGCTACAAAATAAATAGCTGCCTGCGCTCACCCACATTGCCACGCAGGCCCTATTCTCGTATTTTTCCTTGCGAATCAATCAGGCTAAGCTCAACCAGCTTGGACGCCACCCTGTCCTGCGTGAAGTGAATCCGGAAACCGCCCACGCTGACCTCGTCCATTCCGTCAATCGACTTCCTCAGCTTGGCCCGCGTCGGGTCTTTCGGAATACGCCGCAAGGCTTCGGTGTAGGTCCGCGCGGCGATATAGCCTTCCAGCATGTAGACATTGGACCTGCCCATCTTCGCCTCCAGCATGTCGGCGTGCAGGTCACGCACCACCGCCAGTTTCAGGTTGTCGCTGCGCGGCACCACACGCACCACCACCACCCCGGCCCCCACCGCGCCAAGTTGCTCGGCCAGCAGGCTTTCACCGGTATTCGAATAACCGTAGATAGGGCCACGAAAACCCTTGCCGCGCAGTTCACGAATCGCGGCGGCGGCGGCGCGGGCATCGCCTATGAGCAGCACCGACTCGGGCTGGGCAGCCAGTGCCTTGGCAGTGTCGGTGATGGGCGCGCGCGCCACCAGGTTGGCGCGGCCCTGCATGGTGCGTTCGGAGGCGTCGAGTGCCGCCAGTGACTCGCCATCGGCAGCGTAAAGAATCGCCAGCTTGCGCGCGCCCAGGGTTTCTGCATGCCGCAGGATGGCGGCGGCTTCCTCTGAATAACCGGGGCGAATGGTGTAGATGTTCGGGTACGCCCAGCCGCGAAACTCGTCGGCAGCGGACATCGGGGCGAACAGTATGACGTCACTGTCCTTGATGGCCGGATACGCAGCCGTGACCTGCGGCGAGCCGTAGTACCCGAACAGGGAAAATACACCCTGCGCCAGCAGCTTCTGCGTGTTGGCCAGGGTCGTGGCCGGGTTGCCGGCATCATCAAGGGTGACGAGCTCCACCTTGCGGCCGTTGATACCACCGCCTGCGTTTACGCGGTCAAAGAACAGCTTTGCACCCTGCGCAAACGGTGCGCCCAATGACGCCGCCAGCCCGGTCAGGGCCACCGACTGGCCGATCACGATGGTCGACTTGCTGACGCCGTCCTGGCTTTGGGCCGCCGCGCCAGCCAGTGAAAGGACCGCTACGATGAGGGCTCTCGCCAAGCCATGAAATGCAGGAACCCCGGTTTTAAGTGTTGTCATCTTGTCTCCTGTCGCCAAGTGTTCTGATCATTGTCAATATAGAGTCCGTTCATGCGTAATACCATCAGCATCTCCCCTAGCGTCAGTTTCGTGCAAGGTGAGGGCCAGCTCACCCGGGTGCTGGGCGCCTGCCCGCACGACTGCCCCGACACCTGCTCGCTGCTGACAACGGTGGAGAACGGCGTGGCCACACGGGTACAGGGCAACCCGGACCACCCGCAGACTGGCGGTGTGCTGTGCAATAAGGTGTCGCGTTACACCGAGCGCACCTACCACCCTGAACGCCTGCTGCAGCCGCTCAAACGTGTAGGTCCCAAGGGATCGGGCCGGTTTGAGCCCGTCAGCTGGGACGCGGCGCTCACCGACATAAGCGCGCGCCTCAAGGCCATCGCAGCGCGCAACCCCGAGGCCATCGTTCCCTACAGCTATGCCGGCACCATGGGCCAGGTACAAAGTGAAAGCATGGCCGGGCGCTTTTTCAACCGGCTCGGCGCGTCCTTCCTGGACCGCACCATCTGCTCTACCGCCGGCGGCGAGGGCCTGAGGCAGACACTGGGCGGCAAGGTCGGCATGCGGGTGGAGTTTTTTGCCGAATCAAAACTCATCATCATCTGGGGCAGCAACTCGATAGGCAGCAACCTGCACTTCTGGCGCTACGCTAGCCAGGCCAAACGCGGCGGTGCCAGGCTGGTGTGCATAGACCCGCGCAAAAGCGAAACCGCCGAAAAATGCCATGAGCACATTGCCTTGCTGCCAGGCACCGATGCTGCCCTTGCGCTGGCACTGATGCATGAACTGATTACCCATGACTGGCTGGACCACGATTACATAGCGCAGCACACGGTGGGCTGGCAGTCCCTGCGTGAACGTGCCCTGCAATGGAACCCGGAGCGGGCAGCCGCCATTTGCGGCGTGCCGGTGGAGCAAATCAAAAACCTGGCACGTGACTACGGCCAGTGCCTGGTCAATAAACAAGCTGCAGCCATCCGCATGAATTACGGCATGCAGCGCGTGCGCGGCGGCGGCAATGCAGCGCGCGCCATTGCCTGCCTGCCGGCACTGACCGGCGCCTGGCGGCATCGCGCGGGCGGTGTGCTGCTCAGCAGTTCGGGCTTGTTCCCGGTAGACCAGGCTGCGCTGCAGCGGCCCGACCTGCTGGCCGGGCGCCAGCCGCGCACCATCAACATGGTCACCATAGGCAATGATTTGCTGGCAGAAACATCACCAGCCTTCGGCCCCAAAATCGAAGCGCTGATCGTCTACAACAGCAACCCGGTGGCCGTCGCGCCTGAATCGGGCAAGGTGGTGCAGGGTTTTGCGCGCGAAGACCTGTTTACCGTGGTGCTGGAGCATTTCCAGACCGACACTGCCGACTATGCCGACTACATCCTGCCGGCCACTACACAGCTGGAGCACTGGGATGTGCACAGCGCCTATGGCCACACCGACGCCTTGCTGAACCGCCCGGCCATCGCGCCGCTGGGCCAGGCCAAATCCAATGCACAGATTTTTCGCGAACTTGCGGCACACATGGGTTTTACCGAGCCGTGTTTTTCCGACAGTGACGAAACCCTGGGCCGCGCGGTTTTTGGCGACAAGGTCGACTTCAATGAACTGCTGGACAAAGGTTTTACAACACTGAACCTGCCGGATGCGCCCTATGCAGAAGGAAACTTTCCAACACCTTCAGGCAAATGCGAATTTTTCAGCGAACGGCTTGCCGCGCAAGGCCTGGATGGCCTGCCCGACCATCTGCCCAATTACGAAACCCTGGGCACATCCGCAGAGTTCCCGCTGGCGATGATCTCGCCCCCCGCCCGTAACTTCCTGAACTCCAGTTTTGTCAATGTCAAAAGCCTGCGCGACATTGAGGGCGAGCCGGTGCTGGAAATCCATGCGCAGGATGCCGCCGCGCGCGGCATCACCAACGGCGAGACCGTGCGGGTCTTCAACCAGCGTGGCGACTACCTTGTCAAAGCCGAAGTCTCTGCGCGCGCCCGGCCCGGCGTGGTCAACGGCATGGGCATCTGGTGGCGCAAGCTGGGGTTGGACGGCACCAACGTCAACCAGCTCACCAGCCAGCACCTGACCGACCTGGGGCGCGGGCCGGTGTTTTACGACTGTCTGGTGGAGGTCGCACCGGCAGCGCAGCCGACTGAGCAAAACGCGTGAGCCCAAGCATCGCATTCTCTGTTGCAAGAAGCGCACTGGCTGCCATCGCAGCGGCGCTGCTCCTGCCCGGCTGCACCAGCGCCGGCTACTACTGGCAGTCGGTCAGCGGCCACATGCAGATGCTGAACAGCGCCCGCCCCGTGGACGACTGGCTGGCCGATGCACAAGCCCCGGAACGCCTCAAGGCCAGGCTGATCCTGAGCCAGCGCATTCGCAACTTCGCGGTCACGGAACTGAGGCTGCCCGACAACGCCAGCTACCACCGTTACGCCGACCTGCACCGCAGCGCCGTGGTGTGGAACGTGGTGGCGGCACCCGAGCTTTCGCTCACGCTCAAGACCTGGTGTTTCCCGGTCGCAGGCTGCGTCGGCTACCGGGGTTATTTCAGTGAGGCCGATGCACGCGCCGAGGCCAGCAGGTTGAAAGCCGAAGGTCTGGAGGTCAGCGTTTACGGTGTACCCGCCTACTCCACGCTGGGCTGGATGAACTGGGCCGGTGGCGACCCGCTGCTCAACACCTTCATCAATTACCCGGAAGGCGAACTGGCGCGCATCATCTTCCATGAGCTGGCGCACCAGGTGGTCTACGCCGGCGGCGACACCCAGTTCAACGAGTCCTTTGCCACCACTGTCGAACGCCTGGGCAGCCAGCGCTGGCTGGCCACCCAGGCCGGCGAGGCAGCGCGCCAGGACTACGCCGTGCTGGACAAGCGCCGCCGGGAATTCCGGACACTGGCACTCGACACACGCCGCGAACTGGCCGGTATTTATGAACAAAAAGAGTCTGCAGCCGGCGACAGGCGCGCACAAGCAGCTATCAAAATTGAAGCAAAAAACATCGCGATGCAACGCTTCCGGGACAGCTATGCCAAGCTCAAGGCTTCCTGGGGCGGCTTTTCGGGCTACGACCTGTGGGTGGCCAACGCCAACAATGCGGCCTTCGGTGCGCAGGCCGCCTATGATGAACTGGTGCCCGGATTTGAAGCGCTGTTTGCGCGCGAGTCCGGGGACTGGCAACGGTTTTATGATGCGGTGAAGCGGCTGGCCAGCTTGCCCAAAGACGAGCGGCAAAAGGCGCTAAAAACCGGCAGTACAAACCAGCAACACGAATAAACGAGGAGATCCCATGGCCGACATCCAGATCGAGCGCCAGCACGGCATGAGCATGGCGCAGGCGCGCAAGGCAGCATTCAAGTGGGCCGAGCAGGCCGAAGAAAAGTTCGACATGGAGTGCACCTACGAAGAGGGCACAACCTCCGACGAAGTGAGTTTCACGCGTTCAGGCGTCAGCGGCACGCTGACAGTGACCAAGGACAGCTTCGAGCTGCAGGCAAAGCTCGGTTTCCTGCTCGGCGCCTTCAAGGACAAGATCGAGGACGAGATCGTCAAGAACCTCGATACGCTGATTGCAAAAAGCGGGGCCGCTGCCCAAAAAAGCCCCCACGCTGCGGCAAAAAAAGCTCCGGCCAATAAGGCCGCCGCGAAAAAGGAAGCCTGAGGCGTGGGTCCTCACTCTTCACCAGTCGGGGCCGCGGAACCGGCTTTGCCGGGCCGCAGGCGCAGCGCCCCCTCGGTGGGCAGCGCAGTACACAAAATGACAAGCGTGGGGGCCCTATGAACCTGGCCAGGTTTGACCTGGTCTCCATACGCCTGGCCGTGGCCTGCGCCCAGACCGGCAGCCTGACGGCAGCCGCACGCAATTCGCACCTGGCGCTGGCGGCCGCCAGCCGGCGCATCCGCGAGCTGGAAAACGCCCTGGGCGACACCCTGTTTGAGCGCCACACGCGCGGCCTGCTGCCCACACCGGCCGGCCGTGTGTTTGTCAAGCATGGGCTTGCCCTGCTGCAGACCATGGAGCAGCTGGGCGGCGAGCTGTCCGATTTGCGGCAGGGCATTGCCCGGCACATACGCCTGTGCGCCAGCAGCGCCGCCATCAGCCAGTTCCTGCCGCCGCTACTGGTGCGCTATGGGGACATGCACCCGCAGATACGGCTGGACCTTGAGGAGCAGGTTTCGCACGCCGTGGTGTCCACGCTGCGCGAAGGCCGGGCGGATGTGGCGGTGTTTGTGGAGGGGCCGGACACCGCGGGGCTGGACACGCACGTTTTTCGCCGTGACGAGCTGGTGGTGGTTTTGCCGGCCTCTCACCGCTTCGCCAAGGGCAAAAAGCCGATTGCATTTGCCGACCTGCTGGACGAGGAATGGATCAGCCTGACCAGCGGCGCGGCGGTGCTGCAAAAGCAGCAGGAAGCAGCCCTTGCCGCCGGCCGGCCGCTCAAGCTGCGCATGCAGGTGCGCAGTTTTGACGCGGTGTGCAACCTGGTGGCCTCCGGGCTGGGAATTGCGATATTGCCCATAGGCGCCGGGCTGTCGACCAGCTCGCCCATCAAGCTTTGCCGCCGCCCCCTGGCAGACGCCTGGGCCAAACGCCGCCTGCTGGTGGCCACGCCCGAAGGCCAGCGCGATACGGCGATTGCCTCACTGGTTGACTTCCTGGTCCAGCCTTCGCAAATTGCGAAGGCGAAACAACGCAAACAGTAATGGACGCCGTGCGGGCGCAGCGGCAAACTGCGCCGCTATGGACACCACTTCTTCCTCACCGGCAAAACCTGCCAACGGCGGCCCGCTGGCCGGCCTCAAGGTCATTGAACTCGGGCAACTGATCGCCGGGCCCTTTGCGGCCAAAACACTGGCCGACTTTGGCGCCGAAGTCATCAAGATCGAACCGCCCGGCGTGGGCGATCCCTTGCGCAAATGGCGCTTGCTGAAAGACGGCACCTCCGTCTGGTGGCAGGTGCAGTCGCGCAACAAGCGCTCACTGGCCCTGGACCTGAGGCAGGCTGAAGCGCAGGAGATTGTGCGCAAGCTGGCACTTGACGCCGATGTGCTGATAGAGAACTTTCGCCCCGGTGCCATGGAAGGCTGGGGCCTGGGCCCGGAGGATTTGCAAAAAATCAACCCGCGCCTGATCATGCTGCGCATCAGCGGCTACGGCCAGACCGGACCCTACCGCGACCGGCCCGGTTTTGGTGTGGTGGCCGAAGCCATGAGCGGCCTGCGCCACCTCACGGCCGAACCGGGCCGCGTGCCAGTGCGCGTGGGTGTCAGCATTGGCGACACGCTGGCCTCACTGCACGGCGTGATCGGCATACTGATGGCGCTGCACCACCGGAGCAGCCACGGTGTCGGGCAGGTGATTGACGTTGCGCTGTATGAAGCGGTTTTTAACTGCATGGAAAGCCTGCTGCCCGAGTATGACGCTTTCGGTGCAGTGCGCGAGGCCGCCGGAAGCGCCCTGCCCGGCATTGCCCCCACCAACGCCTACCGCTGCAGCGACGGCGGTTATGCGCTGATCGCCGGCAATGGCGACAGCATTTACAAAAGGCTGATGAACGCCATTGGCCGGGAGGACCTGGGCAACGATCCGGCGCTGGCCGACAACGCCGGCCGCGTCAAACGCGTCGTTGAACTGGACGACGCCATAGGCCAATGGACGGCACAACGTACGGTGGCCGAAGTGCTGGCGGTGCTGGATGCCGCTTCGGTGCCCGCAGGCCGTATTTACAACATCGCCGACATCGCGGCAGACCCGCACTACAAGGCGCGCGGCATGCTGGCGCAAACCCGAATGGATGACGGCAGTTTGCTGGCCTTGCCGGGCATCGTGCCCAAACTCTCCCTGACACCCGGCGGGCACAGGCGCAATGCGCCGGCGCTGGGGCAGGACACCGACGCCGTGCTGCATGAACTCGGCTTGACCCCGGCGCAAATCCAGGGCCTCAAGGACAAGGGCATTGTTGCGGGAACACAGGCATGAAAAGGATTTATCTCAACGAAGTCGCCACGCGGGATGGTTTTCAAATTGAGCCGACTTTCGTCCCGACCGACACCAAGGTCGCGCTGGTCGATGCGCTCAGCGAATGCGGCTACGCCAAGATCGAGGTCACCTCCTTCACCTCGCCCAAAGCCATCCCCATGCTGCGCGACGCAGACGAGGTGATGGGCCGCATACGCCGCGTGCCCGGTGTGGAATACACGGTACTGGTGCCAAACAAACGAGGTGCGGAGCGCGCGCTGGAGGCCAAGGCCGATGAGCTCAACCTTGTCATGTCGGTCTCTGAAACCCATAACCGCGCCAACCTGCGCATGTCCATGGCCGACAGCTTTGCGGCCCTGGGCGATGTCATCAAACTCGTCGATGGCCGCACGCCCATCAACATCTCGCTGTCCTGCGCTTTTGGCTGCCCCATGGAGGGCGACGTGCCGCAGCAGCATGTGCTCGACTGGGCACAGCGCTTTTGCGACATTGGCGTGCGCGGCTTCACGATTTGCGACACCACCGGCATGGCGCACCCGGTGCAGGTCAGCCGCATGGTTGAAGCGCTTCAGGGCAGCGTGCTGAAACATCGCCCCGAACTGCAGCTGGCCCTGCACTTTCACAACACCCGCGGCATGGGCCTGGCCAATGTACTGGCCGGCGTGCAGGGCGGCATCACGCGTTTTGACGGCTCACTGGGCGGCCTGGGCGGCTGCCCCTATGCGCCCGGCGCCAGCGGCAACATCAGCAGCGAAGACGCCATCCACATGCTGGACGCCATGGGTTACGACACCGGCATCGACCTCGACAAACTGCTCGGCGTGGCGCGCCAGATGCCGGACATCGTGGGCCATGAAGTGCCGGGCCAGGTAGCCAAGGCCGGGCGCATCACAGACCTGCACCCCGCACCGCCTGAAACCACCCCGGCATGATTGGGTACCTGGACCACCTGGTGCTGACCACTGCCGACGAGGCAGCCTGCACGGATTTTTATGTACGCGTGCTGGGCATGACGCTGGAACGCTTCACAGGCGGCACGCCACCCGTGGAACGCAAGGCCTTCAGGTTTGGGAACCAGAAGATCAACCTGCATGTGAAGGGCCGCGAGTTCGAGCCCCGCGCCCACCTGCCGATGCCCGGCGCGCTGGACCTGTGTTTTATGGCCAGCGTGCCGCTGCAGCTGGTGATGGACCGGCTGGCGCGCGAGCGCTGGCCCGTCATTGAAGGCCCGGTGCTGCGCACGGGCGCCATGCAAAAGATCCGCTCGGTTTATGTGCGCGACCCGGACCTGAACCTGATCGAGATCTCCGAGCCCGCCTGACAACGGCGCCCCTGAAACCTATAAATCCGATAAACCATGACAGGAGACAACACATGACTTTCATTTCACGCCGGGCGCTGCTCGCCGTCGCCGGGCTCGGCACCGCTGCCTGGCTGAACCCGGTGCGCGCGCAAATTGCCGGCAAGCCCGTCACGCTGATCGTGTCCTCGGCCGCAGGCGGCACCACCGACATCTCCGCACGCATGCTGGCCGAACCGCTGGGCAAAATTTTGCAAACCAGCGTGATCGTGGACAACCGCGCCGGCGCCAACGGCAACATCGCCGGCCAGATGGTGGCGCGCGGCCCGATCGACGGCAGCAGCCTGCTGGTGCAGTATTCGGGCTACCAGTGCATCACGCCGCTGATCCAGCCGGCGGCAGGTTTTGACCCCGCGATCAACCTTAAACCACTGGGTCATTTGATCGACGCACCGCAGCTGCTGGTGGTGCGCGCCAACTTCCCCGTCGACAACTTTGCGGACTTCATCAAATACGTCAAAGCCAATCCCGGCAAGGTCAACTATGCATCCAGCGGCAACGGCTCGCTGCAACACGTCACGACGGAGCTGCTCAAGGACCTGACCAAAACCTTCATGGTGCATATTCCCTACCGCGGCACGGGTCCGGCACTCAACGACCTGCTGGCCGGCACGGTGGATTTCACCATCACCACACCGCCGCCGCTGCTGCCACACATCCGCGCCGGCAAGCTCAAGGCCTTGATGGTGACCGGGCGCAACCGGCTGGCAGCGCTGCCCGGCATTCCCACGGCCACCGAAATGGGCGTGCCGCTGGTGGCCTCGTCGTGGTTTGCGGTTTATGGGCCGACCGGCATGTCGGCAGACCTGCAAAACCGGCTCTCGCTGGCGATCAAACAGGTCGTGGAATCGGACAGTTTCAAAAAGCGCGCGGAAGACCAGGGCGCCAAGGCGGTGGTCATGAGCAGCGCCGAGCTGGCCGCGCTGGAAGCGAACGAGCGCAAGATGTGGGCGCGCATTGTCAAGGTCGCGAATATCAAGGCCGACTAGAAATAAGGCCCCCACGCTTGTCGCTTCGCGTACTACACTGCCCCCCAGAGCCGCCGCGCCTACGGCCCCGGCCTGGTTCGGGAAAGCACGCCCTGCGCCGCTTTCTCTGAGCGCTGAAAGATCAGCTCAGATCAGCAATCAGGTCTATGTACTGCTGCATGGCATCGTCCTGCGAGGTGCCTTTGAGGCTGTTCCACGCATCCCACTTGGCGCGCGCCACCATGTCGCCAAAACCTGGCTTCTTGTCGGCGTTGTCGCCGGCGCTGCCCTGTTTGTAGAGCGCGTAGATTTTCAGCAGCGTGGCGTTATCGGGCCGCTCGCTGAGGTTTTTGGAATCGGCCATGGCTTTGTCAAAAGCGGCTTTCAGGTCTGACATGGGAATGCTCCGTTTTAGAAGAAGGTCACCAATGAAGGTGCTTGGGGTAACTGCCCGGTATCTTAGCCAGACACTTGCCCCCAAAATAGGGGCTTGCCCCCACGCTTTTCACTGCGTTTAATACGCGGCCCTCCGAAGGGGCTAGTTTTTCTTGGGGGCGCCCAGCGAAAAATTGTTGCTTGCCCGCATTATCTTTGTTTTGGAGTGTCCATGGTCACACGCGTCACAGCCCGGTCAGCGGGTAAACAGGCCGCGCAAAAAGTAGCAAGAAATGTCCAGAAAAACGTGACCCGTGCCGTCTCGGGCACACTGGGCCTGTCGGGCGAACGCATGAGCAAGGTCGATACCGCCTGGCTGCGCATGGACTGCGATGCCAACCTCATGATGATCGTGGGCGTGTGGCAGCTGGCACCGGGCGTCAAGCATGCTGCGGTGTGCGAGCGTATTGAAAACAGCCTGCTCAAGTACGACCGCTTCAGGCAGCGCGTGGTGGAAGACGCCGGCGGCGCCACCTGGGTGAACGACCGCAACTTTGACCTGGCAAACCACGTGGTGCTGGAAAAACTGCCGAAAGCGGCAGGCGGCAACCAGCAGGAAGCGCTGCAGGACCGCGTCGCCGCGCTGGCCACCCAGCGGCTGGACCCGAAACGCCCGCTCTGGCAAATCCACCTGGTCGAGGATTACACCGGTTCCGACGGCGTCAAGGGCAGCGCCATGATTGTGCGCATCCACCACTGCATTGCCGATGGCATTGCGCTGATCTCGGTGACCATGTCGCTGGTCGACGGCGGTGCGCCGCCGCCGGAGCGGCGCAAAAAGAATGCCGCGGCAACGGGTGCCGAAGACTGGATTGCCGACACCCTGCTCAAACCCTTCACCGACATCACCGTCAAGGCGCTGGGCGCTGTGGGCGAAGGCGCAGCGCGCTCCCTGGGCATGCTGGGCGACCCGAAAAAAGGCATGGAGCAGGGCATGCACGGCTCCATGGACATGGCCAGGATTCTTTTGCAGGTGCTCAAGGACGGCGCCGCCATGGCGCTGATGCCGGACGATTCGAAAACCCGGCTCAAGGGCAAACCCGGCGGCAGCAAAAAAGTGGCCTGGTGCCAGCCGATTCCGCTGGACGAGGTCAAGGCCATCGGCAAGGCGCTCAATTGCTCCATCAACGACGTGCTGCTGAGCTGCGTGGCCGGTGCCCTGGGCGAATACCTCAAGTCGCTTGGCGATGATGTCACCGGCCAGGAGATTCGTGCCATGGTTCCGGTCAACCTGCGCCCGCTGGACCAGGCCTACAAGCTGGGAAACCGCTTTGGCCTGGTGCCGCTGGTGCTGCCCATAGGCGTGGACAACCCTATCGAGCGTGTTTACGAAGTCCGCCGGCGCATGGCTGCGTTAAAGGGCAGTTACCAGCCGCTGCTGGCTTTCAGCCTGCTTGCCGTGGCGGGCCTCCTGATCAAGCCGGCGCAGGACATGATGCTCAACCTGTTTTCCAAAAAGACCACGGCCGTGATGACCAACGTGCCGGGACCGCGTGAAAAACTCAAGTTCTGCGGCTCCACGCTGGAGCAAAGCATGTTCTGGGTGCCGCAGTCGGGCGACGTGGGCCTGGGCGTGTCAATCTTGAGCTATGGCGGCGGCGTGCAGTTCGGCGTAATCACCGACAGCAAGCTCTGCCCCGAGCCGCAGCGCATCATCGACGAATTTGTGCCCGAGTTTGCCAAGCTGTCCATCGTGACCCTGATGCTGCCCTGGGGCGAATAAAACCCCTCGACAAGGTCGTTTACAGCCTTTTTCAAGCGCTTCAGGCCCGTGGCCGCCTGAATATGCGCGCAACAAGCTATCAATTTAATAGCAAATAAAGCACAAACTCACGCGCCGAAGCGTCGCGATGCGATCTCCAGCAGGCCGTCAAAGATCAGGCTCTCCACCAGCTCGACCTGGACGGACATGCTGGGCGCCATCTTCCAGCCGGCGCCGCCGGTCATGATGCACGCCGGCGCTTCGCCGCAGTGGCGGGTGATGTTCTCGACCATGCGCTGCACGGCCCCGGCGATGGCAAAGGTTCCGCCGCTGGTGAGCGCATCGCTGGTGTTGGTGGGGAAATCGCGTACGTCACCGGTCGGCACGTGCAGGCCGGCGGTGCCCGATTCGAGCGCGCGCAGCATGATGCCGTGGCCGGGCAGAATGATGCCGCCCAGGAATTTCCCGGTGGCGTCAATGGCCTCCACCGTCACGGCCGTGCCCACCATCACCACGATGCAGGGTTTGTTGATGCCGCGCCGCAAAAGCCGGTGGCGCGCGCCTATCATCGCCACCCAGCGGTCAGCGCCCAGCCGTGCCGGGTGGTCGTAACCGTTGGTCAGCCCGGCCTCCTGGGGGCTGGACACTACCCAGCGCGGCACCACGTCCCAGAGCTCCATCTGTTCTGCCACGCGCCGCTTGATGGCATCGCCGGCCACGATGCAGCCGAGGATTTTTGAAGGTGCGGGCATGGTGCTCCACTCCTCCTCGGCCAGCTTGTCTATGTTCTCCAGGAACACAGCGCCATGCGCCAGCAGCCCGGCACCCGCCGCAGCCGAGTCGTACTGGGCCCATTTCAGCCGGGTGTTGCCCACATCAAGCGCTAGAAAGGTCATGTAACAGGATTATGAACAGGTTTGCCGGGCAGCATCTCAAATCAGGCCGAACCAGCAGGCGCGCTGGATGGCTGCCAGTTTGTTGTCGACCTTGAGCTTGGTCATGGCATTGGCCAGGTGGAAGTTCACGGTACGCTCACTGCAAAGAAATATCTCGCTGCTTTCGCGTGCCGTCGTGCCCTGGAAAGCCAGGTTCAGGCATTCGAGTTCACGCGGGCTCAGGGGGCTGCGGGCTTCGGCCAGCGCCCGCTTCAGCAAGGGCCAGATGTTGAATGCGGACCAGGCCAGCAAGGCGGCCTCGCTGCGGTCATGCCACTGGCGCGGGCTGAACAGATAACATTCGAAGGCACGACCTACCGTCAGGGGAAATGCGATGCGGACGACACTTTGATATCCATGCGCGAGCCACAGCCTGCGCCAGCGCCCCAGGCTTTCGAAAGCGGACTTCGAGATGTCCTGCCAGGCGACCAGCGGCGCATCGGAGTCGCGCCAGGGCGCGCCGAAGTCCCGGCTCTCGGCCAGCGCTTCTGCTGCGTCCAGCAAACGCGGCGGGTGCAGAGCCAGCACCAACCGGTCCTCCTGCCCCCCGAAAGGGTCCGGTCCCAGGACCATGAGCGCCTCCACGGAAAACTCCCGCAGGGCGCAAAGCCAGTCGCTGACCACGCCATCAAGGTTCACACTGTCAAAGTTAGCAGGTAATTGCATCAACTCGTGCCAAAAAGAACAAGGACAATACAGCCAAATGTCAAAAGCCGCATCAATCAGTTTTAGGGTTGCACTGGAAAGGCACTCAAATTGAAAAGCGCCCGCTTCAGTGTCTGGCTCGCACAGCGTCCCTCGCTGCAGTGGCTGCGCGAGGAACTGCTTCTCGCTCCACTGGAACCCATTTTGCATCCATCCCCGCGGCGCCTGTGGTGGTTGGGCCTGTCTTTTTTCTCGGGCAATGCCCTGTTTGCATGGATATGGTCAAGCTGGCTGCCGCAACCGTATGAAAACCTGCCGCTAAGGGTCATGGCCAGCCTGCTGGGTTATAGCCTGATGACGCGCCGTGTCAACCACGACCCCGGCAGCCGCCTGACGCAAAGGGTTTTTGGCCTGGTGTTCTGGCTCGAACTGCCGGTCTTGTTTACCTGGATGTACCTGTGCAACAGCGGCAATACGGTGTGGCTGGCCACGATGGCGGCAATGGTACTAATTTACTACCATGTCACCGACTGGCGGCTTGCCACGCTGGGCACCATCACGGGCGGCCTGCTGGCCTGGGGCCTGTTCCTGCTCTTTGGGCCGACGGTCCCGCCGCTGCCCCAAGACCAGCGCGCAGTCCATGCCGTGGTATTTGCCTTTGCCTGGTCCATCGCCCTGGTGCTCAGCCTGTCGTCGGCCAACCTGCGGCGGACACAGCTCGCCAACACCCTCACGACCATAGGCATCATGGCGCATGAGCTGCGCACGCCCCTGTCCACGGCAGACCTGCTGGGCGACGCCATCAAGATGGAAGTGCAGCGCCAGCCCAACAACCCCAGGGCGCCGCAAATGGAAAAGCTTGCTTTGCGCCTGCACACGCTGGTGCGCAACATGAACCACCAGATCGACACACAGATCGCCAATGCCAAGCTGCTGCAGTTGCCCGAACACACGGAGATGGTGTCGGCCATCGGGCTGGTCAACGATGTCGTCGCGGCCTACCCCTACCAGTCGAGCCGCCAGCGGGAATGTGTGCGGGTGCACCTTCAGAGCGACTTCATTTTCCAGTCCTCGTCCAGGCAGTTCGCACAGGTGCTGGACAACCTGATCAAGAACGCGCTGCACTCGCTGATGGCCGCCGACTCCAAATACCCCCATGGAGCGCTGCGCATTGAAGTCGGCATGCAGCGTGACCGCGGGCGGATTTCCGTCATCGACGACGGCATGGGGATTGAAGCCGCCTTGCTGCCGCATATCTTCAAACCTTTCTTTTCCAGCAGCCGGGGCACCGGACACGGCCTTGGTCTGGCTTTTTGCCAGCAAGTGGTGCACAGTGCAGGCGGTACCCTGCAGGTGAAATCTGAATATGCCATCGGTGCCATTTTCACCATCGAGCTGCCGATTGCCGGCGGCTAGCGTACACACGGCTGATTTTGACAACCCTCATTAGACCGCCCATCATGTCTTTTGCACTCTACCGTCGCCCCGGGGGTGTGGTTTTCCTGGATGATGACCCGGACTACCTCGAAATGCTGGCCGAAGTCATGCCGACAGACTGGTATGTGCGCCTGTTCATCCGTCCCGTGGCCTGCATCGAGCAGTTGCGCACGGAGCCACCTCTCTGGGAAGCAGACGCCTGGCGCCAGCAGGAAATCATCAACCGCTGGAGGGAGGGCAGCGCGCTCATTCCGCAAATCCTCCAGTACTGGCGCGAAGACGGTTGCGCGCGTTTCGGACTCACGCAGGTTTGCGTTGTGGATTACTCCATGCCGGCCATGAGCGGGCTGCGGGTTTTGAGCGAGTTGACGGGCTGGTCGGGCGCACGCGTGCTGTTGACAGGCCGCGTCGATGAACAGCTCGCGGTGTCGGCCTTCAACCGCGGCCTGATCGAACAGTTCATTCCCAAGCAGGCTCCGGAGATCCGCCAGCGCCTGACCGACGCCATCGAAAACCTGCTTCGCGCCCCGGATGCCAGGCACCAGCAGACATGGCGCACCACCCTGACGCGCGAGCAGCACACGCTGCTTTGCAATCCGGCCATCGCCGAAGCACTGGAAGCCCTGGCACGCAAGCTGGGCTGGATAGAACACGTCGTGATAGGCGCCCCCTTTGGCGTGCTGGCGCTGGACGCCAGCGCCGGCGTGAGCTGGCTGCAGCTGGAGCCCGCCGAAAACCTGCCGGAACTCGCAGAGATGGCGGAGTCCCAGGGTTGGGATGCCGCCACGGTGCAGGACATCCGGTCCGGGGAAAAACTCATTGACCTGGAACTGCAGCAGGCCCTAGGCGCCGGGAACAAGCCCCAGCCACGCGAAGCCTTTGCCGCAGGACCTGCGCCGCATCTCCTGTACGCGGCCATTTTTCCCGTCGACGCAAGCTTTTCTCCCGGCATCGCCGCCGGCCATGAGCGTTTCATCGCCAGCCGGGGCGAACGGCAGTTGCAGGACCAGGACTAGTCTGCGGCCTGCCCGGCGCGGGCACGGCGCGCAATCGGCCAGTCCCAGGGCTTGACGATGGGGGCTATCTCGCGCGCCGCAGCCTCCACGTGGTCCAGCTCCGAATCCATCAAGCCCGCATTCAGCGTGAGCCGCATCATGGCGCGTCTGCTGCTTGTGGCCGGGGCGCAGAACATGGACGAAAACACGTTACGCTCCTCCAGCCGGTCACGCAGCACCATGGTGTCGGACTCCAGGCCGACCTCCAGCGCGATGATTTGCTGGCTGCCCTGGTGGATCGGATAGCCCATCTCGCTCAGGCTGCCGCGCAGGCGCCGGGTATGCGCATGCAGGCGCTTGCGCGCATCGTCGCTTTTGCGGATCAGCTCCAGCGTCGCGGCCAGCCCGGCAATTTCATGCGGCAGCAGGCTGGAGCTGAAGATATTGGGGAAACTCGAACACAGAATGTAGTACCGCATATGCGCCGGTGCCGTGAAAAACCCGGCACGCCCGGCAAAGGCCTTGGCCAGGCTGGCGGTAATGAAATGCACCCGGTCCGACAGGCCCAGCTCCGCGCACAGGCCAGCACCCTGTGGACCATGGGTGCCCAGCGAATGGGACTCATCGACCAGGATCATGCAGCCGCCCTGCTCGGCCACCTCGACCATCTCCACCAGGGGGCAAAGCGCGCCGGTGGTGCTGTAGACCGAATCCACCACCACAATGCCCGGCCCGTTTTTGGCGATCACGCGCGCCAGGTGGGCCGGGTCGTTGTGGCGAAATGCGAAGGCCGGTGCGCGCGCGGCGTGCGCGCCCTCCCACAGGGACGCATGGGCCAGCGTGTCGAGATAGACCGGAGTTTGCGCATCGGCAATGGCCTGCAACAGACCGACGTTGGCCGAGAAACCAGACTGGCAGATGAAACCGTCGTCCTTGCCGACCCAGCCGGCCAGGGCCATCTCGAGCGCGCGGGTCGGATGCTGGTTGAGGTGGAACACGCCGGACTGCACGACAAACTCCTGCTCCTTGCGCAGCGCATCCACCTGTGCCTGGACGATCTGCGGATGGCCGGTCACGCTCAGGTAGTCGTTGCCGTCAAGGCGGATGGCTTCGGAGCTGGGCACCTTGCCGTGCAGCATGAATTTGCCGCCCCATTGCTGGTCCCAACGGGGTTTGAAATCCCGTGCGATGCGCTGGGTCAGTTGATTACCAAGCGACGGATTGCGGGGCGTTTTGGCGACAGGGGAAATTTTGCGTTCAAGTACTTGCATGGTGTGACTCCGTTGATAAAAGAATCCACCATTGAAAGCGCTCTAACAGATTGATACTTCTTACCCCCTGTCAGAATTGACAGGGGGTAAGGTCAAAACCGCCTTTTAATCTGCTTGGTACAAACTAAGGCATTAACAAAAACTGCAACAAACCCTTTTCGGCGCCTCCATTTGTTACAAAACGTGCAAATAACGCAACAAAATCAGGCCTGCCGCCACGGCAGCCCGGCCAAACGCCAGCCGCCCTTTTGGCCGCGTTGCGCATGTTCGTCCGGGTCGCCTTCGAAGCCTTCCAGGATGTTGTAGGCCTCGATGCCAAGCTCGGCAGCACGTTTGGCAGCGGCGATAGAGCGCACGCCGCTGCGGCACAGCATCACGGCCTTTTTCCCGGCGGGCACTGCCGCTTTCAAACCATCGTCAAAACCTGCATTCAGCGCCATGCCCGGCCACTGCTTCCAGGCCAGGGGCACAGCCCCCGGAACAAAGCCCACCCACTCGCGCTCGGCATCGGTGCGCACGTCAAGCAATACCGCATCTCCGGCCTGCCACCACTGGCAGGCCAGTTGCGGCGATACATCGCCGGCATAACCCTGGGCGGGGCGCGCCTGCAGCAGCGGCCCGCCGCCGGCATCGTGACGCATGCCCGAACTCAGGTTGGCGGGTACGGCTTCGTCCATGCGTTTCGGCCGGGGCAGTCCGAGGCTTTCCATGGTCTGGACAAATTCAGCCAATGTCTTGCCGGCCACACGGGCATTACCAGCCTTCTCGGCAGCGATGGTGGAATGGCTGCGGCCCTGGTAGTCATGGCCTGGCCAGACAGTCGTGTCGCCGGGCAGCACAAACAGCACATCCGTCAGGCTGCGATAGAGGGCAGCGGCACTGCCGGACTGGAAATCCGTGCGGCCGCAACCGTTGATCAGCAAGGTGTCGCCGGTGAACACATGGTCCCGCCACAAATAACTCATGCTGCCGGCGGTATGGCCCGGCGTGTGCAATGCCTTGACGTGCTCGCCGCCGAAGGCCAGCACATCGCCATCGGCAAGCTGCACCGCCGCGGTCGTGATGCCACAGCCTGCCGGAACTGCAGTTTTCGCGCCGGCATGCTCGGCCAACTGGCCGGCACTGGTGATGTGGTCGGCATGGGCGTGAGTTTCAAGCGTCCACAACAACTTGAGGCCGTACTGCCGCAGGACGGCGAGGTCACGCTCTATCTGCTCATCCACCGGATCGATGATGAGGGCCTCGCGGGTACTTTCGTCAAACAGCACATAGGTGTAGGTGCTGGATGCGGGATCAAAGAGCTGGATTGGTTTCATGAAGATTCCCCGGTAAATGCAAGAAATGGCCCACGAACAGGCTCAGGCGAACTTCGCCAGCATCTGCGCCACATGGTCGCCCGACAGGTCGTCCTGCTCGATCATGCAGCCCACCATGGTGAAGAACGACTTGTCCAGCGCCTTGCGGGCAGCAGCCAACTGCTGGGCAATCTTCTCGCAGTCGGCATCGCCGTCAATCAGGCGCTGGACGCCGCGCAACTGCCCCTCGACGCGGGCCAGGCGCGCGCACAGCGCTTTTTTCTTCCCGGGATCTGCAAGTTGTGACATGGTGTAGCTGGCCGTGCGGCCTTCGGATTTATACCCCATGGAGTATACTGCGACTTTTATTCCTTATCACCCACCATGCACCCTTTTGTCCAGTCCGCCCTGGGCGGCATCATGATTGGCCTGGCCAGCTGGCTGCTGCTGGCTTCACTTGGCCGTATCGCCGGTATCAGCGGCATCGCTGCCGGCGTGCTGCCTCCCTCCAGCGGCGATACCGGCTGGCGCTGGGCCTTTCTGGCAGGGCTGGTGCTCGGCGGGGCTGCCACGGCCGTCTACCTGCAGCCACCCGTGACGGCCTTGCGGCCCACGGGACTGCTGGTCGTGGCGGGCCTGCTGGTGGGGTTTGGCACCGTGCTCGGCTCGGGCTGCACCAGCGGTCACGGTGTCTGCGGGCTGGGGCGGCGATCGGCCCGGTCCCTGGTGGCTACGCTGGTGTTCATGGGCAGCGGTGTACTGACCGTTCTGGCGGTCAACCTCTACCGCAGCTGATACCTGAAGACGGAGACTCAAAATGATCAAAAAATGGCTGGCCGCATTGCTGGCAGGCGCTTTATTCGCAACCGGGCTGGTGGTGTCAGGCATGACGCAACCAGCCAAGGTGATTGGGTTCCTGAATGTCGCAGGCATCGCGGACCCGGTGCGCTTCGGCGCATGGGACGCCAGCCTGGCGTTTGTCATGGGCGGCGCGCTGTGCGTGACACTGCTGGCATTTGCCATCACGCTGCGGCCCGGCAGGAAACCCTGGCTGGCGGAGTCGTTCCAGATGCCATCCCGGCGCGACATCGACGCCAGGCTGCTTGCAGGCGCGGTGCTGTTCGGCATGGGCTGGGGCCTCGTCGGCTATTGCCCTGGCCCGGCCATTGCGTCCTTGCTCACGGGCGGCATGGACGCTATTATTTTTATAGCCTCTCTCGCGCTTGGAATGGCCGCCGCAAAGCAATTCACTGCATAAATCAGGGTTGAATGAGGCAGAATCGGGTGAAACCTGCCGATCGGAGACCTTGATGCCCGCTACCCGCACTGACAGCCCCAACGCACCAGAAACCATCCCCGACAAGACGGCCAAAGCCCTGGCAAAAGTCACCGCGCAATGGCAGCCCCCCGTCATTGGCAGCAAGGCCAGGGCCTGCACCATGGCCGACTTCGATCCTTCCGCCAAGCCCTTCTCCAGCGGCGACAAACAGCAGGACAAGGCTGCTGTGGAGGTACTGGCCGGCGAACTCGACGTACTGCAAAACCTGTTCTACGCGGACAAGCGCTACAAGCTTCTGGTGATCCTCCAGGGCACCGACACCTCCGGCAAGGACGGCACCCTGCGCGGCGTGTTCAGCCGCATGACGCCGCTTGGCGTGCACACGGTCGGCTGGAAAGCGCCCACCGAAAACGAACGAGCACACGACTACCTGTGGCGCATCCACCAGCAAATGCCGGGCGCCGGCGAGATCATGATTTTCAACCGCAGCCACTACGAAGACGTGCTGGTGCCGCCCGTCAACGGCTGGATCACGACCGAGCAGACGGCGCAGCGTTATGCGCACATCAATGATTTCGAGCGCATGCTCAGCGAGACCGGCACGGTGATTCTCAAGTTCATGCTGCACATCAGTTTTGACGAACAGCGCGAGCGGCTGCAGGAGCGTATCGACGACGTGGCCAAACACTGGAAGTTCGCCATGGGCGACCTCGATGCGCGCAAGCAGTGGAAGCCCTACCAGCAGGCCTACGAAAACCTGCTCAATGCCACCAGCACGCCGTGGGCGCCCTGGACGGTGGTGCCGGCCGACTCCAAAACGCACCGCAACCTGATGATTGCCACCCTGGTGCGCGATGCCCTGCAAAAGCTCGAATTGCGCTACCCGCCCGGCGACCCGGCGCTTGAAGGCGTCAAGGTCATCTGAACAGCAGCCTCAGTGGCCGCCGCCCAGGTAGGCCGCCTTGACGGCCGGGTCGTCGCGCAGCTTTGACGCATCTCCGTGCACCGAGATACGCCCGTTCTCCAGCACATAGCCGTAGTCCGCCACTTTCAGCGCCGCAGCGGCAAACTGCTCGACCAGCAGCATGGTGACGCCCCGCGCTTTCAGGCTGGCAATGATGCGAAACACCTCCTCCACCAGGATCGGGGCCAGTCCCATGGAGGGTTCATCGAGCAACACGATTTCGGGGTTCAGCATGACCGCACGCGCCATGGCCAACATTTGCTGCTCGCCGCCCGAGAGGGTTCCGGCCAGCTGCGTGCGGCGCTCCTTCAGGCGTGGAAACAGGTCCATGGCGCGCTCCAGGTCACCCGCCACATCACCCTTGGGGCGGCTGCCCGTCAGGCGCGGAAAGGCGCCCAGCAACAGGTTGTCGGTCACTGACATGGTGGCAAATACACGCCGGCCTTCAGGTGAATGCGCAAGGCCCTGTTTGGCAATGGTGTACGACTCCAGGCCGTCCACACGTTTTCCGCTCAGCGTGATCTCACCGGCGGTTGGCTTGATCATGCCGGACACGGCACGCATGGTGGTGGTTTTCCCGGCGCCGTTGGAGCCAATCAATGTGACCACCTTGCCCTTGGGCACGTCAATTGAAATGCCGTGCAGCACCTGCACCTTGCCGTAGCCAGCTTCGAGGTTTTTAATACTCAGCATATTGAAATCCTTCCGGCTTATGCAGCCGTTCCGCCAAGATACGCCTCGACCACTTTTTCATCAGCCTGCACTTCAGCAGGTTTGCCTTCGGCAATTTTCTGGCCGAAGTCCAGAACCGACACCGAGTCGCAAATACTCATCACGACATCCATGTGGTGCTCAATCAGGATCACCGTGATACCGTGGTCGCGGATCTTGCGGATGATGGTTATCAGCTCCTTGATGTCCGGTGCGGTCAGGCCGGCCGCCGGCTCATCGAGGAGCAGCAGCTGCGGGTCCAGTGCCAGCGCGCGTGCAATTTCCAGCAGGCGCTGTTTGCCATATGGCAGGTTGCGGGCTTCTTCTGTTGCCAGGTCGCCCAGCCCCACAAAATGCAGCAGCCCCATGCCGCGATCGATGGCGGCCTTTTCCTCGCGCTTGTAACGCGGGGTGTGCAGGGACACATCAAGGATGTTGCTGGCAAAGGTATGGTGCAGGCCCACCTGCACATTCTGCAGGGCCGTCATCTCACCGAACAACTGCACATTCTGGAAGGTGCGCGCGATGCCCGACAGCGCAATATCAGAAGAGGTTCGGCCCACCACCGGGTTCCCGGCAAAGTCAATGCTGCCCGCCGTAGGCACATAGATGCCGGTCAGCACATTCATCATGGTGCTTTTTCCCGAGCCATTGGGCCCGATCAGGCCGTGAATCGTGCCGCGCCTGACACGCAGGTCCACATTGTTGATGGCCTTGAGGCCGCCGAACTGCATCAGCACGCCCTGCGCCACCAGCAGGTCACCGCCGGCTTCAGCGCGCCCTGTGCTGACGGCCGTCATCACGGCGTCCTCGCCCCCATCCACGGGCACCATGACACCGGCGCCCGAACGCACGGTCTTGCGGACAAACAGGCTGCGCACAAAACCGACGATGCCGTCCTGCAGGTAATACACCACAAAAAGAATCATCAAGCCGAAAATGCTCAGGCGCCAGTCGGTGATGGACTCCAGCCAGAAGGAGAATCCCGCAAGCGCAATCGTTCCAGCCACCGGAATCGCCATGGCTTTGGGTGTGGTGATTTTCCTGAAAACACCCACTGCGGCCCCCATGGCCATCAGCACAGCCAGCGCCGTGGCCACAGTCCGGAAAAGATCCAGGTCATCCAGCAGCTTGGGCAAAATCACGATGATGGCAGCCCCCAGCAACGCGCCCGAACGTGACTTGCGGCCACCCATGATGACGGCCAGCAAAAACAATACGGTCAACTCAAAGTTATAGGTGTTGGGCGAGATGTACTGCTCGGAATACGCATACAGCGCACCCGCCAGGCCGGCAAAACCTGCGCTGATCACGAATGCATAGACCTTGTAGCGGTAAACCGACACGCCCATGCAGTCCGAGGCCACGGGGCTGCCGCGCAGGGCTTCGAAGGCGCGCCCCAGTTGGGAGCGCAGCACCCGGTGCACAAACAGCAACGAAGCCAGCATCAGTACGGCCACGAACCAGTAGTACTCGGTCTCATTGAGCTGGTGGCCCAGCAGTTTGGGCTTGGTCAGGGTGATGCCCATGGGCCCACCGGTCAGCCAGTCCATTTCATTGATGAGTATCTGGATGATGGTGCCAAAGGCCAGCGTCACCATCGCCAGGTACGGACCGGTCACACGCAGCGCCGGCAGGGCCAGCAAGGCGCCAAAGGCTGCGGTGATCCCAATGGCCGCCGGCAGTGTGATCAGGACCCAGAGGCCGAACTTCGTGATCAGCACCCCGGCCGTGTAGGCACCAATGCCGAACAGGCCGGCGTGGCCCAGCGAGACCTGGCCGGTATAACCTACCACGATGTCAAGCCCGAATAACAGGATCGCATAGATCATGATGGTTTCGACCAGGTGGATGTAATACGGGTTACCCGAGACCAGCGGAAAGGCAAACAGCAGCACGACCGCCGCTAGCCCGGCTGCCCATTTCATGACATTTTTTTGTAGCATCGGACTCAGACTTTCTTGATGGCTGTTTTACCGAACAGGCCGGCCGGCTTGAAGGCCAGCACCAGCAACAGCAGAACCAGGCCTGGGACATCCTTGTAGCCGGTGGAAATATAGAACCCGGTGGTGGTTTCGGCCACGCCCAGAATGATGCCGCCGACGATGATGCCCATGCCGCTGGTCAGCCCGCCAATGATGGCAACCGCAAACGCCTTCAGGCCCAGCACCGCGCCCATGGTCGCGCCGGTCAGTGTCAGCGGTGCAATCAGGGCACCCGCAAATGCGGCCGTCGCAGATGACAGCGCATAGGAAAAAGTGATGACCAGACCCGTATTGATGCCCATCAGCTTGGCGGCGTCGCGGTCATTGAAGGTCGCCACCACGGCCTTGCCGTAAATGGTCTTGCGGTTAAAAAACTCCACCGCCAGCATCATCAGCACGGCGCCTATCACCACCAGGATTTCCATGGGCAACACATTGGCACCAAGCACCTTGAGCGGCGCTTCAGGCAAAGGCGACGGGAACTTCAGGTCATCGCGACCCCAGACGTTCTCGGCCACATTTTTGAAAATAATACCCAGCGCAATGGTGGACATGATCCAGCCGAACTCGCTCTTGATCTTGATCGCCGGGCGCACGCCTATGCGCTCCACCAGCCCGCCCTGGAGCAGGCCGAACACAATCACCAGCGGCAGCATCAGCCAGTAATTCACGCCCAGGTTGACCAATGTCAGCCCGATCATGGCACCCAGCATGAGCGCATCGCCCTGCCCGAAATTCAGGGTATCCGAAGTCTGGAATGTCAGCTGGTAGCCGAAAGCAATGACCGCGTAGATCATGCCCAGCGCGATGCCGCTGTAGACAAGTTGAAGCAGGATTTCCATGGATGCAGTTCCGCAAAATTGACCCCGAGGGCAGATCAGGGTCAGGATATGAAAAAGCACCGCGAAAGCCGTGATGGCCGACGCGGTGCCCGTCTGTCAAATCAACGGCTCGCCTGGCTTACTTCTTGACGGCTTTCACACGCACATCACCGCCTTTTTTCATGTCTTCTGCATAGGCATACACCACCCTGCCCTGCTTGACTTCACCAAACACCGGGATGTTGGCGCTGATGGCTTCGTGGTCGGTCTTGGAGAAGGGCTTGTCGTAGGTCGTCACGACACCGTCCACCTTGGCACTCAGGTTTTCAAGGGCGTCCTTGATCTTCGGTCCGTCCGTGCTGTTGGCCTGTTTGATGGCCGCAGCCAGCAGGTAGATGGAGTCATAACCCTGGGCAGCGGACACAGGTGAGTCGATACGGTTGTTCTTGGGCTTGAAGGTCTTCAGGTAAGCGTCGATGAACGCCTTGCGTTTTGGCGTATCCGGCTGCTGGATGAATGTTTGCGGCATGCGCGCACCTTCACCGCCGGGGCCGGCATTGTCTATGTAATTGGCCATGGACAGTGTCCAGCTGCCAACCATGGGCACTTTCCAGCCCAGTTTCGTCATGCCATTGGCGATTTGCGCCAGCTCGGGACCGATGCCGTAGGTCAGCACGGCGTCGGCACCGGCTTCCTTGGCCTTGAGCAACTGGGCCGTCATGTCGACGTCCTTGATGTTGAACTTCTCGACCGCCACCGGTTTGATGCCTTTTGCAGCAAGTGCCTTTTCCAGATCCTCGCGGCCGAGCTGGCCGTAGTTGGTTGAGTCGGCCAGGATGGCGACCTTCTTGAAACCACGGCGCGTGATGGCTTCTTCAACAATCATGGGGGCCTGTATGCTGTCGTTCGCTGCGTTGCGAAATACGTAGTTGTCAGGCTGGTCCTTGAACTGCTGCGTAACGATGGACCCGGTGGCCACGTTGTTCATCACGGGGATCTTCGCGTCCTGGAAGAAGCGTTGCGACGCCAGTGCTACACCTGTGTTGATATAACCGACTACAGCCGTGACTTTTTCCTTGTTGATAAGCTCCTGGGCGATCTGCACGCCGCGCTCGTTCTTGGCTTCGTCGTCGCGCTCAACAACCTGCAGCTTTCGGCCAAGCACACCACCTGACTTGTTGATCTCATCGACAGCCAGCCGGACACCATCACGCATGCTCACACCCATGGACGATGAGCCGCCCGTAAAAGGGCCATCCACACCGATCTTGATCGGGTCTGCCGCAACGGCCAGACCGGCGAAGCTGAACACTGCCGACGCCATGGCTGCCTGCGCAGCCAGTTTTGAAAATCGAATCTTCATGTTGTCTCCTGGGTTGATAAATGCATGCTGCATACGTGCAACCGGCCCAACAGGTCCGGGCACCGCTCATGCCCGGATCTTGGCGCCCGGGTGCGAACATCTAATCTATCCCACTTGTCCGATGTTGTCTCGGTGTTTTCAGCAAACAGACAGGAATGTCTGGCCTGCCCCGCTGCACCGTCTGTAAATGGTGCAGATAAATATCCCGCGCACGGCGTCCCGCGCACCCGCACAGGGCATGGCGGAAAAATCTACGGGTTTACCCGAGATCATTTATTCAAAACCTTGCCTGCGCGAATTTTGTTGCCTGGCCTTTGGTTGACGTTTACGTAAACGTAATATCATGCTGTTCTGACATTGAACCCATGACAGCTGCCGGAGCCCAGGAACAACATGACCGATCTATCTGCAGAATACAAAGCATTAGCCAGCTACCGTCCCACACACAAGGTGCGTTTTGTGACGGCCGCCAGCCTGTTCGACGGACACGACGCCGCCATCAACATCATGCGGCGCATCCTGCAAAGCATGGGTGCCGAAGTCATTCACCTGGGACACAACCGCAGCGTGGATGAAGTTGTCACTGCCGCGCTGCAGGAAGACGCTCAGGGCATTGCCATCAGTTCCTACCAGGGCGGGCACGTCGAGTACTTCAAGTACATGGTCGACTTGCTCAAGAGCCGCGGCGGCGAGCACATACAGGTGTTTGGCGGCGGCGGCGGCGTTATCGTGCCACCCGAGATCCGCGAGCTGCATGCCTATGGCGTCACCCGCATCTACAGCCCCGAAGACGGCCAGAAGATGGGGCTGGCCGGCATGATAGGCGAGATGGTCATGCGCTGCGACAAGGACCTGACCAGCTTCGCGCCCAAAGACATCAAGGCCATAGAAGGCCATGGCGAAATGAACTGGCGCGCGCTGGCCCAACTCATCACGGCTCTGGAGAACGATAAGGCCAATGCAGCGCTGGTCGAGACGCTGCGCACGCAGGCCGCTACCAAAAAAATACCGGTACTGGGCATCACCGGCACAGGCGGCGCCGGAAAGTCCTCGCTCACTGACGAGTTGATTCGCCGCCTGCGCCTGGACCAGAACGACAGGCTGCGTATCGCCATCATCAGTATTGACCCGTCACGCCGCAAGAGCGGCGGCGCCCTGCTGGGCGACCGCATACGCATGAATGCCATCAATCCCTGGACCGTCCCCCTTGCTGGCAAGAAAAATTCCGACAGCGGGCAACGCGTTTTCATGCGTTCGCTGGCCACCCGGGATTTCGGCTCCGAAATCAGCCAGGCCTTGCCGGACGTGATCGCCGCCTGCAAGTGTGCAGGGTTTGATCTGATCGTCGTGGAAACATCCGGCATAGGCCAGGGCGACGCCGCCATCGTGCCGCATGTGGATGTACCCATGTATGTCATGACACCCGAGTTCGGTGCCGCCAGCCAGCTTGAAAAAATCGACATGCTGGACTTCGCCGAGTTCATCGCCATCAACAAGTTCGACCGCAAGGGCTCGCTCGACGCCTTGCGTGATGTGTCCAAACAGGTGCAGCGCAACAAGGAAGCCTGGACCACCGCGACCGACAAGATGCCGGTGTTCGGAACCATGGCTGCTCGCTTTAACGACGACGGTGTCACCGCGCTGTACCAGGCGCTGAAACCGCGTCTGGCTGAGCTAGGCCTCAAGCTCGGCGATGGCGCCCTGCCCCTTGTTGATGTGCGCCACAGCACCAACCAGACGCCGGTGGTGCCGGCGGCACGCACGCGTTACCTGGCCGAGATCAGCGACACCGTGCGCGGCTACAAAAAACGCGCACGCGCCCAGGCCCAACTGGCGCGTGAGGTGCAGCAGCTCAAGGCCGCTGCGGCCATGCTCAAGATAGACAAACCCGAGCGCGCACCGGCAGCCGAAGCCGCACTTGATCTGGCCGGCCACCGCAAGGCGCGCATGGACGGTGATGCAAAAGCACTGCTGGCCCAATGGCCAGACATGCAGGCGGCCTATGCCGGCGACGAATATGTAGTAAAAATCCGCGACAAGGAAATCCGCACTGCGCTGACCACCAAATCGCTCTCCGGAACAACCATACGCAAGGTGGCCTTGCCCCAGTACGAAGACCACGGCGAAATCCTCAAATGGCTGATGCTGGACAACGTGCCCGGCAGCTACCCCTACACCGCCGGCACCTTTGCCTTCAAGCGCGAGGGCGAAGACCCGACCCGCATGTTTGCCGGCGAGGGCGATCCCTTTCGCACCAACACACGTTTCAAGCTGCTCAGCGAAGGCATGGCCGCCAAGCGCCTGTCCACCGCTTTTGATTCGGTCACGCTTTACGGCAACGACCCGCACCTGCGGCCCGACATTTACGGCAAGGTCGGCAACTCAGGCGTGTCGATTGCAACGCTGGACGACATGAAGGTGCTGTACGACGGTTTTGACCTGTGTAACCCATCCACATCGGTATCCATGACCATCAATGGCCCGGCGCCGTCCATCCTGGCCATGTTCATGAACACGGCGATTGACCAGAATCTCGAAAAATTCAAAAAAGACAACGGCCGCGAACCCACTGCAACCGAAACCGAAAAAATCCGCGAGTGGGTGCAAGAGAATGTGCGCGGCACCGTGCAGGCCGACATCCTGAAGGAAGACCAGGGCCAGAACACCTGCATCTTCTCGACCGAGTTCAGCCTCAAAGTCATGGGCGACATTGCGCAATATTTTGTGCACAACCGGGTGCGCAACTTCTACAGCGTCTCCATCAGCGGTTACCACATCGCCGAAGCCGGCGCCAACCCCATCAGCCAGCTGGCCTTCACGCTGTCCAATGGTTTCACCTTTGTGGAGGCGTATCTCGCGCGCGGCATGCACATTGACGACTTCGCGCCCAACCTGAGTTTCTTCTTCAGCAACGGCATGGACCCGGAATACACCGTGATGGGCCGCGTCGCGCGCCGCATCTGGGCCGTGGCCATGAAGGAAAAATACGGCGCCAACGAGCGCAGCCAGAAGCTCAAATACCACATCCAGACTTCAGGCCGCAGCCTGCATGCGCAGGAGATCCAGTTCAACGACATACGCACCACGCTGCAGGCGCTGATTGCGATTTACGACAACTGCAACAGCCTGCACACCAATGCCTTCGACGAAGCCATCACCACGCCCACCGAGGAGTCGGTGCGCCGCGCCATGGCGATCCAGCTCATCATCAACCGCGAATGGGGCCTGGCGAAAAACGAGAACCCCTCACAAGGCGCCTTCATCATCGAGGAACTGACCGAGTTGCTGGAAGAAGCCGTGCTGGCCGAGTTCGAACGCATCGCCGAACGCGGCGGTGTGCTGGGCGCCATGGAAACCGGCTACCAGCGCGGCCGCATCCAGGACGAGTCCATGCACTACGAGATGCTCAAGCACACCGGCGAGCTGCCCATCATAGGCGTCAACACCTTCCGCAACCCGCACGGCGAAGTGGTGCAGGACAAGCTGGAGCTGGCGCGCTCCACAGATGAAGAAAAGCAGAACCAGCTCAAGCGACTGGAAGACTTCCACAAGCGCCACGCAGCCGAGTCACCCGCCATGCTCAAGCGCCTGCAGCAGGCGGTGATTGAAAACCTCAACGTGTTCGAAGTGCTGATGGACGCAGTGCGCGTCTGCTCGCTGGGCCAGATCACCAACGCGCTGTTTGAGGTGGGCGGGCAGTATCGCCGGAACATGTAGTCGATACAACGGCGGCCACCTGGCACCGCGGCGCGGCGCGCAATACCATGAGCGCTGTGGCGCCGGCCGGATGCAAGCCGCGCCACCGACACCCTCACAAGGATCACCATGACCCCTGGCCAGGCCTCCGTAGAACCGTCCCTGCCCACCGCCGTGTTTGCACAAGATGGCGCGGTGTGGCTGCCCAGTGTGTTGTCGCGCGGCCCCTGGGATCCGCGCGCGCAGCACGGCGGCGCACCCAGTGCCTTGTTCGCATACCTGGCTGAGAAAGCCTTGCCCGAGCCGGGGTGGCAACTCACGCGCCTGAGCATCGAGCTGATCAAGCCCGTGCCCGTGGCGCCCTTGACGGTGCAGCACGAAAACCATCCCGGACGTTCCACCACGCGCATGACGATTGGCCTGTACGCAGACGGTGTGTTGGTGGCCAGGGCGCACGCGCTTTTGCTGCGCGGACAGCCGCTTGCACTTCCTGCCGATCTGCCGGGGTGGTCTCCGGCGCAACTGCTGCCCGGCCCTTCCGAATGCAGCGAGCAGCTGTTTATTCCCGGCCTGCCTCCCGGTGTTTCCTTCTATGAGTCGGCCATGGAACGTCTCCTGGCACAAGGGGACATGAACCGTCCGGGGCCGGCCGCCGCCTGGTTTCGCCTGAAAGTTCCGATGGTGCAGGGCCAACCCACCTCACCCGCGATGCTGGCCGCTGCCGCAGCCGATTTTGGCAACGGCCTGAGCTGGGTGTTGCCCGCTGACCGCTACCTTTTTGCAAATGCAGACCTTAGCCTGCACCTGCACCGCCCGCCAAAGGGCGAGTGGGTCGGCCTGCTTGCGGAAACCCAGGCCGCTGCCAGCGGCGCGGGCACCACGCTGACACGCCTGTACGACGTGCATGGTCCCGTCGGCGTCGCCATCCAGTCGCTGGTGCTGCGCGAGCGCAGCGCGGCACCGTCCGCAGCGGCGAAGGCGGGCTGACTCCCTGCCTGGGCCGCCACCGCTGACTCCACCCGCATCAAAGACTTTGCGCAGGAATCTGCGGAACGGCAGATTAGCCGGTCAGGAACTGGTCCGTGGACAGGTCCTTGAGCGGCGTGTCGCGCTCGACGATGTTGCGCTCACGGTAGAAGGTTTGCACCTTCTGCATGCGGAAGGTGTTGATCTCGCCCGGCGTACGCTGCCCGGGGTAAACGAAGGATGCGTAGTAGCGCACGATGTCGCGCACGAGCTCTTCCTTGCCCTTGTGCTGCGGAAACTTCGCGGTGATGGCTGCGGCAGCGGCGTCGGGTGCGGCAATGGTGTCGGCCAGGCCGCGCAAGGTGGCACGCACAAAGGCCCGCAGCGCCTTTGGCCGCGCGGCAATGGTCTGGTCGGCGCTGATCATGGCCTGCGCCATGCTGGGGAAAAATTCGTCGGAGCGGAAAACCATGGTCTTGATGCCGCTGCGCTGCACCGGCACCACCCAGTCCGGCACGCCGGCCATGGCATCGGCCTTGCCGTCGATCAGCATTTGATAGACGCCCGTGGGCCCGGCCGGAACGATTTTGAGTTCATCGGGCCGCACGCCGATGGACGACAGGAAACCCAGCAGCGTGAAATAGGTGGTGTCCGTGTTTGAAACCACGGTGATGGTCTTGCCGCGGAAATTCTCGGGCGAGTAGATGGCGCTGTCACGCCGGGTCATGATCTGTGTCAGGGACTTGCCGCCCAGCACGGCAATCGTCTTGACGGCCATGCCGCGCGGGCGAACCAGGATAGGTGTATCACCGGTGCCGCCGCCCAGGTCGAACTCGCCGGCCGCGACGCGCTTGGCGACTTCGGTACCGCCTGCCACGGTCTGGAAATCAACCTCCAGCCCCTCCTCGGCGTAATAACCCTTGATCTGGGCCAGGTTGATGGGTGTAAAGGCCGGCAGGAACGCCGGCGCAGGCAATGCATAACGGATACGTTCGGCAGCGCGGGCGCGGCGCGGAACAGAGGCGGCCAGGGGAGCGAGCAGACCGGCCAGCAGAAACTGCTTGCGGTTGAGCACAGGCCGGGTGACAGATTCGTAAGTCAAAAGTACCCCTATCCAAAAGTTGTTACAACTTAAAAGTTTAGTCTGAATTCATTCCCGCCAAAGAGTCCCTGGAACTGGCGCGCGGATGTCAGCCGGACCCGCGTCAAAGGATGTGAAACCAGCATAACTTGCTATATTTTTCATAGCTGGCTGCGCGCATTCCTGCGGGGCCACAGGCCTATTTGGCATAAAAAAAAGCGCCTCCAGGGCGCTTTTTTCATGAATGCAAGCCCCACGGGGCCGTATCAGCAGAAACCGGCTCAGCCCTGGTGTGGGCGCTTGCCTGGGTTCTTTTTGCTGCGGGTATGCGAGCCGCGCTCCAGGCTGATCTTCTGGCCGCGACCAGTCGTGATGGTGTAGCCCTTTGGCGGGACTGGCTTGGGGGCGCAGATGTCGGCTTCGACTCTGATTTTCTTGGACATGGAAGACTCCGGGTTAAAAATGGCTGAACGGGTGATTTTAAGCCACTGGCCGCCAACTGCCGTGTCAGGCGTACAGACGGGCAGGTGCATCGCCCCAGGCTTGTTCTGCCTGCCGGCCAGGCAAGGCCCGCAGGACAGGCTCAAACATGCCGGCATAGGCCGGCAGGGCGGAAGGTGCAAAGGAGGTGTGCGGCCAGTCCGAACCCCAGACCATTCGCCCGTCAAACAGCGAGGCGACCTTGCGGATGTTGTTGTCCAGCGCCTCGTAAGGTGCGGCGGCCTGGAGCCTGTACCAGCCCGACAGCTTGACCCAGGCGCCAAACTGCGCGAGATCCGCCAGGGCCCACCAGGCAGCGTCATCGGCAGGCAGGCCTGCATGCATCCCGGCAAGGTGGTCAAGCACGGCAGGGATACCGCTCGCCGCGCTGCTGGCGTGCAGGGCCGAAATGACGGGCAGGTCCTGCGGGCGGGGATACCACTGCACGTGCCAGCCCAAAGCTCGCAAACGCGGCGCCAGATCCAGGAAAGTTACGGACGTATCAGCAGCACCGCCACTGCCCACGGGTGAGACCAGGTTAAAACGCACGCCCCGCACGCCCAGCGCGTGCATCTCCTGCAGCGCCGCGTCACTGACCGACGGCCCGAGCACCACCACACCACGATGCCTGCCCCGGCTGGCCCGCAGGGCATCCAGCAGCACCGTGTTGTCGGTGCCGTAGACGCTGGGCTGTACCAGCACCAGGTGCATCAAGCCCCTGCTGCGTGCCAGCGCCTCTATATCTGCCAATGGCCTGTGCACGGGCCGGTAGTGGCCCGGCGCCACTGCGGCCGTCCCATCGAATACATGGACATGGCTGTCCCAGCCAGGGGTGGCCCGGCCTTGCGCTGCAAAATCCACCTGCGTTTTACCCTGCGGTGATCTTGCGCTCGCGCACAATGCGCCCCCATTGCGCCTGCTGCGCCTTGAGGAAGGCCGGCACCAGGCCATCCGGGCCGTCGGGAAAGGCCTCGCCGCTCAGCGCGCGTATGCGGCCCAGCACCTCTGGGTCGGCCATCGCCTTGCGCAAGGCTGCAACCAGGGTGGCCTTGACTGCCGGATCCATTCCCGCAGGTGCCAGGACGGGATTCCACTCCAGCACCTCGTAAGCCGGCACACCGGCTTCTTCCATGGTGGGAATATTCGGCAACGCACGCGTGCGGCGGCGCGTGGTCACCGCCAGCGGGCGCAATCTGCCCGACTGGATCTGCCCCAGCGATGAGGCCACGTTGGCAAAAAACAGCGGTACCTGGCCGGCCATCACGTCGTTCATGGCCGGGCCGCCGCCGCGGTAGGGCACATGCACCAGGCTGACACCGGCGCGGTCTTCAAACAGCGCACCGGCCAGGTGCTGGGCCGAGCCGTTGCCCGACGATGCATAGGAGATCTGGCCCGGCCTGGCCTTGGCCATACCGATCAGGTCCTTGACGTTTTTGGCCTCAAAGCCGGGCGTGCAGACCAACACATTGGGAAACAGCGCCAGCACGGCCAGCGGGGTGAAGGCCTTGTCGGTGTCATAAGGCAGCCTGGGGAAAAGCACCGGGTTCACCGCAAAGGAAGATGCGTCAAGCAGCAACTGGGTCCCGTCAGGTGCGGCCCGCGCCACCAGGCCGGCGGCGATCTGGCCGCTGGCGCCAGGCTTGTTGTCCACCACCACGGTCTGGCCCAGGGCGTCGGCAAGTTTCGGTGCGATCAGGCGCGCCATCAGGTCGGCGCCGCCGCCCGCGGCATAGGAAACCACCAGGGTGATGGTCTTGCCGCCCGCCACCTGGCCGGCGGCGCGCGCCAGTGTCCAGGGTGCAGCGACAGTTGCAGCCGAGGCCTGCAGAAGCTGGCGGCGCGACAGGCTGCCCGCCTTGATGTGTTGGAGTGTTCGGGTCAATATCATGTTGTGTTCTTTCGGTATTTCAAAAAGTCGTCCGGGAGGCCGTCAAAACTCAGGTGATGGTGACGGTGTAGTGAAAGGCGTGGGCGTCACCGCGCGTGAAGCGCACCTCCACACAATGGCCCGCCAGGTCATAGGCATTGCGGGTCACCAGTGCACACGGGTGGCCTGCCGGCAAGGCAAGGTGCCTGGCCTGCGCGGCCGTCAGCGCTCCAAAGGCAATCTCGTCCACGGCCCGGTGCACATGGACCCCGCAACGCTCGGCAAACAGGGGGTAAAGCAGATCACCCCACGCCTGGGTATCGCTCTCCACCAGTTCGCCAAAAAGCGCTGGCGGCAGCCAGATTTCTTCGTAGACACCGGGCTGGCCGGCAAAGGAACGGACACGCAGCAGGCGCAAGGCGGTGTCACCGCGCGCCAGTCCCAGGCGGCGCGCCACCTCGGCGGGAGCGACCAGCAGCTGGCGCGACACGATGCGCGAGACCGGCACCTCACCCGTGCCCTCGCCAAAGCGGAAAAACCGCATCATGGTGGCGCCCGTCATGCCGGCGCGTACAAAGGTGCCGCGGCCGTGAATGCGCTCGATCAGGCCTTGATCCGCCATGAGCTCCAGCGCCCGGCGCAAGGTCCCCAGCGCCACGCCATGCTCGGCAGCCAGCGTCTGCTCGGCCGGCAAGGCGCTGCCCGGCGGCCATTCCCCCGCCACCACGCGTGCACGCAGGGCGGCGGCCAGCGCGGCGTAGCGGCTCTGGCCGGGTTCGACGGGTACGACGGTCAGGTGAGTGCTTTCTGCCATAAATTTACTAAAATTGATCTAGTCCTATAGATGACTAGATCATCGCATCAATTCGACCGCAAGTACTTCAGGGTTTACGCCATACGGTTCTGAAATAAAAAAGGGCAGCCAATCCTGGCTGCCCTGCGTATCCAGCGTCAGCTTCTATTCGATGGTTGCGCCGGAAGCCTGCACGATACCCTTCCACTTCTGGTAATCGGTCTTCAGCAGGGTTGAGAACTGCTCGGGCGACATGTTCTGCACCTCGGCGCCCTGCGCATGGACGGCAGCCTTCATGTCGGCCGTGGCCAGCAGCTTGTTGACTTCGGCATTCACGGTGGTGACGATTTCTTTCGGCGTGCCGGCAGGCATGAACAGGCCATACCAGGTGCTGACGTCAAAGTCCTTGAAGCCGAGTTCGGCCACGGTCGGAATGTCGGGCATCGAGGTGCTGCGGCGCGCCGAGGTGACGGCCAGCGGGCGCAGTTTGCCGGACTTGATCTGGCTGATGGCCGAGGGCAGCGACGACACCATCAGGTCCACATTGCCTGCCAGCACGTCCATCATGGCCGGGTTGGAACCCTTGTAGGGCACGTGGCGCAGCTTGATGTTGGCGGCGCTGTTGAAAATCTCGCCGGCCAGGTGGATGGTGGTGCCATTGCCGGGCGAGCCGTAGGTGATGGTGTCGGGCGCAGCCTTGGCCGCGGTCACCACGTCGGCCAGCGTCTTGAAGCGCGACTGCACGCCGGTGACGATGACCACGGGGGTGTAAGCCACATGGGCCACGGCCACCAGGTCTTTGGTCGGGTCATAGCTCAGCTTCTTGTAAAGCCAGGGCGCAACCACCAGGTTGTCTTTCTGGCCCATGACCATGTCGTAGCCCGTGGGCGCGGCGCGCACGGCTTCAACAATGCCGATGGTGCCGCCGGCGCCCGCACGGTTGTCGGGGACCACATTCCACTTGCTCACTTCCGTCAGCTTGTTGGCCACCAGGCGCGACAGGATGTCGGTGCCGCCGCCCGGGGGGAAAGGCACGATCAAACGTATCGGTTTGGAAGGGTAGGCCGGGGCGGGCGACTGCGCTTGGGCGCCGGTCACGGCAAGTGCAAGGAAAGCGAGGGGAAGGATTTTCCGGAACATATAAAAGAAGTCTCCTGGGTGGCCGACAAACGTCACGTGGACACAATGAACACGCACAAAGCTGCAACCAATTGGTCCCGCATTTTATGCAAGGGGCGGCATGGCGAACCCCAAGCCGGAATTAATCCGGCAACAGGGCCCTCTTGTCTGGCGATGGCTGGCCAGCCCCTGCCGCGCTACACCGCCTGGCGCAGCGGCAGATTCACAAGCAGGTTCTGCGGCTTGAGCCTGAGCACGCCTTCGGCGTTCATCATGAGGCCCAGGTAAACCGGCTTGCCGGCCACATCTGCGCGCATTTCCAGCGGGTCGGCAAAGTCCAGCCGGAACAGGCTCACCAGCCGCTGCAGGCGCGCGGGCTCAACCTCCCGGCCCTCGTACAGGTCGTTGAGCAAGGCACTCGCCTCAGCATCCAGGCCCACATGCCAGCGCCAGGCCGCATCGTCAATCTTTTGCAGCGGCCGGATGCTGACGGCCACGCCCAGGAAATGCTGCACCCATTTTTGCAACACGCCCGCCAGTGCCTTGAGGCCGGAACGGGCCCGGATCATGGTCAGGACCAGGCCGTGGCTCAGGTCATTGCTGACCTCATGCGTCAGGTCCAGCAGAAACGAATGCTGGCCCGGCTTGTCCCGGGCAGCCAGGAAATCGGGGGCATTGTCATCCGAAAGCACCCGCATGTTGATGTCCGGCATGGGCGCTTTGGCCTCTGCCAGAAAGCGCCCGATATCGCCCAGGCCGCCGGTTTCGTTGAGCATGTCCAGCGTGTCGCGGTCACCGCTGAGCACCTGGCCGTCCTGCGTGCTGATGCGCTGGCTGCGAAACAGCATCTCCGCGGCACGCATCTCGTAAACATCGCCGGAATCGGCCAGCAGGTTGCGCGTGATGGCCTCTGCCACCATGTCGATAAACAGTGGCGGTATGTTGATGCGGCCTTCCCCGCTCCGGGGGAACAGGCCCAGGTAATAAGCCTCCAGCGTTCCAGCCGCCTGCAGGCCGTCGCGAAAGCGCAAGAACAGCGTGTAACTTTCCCTCGCGTCGGCGTCCTGCAATGCCTGCAAACCGGCGGCTGGGACAACCGCGGAGGGATTGGCCAGCAGCGCCGCGTGCAGGGCTAACTCGGCCGGACACGACTCGGAAACAGGCGCCAGCTCGGGCCTGAGCAGGAAAAGCCGCAGGTAATCATCCGTGGGACGCAACCAGCCGCGCTCGTTGCGCTGGAGCTTGAACGGGGCGGGAGCGCCAGCAGGCCGGGAAATTTGCATGGCTGCAATCGTCGCATACCTTGAACCCGGCCATTGACTGGCGCACCCGGATGCTCCTGTTTTTATAGCTGCCTGCGCGCTCCCTGCAACGGCCACGGCCACTATTTATGCCCAAAACAGGCCCTGGGCAGGCTCTGGACAGGTTCACGGACCCAAAAACCCATTACATCCTGTTTCAGCGCACCCACACATGTGGCGCAATCTTTACCCGCCGTTAGCAGTCCGGCCTTCTCCTGAAGCGTTGTAAAGACATGCTTGTAGCTGTCTGCATCCAGGGCAGCGCAGCCAAGTCATAGCCCGGGGCCCGTCCGGGCGCGCAACAACGCAGGAGAGCGTGCACCATGACCACATCCATCACTCCATTGGCAACGCTGCGTTTGCGGCTCGCCGGTCCGCGCACGGGATGGTCACGCCGCATCGCGACCGCCCTGCTGCTTGTCATGCAGGCCACAGCCTGGGCTCAGGCGCCCGCGCCCGCCGGCGCGCCGCTGGACCCGCCCGGCCGCGTCGCCAGGCTGAACCTGATTGAAGGCGCGGTGAGTTTTGCGCCCGGCGATGCACCCGCGGGTTCTGGCGACAACGCCTGGATACCCGCCACGCTCAACCGTCCGCTGACCACCGGCGACCGCCTGTGGTCGGCCCAGCATGCACGCACGGAGCTGCACACAGGCTCGACCGCCTTGCGCATGAACGAGCAGACTAGCCTTGATTTTTTAACCCTGGACGACAACGTCACCCAGCTCCGCCTGGAACAGGGCACCATCAACCTGCGCGTACGCAACCTGTTTGAAGGCCAGCGGCTGGAGGTCGACACACCCAACCTGGCGTTTGTCGTTTCGCAGCCGGGCAACTACCGCCTGGACGTCAACCCCGCCAGCAACACCACGCGGGTGGTCGCGCAATCGGGCGCCGGCGAGATCTACGGCGACAGCGGAACGCCCCTGAACCTGGGCAACCAGCAGCAGGCCAGCTTCACCGGGACCGACCTGACACCCGCCGCACCGGGCGCCAGCGTACAGGACAGTTTTGATGCCTGGGCCCTGGCACGCGACCAGCGCGAAGACCAGTCTGTGTCGGCACGTTATGTGCCGCGCGAAACCGTCGGTTACCAGCAACTGGACACTTACGGCGACTGGACTCAGGACCCGAGTTACGGCGCCGTCTGGCTGCCGCGCGCCGTGCCCGTCAGCTGGGCGCCCTACCGCTTCGGCCACTGGAGCTGGATTGCCCCCTGGGGCTGGACCTGGATTGACGATGCGCCCTGGGGCTTTGCACCCTTTCACTATGGCCGCTGGGCCCAGATCGGCCCGCGCTGGGCCTGGGTGCCGGGACGGCTGGCACCACGCCCGGTGTATGCGCCCGCGCTGGTCGCCTTTGTAGGCGGCAACAGCGGCGGCGTGGGCTGGAACCTTTCCATGGGCGTGGGCGGCCCGCCGCGTCCCAGCGTGGGCTGGTTCCCGCTGGCGCCCGGCGAAGCCTTTCGCCCCGCCTACCGGGCAAGCCCGCGTTACATCACCCAGGTCAACAACAACATCGTGGTGAACAACACCACCACTGTGACCAACATCTACCGTTACCAGCGCCAGCCTGCGGCCGTGACGGCCTTGAGCGCCGCCGACTTTGCCAGCGGGCGGCCGGTGCGCGGCAACCAGCAAATCCCCAATGCCAATGATTTGAACCGCGCCCAGGTCGTGACAGGCGGCCCTGCAGGCGCCGCCGCCCTGCCGCAACGCCCCGACAGGCGCGAGCCAACCAGGCCAGCCCTGGCAGCGGCGCTGCCGCCTGCAGCCGTACTGGCAACGCGCCCTGTGGTGGACAGCCGCAATGACAGGCGCGACAACAGAAGGGACGAACGCGCCCAGGATCGCGGCGGCAACCCAATGGCCCAGGCGCCCGTGCCACAAACCGCTACGCCCGCCACACCGGCCACAAGGCCTGGCCTGGCAGGCAATCCGCCAGCCAATGTGAGGCCCGAAGCCGCAGCACCCGCCCGCCGGGAGCCCCAGTTGCAAGCCCAGCCCCAGCCTCAGCGCGAACAGGCACAAAGGCCCGGCCCACAACCCCAGCCGCTGATCGCCGGGCCAAGCCACCAGAACGCCCGCCCCGCAGCCGTCCAGCCCCAGCAGCCATCGCAGGCCCAGGAAGAACAGGCACAGCAAAGACAGCTGCGCGACCAGCAACAACGCCAACAGCGCCAGCAGGCGCAAAACGAGCAGCACAGCCGGCAGCTGCAACAACAGGCACAACAGACGCAACAGCAGGCCGAGGCGCGCCAGCAGCGGCAGCATGCCCAGCAACAGCAGCAGGAACAGCAAAGGCAGGCGGCGCAGGCACAACACCAGCAGCGCGCGCAGCAGGCAGAAGCAAGGCAGCAGGCCAACCGCGCAGAAGCGGCCCCGGCACGCGAAGCACGCACCGAAGGCGGTGCCAACCGGCACAGGGAGCCCTGAAGCCCGAAAGCAAACAGGCCCGGGTAGCTACAAAGTAGCAGGGCGTCGAACACCCATCATGGGGCGGATGCCATCACCCTTGTGCCAGGCAGGATGTCACGGCCCAAATGTCAGGCTGGCGACAGTCCTGCAGTCAGGGTCACCCATGACGCAAAACTACCTAAGGGTCTTACCCGGTATCGCCACCCATGGGGGCTGGCTACTATCACCTCCTGTATTGCACGGGGTCCGGCATTTTTGCCTGTGAAAGCGGCTGCTTGCGCCGCAGATTCAACCCCATCTGCCGGAGATTCATTTGCCAGTTGAGTTCATTCTCGAAACACGCGGCCTGACCAAGGAATTCAAGGGATTTGTCGCCGTCAACAACGTGGACCTCAAGGTCCAGCGCGGACATATCCATGCATTGATCGGGCCCAACGGCGCAGGCAAAACCACGTTTTTCAACCTGCTGACCAAGTTCCTGCCGCCTACCCGCGGCTCCATCGTTTTTAACGGCACAGACATCACGTCCGAGCAACCAGCGCAAACAGCGCGGCGCGGCATCGTACGCTCGTTCCAGATTTCCGCCGTCTTCCCGCACATGACGGTGCTTGAAAACGTGCGCGCCGCCCTGCAGCGCAACCTGGGCACCTCGTTTCACTTCTGGAAGGCCGAAGATACGCTGTTCCACCTGCATGAGCGCGCCCGCGAACTGCTGGCCGCCGTGGACCTGAGCAGCTTTGCCGACGAGATGACCATCAACCTGCCCTACGGCCGCAAGCGTGCGCTCGAGCTCGCCACCACACTGGCACTGGAACCCGAGCTGATGCTGCTTGACGAACCAACCCAGGGCATGGGCCACGAAGACGTGGACCGCGTGACACAGCTGATCAAGAAGGTCTCCGCAGGCCGCACCATCCTGATGGTTGAACACAACATGAATGTGGTGGCGTCGATTGCAGACCGCATCACGGTGCTGCAGCGCGGCGCCATCATTGCCGACGGCCCCTATTCGGAAGTGTCGAAAAACCCGCTGGTCATCGAAGCCTATATGGGCACCGCCAATACCGAGCTTCAAGGGGCACATTGATGACGACTGAGCTCCTGAAAATAGAAGAACTCAACGCCTGGTACGGCGAGTCGCACATCCTGCACGGCGTCAACCTGACCGTCAACGAAGGCGAAGTCGTCACGCTGCTGGGGCGCAACGGCGCGGGCCGGACCACCACCATGCGCGCCATCGTCGGCCTGACCGGCAGCCGCAAGGGCTCCATCCGCATCAAGGGCGAGGAATCCATCAAGCTGGCGCCGCACAAGATTGCCCGGCTGGGTGTGGGTTACTGCCCCGAAGAGCGCGGCATCTTCGCCAGCCTGTCGGCCGAAGAAAACCTGATGCTGCCGCCCACCATCGCCCCCGGCGGCATGAGCATCGACGAAATTTATGCCATGTTCCCAAACCTGAAAGAGCGCGCCAGCAGCCCCGGCACGCGCCTGTCGGGCGGCGAGCAGCAGATGCTGGCCGTAGCCCGCATCCTGCGCACCGGCGCGCGGCTGCTGCTGCTGGACGAAATCTCCGAAGGCCTGGCCCCGGTCATCGTGCAAAAGCTGGCCGAGATGATCCTCACGCTCAAGGCCAAGGGCTACACCATCGTGCTGGTCGAGCAGAACTTCCGTTTTGCCGCGCCGCTGGCCGACCGTTTTTATGTCATGGAGCATGGCCGCATCGTCAAGCAGTTTGCCCAGAGCGAGCTGTCTGCCAACATGGGCATGCTTCAAGAGTACCTGGGGGTCTGACCGGCCCGGCCGGCAACCCCGTATTTTCCGCGTCCCTTCACAACACCTTTAACAGGAGACTCTCATGAAACTCAAAGCTCTCGTCGCCGCAATGGCTCTTGGAATGGGCGCAGTCGCCTCTGCGCCGGTCCTGGCGCAAAACACCGGCCCGATCAAGATCGGCATCATCACGGACATGTCCAGCCTGTACGCGGACATCGACGGCCCTGCGGGCGCCGAAATGCTCAAGTGGGCCGTTCAGGACTTCGGCGGCAAGGTCCTGAACCGCCCCATCGAAGTGCTGAGTGCCGACCACCAGAACAAGGCAGACGTCGCCTCCTCCAAGGCCCGTGAGTGGATCGACAAGGACGGCCTGCAGATGCTGATAGGCGGCACCAACTCCGGCACGGCGCTGGCCATGTCCAAGGTCACGACCGAGAAAAAACGCCCATTCATCGCCATCGGCCCCGGCTCGGCCCGCCTGACCAATGAAGACTGCTCGCCCTACACCGTCCACTATGCCTACGACACCGTGTCGCTGGCAAAGGTAGCAGGTACCGCGCTGGTCAAGGCAGGCAACAAGAGCTGGTTCTTCCTGACGGCGGACTATGCTTTCGGTTACTCGCTGGAAGCTGATGCATCCGCCGTGGTCAAGGCCAACGGCGGCACCGTGGTCGGCTCGGTCCGCCACCCGCTGAACGCATCCGACTTCTCGTCCTTCCTGCTGCAGGCGCAGTCATCCAAAGCCCAGATCCTGGCGCTGGCCAATGCAGGCGGCGACTTCACCAATGCGATGAAGGCGGCCAAGGAGTTCGGCATCGGCAAAACCATGAAGGTCGCCGGTCTGCTGGTATTCATCAACGACGTGCACAGCCTGGGCCTGGCCAATACCGAAGGCCTGCAGCTTGCAGACAGCTGGTACTGGAACCAGGACGAAGGCTCACGCAAGTTTGCCAAGCGTTTCTTTGACAAGTACAAACGCATGCCTTCAAGCCTGCAGGCTGCCGACTATTCGGCCACCATGAACTACCTCAAGGCCGTACAGACCGCCGGCACCACCGATTCCGACAAGGTCATGAGCACGCTCAAGAGCATGAAGATCGACGACTTCTACAACAAGGGCCAGATTCGCGCTGACGGCCGCATGATCCACGACATGTACCTTTACCAGGTCAAGGGTCCCAAGGAGTCCAGCACGCCATGGGACTACTACAAGACCATTGCAAAGGTTCCCGGCGACCAGGCGTTCACTTCGCTCGCCGAATCCAAATGCTCGCTGGTCAAGAAGTAATCAGAAGATAGAAAATTAAAACGGGGAAGAACGAGGGTTTATTCCAGCCGGTCATGCCTGCATGACCGGCTGGCTTTTTAAGCAGGTCCCGCGTTTTCCCGATGTATTGACAGGCTCTCATGGAAATTTTCGGCATCCCTTTGCAAGCATTCATGGGCCAGTTGATGCTGGGCCTGGTCAACGGCGCGTTCTACGCCATGTTGAGCCTGGGCCTTGCAGTCATCTTTGGCCTGCTGGGCATCGTGAACTTTGCGCACGGCGCGCTTTACATGCTGGGCGCATTCGCGGCCTGGATCATGCTCGACCAGTTCGGCATCAACTACTGGGCCGCGCTGGTTCTTGCGCCGCTGGTGGTCGGCATCCTGGGCGTGGTGATAGAACGGCTTTTCCTCAGGCACCTGTACAAGCTCGATCCCCTGTACGGCCTGCTGCTGACATTCGGCCTCGCGCTGGTACTGGAAGGCGTCTTCCGCGAAATCTACGGCGTCTCGGGCCAGAACTACAACGTGCCCGAACTGCTGTCGGGCGCCACCAACCTTGGCTTCATGGTGCTGCCGAATTACCGCGCCTGGGTGGTGCTGGTGTCGCTGGTCGTCTGCCTGGGCACCTGGTACCTGATTGAACGCACCCGCCTGGGCGCCTACCTTCGCGCCGGCACTGAAAACGCGCCGCTGGTGCAAGCCTTTGGCGTGAATGTGCCGCTGATGGTCATGCTGACCTACGGCGCAGGCGCCGCATTGGCCGCGCTGGCCGGTGTGCTGGCCGCGCCCGTGATCCAGGTCAACCCGTTGATGGGCTCCAACCTGATCATCGTGGTGTTTGCCGTCGTCGTGATCGGCGGCATGGGATCCATCCTGGGCTCGGTCATCACCGGCCTGGGCCTGGGCATCATCGAAGGGCTTACACGGGTGTTTTACCCGGAAGCCTCCAACATCGTGGTTTTTGTGATCATGGTCATCGTGCTGATGGTCAAGCCCGCCGGCCTGTTTGGCAAAGAAGCATGACTGCCCCCACGCTCCCCACTTCGTGTGGTTCGCTGCCCCCTGAGGGGGCGCTGCGCCTGCGGCCTGGCAAAGCCAGTTCCGCGGCCCCGGCTTGCAATACTCCCCGCCGCCTTCCAGGTTCGTACAAAAAATGAATAGCTATAACAAAGTGACACGCGTCACCTATCTGGTGCTGCTGGTATTCGCGCTCGCCGCGCCCTTCCTGGGCCTGTACCCAGTATTCGTGATGAAGCTGCTGTGTTTTGCGCTGTTTGCCTGCGCCTTCAACCTGCTGCTGGGATTCACCGGCCTGCTGTCATTCGGGCATGCGGCCTTTTTCGGCTCGGCAGCCTACGTGACCGGCTGGTTCATCAAGTCGCAGAACTGGACACCTGAGCTGGGCCTGATTGCAGGCGCTGTCGCAGCAGGGCTCATAGGCCTGCTGGTCGGCATGGTCGCGATCCGCCGCCAGGGCATTTACTTCGCAATGATCACCCTGGCGATTGCGCAGATGGTCTACTTCGTCTGCCTGCAGGCACCGTTCACCGGTGGTGAAGACGGCTTGCAGGGCGTTCCGCGCGGCAAGCTGTTCGGGCTGTTCTCGCTGGAGTCGGACATTTCGCTTTACTACGTGGTGCTCGTGGTTTTTGTGGGCTGCTTTTTGTTCATCTCGCGCATCGTGCATTCGCCCTTCGGCCAGGTGCTCAAGATGATCCGCGAAAACGAACCCCGCGCGATCTCACTCGGCTACAACGTGGACCGCTACAAGCTGCTGGCCTTTGTGCTGTCGGCCGCGCTGACTGGCCTGGCCGGTTCGCTCAAGACACTGGTCATGGGTTTTGCCACCTTGTCCGATGTGCACTGGTCCATGTCGGGCGAAGTGATTTTGATGACGCTGCTGGGCGGCGTGGGCACATTCTTTGGCCCGGTCATGGGCTCGGGCATCGTGATCGCGCTGCAGAACCTGCTGGCCGACAAGGTCGGCTCCTGGGTCACCGTGATCATAGGCGCCATCTTTGTGCTGTGCGTGCTGGCCTTCCGCAAGGGCGTGGTCGGCGAGCTGCTGGCCTTCAGGGAGCGCCGCCGCAACGCCGCTGGCCGCAACGCTTCATCACAAGCCTGAACACCGATAGCCCAAGGCAGACAGGACGCGCCGCTTGTCCGGCGCGTCCTGCTTTTTGTTTTGTGTTTTTACTATCTTTTTGATAGCTGGCAGCGCGCACAAGACGGCGGCCGCAGGCACTTTTCGATCCAAGAATGCCCTGCCAAAGGCTCAAATCACCTTGACGGCACGGCCTATGAACTGGATGGGCCCGGTCGGTTTATTGATCGGTGAACCATTGACCGGCTCCAGCGTCAGCTCAAACAACTGGTTGGGCTGCAGCGGCGGCAGCTTGTCCAGCGGTATCTGTATCGTCTGGCCGGGCTTGACGAGGCCAAGTGACACCGGGCCGCTCCAGTTGTCGCCCTTGGTCCAGAACTGCAACGATTTTTCTGCCGGCACCTCGGACTGGCCCAACGGAATCAGGCTCAGCTGCTTGGGGCTGCTGGCCTGGACCACCCAGCCGGGCGCCTTGTCCTGCGGAGCCACCAGCACCACCATGTACTGCGGAGCAGCCGGCAATGCACCCTCCTGGCGCGTCACCAGCACGGCAGCCAGTACCGCCGCCGCGGCAAAACCGGTGCCCGCCAAACCGCGCCAGAGTTTCACGCTGTCCCACCAGCCATGTTTTGCCGGAGCCGTAACGGCCGGGCGCCGCGCCACCGGAACAGCAGCCGGTGCAATGCTGCGCTCAATCCGGTCCCACAAATGCGGCGATGGGTCCACAGGCTCCGCCAGCGCGGCCAGCGGCAGCAACTGTTCCTGCCAGCCATGCACGGCCGCGCGCAGGGCCGCATCGCCGGGCAGGCGCTGTTCGACTTCACGACGGCGCGCAGCCGACAGCGTGCCCAGCACATACTCGCCTGCAATATGCTGGATGTCTTCATGCGCGCTCATGCCATGCACTCCCGCAACGTCCCCATGCCGCGTTTTATCCAGGCCTTGACGGTGCCCAGCGGCGTTTGTGTGCGTTCGGCAATCTCGCCGTGCGAGCAGCCGTCAACATAGGCATACAAAATGCAGTTGCGCCGTGCGGGCTCCAGCCGCGAAAGGCAGTCGTTGAGCCGGCCCAGGCTCACGCGCAGGTCGAAGGCATCAGCCACCTGCGCATGTGCGTCCAGCGAGCTTTGCGCATCCAGCGCTTGCGCGGTTTCCTCGTCCACCGACACCTCACGCGCGCCGCTGCGCACGGCATTCAGCGCGAGGTTGCGTGTCACGCTGTAAATCCAGCCACGGCCGGAACCGAGTGCGGCATCAAAACTGCCGGCCTTGGTCCAGATGTTCATGAAAGCATCGTGCACCACGTCTTCCGCCTGCTGGCGCTGCCGCACAATACGCAGCGCCACGCCCAGGAGGTGGCGGCTTTCCTGCCGGTAAATGTCCTGCAAAGCCTGGCGGTCGCCGCCGGCACAGTTGCGCAGGGCAAGCTCGTAATTGAATGAATCAGTGGCGTCGGTTTCAGTCGTCACAGGCAGTTCAACCGGCTCGGTTGGTATAAGGGGATGAAACAACCCGGCACGCCATCGCCGGCCGCGCGGGAAATCGTTTCGTCCGATATTAGCCGACAGGCAAGTGGCCAGCCTGAATTTTTTCATGACAGGACGGGATGACACCATACGGCCGCCCGTCCTGTTTTCCCGCTCGTGGCTTTTATATGGCTTACGCGGCTTTCCAGAAGATGTAGTCGGCCTGGTACTTCACGATCTCCTTGGCGCCTTTGTTGGCCGGGCTGCAAACAGATGCAGGCGCCACGCCGCCCTTGAGCGCCACACGCTGGATGTGCGTCACGCCCGTCATGGCACCGCTGCCCACGGCTGGGTTGGCCCTGACCAGCTGGTAGGGCAGGTTGCCGGCGCCGGCTGGTGCGACGGCCAGTTGCGTCGCGGTCACTTTGGAGCCGTCCATGGCCTCCCAGGTGGCAGGAGGACCGTAATATTTTCCGACCTGCCTGCCGCTGCGATCGTTCAGTGCGGCGTTCGGGCCTACGAACACCCACTCGGTCTGGCCGGGTGCGTTGGCCTTGTCGCGGCATTCATAGGTGATGTCGCCCACGCCGACGGTTTCCATCGCCACGCGGTTGCCGGCCGGCACCTTGACGGCATCGGGCAGGCCGTCCTGCGTGAACATCGGCGTCATGGGTTGCATGGCGCCGCAGGCAGCCAGCAAGGTGACAGCTGAGGCCGCGGCGAGAAGAGAGAGGCGTTTGATCGACATGGAATGCTCCAGAAAAGAGTTGAACGACAGAGAACGTGTGGCAGCTTTTAAAGGCTGCTACAGGTACTACACGCCAGGTTTCTTTTTGGATGCAGCGGACTGAAATTATTTTTCCGCAGGCATGTCCACCTCAGCATCCGCTGCGGTTTTGCGCCGGTCATGACGCCAGTACAGGAACAGGAGAACCCATACGGCTGCGCCTGCCAGCAAAGGCCACCAGTCCATCAGCAGGTCCAGCCATGAGGTTTCGCCGGCACCCGACCAGACCTCAAGCCTGACCCGTTCCATCCTGACGTTTCGTGCGACCTCCAGCCGCAGGCCGGGGGCCACCAGTCGCCCGTCCTCAAGGTTTTCCGCAGCGGACGCAACCACCAGTTGCAAACGCTCGCCCGCCCGGGCGCCAGCCTCGCCCATGCCCGGCATGCTGCCGGGCGCCCCGGCCCAATAAGGCTGCCAGCGGGCCACCAAGTCGTCGTTGTCCAGGGACACACCCAACATCTTCACGACCAGTGTGTAGGGGTTGCCGGCACCGCTCGCGCTGAACTCAGGGCCGGTCCAGCCTTTGATGTCTGCCATCGCAGGGCCGCTGCCCGCCGCCTGGCTGCGCAGCGCCTCGTTGTACTGGTCCAGCAATTCGGCCGGCAACACGTAAGACCGGACCAGTGTTTTGCCGTAACGGGAAGGCCCGTCCTGCGCTGCTGCCGGGACTGCCAGCAACAGCATCGGGAACAGGCAGGCCATGCATGCTGCAAGCCACCGCGCGCCGCGCAACGTCAAGGTTCAGGCCTCGTCCATAAAGCGCACCTTGACGCTTTTGCCCTTGACCCCGCCTGCACTCAGCTTTTGCTGGGCCAGGCTGGCAATGTTGCGGTCCACAGCCACATAGGTCGAAAACTCGTTGACATTGATCTTGCCGACCTGTTCCCGCGTAAAGGGAGGAACGTTGCCGGCCTCGCCGGTCAATGCGCCCAGCACGTCACCGGCACGGATTTTTTCCTTGCGGCCGCCGACGATTTGCAGGGTAACCATGGGCGGCAGCAGCGGCTCGTTGCTGGCAGGTAGCAGCTCGCTGAGCTTGTGCCATTCGGACTCGGCTTTTTGCAACTGCTCGATCTTGCCGACATAACCCATCTCGTCCATGCTGGCCAGGCTGATGGCCCAGCCCTCTTCATCGGCGCGGCCAGTGCGGCCAATGCGGTGGATGTGCACCTCGGCATCCGGCGTGACGTCCACATTGATGACCATTTCCAGTTGCGCAATGTCCAGCCCGCGCGCCGCGACATCTGTCGCCACCAGCACCGAGCAGCTGCGGTTGGCAAACTGCACCAGCACCTGGTCGCGCTCACGCTGCTCCAGCTCGCCAAACAGCGCCAGTGCGCTAAAGCCCTGCTCTTTCAGGTAGGCCACCAGCGCGCGGCACTGCGACTTGGTGTTGCAAAACGCCAGGGTGCTGGCCGGACGAAAATGCCGCAGCACCTGAGCGACGGCACCCAGGCGGGCTTCATCATGGTCGCTGTCCGGCACCTGGTACCAGCGCTGCTGGATCTTGGTTTTTTCATGCTGCGCCTGCACCGTGATGGTTTGCGGCGTTTTCATGAATTGCTGGCTCAGCTTGGCAATGCCTTCGGGGTAAGTCGCCGAAAACAGCAGGGTCTGGCGCTCTTTCGGGCATTGTTTGGCGACGGTGGCAATGTCCTCGAAAAAGCCCATGTCCAGCATGCGGTCGGCTTCATCCAGCACCAGCGTGTTCAGCGCTTCCAGGTTCAGGTTGCCGCGCCCCAGGTGGTCCATGATGCGGCCGGGCGTGCCGACCACGATATGTGCGCCGTTTTCCAGGCTGGCCGACTGGTTGCGCAACGGGACACCGCCGCACAGCACCACCACCTTCACGTTCTCCTCGGCCCGCGCCAGGCGCCGGATTTCGGTAGCGACCTGGTCGGCCAGTTCGCGGGTCGGGCACAGCACCATGGCCTGCACGGCAAACCGCCGCGCATTGAGGTTGGCGAGCAATGCAATACCGAAGGCAGCTGTCTTGCCGCTGCCGGTTTTGGCCTGCGCAATCAGGTCTTTGCCGAGCAGCGCAACCGGCAGGCTGGCAGCCTGGATGGGCGTCATTTGGAGGTATCCCAGCTGCTGGAGATTGGCCAGAACGTGGGCTGGCAGGGACAAGGCGCTGAAGTCGGTGGGAGAGGTAGTCATCTCCCGATTATCGGTGCGCAGCCTTTTTTCGCCCTTATAAAGGCCATTGCCCCGTGGACGCCAGCGCCGGAGAGAGCACGGACGGCCCCCAAGCCAAAGGCAGGGAAGCCTCAACCCTTCGCATCGCCTGCACCCGACAACGCAGCAGGCGTTGTGCACCTTCAAAGGATTGCAACTCGGCACCATCCCACACAATTTCAGCCGTCACGGCCAGGTACAGCAGGTCACCGCTGTCAAAGTCCATGAACAGCAATCCGGCACGCGGGTTGACCGCAATATTGCCCAGCGTGTTGAAGAAAAAGTTACCCAAAAAGTCAGGCACGGTCAGGCTGCCGTCGGCATCCACCCGCACAAAGCCGGGTTTACCGCCCCGGTGCGAGACATCCACACCGCCCGCCGGGCCGGCCCCTGCGCCATGGCCCGTATAGGCCGTGGCAATAAACAGGGTATCAGCAGCTTCAAGCATGCGGCGCGCGGCGGCATCGAGTTGCGGGGCGTCGCGCACTGCGGGCTTGCTGGCCAGGCGACCGGGCAAATACGCCGGCTCACGCGCCTGTATGTATTTGGGGCAGTTGCCAAAGCTCTGGCTCACCTGCACAGCAAAACCCGAGCTGCCTACGCCCTGCACCACCCCGTTCATGCGGTTGCGCCGCCGTGTATGCGGCTCCAGCCCCAGCAAGCCCATGGCTATTCCATTGGCAAGTGTGCCCTGCAGCGGGTCACCCGCCAGGGGCTGCGCCTGAACCACCAGCGTATACGGGTCGGGCGACCGGACAAAACCCGGCGCAGCGGCGAGTACCGAGGCCCAGGGCTGACCGGCGGCATCGACCGTGCCGGCAATCACAAACGGCAGTTGTGCAAAAAATTCACGGTGCTGGTCGGGCATGAAATCACGGATCACGCGCGGCCCCAGTTGCTCCAGCCGCTCGCGCACGCCGACTCGCTGCTGCACCGCGCGTTCGCCTTCGTGAAAGGTCGGGAAGCTCATGCGGCCAGGCCAACAGGCGTTTTGGCCATGGGCACAAAACGCGGCAGCGCCTCCATGCGGGCCAGCCAGGCGCGAAGCGCGGGATAGCCGTCCAGCGACACATTGCCCTCTGGCGCATGGGCCACATAACTGTAGTTGGCGATATCGGCCAGCGTGACTGTGCTGCCTGTCAAAAATGCCGACTGGCCCAGTTGCTGCTCCATCACCTTGAACAGCGCATGGGCGCGGGCAATCGCGTCAGCGGGGCTGGCCGGCAGCTTGAAGAGCTGAATCACACGCGCCGTGGCCGGCCCAAAGGCCAGCTGGCCTGCGGCCACGGACAACCAGCGCTGCACATTCGCTGCGGCCAGCGCGTCACCGGGCAGCCACTGTTCTGCGTCCGCCGCATAACGGCCGGTGAGGTAGACCAGGATGGCGTTGGAGTCGGCCAGCGTGACGTCGCCGTCCTGTATCACCGGCACCTGGCCAAAGGGGTTCATGGCCAGAAAGTCGGGTTGTTTGTGTGCGCCGGCCGCCAGCGCAACATCGACCAGTTCAAAGGGCAGGCCCAGCAAGGACAGAAACAGTTCCACCCGGTGCGAGTGGCCCGAAATGGCCGACCGGTAGAGCTTGATAGGCTGTGCAGGGCGGCGCATGCTGGCGGATGCGGCAGATGGTTTGGAGTTTGCGTTCATGTGGGTCTTCCGGAAAGTTGGTATGTGAAAGCCGATTCTGTTTGATCCATTAACAAGAATAAATATTCAAAATAACATTTAACCAATCCATTTACCGGATTAATTCAGCCAGCTTCAATTACGATTGCAGACATGGACAAGCTGCGCGCCATGCAGGTTTTTATTCACATTGCCGACGAGGGCAGCCTGACTGCGGCTGCGCGTGTCATGGCCTCGTCGCTGCCGGCCATGGTGCGCACGCTGGCGGCGCTGGAGGCGCATCTGGGCGTGCGCCTCTTCAACCGCACCACCCGGCGCATTGCACTGACGGACGAGGGCCGCCGTTACCTGGACCATTGCCGCACAGTGCTTGCAAGCGTGCAGGACGCAGAGGAATCACTGAACACCCAGGCCGGGGAGCCGCGCGGCCAACTGGTCATCACGGCACCCGTCCTTTTTGGGCAGATGTATGTGGCGCCTGCCGTCACGCGTTTTGTGCAGCGTTACCCGGAGGTGCATTGCAGGGTCCTGCTGCATGACCGCGTCGTCAACATGCTGGATGAAGGCGTGGATGTCGGGGTGCGCATAGGCGCACTGGAAGACTCCTCGCTTGTCGCGCAAACCGTCTTCAGCATACGGCGCATCGTGGTCGCCAGCCCGGACTACCTGCGCAAGCACGGCGTGCCGTCGCACCCGCGCGAGTTGCAGGCCGCCAACTGCGTGCGGTTCACCGCCCCCAGCGGCCCTTGGTGGACGTTTCATGACAAGGGAAAAACCTTTAACGTCCCGGTTACCGGCAACCTCGAATTCAACAATGCAGCACCGGCCGTTGATGCCTGTGCGGCAGGCATGGGTTTCGGCATGTTTATCTCCTACCAGGCCGCCCCCCTCGTGCAGCAGAAAAAGCTGGTGGTGGTGCTTGAGGATTTTGAGCCGCCGAAACGCCCGGTGAGTGTGGTGTACCCGCATGCGCGGCTGATGCCGGCACGAACCAGGATTTTTATTGAATGGATGAAAAACGAGCTCCTGCAACTGAACCATGCAGCCCCTGCGCCGCACCGGGTGCCATAACCCCATGCTGAAAAAGTTGTGGGCCGGTGGTAAGGTCAGCACCATATTTTTGATTTGCCATTTGCCTGGAGAAGGAAGAACACATGCAGACTTTTGACTATGACCTCTTTGTCGTAGGCGGCGGCAGCGGCGGTGTGCGCGCCGCGCGCATGGCCGCGCAGCGCGGCGCCCGGGTGGCGCTGGCCGAGGTCTCTGACATGGGTGGCACCTGTGTCAACGTCGGCTGCATCCCGAAAAAACTCTACAGCTACGCCGCCCACTATGCCGAAGCCTTCGAGGAATCACATGGCTTTGGCTGGGTAGGCGAAGCGCCGACTTTTGACTGGAAGACGCTTAAAACCAATCGCGCACGCGAGATTTCACGCCTGAACGGCATCTATGTCCAGCTGCTTGAGAGCGCCGGGGTCAGGATCATCAAGGGCCGGGCTCGCTTGCTGGACGCACACACCATTGAAGTGAACAGCGAAAGGTTCACGGCCAAAAACATACTGGTGGCCACAGGCGGCACCGCGACCGTGCCGGCCGTTGAAGGCCGCGAACACGTCGTGACATCCGACCACATGTTCGACCTTGAACCCTTCCCCAAACGCCTGCTGGTGGTGGGCGGCGGCTACATTGCCTGCGAGTTCGCATCCATCTTCAACGGCCTGGGCGCCCAGGTGACGCAAATCCACAGGCGCGACATGCTACTGACCGGTTTTGACAACGACGTGCGTGGTTTCATTGCCAGCGAGATGAGCAAGACCGGCGTCAACCTGCAGTTGAAGACCGAGGTTGAGTCCATCACCAAGACGGCGGACGGCCTGGTGGTCAAGGTCAAAGACCAGTCCGCCAGTTTTACCGTGGACACTGTGCTGTATGCAACCGGCCGCATCCCCAACACCAGTGGATTGGGGCTGGAAGCGGCAGGCGTAGCTGTTGATGCAGCCGGGGCCATCCAGGTGGACGAACACTACCGGAGCTCGGCGCCATCAATCTACGCAGTGGGCGACGTCACGGCGCGCATGCAGCTCACACCGGTGGCGCTGGGTGAGGCCATGGTGGTGGTGGACCAGCTGTTCGGCCCGGCGGCAGGCAAGAAGCCGCGCAGCATGAGCTACGACTTCATTCCCACGGCAGTATTCACACACCCGAATATCGGCACGGTCGGTTATTCGGAGGCGGATGCGCGCCAGAAATTCGGCGGCATCAGTGTCTACCGCAGCGACTTCAAGGCGCTCAAGCACACCCTGAGCGGCAGCACCGAACGCACGCTCATGAAGCTGCTGGTCGAAGACGCCACAGACCGCGTCGTGGGCCTGCACATGGTGGGAGCGGACGCCGGCGAGATCGTGCAGGGTTTTGCCGTGGCCATGAAGGCCGGTGCAACCAAGGCCATCTTCGACAGCACGATTGGCATACACCCGACCATGGCCGAAGAGTTTGTCACCATGCGTGAACCAGTCAAGCAACCGGTCAAGCCCCTGTGAACATGCGGCGCCATGCAGGCGCCGCACGGTTTATTCTGACTCGCCAGAGACGTCCATATCCTCGCCGTCCTGGTCCTTGTCCTTGAGGCGCTGGTCCAGCCGCCTGCGAATATCACCGGCCTCCTGCAGAAACTGTGACACAGGGACAGCAGGCGCCATACGCCAGCCCGGCGGGTAAATCACAGACATGTGCAGGGTGTTGGACAGGCGCTTGTTTTGCAGCCAGCTGGTACCCAATATGCCGACCATCAGCAGCAGGGCGACGCCAGCGACAGTCCCGCCCAGCTTGCGGCGGCTGTGGGGCATGACGACTGCGAGGTGCAGGTACACCGCCACCGCCAGTCCCAACAGGATTTGAAGGTTTGCAAACTTCGCCAGGTTCTCCAGCGAGAACATGAAAGCCAGCATGCCGCACAAGGCCACCGCCGCCTGTACGAGCAGCGTGGACGCGCAGGCAATCCGCACATGGCGCCAGAATTGCAGGCGTCCGGTGAACAGCTTGGTAAGCAGCGCCCAGAAGCCGGCCCAGACGGGGAAAACCAGCGCCACCAGTGCGATCAGGCCCAGCAACTGGCCCGGCAGCTGGGCAGTATCCGTGTACATCAGCCAGGCCTCGAACACGACAGCCACCAGCATGGCGCCCACGGCGAGCAGGGTCCAGCCCACGGTACCCCAGCGAAAATGCGCCAACGGTTCCTCGGCGGCGACCGGCTCCTCCGCCAGCCGTAGCCCCAGCTTGAGGCGGCCAAGCGACAACACCGTGCCCGCCGGCCAGACAAAAACCTCACCCCGCATGTAGTGTTTTGCGTCCAGCGCTATGCCGTTGGCTGTATCGAGCACCTCGACCCGCACCTCCCCCTCAGGGCTGCGGTCAATGCGCAGGTGCGACGCCGCGAGGTGGCTGTCACCCAGCACCATGTCGTTGTCCAGTGCGCGGCCCACCGTCACCGGCCAGCGGCTTACATCCAGGCGGCCGGCGAGCTGGCCGTTGCGGTCGATCGCCTGCAGCAGGGCCAGCATGCCCGCGCTCACGGTACGGCCTCCCATTTGAAGCCGGCCAGGTAATGGGCAACCAGCTTGAGCCCATTGTCAAAGCTCACGCCGCGCGCATCCAGCCGGCCCTGCACACCACGCACCGGTTGATTGATGGACATGGTCAACACCGACACGTCGTACAGTCCCGGCAGCTTGCGGTAGGCACTCATGCACACGACAGCACGCATGGCCATGCCGCCAGTCGTTATGAAACGCTCCGAGCATTCAGCCGCCGTTGACTTGCGCGAACCCTGCGTCCGGAAGCTTTCGTTGGCAAAACTGCGCGAAGCCATGGTCGAATAGCGCCACCGACCGAGCTTGGGCGCGTCATAGGCTTCATAGCGCAGCTGGATGAAACCGGTATTGAAGTCACCGGCAAACAGGTGGCTGTCAATCTGGCAGTCGGTGCGCTCCACGTCAAATCCCTTGAAGCCGGGCTCGCGCCCGCGGCCCCAGCAACGGGCCAGCGAATCTTCCGGCACCGGCACGCTGTAGCCGCCATGTTTCTGCGGCACAAGCGGCGCTGCGGTAAAGCGCGCGGTCAGCAGGTCCTGATGGGCCGCAAGCTGCCTGGCCACCTCGGCGTAGGCCGGTTTGGTGATGGGTTGGGCATCGGCCGAGCGAGCAAGCAGCGCCTTGGCAAAATCGGCCGGGATCAAAAAGCTCAGCAAATCACCGTCCAGCCGCTTGGAGACATTGACCCCCACGACACGGCCGGCATCATCCATCGCCGGTCCGCCGCTCATGCCGGGGTTCAGCGCGCCGCCGAAAAAGATGCGGGGGTAAAAGCTGCGCTGTACCAGGCCGTTGTAAGTGCCTTCGGTCACCGCAAAGCCGATATCGAGCGGATTGCCCAGCGAATAGATGCGTTCGCCACGGGCCAGCGGTTTGTCGGCTTCGCGAAAGCCGAGCACCGGCATGCCGCCCACCGCCCCCTTGACGCGCAGCAGGGCCAGGTCATTGCGCACATCAAAGGCGAGCAGTTCAACCTCGCCTTCCTTGCCGTCAATGGGCACATAGACGCCGCGATAGCGCTCAGGCTCGAGTGCGAGCTGGCTGGCCACGTGGAAATTGGTAATGATGAGCCCGTTCGCCGCGACAAAAAAACCGGAGCCCACACTGGCCTGGGTGTTTGAGTTGCGCAGCAGTGTGCGTATCTGCACCAGCTTGTCCCGCGTGCTTTCGTAGGCGCGCCTGGCATCGCGGGAGATCTGCGCCGGCTCGGCAGCGGCAGCACGCGCACCGGGCGGGGCCAACGCGGCGGAAGGAAGGGATGTTTGCGCATGGGCGGCGTGCAGGCAGAGCCCGCCCAGCAACGCAGCCATCAAGGCGCGTGCCAGTCCCGTTCCAGGGTATTGTGTCATCGCTGCATTCTAGAGGCGGTACCTGCCGGAGCCCTGACACGAACACGTGCAGGCGCGCTTGCCCCACACCTGCTAATCTTGCGCCATGGCCACGCCACATTTCCGCCCTCCATCCGTGTGTCGCCCCCTTCACACATGCCTGCCGGTCCCGGCCCTGCTTGCCGGTGCCGGCCAGATCGGCTTGCGGAGCACCGCACCGGCATCTGCAGCAGCCCCATAAAGAAACAAGAACACCACATGCCCTACCTGCCAGCCTTCATTGCCCCCACCCGCTACACCGATGCAGCCGCAGCGCTCGCACAGGTGCAGCTGATTTACGAGCAACAGATCAGCCACCTGCGCAGCGCCATGCAGCGTTATGTGGCAGGCGAAACCCTGCCCGGCCACGTGCGGGCCTGCTACCCGTTTGTGCGTGTCCACACCGACACCGTGGCGCGCTCGCTGGCAACACCCGGCAGCCCTCAATTGAGTTACGGTTTTGTTGCTGGCCCCGGCCGTTACGAGACCACGCTGACACGGCCTGATCTTTATGGCGAGTACTACCTCGAACAGTTCAGGCTGCTGCTGCAAAACCACAGCGTGGAACTGGAAGTCGGCACCAGCACCCAGCCTATCCCTGTGCATTTTTCCTTTGCCGAGCACGACCACATAGAAGGCAACCTCAGTGCCGCACGCCGCACGCTGATGCGCGACGCATTTGACCTGCCCGACCTGGGCGCCATGGACGATGGCATTGCCAACGGCACTTTTGAAGCGCGGCCCGGCGAGCCGCAGCCGCTGTCGCTTTTTACGGCCGCGCGGGTGGACTACTCGCTGCAGCGCCTGCGCCACTACACCGGCACCTCGCCCGACTGGTTCCAGAACTTTGTGCTGTTCACCAATTACCAGTTTTATATCGACGAGTTTGTGCGCCTCGGACACGAAGCCATGGCCGACCCGAACAGCGAGTACACCTGTTTTGTGGAGCCCGGCAATGTGGTGACGCGCCGCGCCGGTTTGCCCGCAGCAGCCGGAGATGCATTGGGCGTGCCGCCGCCGCGCCTGCCGCAAATGCCGGCCTACCACCTGATGCGCGCCGACCGCACGGGCATCACCATGGTCAACATCGGCGTGGGGCCTGCCAACGCCAAAAACATCACCGACCATATTGCCGTGCTGCGCCCGCACGCCTGGATCATGCTCGGCCATTGCGCCGGCCTGCGCAACAGCCAGCAGCTCGGCGACTACGTGCTGGCCCACGGTTATGTGCGCGAGGACCACGTGCTTGATGAAGAGCTGCCGCTGTGGGTGCCGATACCGGCACTGGCCGAAATCCAGGTGGCGCTGGAGCGTGCCGTCAAGGACGTCACCAAAATGGAAGGCGCGGCCCTCAAAAGCATCATGCGCACCGGCACCGTGGCCTCCACCGACAACCGCAATTGGGAACTGCTGCCCAATAACCAGCCGCAACGCCGCTTCAGCCAGAGCCGCGCGGTTGCGCTGGACATGGAAAGCGCGACGATTGCCGCCAACGGTTTCCGCTTCCGGGTGCCCTACGGCACGCTGCTGTGCGTGAGCGACAAGCCGCTGCACGGCGAGATCAAGCTGCCCGGCATGGCCAACCACTTCTACCGCGAGCGGGTGGACCAGCACCTGCGCATTGGCATGCGTGCTATCGAGCTGCTGCGGGCAGAAGGCATCAACCAGTTACACAGCCGCAAGCTGCGCAGCTTTGCGGAAGTGGCGTTTCAGTAGGGCCGGGCTGATGGCAAGCCCCCTGCCCCGCTGGCCCCTGGTATTGATCACAGAAAAAACGCACGATGTGGCCATCGACATGATGTATGCCCGCCCGGACAATTTCACGGGCCACGTGATTTACCGGCACGCAGAGTGCTTTTTGCACCCCCAGGCCGAAGCCGGCCTGCGCAAGGCGGTTGCAGCAGCCAGAAGTTTTGGCTTCAGGCTCAAGATATTCGACGCCTACAGGTCGCAGCAAGCCCACGAAACGCTGTGGGCTGTCATGCCCGATGCGCGTTATGTGGCCGACCCGGTCAAGGGCTCCAACCACACACGCGGCGTGGCGATTGACCTGACGCTATTGAACAGCGCAGGCCAGGAACTCGACATGGGTACGCCGGTCGACACCATGACGCCCGCCTCACACCATTTTTACGCCGCGCTTCCTGCGGCCATGCTGGTCAACCGCATGTACCTGCTGACCATCATGCTGGAGGCCGGTTTTGTGCATCACCCGAACGAGTGGTGGCATTACCAGCTACCCGATGCCCATGATTTCCCGCTGATCAGCAGCGAGACATTTGAAACCTGCCTGGCCACCAGCACCTGATGCGCTGGATGCCCAAGACCAAGAGTTGGCGAATGCTACTTTTTTGATAGCTGACTGCGCGCACGCAGCGCCGACCACAGACACTTCTCATGCCTATTTCATGCCTCCAGGGGCCTGAGGAGGCCTTCCGGGGCCATATTCAGACCGACGTTTCAGGCAGGCTGCGCGTTTCGGGCCCAAGCTCAGCACGCATCAGCGGCAAATGCTGCGGATACTCGCGCTGCATGAAGTCCACCATCGCCTCGCGCACCTTGCAGCGCAGGTCCCAGTTCTGACCCGAGTTGGCAGAAGTCACCAACACGCGCAGTTGCATGCTGCGCTCGCCCGCCTCCACCACCTGCAGCTTGCACAGGCGCTTGTCCCATTCGGGCGAAGCCTCGCACACACGCTGCGCTTCGGCGCGCAGCGGCGCCAGCGGCATGCGGTAGTCCACCCACAGGAAAACCGTGCCTATGATGCTGGCACTCTTGCGCGTCCAGTTCTGGAAAGGGTTTTCAATAAACCACTGCAACGGGATGACCAGCCTGCGCTCGTCCCAGATTTTCAGCACGACGTAGGTGCCCGTGATTTCCTCGACCCGGCCCCATTCGCCCTGCACGACCAGCACATCGTCCAGCCGGATGGGCTGCGCCAGCGCGATCTGCAAGCCGGCGATCAGGTTGCTGAAAATCGGGCGTGCCGCAATGCCGGCAACCAGCCCGACCACGCCGGCTGAAGCCAGCAGGCTGGCCCCGAACTGCCGCGCCCCGGGAAAAGTCATCAGCATCAGGGACAACCCGGCCAGCAGCACCACAAACATGGCCGTGCGGGCCAGCATGCGGGTCTGGGTATGGATGCGCCTTGCCTGCAGGTTGTCCTCTATATCGACGGGATGCAGGCTGATGATGCCCATCGCCACCCCGCGCGCCGCGCGCATGCCCAGCCAGGTCAAGGCCAGCAGCAACAGCAGCGCATTGGCGTGGCGGATACCGCCAATCAGGGGAAAACCGTCAGGCGCGCCTTGCCAAACCGCCTGCAACGCGATCAGCGGCAGCAACAGCTGGGCCGGTCCCCTGCATTGCCGGGCCACCATGCCCGTCACCGGCATGGAACGCGTCACGCGCAGCACCACCATCGCGCCCACGCCGTGCACCAGCAGGGCCAGCACCACGGCGGCAAACGCTACAAGCAGGATGCGCAACGACGATTCGTCGGCCCAGTTGAGCAATGGCATCAGTTCCGGGAAATTCATGGGGCGCACATTCAAGCCGCGTGAGGCCTGACTTTCGAAGCCGCCAGTTTGGCATTGACACGCGCGGCCTCGACATCCGCATCAAACGCCAGCGCCACACCCATGCGGCGCTTGACAAAACTCTCGGGCTTGCCGAACAGCCGGATGTCGGTGTTGGGCACACGCAGCGCTTCGGCCACGCCGTCAAACACAATGCCCGTGGCATCGACGCCGCCGTAGATCACCGCGCTGGCGCCCGGGCTCTTGAGCGCGGTGTTGACCGGCAGGCCCAGGATGGCGCGCGCATGCAGTTCAAACTGGTTTTGCCATTGCGTGCACATGGTGACCATGCCGGTGTCGTGCGGGCGCGGGCTGACTTCACTGAACCAGACGTCGTCACCCTTGACAAACAGCTCAACGCCAAAGATACCCTGGCCGCCCAGGTTGTCCGTCACGGCCCTGGCGATGTCGCGGCTTTTTTGCAGGGCGGCTTCGCGCATGGGGTGCGGCTGCCAGCTTTCAATATAGTCGCCGCTGGCCTGGATGTGGCCGATCGGGTCGCAGAAATGGGTCTCGACCTTGCCGTCAGCCCCCAGCGCACGCACCGTGAGCTGCGTGATCTCGTAATCAAAATCAATAAAACCTTCAACAATCACCCGGCCATGGCTCACGCGGCCGCCCGCCATGGCGTAGTCCCAGGCCGCCTTGACGTCCGCCGAACCGGCAATCTTGCTCTGGCCCTTGCCGGACGAACTCATGACCGGTTTGATGATGCAGGGGTAGCCGATCTTCGAGTCGATGGCCGCCTGCAGCTCGGCCAGCGAATCGCAAAACACATAGGGGCTGGTCGGCAGGCCCAGGGTTTCAGCGGCGAGGCGGCGTATGCCTTCGCGGTCCATGGTCAGGCGTGCGGCACGCGCCGTGGGAATCACGCGCACCGTACCCGCGGCTTCAAGCTCCTCCAGCATAGGCGTGGCAATGGCCTCGATTTCAGGCACCACCAGGTGCGGCTTTTCCTTTTCAACCAGCGCCTTGAGTTGCGCCGGATCGCTCATGGTGATCGTGCGCGCATGGTGCGCGACCTGCTGGCCGGGCGCATGCTCGTAACGGTCCACGGCAATGGTTTCCACGCCCAAGCGCTGCAGCGCGATCAGCACCTCCTTGCCCAGCTCGCCGGAGCCGAGCAGCATGACTTTGGTTGCGTGGGGAGACAAAGGGGTACCGAATGTGGTCATGGGATTTGCAGGAATTGAAAGGGGAAGGTTTAAAAGCTCAGGCCCACGGGGGCAAAAGACAGAAACGAACACTGTACTTCACCCTGTGTAACGCAAGCCCGGACGGCCGCCGCAGCGCTTGCCCCTACGCCGCGCAGGTATACGCCACAAAGATGACAATCATTCTCATTTAAAACAAAACTCCGGAGAGCACCCTTTGACCGATACATCCAGCGCACCCGGCGGTGCCACCAATACAAGCCCCGCGCCAGCACGCAAACGCCGCCCGCCACGCCGCGTTGAGGTCAGCCGCATTCAGGTCCTGAGCCCGGCCATGCGCCGCATCACGCTCAAGGGCACCGAGCTTGAAGGCTTTGCGCCTGAAGCACCTGCCAGCTACCTCAAGCTTATATTCCCGGAACCGGGCCAGAGTGAGCCCGATCGCCCCCTGCCCGACGCGCCGCGGCCAAAATCCATGCGCACCTACACACCGCTGGCCGTCAGGCCCGAGGTACACGAAGTCGACGTGGACTTTGTGCTGCATGGCGAAGGTCCGGCATCCACCTGGGCCAGCCAGGCCAAAGTCGGCCAGGTGATCTACCTGATGGGCCCCGGCCCGGGTTATGCCCTCGACAAAACAGCTGCCCAACACCTGCTGATCGCTGACGACAGCGCCTTGCCTGCGGTTGAAAACATCCTGGCGGCCTTGCCCGCCAGCGCCAGCGTGCAGCTGCTCGTGGAAGTCATCAGCGCGCAGGAAGAACGTGCCCTGCAAAGCCCCGCAACAGTCAGCGCGCAGTGGCTGCCGCGCGGCACCGACCATCGCGCGGCCGGGCTGCCGCTTGAAAAAGCCTTGCGCGCCATGCCGCCCGTGCCTGCCGGTACAAGGGTCTACCTGGCCTGCGAAGCCGCAGCCATGCGCCGCATCCGCAAACTTCTGACGGATGAACTCGGCATCAACCGCAGCCAGATCGTGGGCCGGGGCTACTGGAAGCTGGACACGGCCAACCACCCAGACCACGATTACGGCGAGGATTGAGCCCCCACGGTCGCTCACTTCGTGTAGCTTCCTGCCCCCCGAGGGGGCCGCTGCGCCTGCGGCCTGGCAAAGCCAGTTCCGCGGCCCCTACTTGCGAAAACCCGAGGGAGGAGTCGCCATTCGTGCGCAACAATAGCGCCATGAGTGAAGCACTACTGAAGATCGAAGGCCTGACCAAACGCTACGGCGAGGCAACGGTTGTTGACAAGCTGTCGTTTGACATCGCCCCCGGCGAATGCCTGGGGGTCATAGGCCCCAATGGCGCCGGCAAGACCACCACGATACGCATGTGCCTGGGCCTGACCGCGCCGGATGCAGGCGAGATCACCTTCACACCCGGCGGTGCTGCCTTGCGCATGCCGCAGGATGCGCTGGCCATCAAACAAAGGCTGGGCATCGTCAGCCAGTTTGACAGCCTGGACCCGGACTTTTCCTGCGCAGAAAACCTGCTGGTGTTCGGCCGCTATTTCGGCATGAAAGACTCGGTGATCAGGGAGCGTATTCCCCGGCTGCTGGAGTTTGCCGCGCTGACACACAAGGCCGACGCAAAACTCAGCGAACTCTCAGGCGGCATGAAACGCCGTCTGAGCCTGGCACGTGCGCTGGTCAATGACCCGCAATTGCTGCTGCTCGACGAGCCCACCACAGGCCTGGACCCGCAGGCCCGGCACCTGATGTGGGAACGCCTGCAAAGGCTGGTGCAGCAGGGCAAATCGATTTTGCTGACCACCCATTTCATGGACGAGGCCGAGCGCCTGTGCAACCGGCTGCTGGTGCTGGACCACGGCAAAAAAATGACCGAAGGCACACCGCGCCAGCTGATTGCCGACAACCTGGAGCCCGACGTGGTCGAGGTCTATGGCACGGGCGCGCTGGCCCTGGTCGACTCGCCGCTCAAGGCCCTGGCTTCACGCACCGAGGTCAGCGGCGAGACCGTATTTTTCTACACCCAGGATTCCAAAAAGCTGCTGTCGGCACTGACCGATTACCCGCAGTTGCGTACGCTGCACCGGCCGGCCAATCTTGAGGATCTGTTCCTCAAACTTACCGGCAGGCAAATAAGGGAGGATGCTTGATGTCAGCGAGTACCAATGCCGCCCTGTTCCGTGCGCCGCAAATCAGCAGGCGCTGGCTGCCGGTGTTCAGGCGCAACCTGCTGGTCTGGCGCAAGCTGGCCATTCCCAGCCTGGTCGGCAATATTGCGGAACCGCTGATCACGCTGGTAGCCTTCGGCTACGGGCTGGGCGCCCTGGTCGGACAGGTCCAGCTGAATGGTGCGGCCGTGCCCTACATCCTGTTTTTGGCCAGCGGCTCGATCTGCATGAGCGCGATGAATGCCGCGTCGTTTGAAGCGCTGTACTCGGCCTTCTCGCGCATGCAGGTGCAACGCACCTGGGACGGCATCATGAACGCGCCCGTGCAACTGGACGACGTGGTGTTTGCGGAAATGCTGTGGGCGGCGTTCAAGTCGCTGTTCACCACGGTCGTGATCCTGCTCGTCATGCTGGCGCTGGGCATCAGCCACAGCCCCATGCTGCTGCTGGCCTTGCCGCTGCTCGGGCTGGTCGGCATCACCTTTGCGTGCATTGCGCTGATCTTCAACGCACTGGCCAAGGGCTACGACTTTTTCACCTATTACTTCACGCTGTTCCTCACGCCGACCATGTTCCTGAGCGGCGTGTTTTTCCCGCGTGACCAGTTGCCGGGTGTCATGCGGGTCATCTCCGACTGGCTGCCGCTGACGGCTGCCGTCGAATTGATACGCCCGCTCTTCATGGGTCAATGGCCGGCACACGGCCTGCAGAACCTGGCCCTGCTACTGGCCTACGCGGTGGCAGGTTTCTGGATCGCGCTGGCACTGACGCGCAAACGCTTTCGGAGTTGAGGTTTGACCATGACACAAGCATTAAACAGTGAATCGCTCCGGCAGATTGGCCGGGAAACCCAGCCAGGCGCCTGCAGTTGCTCACTTCGCCCATGCGCCGGCTGGGAAAGCTTCACGGAGGACCGCTGGCCGGCCGGCCAGATGCGCCAGCTTGGCAGCTTGCGCGACCCCGAGGTGTACGAGCCGACCCAGGAGGAATACCACCCGGACGGCACCCGCTATGCCTCGCCGGATGCCCCCATTGCAGTGAAATTTTTCCCCTGCAACGTCAGTGATGTCTATGCCTGCAACAACTGTAAAAAAGTTGTCTTGCGTTACACGGAATTCGGCGGTTATTACGTGGACCACCGCGTGCGGGAGCTGGACCCGGACCTGGTGGTTTAAACCTTAGGATCAAGCCTCGCTGATTGCAGGCACCGAAAACCGCGAAGTCAGCTCACCCAGCCCCAGCTCATCCAGCACCTGCTGCAGGCGTATTTGCGCTGCACGGGTTTTCGCAGGATGCGGCGTGGCCGGCCGGCTCGCCAGGATCAACTCATTTTTCATCGAATGTTCCCAGCCTACCAGTTCGGTCACGGTGACCTGGTAGCCGCTGGCTTCGAGTTGCAGGCAGCGCAGCACATTGGTGATCTGGCTACCGAACTCCCGGGTATGCAGCGGGTGGCGCCACAACTCGGCCAGCGGGTTTTTCGCCAGGTTGAGGGCCTTGCCCTTTTTGAGCACACCGGCCACCTCGGCCTGGCAGCAAGGTACCAGCACCATGTGGCGCGCATTTTTCGCGAGGCCAAAAGCAATCGCATCGTCAGTCGCCGTATCACAGGCGTGCAGGGCAGTCACGATGTCAATGCCCGCCGGCAGGTCCGGCGACCTTGTGGCCTCCTGCACCGACAGGTTTAAAAACGACATGCGTTCAAAACCAAGACGAGCGGCCAGCACGCGGGATTTTTCCACCAGCTCCGCGCGGGTCTCGATACCGTAAATATGGCCGGTGGTTTTTTCTCCCCGGTGCGCCACATTGAAGAACAGGTCGTAAAGAATAAAACCCAGGTAGGACTTGCCGGCACCGTGATCTGCCAGCGCGGGCGCCGGGCTGCTTGCCGACACCTCGTTGAGCAGGGGTTCTATGAACTGGTACAGGTGGTAGACCTGCTTGAGCTTGCGCCGGGTGTCCTGGTTGAGCTTGCCCTCGCGCGTGAGGATATGCAGTTCTTTCAGCAACTCTATTGACTGGCCGGGCCTGAGCTCTTCAATAACCTGACCGGGTTTTGGACTGGCGACTTGCCGGACTGGTTTTCCCGCTGGTGAGGTGGTATTTTTTTGCATGAACGTCCAGTTTAACGGGGGTCCTGATTCGTCTCTTGTGAGCGACAACAATCCGGGGAGTGGGCGCACATCCCAAACACAGACCAAGTTGACGTCAGGAAAAAGGGGCACTAAACTGCCACTTATTGCCATAAGTGGCAATAAATGCAATCTGACAAACAAAGCCATTTTCAAGAGGTAGTCTATGCACGTCGAACATATCACTCCATGTATTGGATCGGAGATCACCGGCATTGACCTGTCCGATCAGGCACAAGTCAAAGCCCAGGCGGAGAATTTGCGCACCCTTCTGGCGGAACGGCAGGTGATCTTCTTTCGGGATCAGGAGCTCAGTCCCGCAGCTCAGGTTCGCTTGGCGCAGGTTTTCGGCAGGGTTGATCCGGTTTCGTCCACGTTCCCCGCACACCCGGAAGAGCCCCACGTAGAACTCCTCATCAGCCAGGGGACCCGGACGGGAACGGACATCTGGCATGCCGACCTGACATGGCAAAAATCTCCGCCAGCCGGCGCATGCCTGTATGCGCTGGATGTTCCAGACACAGGGGGCGACACGATGTGGGCCAGCATGACAGCGGCTTACGCCTCATTGAATGAGGACATGCAGGCCTACCTGCGAAAGTTGAGCGCCCTTCACAATTGGGAAGCTCCGGCACTAAGGGCCAACCTGGCACGGCGGGACCCCACCGGTGAACTCTATAGATCGACTCGCCAGAAGTACGTTCCTATCGAGCAACCCGTTGTGCTCGATCACCCGGTCACCGGCAAGCCCGTAGTTTTTGTGAACTCTCTCTACACCACGCACATCCAGGGTGTCACGAATGACGAAAGTGTTGCACTGATTTCCCTGCTCAGTGGCCTGGCCAAAGTACCTGAATGGCAAGTTCGCTTTCGCTGGCGGAAAGGCTCGGTGGCGGTATGGGACAACCTCGCCACGCAGCACTATGCGATCAATGACTATCACCCCGCAGCCCGGCGGATGCATCGCGTAGCGATCCGCAGAGAGTGACCCCTTCCACTTTTCTCAGTACCGTTTTCATCCAGATCTTTCCCAAAGGCCAATCCCATGAAAAACATTCACCGAGCATTCGTTCTTGCAGCGTCCCTTACGGCCGCATGTTTTACCGGTGCCACCTGGGCCCAAGCATATCCCGGCAAGCCCGTATCGATTGTGGTCGCGTACCCGGCAGGCGGGGACACCGATGTGCTGGCACGCCTCCTCGCCGATAAGCTGTCAACCCGGATCGGGCAGCCCGTGGTGGTCGACAACCGATCCGGCGCCAGCGGAATCATCGGCAGCAACTTCGTGGCCAAGGCTCCGGCAAACGGCTATACGCTGCTATTTGCGCCAAGCACGTTTTCAATCGCTCAGCTGGTACTCAAAACCGGATCGGCTGCGGGCTATGACGTGCTGCACGGCTTCACGCCCGTTATCGAAGCGGGCACCGTATCGATCTTTCTTGTCGCGGGTTCGAGCGCCAACGTCAGGAGTTTCAAGGATGCGGTTACGGCAGCCAAAACCCGGCCAATGAGCTATGCCAGCCCCGGCAGCGGCTCGCCAATGCACATCCTCGGCGAGATGGTCAATAAAGCGACCGGCGCGCACTTCGACCATGTCCCCTACAAAGGCGTGGCACCAGCAGTCAACGACGTGTTGGGCGGCCATGTTCCGCTGACCTACATCACACTCGGCTCAGTAGCACCGTACCTTCCCAACGGCAAGCTCTTACCTCTGGCAGTCGCCGACCGCCAGCGCTCGCCGCTAGCGCCCAACGTGCCGACGCTACAGGAACTCGGCTACAAGGACGTTGAGGTCACGTCCTGGTACGGCCTGTTCGGACCAAAGGACATGCCACCTGAGGTCGTGAAAACACTGAACGAACATCTGAACGAGATCCTGAAAATGCCCGATGTCGTTTCGCGCATGGCCACACTGGGTGCCGTGCCCGTAGGCGGATCTCCAGAAATACTGGGCAAGACCAACGCTGCGGATTTTGAACGCTTCGGCAAGATCATCAAGGACCTGGGCATTCAGGCCGACTGACTCCGAAAAACCCGACAGCCCCGCGCTACGGGAAGTGATCTGTCCCCCGGGGGGGTCTTCGCCCTTTCCTCATTGGAGGCAGGCCTTCACCCGGATTCGGCCCTCCCGATTGATCGTCTTGTTGAATTCTGTCTGCCAGCATCCGCGAAATGAACTGCAGATATTTGTCGACTTGCCGATCTGCCTCCGGGCCGTCGCCAAACAATTCGGCAATAAGTGGTTGCGCAGTTGGAATGAATGCCGAAACACTGAGAATCGCCAGATGAACAAAACGCGGGTCCAGGCCGGCAAGCTGGGAATCGTCCATAAGCATGCTCGTGAGTTCCAGCCCGCGCTTGGTAATCCGTTGCAAGGGCGCTTCTGTCAAAGGTACCTTTTCGTCAACTTCGAAATGGTAAATCTCCGAGAGCGCCAGCCGTTCGAACTGTGGATGTTCGCGCATGAACTCCAGCCGAAGAATCAGACGCTGATGCACACGATCGGACAAGGTCCCCTGCACCCTGAGCGCCACCTCCATGCGGTCCTGCAGCTGACGCATCAAATATTCGGTCACCTCTCTCAACAAACCCTTGAGATCCGAAAAATAGTAGCGTACAAGCGCACGGGTAACGCCTGCTGCACCGGCAATCTCCAGGATGCTCAATTGCTCGGGCGTTCTGGTCTTGAGCAAGCGAATCGTAGTGTCAAAAATAATCTCCTTGCCCACACTTGCGTTGGCGGCAGGGCGGCCGCTGGCGCGCCGCGGCCTTGGCGTCGGAGAGGTATCTGGGCGTATCGTCTTTTTCGGCATGTAGATCAATTGTCGACGATGAACATCGCCGGGCTTATCGGGCCTGTCACCACCTCACTGAGCCGAACTTTTGAGCACGTGTGAAGAGCAAGAAAAGTGACGACGCGCCAAACCTGAATATTTCGTTACCCAGTCACTAACATTTCACCGGGTTGGCAAGGACTTCACCAATCCGGTTATCCAACACACCTTGCCATTGAAATGGGCAATCAGAAAAATAAATTGTACGCAATTTAATTGCGAGATAAAATCAAGACATGCCAAACAAATCCGATGCCATGCTCAAGCTGGACAACCAGCTGTGTTTTGCGCTGTATTCAACCTCGCTGGCCATGACCAGGCTGTACAAGCCGTTGCTCGATGAGCTGGGCCTGACCTATCCGCAGTACCTGGCGATGCTGGTGCTGTGGGAGAAGGACGGCCTGATGGTGTCCGAACTCGGCGAGCGCCTTTACCTTGACTCGGGCACGCTCACGCCCCTGCTGAAACGCCTGGAGTCGTCCGGCCTGATTTCGCGCATCCGTGCCGTCGAAGACGAGCGCCGTGTGCATATCACGCTGACCGCTGCGGGTCGCAAACTCAAAGCCAGGGCCGCCAGGATTCCAGGCTGCATCCTGAGCGCCAGCCAGTGCTCCATCCCCGAACTGATTGCATTGACCCAGCAAGTGCAGGCTTTACGGCAACAGCTCCTTGCATAACAATTTCAGCCAGTCCTCCAGCGCAAACGGTTTTTAGTTTCTCGACACACCCCAATCCCGGGGTATTTTCCAAAGGAAGCACCATGACCACCAAGCTCGAAAAAGTCCTCTACACCGCCCATGCCCACACCACGGGTGGCCGTGACGGCAAGTCAAAAACCGATGACGGCCGCCTGGACGTCACGCTAAGCTCGCCTGGCACCTCCGGCACCGGCACCAATCCCGAGCAGCTGTTTGCAGCCGGTTATTCGGCCTGCTTTATCGGCGCCATGAAAGCCGTTGCCGGCATGCAGAAAATCACCCTGCCTGCAGACCTTTCGATTGACGCCAGCATTGATCTGGGAAAAATCCCCGCCGGCTACGGCATTGCCGCCCGACTGGATATCAGCCTCCCCGGCATGGACCGCACGGCAGCGCAAGCGCTGATCGACGCAGCCCACCAGGTCTGCCCCTACTCCAATGCCACGCGCGGCAATATTGATGTGACGATCACACTCAAGTAATCAGGCCCCAGGTTCGCGCGCTTCGTGCCATGCAGGTCGCCATGGGGAAAACTTCCCCATGGCGACCTGCGCGCATTCCGGCACCGTTGATGACTCGTGCCGCAAAAATTTTCTCTTGTCAGGCGTACGTAACCCAGCCGCGAAACGCCAGGCCGGCATAGAACAGCTGTGTGCCAGTGAACCCTGCCTCCTTGAGCATGCGCTCCTCTTCGTCAGGGCCAAGCAGCGGCAGCCTTGAACCAATCGCTGACGCCGCGTTGCGGGCATCTTCCGGGTCGACGCCCGAGGCGATGGCGAACGCAGCGTAACGCGAGAGCCACAGGTCACGGTCTCCCGGAGCCTGCGGAAAACTCATATGGGCCAGAACAAACGGTGCACCGGGCTTGAGGCGGCGACGAATCTCCTTCAATGTGCGACTGCGTTCCTCGATGCTTACAAAGTGCATCGTCAGGAGGCAGGTCGCGGCATCGAACGGACCAGCCGCTGCCGTTTCCACGTAGCCATGGTGTAGCTGGACGCGATCGGCAAGTGGCCCGAGCGCGGCCTCGGCCAGCGCAAGCATGGGTTTTGAAGGATCAACACCGACAAAGCGCCATTGCGGGTACGCCTGCGCAAGGGCTTTCAATTCGACACCACCACCCGCCCCGATGACAAGCACGTTGGCGTACTCCGGTGCCCGTTCCGCCACCAGCAAGGCAGTCATTGTTTGCAAGTCGGACCAGCCCGGGACCAGGCGCCGGGTTTTGTCAGCATACGCAGAAACTGCAAGAGGGTCATTGAAGTGGGCGGACGGATCGACATTCGACTGAGTCATGCGATAAGTCTACCGTCCCCATCGGAGCCTGAAAAATTGACTCTCAGGACACATGCGACAGCAAGTGTCGCCAAAGCGGCCCGGCCGTATTGAACAGCCGGGCCGCTTCGTTTATGGTGCAGCCATGACAAGCAGCACCCTCACCCGCTTTCTGGTCCGCAAGGACAATCTCGGCACAACCCAGTTGCACAATGCCCCGCCGCGCGCACTGGCTGCCGGCGAGGTACGGCTGGCGGTCGACTCTTTTGCGCTGACATCCAACAACATCACTTACGCGGCTTTCGGCGATACCATGCAGTACTGGGGCTTTTACCCGGTGCCCGAGGTGGAGGATCGCGGCTGGGGCTGCATCCCGGTCTGGGGGTTTGCGACCGTGCGCGAGTCGCGGTGCGACGGCGTGGCGGTGGGCGAGAAGTTCTACGGTTATTACCCCATGGCCTCCCAAGCCGTGCTGGCGCCGGTGCGGGTCGATACCGGCGGTTTTTCCGACGGCGCCGGCCACAGGCGCGACTTGCATGCGGTCTACAACCAGTACATGCGCTGCAGCGCCGACCCGTTTTACAGCGCCTCGACCGAAGACCTGCAGGCCTTGCTGCGGCCGCTGTTCATCACCTCCTTCCTGATCGACGACTTCCTGGCCGACAACGACTTTTTTGGCGCCCCGGCAGGCGCCATGCTGCTGTCCAGCGCGTCCAGCAAAACTGCTTACGGCACCGCCTTCCAGCTGGCGCAACGACCCGGCATTGAAGTGATAGGCCTGACCTCGCCGGGCAATATCGCCTTTTGCGAAAGTCTGGGCTGTTACAGCCGCGTGCTGGGTTATGAACAACTGGACCAGATCGCCGCCGACCGCGCCTCAATTTATGTGGACTTCGCCGGTAACGCCAAACTGCGCCATGCCGTCCACAGCCGCTTTGCCAACCTCAAGTACAGCTGCTCGATAGGAGGCACCCACGTGAGCGAACTTGGTAATGCAAAGGACCTGCCCGGCCCCCGCGCCACCCTGTTTTTTGCGCCTGCCCAGATCAAAAAACGCAGCGCCGACTGGGGCCGTGACGGCCTGGGCCAGCGCCTGGTGCAAGCCTGGCAAACATTCAGCGCCCGTGTGGAACAACCACCGGCGCCCTGGCTGCTCACGCAGCACCACGCAGGCGCCGAAGCGGTGACCGCAATTTACCGGCAGGTGCTGGCCGGCAGTGGCGACCCACGCACAGGGCACCTGCTGAGGCTTTGACTGCGGCCTCATCTGCTATCGTTTTTATAGCTGTTTGCGCGCATCCCATGTCGGCCACAGGCCCTTTTTGTTCATAAAAAGGGGCTGTGGCAGGGAACAACGACAATGGAGGCATGACTGACAACAACAAGGCTGCTCCGGCGCGCAACATCGTTCACGCCTACGAGCACCTGACCCCCGACCTCGTGCTGGACGCGCTGGCCAGCGTGGGTTTGCTGGGTGATGGACGGCTGATGGCGCTGTCAAGTTATGAGAACCGGGTCTACCAGGTTCACCTTGAAGGCACGGCCGACGCACCCGGCGATGTCGTGGTCGTCAAGTTTTACCGCCCCGACCGCTGGAGCGATGCACAGATCATTGAAGAGCACGCGTTTGCCGCCGAGCTGATGGCGGCAGAAATCCCGGTGGTGGGTGCACTGGTGCTGGATGGAAAAACCCTGAACCATTTCGGCGGTTTCAGCTTCAGCGTGTCGCCAAGCCGCGGCGGCAGGCGGCCGGAACTCGACAACCTTGAGGTGCTGGAGTGGATAGGCCGTTTCCTGGCGCGCATACACACCGTCGGCAGCGTCCATCCTTTCACGCACCGCCCCGCGCTGAACCTGCAAACCTTCGGCTACGCATCGCGCGACATCCTGCTGGAGGGCGGCTACTTGCCGCTGGACATGAGCTCGCGCTGGCACAAGGCCTTTGATGAAGCGATGCTGACAGCGCAGGCCGTGTTTGAAAGTGTCGGTGAGGTCCAGACCCTGCGCCTGCACGGTGACTGCCACCCCGGCAACATCCTGTGGACACCCGAGGGCCTGCCCGGCGCCGGCCCGCACTTTGTGGACCTGGACGACGCACGCAGCGGCCCCGCCGTGCAGGACCTGTGGATGCTGGTGTCGGGCGACCGCGCCCAAAGCACACGCCAGCTGGGCGCGCTGGTCGATGGTTACGAAGAGTTCCGCGAATTTGACAGGCGCGAACTGGCGCTGATCGAGCCGCTGCGCACGTTGCGCCTGGTGCATTACAGCGCCTGGCTGGCGCAGCGCTGGCACGACCCGATCTTTCCGATCAACTTCCCCTGGTTCGGCTCCAGTGATTACTGGAAAGGCCAGGTCGACATGCTGGAAGAACAGACCGAAGCCATGCAGGGCGCACCGCTGATCGTCTGAGCTTGTGCAGCCACGCCAGGTCAGCCGACCGGGTTTTCCAGGCTGCCGATACCGTCAATCTCGATCCGTACCACATCGCCTGCCTGCAGGTATTTGGGTGGCTTGAAGCCTATGCCGACACCGACCGGCGTGCCGGTTGCAATCACGTCACCGGGGTAAAGCGTGATGCCTGCCGACAGGGTTTCAATCAGTTTCGGGATGTCAAAAATCAGGTCGGCCGTTGAAGCGTCCTGGCGCAGTTCATTGTTGACGTAGCAACGCAGCCGGGTTTTGCTGCCGTCGCACTCGTCCGCACTCACCAGCCACGGGCCCATGGGGCAGAAGGTGTCAAACGATTTGCCCATGTCCCATTGCTGGTGGCGGCTCTGCCAGTCGCGCGCGGTGACGTCGTTGACGATGGTGTAACCCCAGACATGCGACATGGCATCGCCGGCGGCAATGCCCTTGCCGCCGCGCCCGATGATGACGGCCAGCTCGGCCTCGTAATCAATCGCTGTGGAGACAGCCGGCATCTCGATGGTGGCGCCAGGCCCGACCACCGACTCGGGCACCTTGGTGAAGATGATGGGATCAGCCGGAATGTCGCCGCCCGACTTGGCGCTGCTGTCAAACCCGCTACCGGCAAACTCCTTGGCATGGGCAAAGTAGTTTTTGCCGACGCAGAAAATATTGCGCCGCGGTTTTGGCAAAGGCGCCGTGATGTGCACATCCGCCAGGGCCACCGCAGCCAGCAGCGCCGGCAAGGCCTCGCCGCGCGCCTGCATTTCAATGATGGGCAAGGCGCCCTGCCCGCGCTGCACGGCAGTCAGGTCAAACGGCTGGATCTGCTTGAGGTCGCTGGAGACCAGACCTACGCCGGGCTGGCCGTTTTGGTGAAAAGCAACAATTTTCATGGTGTCGTGTCTCTCTTGTCGTTATGCCGGGCCGCCAGCCGGGGCCGGCGTTCAGTGCGCTTGCCAAAGATTAGGGATTGCGATGATCCCCGGTTTTCAGGCGGATGTTAGCATGCAAACTATGACTATGGAACGGGGCTTGCGCCCGGCCAAAGCAGAGCCAAAACAAGGAGACAAGACATGAAACGCAGATCCATTTTTAAAGCCACATCGATAGCCGCACTGCTCATTTCAGGCAGCACACTGGCCGCCGCACAAAACGCCTGGCCAATGAAGGCGATCACGATGATCGTGCCCTTTCCGCCCGGCGGCCTGGCCGACCTGGTCGCACGCCCCGTCGCAGAAGCGATGTCGCGTGAGCTGGGCCAGCCTGTGGTGATAGAAAACAAGGCCGGCGCCGGTGGCGGCATAGGCATGAGCCAGGTGGCAAAGGCCAAACCCGACGGCTACACGGTCCTGATGGCCCTGTCGTCACTGACTGTGATTCCGGAAGCCGACGCGGTGCTGGCCCGCGCACCGATGTTTGCGCTCGCTGACCTGCGCCCCATCGCCCGTTATACCGCTGACCCCACCGTTCTGGCCGTGCGCGCCGATGCGCCGTGGAAGACCGCCCAGCAATTTGTGGATGACGTGAAAAAGCGCCCGGGTGTCCTCAATTACGGCTCCTCCGGCAACTACGGCACCATGCATGTGCCCATGGAAATCCTGGCGCAAAACGCCGGCATGAAGATGACCCACGTGCCCTTTACCGGCGCCGGGCCGGCTGTGGTGGCGCTGCTGGGCGGGCAGATAGATGCGGTGTCCACAGGCCCGGCAACCGTGCTGCAGCAGGTCAAGGCCGGCAAGTTGCGCGTGCTGGCCCATTGGGGCAACGGGCAACTCGGCTCACTGCCGGACGTGCCCAGCCTGAAGAGCGCCGGTTACAACGCCGAATATGCGCAGTGGTCCGGCCTGTTCATTCCCAAAGACACACCTGAACCGGTTGCCCAGCGCCTGCGTGCCGCAGCCAAAGCTGCAGCCCAGGATGCCAAGGTCAAGGATGTCATCCTGAACGCCGGCAGCCCGGTGCTTTACCTGGATGCACCCGAGTTTGAAAAGTACGTACAGGCAGATGCGGCCCGCATGGCCGTAGTCGTCAAACGTATCGGCAAAGTCGAGTAAGGCCAGACGCCGCAAGGCCTCTTGCGCTTGTATCTTGTATTCACCGGAGACAAATCATGGCTTTCAAACAATCCCTCGCCGTGCTCGCCCTGAGCCTCGCGGCCGCGCTGCTCGGCACCTCCGCCACCGCACAAACTTACCCGTCGAAGCCGGTCAAGATCATCGTGCCTTTTGCGGCCGGCGGACCGGCTGACAACTACGCGCGTTTTATCGCGCAGCGCCTGCAGGATGCACTGGGCCAGCCCTTTGTGGTGGACGACAGGCCGGGCGCAGGCTCGGTGATAGGCACGGATGTCGTGGCTAAATCCGCGCCTGACGGCTACACGCTGCTGCTGATGTCCAACACCCACACGGTCAATGAGTCGCTGATCCCGAACAAACCCTTCCAGCTGATGCGCGACTTTGTGGCGATTGCGCCCATTAACTACTCAGACCTTGTGCTGGTGGCCAACCCGGCCTTGCCGGCATCCAACCTCAAGGAACTGATGGCCCAGGCCAAGGCCAAACCCGGCAAGATCAACTACGCCTCCTCGGGCCCCGGAACGCCCTACCACATGGCCGGCGAGTTGTTCAAAAGCATGGCAGGCATTTCGCTCGTGCACATCCCTTACCGCGGCAGCTCCGGCGCACGCACCGATGTCATGGGCGGCCAGGTCGAGCTGATGTTTGACGCTGTCACCACCATGGCCGAGCAGGTCAAGGCCGGCAAGGTCAAGGCGCTGGCCACCACCGGCAAGGTGCGCTCCGATGTGCTGCCCGATGTGCCGACCATGAGCGAAGCCGGCCTGCCGGGCTACGAAGCCACGATCTGGCTGGGCCTGATGGCGCCGCGCGGAACGCCCAAGGCCGTGGTCGACAAACTCAATGACACGGTTTCAAAAATTGCCGGCCAGGCAGATGTCAGGCAGATCTGGATCAAGCAGGGCGCGGTGCCCATGGTGATGACGCCCGAAGTGTTTGACAAATATGCACGCGACGACATCAGCAAATGGGCGCAAGTGATCAAGACCGCCGGCATCAAAGTCGATTGAAAAAGAACACCAGCCCATGACTTCAGCCCCCAGCCCTTCAGGCCCGGTTCATGTACTCAGCGGTGGCGCAGCCCAGGGGCTGGTGACACAACTGCAGGACCGCTTCAGTGCGCAATACCCGTCAGGCCTTGCAGGCACCTTTGGTGCGGTGGGCATGATGAAAGACAAACTGCTGGCGGGCGAGCCCTGCGACGTGATCATCCTCAGCGAGGCCTTGATTACCCAGTTGACGGCCAGCGCGCACCTTGTGGCAGGCAGCGCGCAGGCCCTGGGCGCGGTGAAAACCGGGGTGGCAGTGAAAACGGGCGACAAGCCGCCTGATGTGGGCAGCCCCGAAGCATTGAAAACCGCGTTGCGGTCGGCAACCGGCATTTACTTCCCGGACCCGGTCAAGGCGACGGCAGGCATCCACTTCATGCGCGTACTCAAGGCTCTCGGGCTGGAGACAGAACTCGCCGGCCGCCTGCGTCCGTTTTCCAACGGCACCGCCGCCATGAAAGCCATGGCAGAGACAAACGAGCCCGGATTGCTCGGCTGCACCCAGGTCACCGAAATCATCTTTGCACCGGGCGTGCTGCTGGCAGGCGCCCTGCCCAGGGAATTTGAACTGGCGACGGTCTACACCGCAGCCCTCAGCAACCGGGCGGCGCAGCCACGCGCAGCCACCGCTCTGATTGAACTTCTCACCAGCCCCGAAGCCGCCGGGCTGCGCAGCGCTGGCGGCTTCGAGCCGCTGCCGGAGTAAAGCGACTCAGGCCTTTCGGGCAAGGCGTTAACACGCCACACAGAGCGGGCTGAATCACCCCTTGCCGAACCCGGTTCATCCGCAAGGGGATTGACTTCGATTTAATTTAGATATATCGTAATAATATCTAAACAAATACGAATTAATTCCAATGCGACATTCAAAACATTTTCGACTCTTCATGCGCCGAGGCCATGATGGCGACGGCATGGAAGGCGGACGCGGCGGCCCTGGGCGTGGCCACGGCCTGGGCGGTCCGCGCGGCGGCGGACGCATTTTCAGCCACGGTGGCCTGCGGTTTGTATTGCTGCAACTCATCAGCGACAAGCCCTGCCACGGCTATGAACTCATCAAGCAAATCGAAGAGCGCCTGGGCGGCAGCTACAGCCCCAGCCCCGGCACTGTCTACCCCACATTGACGCTGCTTGAGGAAATGGGTTACCTCAGCGTTGACAACGCCGACATCGGTGGGCGCAAGCGCTACCGCATCACGGATGCGGGCCAGGTGTTTCTTGAAGAAAACCGCGTCACCGCGGACGCCATGCTGGCGCGCATGCAGGGTGGCGTGGATGGCGCCGGCCCGCGCGGCGGCAGACCGCCCCAGGTTACGCGCGCCATTGAAAACCTCAAGCTCGCCATGCGCATGCGCCTCTCTCGCGAAGCCCTGACGCCCGAGCAGGCCGACGCATTTGCAGCGGTGCTGGACCATGCGGCACAACAACTGGAAAAAATCTGATGTACACAGCGACACTTGACCGCCTCAACGGCATGGTAGCCACCAACTCCGACTTCATCCCGCAGCGGGTCCGTCACCCCTTGCGTTTTCGCGTGCTGGCTGTGCACACGGTGGAGCGCATCACGCCCAATCTGCAACGCATCACCTTCAGCGGCGCCGCGCTCGAAGGTTTTACCAGCCCCGGCTTCGACGATCACCTCAAGCTGTTTTTGCCGGACCCCGTGACCGGCGCGCTCGTGTTACCGGCTGCCGGACCGGACGGCCCCATCTGGCCCGAAGGTGCGAAACCCGTCATGCGCGACTACACGCCCCGCCACTTTGACGCCCAGGCATTGACGCTGGACATCGACTTTGCACTGCATACCGCAGGGCCGGCCACCCAATGGGCGATGCAGGCCAGGCCGGGCCAGCAGGTCGGCATAGGCGGCCCCAAGGGGTCCTTTATCGTCCCCACCGGTTTTGACTGGCACCTGCTGGCGGGCGACAGCACTGCGCTACCGGCCATCTCCAGGCGGCTGCTGGAACTGCCCCGGAATGCGCGCGCAGAAGTCCTGATTGAAGTAGAAACACCTGAGGATCACATCGCCTTCGACAGCAAAGCCGAGGTTGAGGTGACCTGGGTGCATTGCAACGGCACAGCGGACGGCGGCATGCCTCTGCTTGATGCGCTGCGCGACATGCGCATGCCGACGGGATTTTTTCACGCCTGGATAGGCTGCGAATCAGCGCAGGCAAAAGCCCTGCGCGCCTACCTGGTCCAGGAATGCCGGGCCAATCCGGCATGGATACGTGCATCGGGCTACTGGCGCCGGGGCAGTGCCGCGACGCACGATTCACACAACGCGTGATTTAGAGCAGCAGCGTGTTGACACGTTTGACATAAGCCGCAGGGTCAGAAGGCATGCCGCCTTCGGCCAGCAGCGCCTGGTCAAACAGGATGTTGGCCAGGTCCTCAAAATGTTCGCTGCCTTCGAGCTTCTTGACCAGCGGATGCTGCGCATTCACCTCAAGAATCGGCTTGATTTCAGGCACGGCCTGGCCGGCCTGCTTGAGCATGCGGGCCAGTTGTGTGGACATGTCGCCGTCCTGCACCACCAGGCAGGCCGGTGAGTCGACCAAGCGTGTGGTGGCACGCACATCGCTGGCCTTGTCTTTCAACGCGTCCTTGAGCTTGTCGAGCATGGGCTTGAACTGGGTCTGCGCTTCTTCGGCAGCCTTTTTCTCGTCCTCATCCTGCAGCTTGCCCAGGTCCACCGCGCCCTTGGCGACGGACTGCAGCGGCGTGCCGTCAAACTCGTGCAGGTAGTTCAGTGCCCACTCGTCGACGCGGTCGGCCATCAGCAAAACCTCTATGCCCTTCTTGCGGAAGATCTCGAGCTGCGGGCTGCTCTTGGCCGCGGCCAAGGTGTCGGCCGTGATGTAATAAATCGCGTCCTGGCCTTCCTTCATGCGGGCCTTGTAGTCGGCAAAACTCACGGTCGCGGTGTCGGTGGTTGAGCTGGTAAAACGCAGCAGCTTGGCCAGTCGGTCGCGGTTGGCAAAGTCTTCGCCCAGACCTTCTTTCAGCACCGCGCCGAATTCGGCCTGGAAGGTTGCGAATTTTTCGGCGTCGTTTGCTGCCAGGTCCTCGATCATGGACAGCACACGTTTGGTACAGCCCTCACGGATCGCCTTGACGGCGCGGCTTTCCTGCAACAGCTCACGCGAAACGTTCAGCGGCAGGTCAGATGAATCCACCACGCCTTTGACAAATCGCAGGTAGGTCGGCATCAACGCCTGTGCGTCGTCCATGATGAACACGCGTTTGACATACAGCTTGACGCCGGCGGCCTTGTCACGGTTGAACATGTCCATGGGCGCCTTGGCCGGGATGAACAGCAGTTGCGTGTATTCGGTCGCGCCTTCCACGCGGTTGTGCGTGGTGGCCAGCGGCGCCTGGCTGTCGTAGCTGATCTGTTTGTAGAACTCGTCGTACTGCTCTTGTGTGATGTCTTTTTTTGCACGCGTCCACAGCGCCGCTGCCTGGTTGACGGTTTCCCAGTCGCCGGTCTTGGCCATCTCGCCGGGTTGGTCGTTTTCACCCTCTTTCCATTCTTCCTTTTCCATCATGATGGGCAGCGAGATATGGTCGGAGTACTTGTTGATGATGCCCTTGAGTTTCCAGGCGTTCAGGTAGTCGAGCGAGTCTTCCTTGAGATGCAGCGTGATGCTGGTGCCGCGTTCGGTGCGCTCGATCTCGGTGACCTCAAACTCGCCCGTGCCGTCGCTGGACCAGCGCACGCCCTGGCTTGCAGGCAGCCCGGCGCGGCGGCTTTCAACCGTGATCTTGTCAGCCACGATAAAGCCCGAGTAAAACCCCACGCCGAACTGGCCTATCAGCTGCGCATCGTTTTTCTGGTCGCCGGACAGCTTGGCCATGAAGTCACGCGTGCCGCTCTTGGCAATGGTGCCGAGGTTGTCAATCGCTTCCTGCTGCGACAGGCCAATGCCGTTGTCGGTGATGGTCAGTGTTTTGGCAGCCTTGTCGAAGCTCACGCGCACCTTGAGTTCGGCATCGGTTTCATACAAACCTGCGTCATTGAGTGCTTCAAAGCGCAGCTTGTCGCACGCGTCCGAGGCATTCGAGATCAGCTCGCGCAGAAAGATTTCGGGATTGGAATACAGCGAGTGGGTGACCAGCTTGAGCAACTGGGCGACTTCGGCCTGGAAGGAAAGGGTTTTTGACATGAAAGTTTTGTGTGGAAAGGAAATTTCAACAGATAAAAAAAGGCCAGGAAAACCTGACGCATGCAGGTACTTGGGCGTACATCCCGTTTTTTCAACCAGAGACAGTGCTGCACGCAAGGGTCAAAACGGAATTTTACAAAGCCCCGGAGCCGCCCCTATGCCAGCCAGCGCAGCAACTGCGCCGTGACTTCAGGCCGGTCCAGCAACTCCATGTGGTTCATGCCGCCGGCGACCCACTGGTTTTCCGGCAAAAAGGCCAGGGTGTGCTGCGGGTCCGCATGCTGGCCCAGCGCGCTGGGCACGGGCACCAGGCCATCACCTATGAGTTTGCCCTTGATGCTGCCGACCTCAACCGAAGTACTCGCAGCCAATGTGAAACAAGCTACCCCCTCGGGCAGGGGCAAAGGCTCGCGGCTATCGGGGGCACGTTCAAACCGGTCCGCATCCTGCCAGCTTGAGGCCAGTACATAACCGTAACGCAGGTCGGTGATGCCGCTGCTTCTGATCTGGCCGATTTTTGCGAAAGGTCGGGTCACCACATTGGCGCCCAGCAGCGTGTCGACCCAGTTGCCCAGCGTCTCCAGCGGCGCGCCGTGGTGTGGTGTGCCGAGAAACACCAATTGCTTCAAGCCGCTGCGCCAGCGGTGGCCGGCCGCCTCTCCATGATGGCAGGCGCTGCGCGAGACCAGGCCGCCCATGCTGTGCGCCAGCAGGGCCATCTCCTGCACCGGCTGCGGCCAGGCCTGCCACAGCTGCTCCAGCAGTGCAGCGAACTGCTGCCCGTTCACCGAGGTATGCAGGCCGGTGTTGTAGTGCAGGTAAACCGGCGTGTACCCCAGGGCATGCGCGAGCGCGTCTGCATGGCTGTCATGCCCGGAGCCCCATTGCAGGTCGTTCATGCACAGGCCGTGAACCAGCACCAGCAGCTTGCCGGTCGCGTGCGGCAGGCGCTGCGCCAGGGCAGCCTTTTCCAGCGGCAGGATTTCACCGTCATGCCGCAGGCTCATTGTGATGGCCAACGGATTCGCTGTTTCAAGCAACTGGTCACCCAGCACGCCGTTGATGGCCGACAGCATGGCCTCGCGGGGCGGCGACGAGGCCTGCTCGCCCACCAGCGGCGCAGCGCCCGACAGCACGGTATTGACCGCACCGCCCGCAAGCCGTGTCACGCCTTTCACGCTGCCGTAAACCAGCCCGGTGATGCCTCTTGCCTTGACGCCGCTTGCACCCGGCGTGTGGTCCACAAACCGCGCGCCCAGCGGCCCGAAAGGCGCGGCGACGGTCTTGTAGACATTGCCCTGCACGGTTTCAGCCAGGCCGGCAACACCCAGCACACCCTGGGTGGCGAGTTGCGCCAGCCCCTGGACGTCCGAGACATGAAGCCAGGTCGGCAGGTTCGCCAGAAAGCTGCCGCTTGTCGTTTTGGTCGGGTCGGGTTTGCGCATGCCCGATTGTGGCCTTATTGAATGTGGTCAGCCAGAACAGCTTCAGCATAAAAATGCTACAAATTTCATAGCTGGTGGCGCTTGTGGAATGGCGGCCACGGCCACTTTTGATGCCAAAACCAGTTCAAGAACCCGGGTTTCAGGCGGCCAGCCGCCCGTTGCCGGCCATTTTTAAGCATAAAAAATGCCCGAAGCCCAATGGTAACGTGCGCAACCAGCTATTACATTGATAGCAACCCTGGTGCCACACGCATCGCCGGCAGTCCGGCCAACCAGCCAGCTGGCGCTAGTACGTCAGCGTGACGGTAATGGTGTCGGAGTAGGCGCCGGTCGGTGCCGCGGCCTGGGCAGGGACTCGGCCATAGACGGTTTGCGAGACCGGGCTGCCCTCGCCCACGCCCATGCCGCTGGAGGTGTCCGTGCCCAGCGTGTTGCCCCAGCGTTGCGTACGCGCGCTGTCCCGGTACAACTCATAGGTCACATAGTTGCCGGTAGCGCTGCGCATGCGCCTGACCGTGCCGTTCGGGTTGACGCCGTTGCTCAGCCCCAGCCTCCAGTTGGTGCCGGTCGGACAGCGCACCATGATGGTCGATGCCTGGTCGCGGTTGGACGACAGTGCGCCGGCGTTGCCGAAGTCAAGATCCGTCGCCAGCGTGATGCGGCATGCATTCGACACGCTCGCGCTCACGCCCTGGTAAAACGTGGTGTTGCCCGTCACCGCACTGCCGCCGCCGTTGCAATCCGGCGGATAAGTCGTGTTGCTCCAGCCCCAAGCCAGGGTGCCGCCGCTGATCTGCGACTGGAAGGTGTTGCCGGCCGGCAGGCTTTGCCCGGACGGCACGCGGCCATAAATCTGCGCCGTGTTCTGCTGCTGGGTATACCCGCCGGGCACCACCACGGTAAAGGTATAGAGCGGAAAACCGCCGCCCCCCGGTGGCGGGCCGATGATCTGTGTGCGTGCGGCGTCGGAATAAAGGTTGTAGGCCATCTCCGCGCCGTTGTAGTTGGTCATGCGCCGCGGGTTGATGCCGCTCAGCGGACTGCCCTCGGGGATGTACATGCAGACGCGGAAATACGTTGTGCTGGCATTGGACTGGCAGGTGTAGCTCAGGCTGCTTTGCGTGTCGGTATTGGCATCGGGGCTGACCGTGCCAAAGTTGATGGCGGTGGTGGTGCCTATAAAACAGCTCTGCGCCTGCGCGGGCGCGGGCGCAAACAGCAGCGCCAGCAAACACAGAAAGAGCGCGGGCAGAAGTTGCGCCAGCGTCAATCGCTGCCGGGGCAAACGTGGAGTCAGGATGTTTTTCATGGCGCTTTTGTTCCGGTCGGCAATAGCCGTCAGCATCATTGACAGGTTAGCACGCCGAGGTCCAGCAAGCCGCTGGGCTGGAGTACGGAAGGCAGTGCGGCACGGCAGGGGCCGGCGGGTGTTTCTACGCGCAGGACAGCACCGGGCACCGGGTCTTCAAGGTAGACCAGGCCGTCATAACCAACCACCGTCGCAGCGGCGGGTGGCTTGCCTGCGCCGGCAGCCGCATCCAGCCAGACCTGGCTGCCCGCAGCCAGCCACGCGCCCTTTGCGTCACGCAACGCCAGCTGGACGGCCAGGATGCGCCGCATGTCAAAACGCGCCAGCATGCCGCTGCGGCCGGGGGGCACAGCCTCCAGCGTCGAACGGGCAATGCGCATATCGGCCGGCAACTTCAGGGTATCTATGCTCAGGCGGTTGACCTGGTAGGCGTTGAGCTGGGTCACAAAAAGCATGCCTTGCGCATCGGTTTCGCCGACCACGCGATTTTCCAGCCGGACCGGCACACCCGGCACACCGCTGGTCGACACCAGTGCAAAGGCATCGTCCACCCGACGCGCCGCATACACGTTGCCCTGCATCAGCATCAGGCCGCCGTTGGCGCTGCCGTAGACGGATCGGGTCGCGGCCGCACCCTGCTGGCCGGCAAACTGGCTGACACCCGCCGTCCATTGCCCATAGCGTCCCAGGTTGCTGATCTGGCCCTGCGCCCCGGCGTTGTCGCCCACGCCGGCCTGTACACGCCAGCCCCAGCCGCCAACATCGCCCGGCGGCGACCTGGCCGCATCCGCCGTGAGGCTGCGGGCACCACCAGCCGAGCGTGCCGACCCGGAAACCGTCAGGTTGCGATCCAGCGGCATGGACCAGGACAGGTAAACGCTGGTCCCGCCTGCATCGCCAAGGCTGCGGTTGACGTTCAGCGCCAGCATCGCGTTGCCCGGAAGCTGGTAGGACCAACTCAAGCCGGCAAAGCGCACGGGCAGCGCGCCAAAATACTGCTGGCGCATGGTGCTCACCCCGAATTGCCCCAGGCCGCCGTTGATGCCGAAGTAGGCCGAGTCGCTGCCGCGCGACATCACCTCGCCCGGCAGCGTCGCCACGTCGCGAAAGCCCGCGTCACGCCGCTGGGTGTTGAGCGACACCGTGAAACGGCGGGAATTCCACTGGTAGCCCATGCTGCGCTGGGTGCCGCTTTGTTCGGTGCCCGCAGCGGCGGCATTGTCTGCCGACTGCCGGCTGCCGGCCATCGATGCACTCAGGAGGCCGCCCTGCTCGCCCAGCAGCCAGACACCGCCCAGACCCGCCTGGACAACGCCGGAACCGGCCTCGGCATGGGCCTCCAGCGTGGTGCGCGGGCTCAGGCCATAACGGCCGCTGGCGCTGAACAGCTGGCCACCATAGGAAAACGAACTCAGCCCGTAGTTGCGCCGCACAGTGCCCATGTCCAGCGACCAGTCCGACAGGCCCTCGGCCAGCAGTTGCGGTGCACCATACAGGTCAAAGCTGACCACACGGCGCTGGCCGGTGATGTCGGTGATCACCATTTGCGCCTGCCCGGTGCCGCCCAGTGACGGCACGCCGCTGAGCTGGAACTGCCCTGGCTGCACGGTCTGGCTGGACTGCTTCAGGCCATTGACGAACAGGTCCACCGTGGAGGGCAGCACGGCCGAACCCTGGAAGGACGCCAGCGGCGTCGTGATGCGGTAGGGCTGCAGCGCAAAATTGCTCGACAGGCGGATGCCGCCAATCCGCGTGGCGCGCGACCAGGGCAAGGCGCCCGTGATGACATCGCCAGCCGTCAGGGTCAACGCCTGGTCCGGAAAGTTGCGTTGCCAATAGGTGTCAAGACGGATATTGCCGTGGCGATCCAGGCCGCTGATATTGCTGTCCGCCCGGCTCAGCATGGTGTTGCTCCATACGCCGTCGCCCACGCCAAAAAAGCGCACTTCACTGAATGCACTGACGGAGCGCTGGTTTCCCGTCTGCTGCGCGTAAAGGTCGTAGTTGAGGATCAGCCCCGGCACCTGCGTGGACGGGTCCACCAGCGCACGGATGCCCGTCTCTGCAACCAGGCGCACCACGGGACGGGCAAGCAGATCAACCGGGGCCATCAGCACCAGCCGCTGGGCCGGCACATCGTAGGAAACCTGCAGGCCGGGCAGCGCACTTAATGCCACCAGGCCACTGGCGCCCTCCCCGCCTGGCCACTTGAGGCCCATCTCCCGCAGGGTTTCTGCACTGGCCAAAAAAGCACCGCCACGGCGCACAAAGCGGCCCAGCGTGCCGTTGGTCACACCGTTCAGCGTGACTTCGAGGTACAGCTCCTGTTCCTCCTCCTGCGCGGCTTGCGCAGGCAGGGCTGTCACTGCAGGCTTGTCGGGGGCGACCTGCGCAAGCGCGCCGCCACAAGTCCCGAGAAGGCCCAGGACACTAGGAACGATTGCTGGCCAGCGGCAGGGTTTGCTCTTCCAGGTCGGCATTGAATTTGGCCTTGAGGGTGCCGTTGGCCGGCAGCACCTGTCCAGCCGGCAGGTTCAGGGGCCATTGCATGCGCTGGCCAGCCAGCACGTAGCCCAGCAGGCCAGGTGCCAGCGGCGTGCGCCGGCCTTCGGCATCGACATGGACCAACTGGCTGATCTTGACGCGCCGGGGTCCTGCATTGCTCACGGACAGCACAAGCTGCGACCCACTCGTGCGCAGGCTGGCCGACAAGGCTGAAATATCGCTGGGTTTATTGTTGGCCGGCACGGGCTCGGTCAGCGCCACAAAAACCGGCACCGAATACCGCAGCAAGAACTGCAGGCCAGGAGACGTCGCAGCACCTGCGGGCGCGACCACCTCCGGCAGCTCGTCGATGATCAGGCGGAAAGCCTGCTCTTGTGCCGGCGGCGCCGGTTGCAGGCGGATGATGCGGACCATCTGCTTGCCGCCGGGAGGAATTTCAACAACCGGCGGGCTGGCGACCAGTTCGCGGGTCGCACTGAGTTGTTCAACACCGTCCGGCTGCGACCACTGCTGCACACGCACCTGCGCGCGCACGGTCGCCGTACCGGAGTTGCTGAGCCACACACTCTGCGCCTGCTCTGCAGGGGAAAACTCCAGCGAGATGGGCGACACCTGCAGGCTGGCCGCACCGGCCGGCCCGCTGTGCAGCAACGCAAGGCCAAGCGTCAATGCCAGGCCAAGGACAACCCTGCGTGCGCGCCAAAGCCCGCGGGTCAGGATGTCTTGGCTTGCATGGATCACAGGGCTGGACCTTTATTTACCTTGCAGGCTTAGTAGGTGATCGTGGCCGTCACGGTATCGATATAGGCACCGGCCGGAGCATTGGCCGATACTACGCGACCATACACAGGAAGGGAAACTGATGCGCCCGTACCCGTGCCGCCCAGCCAGCTACCGGTTGCATTGCCCCAGAAGGTAGTACGGCCGGTGTTCTGGTACAGCTCATAGCCGACATAGTTCGCAGTGCCGGAAAGCATGCGGCGGCTTCCTGCCGTTGGCGTGGCGGTCGTGCCTGTATTGTTGGCACCACCGTTCAGGCCAATGGTGTAGGGCGTGCCTGAGGTGCAATTCACATTCAGGGCACCGGCCGCATCCAGGGTAAGGGCTGCGCCAGTGCGCGCTTGCGAGCCAAAGTCTACGTCTGTAGGCGCAGTAGCGCTGATAAGACACGATTCAGTGATGGTCAGCTTGACCTTGAAGGTCGTCACATCGGTGGCGGCCTGGGCAGCGCCCATCGCGCCAAGGGCGACAGCAGACAACAGGACAGCACGAGCCACTTCCGACTTGATGTTTCTAAAAGTTACAGTTTTAAGCATGATTTGTAGCCTTTGGGTGTTTTGGGATGGTTTATTTTAGGGTTCACCCCTAGCACTTCAACACTTCTTGTTACATATGACGCTTATTTCCGTGAGAGATCACCGGTTTCCGGCACTAAATTGTGTAAAGACGATGAAAGTGCGAGCTTTACATCCGGTTTGATCGCATTTGCCTTACGGTTTTGCCATGGTTTGAGATGCGCTGAGTGCCAATCGCACGCCGTAACGTTTTGAGGACGAGGTCATATGCATTGCGGCCGTCCAATACAAGCGTCCCGCGCACCCACTGTGGATGGCAACCCTTAACGGGCAAGTTGAGTTACAGGCCAACCCCTTGGCCATGAGCTGATTTGCAGGCGTCACCGGCTTCCGGCACATGAACGACCGGACCCGCACCATTGCGAATATCGCCCCCCTCAGGGCCAGCCTTGGCACGTGCCGGGCACCCCGTCGCCATCAGCGCATAGCGAATTGCGGGCAAAACGCTGGTTTCAGGCCTCTTGAGCCATGTTTCCCCCCAAGCCCGCGCCGGGGGCCAAGGCCTGATTTCCAGTTTTTTGCATGAAAAATGCCCCTGGCCCGCCAGGTACAAGCGCAGAAGCTATCCAATTCATAGCAACTCCCGCTGGCTGTGCCCCGTCTTACAGCCCCCTGGCCATCACGGCAAAGGAAGACGGCAACCGGTCCATAAGCACCTTTGAAGGCCCATGGGCCAGTGGGAATAAACAATTATTACGGATTCTGCAACTATGTATTGTG